>NZ_MLYP01000058.1 GCF_001866645.1 Streptomyces colonosanans
GCGGACCTGTGGACGGCACACCGCGTCCGCTGGTCGCTGTGCGTCAGGCGGCTCCACGGTGCCGCCCGGTGGCAGCGTGACAGAATCGGTCCGATGAGCACCTACCGCGACTTCACCCACCGCGGCTCCGCCAGGGCCACCGTCCTGCGGACCGTCGGCACACGCGAGCGCCGTTCTCACCTGTCGGCGCCGCGTGTCCCCACGGTCGGCATCGACATCGGCGGCACGAAGGTGATGGCGGGCGTCGTCGACGCCGACGGCAACATCCTGGAGAAGCTCCGCACCGAGACGCCCGACAAGTCCAAGAGCCCCAAGGTCGTCGAGGACACCATCGTCGAGCTGGTCCTGGACCTCTCCGACCGGCACGATGTGCACGCCGTCGGTATCGGTGCGGCCGGCTGGGTGGACGCGGACCGCAGCCGTGTCCTGTTCGCTCCGCATCTGTCCTGGCGCAACGAGCCCCTGCGCGACCGCCTGGCCGGACGGCTCGCCGTCCCCGTCCTGGTGGACAACGACGCCAACGCCGCCGCCTGGGCCGAGTGGCGCTTCGGCGCGGGCCGCGGCGAAGACCATCTCGTCATGATCACTCTCGGTACGGGCATCGGCGGTGCCATCCTGGAGGACGGTCAGGTCAAGCGCGGCAAGTTCGGCGTCGCGGGCGAGTTCGGCCATATGCAGGTCGTGCCCGGCGGCCACCGCTGCCCGTGCGGCAACCGCGGCTGCTGGGAGCAGTACAGCTCGGGCAACGCCCTGGTCCGTGAGGCCAAGGAGCTGGCCGCCGCCGAATCCCCGGTGGCGTACGGGATCATCGAGCACGTCAAGGGCAACATCTCCGACATCACCGGCCCGATGATCACCGACCTGGCCCGCGAGGGCGACGCGATGTGCATCGAGCTGCTGCAGGACATCGGCCAGTGGCTCGGCGTCGGCATCGCCAACCTCGCCGCCGCCCTGGACCCGTCCTGCTTCGTGATCGGCGGCGGGGTCAGCGCGGCCGACGACCTGCTCATCGGCCCGGCCCGGGACGCCTTCCGGCGCCATCTGACCGGCCGCGGCTATCGCCCCGAAGCCCGCATCGCGCGCGCCCAGCTCGGCCCCGAGGCCGGCATGGTCGGCGCCGCCGACCTGGCCCGGCTCGTCGCCCGCCGCTTCCGGCGCGCCAACCGACGCCGCGTGGAGCGGTACGAGCGCTACGAGCGGTACGAGCAGACCCGCCGCACCATCAAGGGGTCACTGTGACCTCGGTGCCGCATCAGTCGTCACCGCCGGGCGAGCCCTCACGGCCCCCGGAGGCCCGAGGGCACATGATCCGCCGAAGGGCGCTGACGCTGCTGATCATCGTGCTGCTCATCGGCGTCCCCGCCGGCTACCTGGTGATCTCCGCCAACCAGAGCCGCGACAGCGGCAAGGTCAAGGAGGCGAGGTACTCGGCGACCGGCCTCACCGCGGGCTGGCCCTCCAGCGTGCTGGGCAGTCTGTACCAGGTGAAGATCCCCGAGGATGCCACCGGCGTCGCGTACTACGAGACGAACAACTGGAAGACCAGCAGGCTGTACGCGCAGTTCAGTACCACCGACGCCGGACTCGAGGAGTTCCTCGGCCACATCAGGACGAGCACGAGCGAGCTGAAGGAGAACGACACCGCCATCAGCACGCGCGACCAGGAAGTCGTCGGCTGGACGTTCACGGGAGACGGCCCCTGGTACGGCCTGACCCACGCGCAGAAGAACCCGGCGCCCACCCTGGACGTCATGGTGGACCGGGCCGTCCCCGACCGCCCGACGGTCTACGTGGTGTCGCGGACGATTCCCTGACCACCGCCCGTCGCGCTCCCGGCCGCTCGCCGGAGCCGATTGTCAGACCCCGCCCGTACAGTCGAAGACATCTGATGCGATGCGACGGCGGGAGGTGACCGGACGTATGGGGGAGCAGGTGGCCGAGGCGGTCGTGCCCATGGGGGCGCCCCCTGCTCGAACGCAGTCGAGAGCTTGGGGGAGGCTGGCCGCCGTCTTTGTGCCCGCGCCGCTGCCCCGCCAGGGCCGGGTCGCCTTCTGGGACCCGGAGGGCGGAGCACTGCCGTCGAACGGCACGCAGGACACGGACGGCGCGCAGGAACTGACGGTCGTACGCAGCCATGGAGCCGGCGTGCGCAGGGGCACCGTCCCCGCCGTCTCGCTGTCCATCGCCGATGCCCTGCCCCTGCTCGCCCGGGCCCGGCGCGACCCCGCCGCCCACCCCGCCACCGCCTGCTGGGGCGCCGCCGCGCTGCACGCCCTGCGACTCGTCGCGCGCGGGCGGCTGCTGCCCGGGCTCACCCCCCAGGGATACGACGCCTGGCGGGCCGGACCACTGGAGCCGGACGACATCGCCCACCTCAGGGCGATCGCCGCCGCGCTCCCGTACGAGGGCCATGCCGTCCCGCTCGCCGGCAAGGGACCCCTCAGGCTGCCCGAGCCGGAGTCCCTCGTACGGTCCTTCCTGGACGCGGTCGCGGACACCCTGCCGCGCACCCCGGCCGCCGCCCACACCGCGGGCAGGCCGTTCGCGGCGCACGAGCCGCAGCGCCTTCCCCGGGCGCACGACTGGGCCGCCGAGGTGGCCGCGGGCATGGACACGGGCGTACGGATCTCGTTGCGCCTGGACCTGTCCGCGTACCAGCTGTTCGACGACGGCGAGGGCGCCCGCCGCGCCGGCGCGGCCGTCGTGCAGGTGCACAGCCTCGCCGACCCGACACTCGTCGTCGACGCGGCGGTGTTGTGGGCCGGTGAGGCGGACGCCGCGTTCGGCCCCCGCGCGCGGGTGGACGCGGCCCTCGCCGTCCGCCGCGCGGCCCGCGTCTGGCCCCCACTGGAGCGGCTCTCCGCACAGGAGGCGCCCGACGTACTGGCGCTGTCCGAGGAGGAGCTGGGCGATCTGCTGGGCGTCGCGGCGAGCAGGCTGGGCGCTGCCGGGGTCGCGGTGCACTGGCCCAGGGACCTGGCGCAGGATCTGACCGCGGCGGCGGTCGTACGGCCCGCGCCCGGCTCTGCGACCGACGGCACGGGCTTCTTCGAGAGCAAGGACCTGCTCCAGTTCCGCTGGCAGCTGGCGCTCGGCGGCGACCCGCTCACCGAGGCCGAGATGGACACACTCGCCGAGGCTCACCGCCCGGTCGTCCGACTGCGCGACCGATGGGTGCTGGTCGACCCGGCGCTCGTCCGCAAGGCCCGCAAGCGCGAACTGGGCCTGCTCGACCCGGTCGACGCGCTGTCCGTGGCGCTCACCGGCCGCGCCGAGGTGGACGGCGCGACGGTGGAGGCGGTGCCGGTCGGCGCGCTGGCCGCCCTCCGGGACCGGCTGACCTCGGGCGTCGGCCCGGTGGCGCCGCCCGAGGGCCTCGCCGCCCGGCTCCGGGACTACCAGTTGCGAGGCCTGGCCTGGCTGGACCTGATGACCTCCCTCGGCCTCGGCGGCTGCCTCGCCGACGACATGGGCCTCGGTAAGACGGTCACCGTCATCGCCCTGCATCTGCGCCGGGCGCGCCGCGAGCCGACCCTGGTGGTCTGCCCGGCGTCGCTGCTGGGCAACTGGCAGCGGGAGATCACCCGGTTCGCCCCCTCCGTCCCGGTCCGCCGCTTCCACGGCCCGGACCGCACCCTGGACGACCTGGACGGCGGTTTCGTGCTCACCACCTACGGGACGATGCGGTCGGCGGCGCCAAGGCTCGCCGACCAGACCTGGGGCATGGTCGTCGCGGACGAGGCACAGCACGTCAAGAACCCCTACTCGGCCACGGCGAAGGCACTGCGCACGATCCCGTCGCCCGCGCGCGTCGCCCTCACCGGGACGCCCGTGGAGAACAACCTCTCCGAACTGTGGGCGCTGCTGGACTGGACGACCCCGGGACTGCTCGGCCCCCTGAAGTCCTTCCGTGCCCGGCACGCGCGCGCGGTGGAGAACGGCGAGGACGAGGAGGCGGTCGAGCGGCTCGCCCGCCTGGTCCGCCCGTTCCTGCTGCGCCGCAAGAAGTCCGACCCGGGCATCGTCCCCGAGCTTCCACCCAAGACCGAGACCGACCACCCCGTGCCGCTCACCCGTGAACAGGCCGCGCTCTACGAGGCGGTCGTGCGGGAGTCCCTGCTGGAGATCGAGACGGCGCAGGGCATCGCCCGCCGAGGCCTGGTCCTGGGGCTCCTCGGCTCGCTCAAGCAGATCTGCGACCACCCGGCCCTGTATCTGAAGGAGGACCCGCGAACGGCCGCGGCGCTCACCGCCCGGTCCGGCAAACTCGCCCTGCTGGACGAGCTGTTGGACACCCTGCTGGCGGAGGACGGCTCGGCGCTGGTGTTCACGCAGTATGTCGGCATGGCCCGGCTCATCAGCACGCACCTGGCCTCCCGCGCGGTACCGGCCGAGCTGCTGCACGGGGGTACGCCGGTGCCTGAACGCGAGCGGATGGTGGACCGTTTCCAGAGCGGGGAGACCCCGGTCCTGGTCCTCTCCCTCAAGGCGGCGGGCACGGGCCTCAATCTCACCCGCGCGGGTCATGTCATCCATTTCGACCGCTGGTGGAACCCGGCGGTGGAGGAGCAGGCCACGGATCGCGCGTACCGCATCGGCCAGACCCAGCCGGTCCAGGTCCACCGACTGATCACCGAGGGCACGGTCGAGGACCGCATCGCCGAGATGCTGGAGTCCAAGCGGGCACTGGCGGACGCGATCCTGGGCTCCGGCGAGTCGGCCCTGACCGAACTGACCGACCGCGAGCTGTCGGACCTGGTGTCGCTGAGGAGGACGGCGTGAACGGCGCGGGGGAGGAGCGGCCCGGGACGGGCGGGGAGCCGCACCCCGAGGGCGGGACGGTTCCGGCACGCGCGGTGGATGCGGTACGTGCGGCTGACGTGGCACGCCCCGCCGACGTGGCGCGTCGTGCGCTGCGGGCGGCGCGGGAGCGGGAGAGTGCCGACGGTGACGTCCGGGCCGCAGAGCCCTCCGCCGCGGACTCGGCGGTCACCGTGCCCGGAACAGGCGTGCAGCAGAAGGTCAGGCCGGGGGACGCGGCGCGCGCGGCGTTGCGACGGGCGAACGCGGAACGCCGCGGCGGCGGGCGGACCGGGGAGGGCGCTGCGGCTCCGCAGGAGACCGGGCATGAACACCCCGCCGTCGTGCGGGAGACCCCTGGGGTCCTGGACACCGCCCGGGAGACCGTCCCGGCCGCACGTCCTGGCGAGGCCGCCCGGAAGACCACCCCGGCCGCGCGCCCCGGCGACGTCGCGCGTGAGGCGTTGCGGGCCGCGAGGGAAGAAGCGGACCGGGAGCGGCCCGAGGCCGCGGCCGGGGGAGGAGCAGCGCGGCGCCCGTCGGGCTCCCGAGCGGCATCCGGCACCCCGGGGCCGTCCGGCCCGAGGCCGACCGGCGCTCTCACCCGCCGGGGCACCCGGACGAGTACGCGCGGCGGCCGGATCCGGGACATGCGTGAACTCCTCGCCGACGCCTTCGAGTTGCCGGAACCGATGGCGCATCAGGGCGGGGCCGAACCCCCCATGGGGGACGACGGCGAGCGAGCGCAGACGCCCCCGCAGCCCCCGCTGCCCCCGCGCGAAGTGGCGAGCTTGTCCGTGTCGCCCGGGCAGGAGGGAGAAGACCTGCCCCCGAGACCCGCTGGAACCTCGCCGGGCGGGCTCCTGGCCGCCCGCAACCCGTGGTCGATGGCGGCCCCCAGCCGCGACGGCGAGTTGCGGCGCACCTTCGCCGCGATCCCCGCGCCACCGGCGGACCGGGCGGACCGGTTCGCCGAGACATGGTGGGGCAACGCCTGGGTCGCGGCGCTGGAGGAAGGGGCCCTCGACACCGCCCGGCTGGCCCGGGGGCGGGCCTACGCGGGCCAGGGGAACGTCGACTCCATCACCGTCACCCCAGGGCTCGTGCTCGCATACGTGCACGGGAGCCGTCCGCGCCCGTACCGCGTCCAGCTGCGGTTGCGGACGTTCTCCGACGAGGAGTGGGAGCGCTTCCTGGACGCAGCCGCCGAGCGGCCCGGCCACATCGCCGCGCTGCTGGACAAGGAGGTACCGCGGTCCCTCGCCGAGTGCGGGGGCCGGCTGCTCCCGGGCTCGGACGACCTCGAACCGCACTGCAGCTGCCCCGACTTCGGCCACCCCTGCAAGCACGCCGCCGCCGTCTGCTACCAGACCGCCCGGCTGCTCGACCAGGACCCCTTCGTCCTCCTCCTGCTGCGCGGCCGAGGCGAGCGCGAGTTGCTCGACGCGTTGTCCAGGCGCAACGCGGCCCGTGCGGCCCGCGCCGCGCGGGAGCAGGAACCCGCACCCGTCGTCGGCGTCCGCGCCCGTGACGCCGTGGCCCGGCGTGCGCTGCCGGCGCTCCCGGACCCGCTGCCGCCCCCCGCGCACCCCGAGCAGCCGCCGGTCTACCCGGGGACTTCGGACGGCCCGGACCCGCTCGCGCTGGACCAGCTCGCCACGGACGCGGCAGCCCGCGCCCACGCCCTGCTGACCACCGGGCGCGATCCGGTCGCGGAGCTGACGCTCTGGCAGGACGCGGTACGGCTCGCCGCGGCCCGCCCCGGTTCGGGCCTCACCGCGGCCACCCGGGCGCTCTACTCCTCGCTGGCCGCCGCCACCGGGCGGACATCGGCCGACCTGGCGCGCGCGGTCGCCGCGTGGCGACAGGGCGGACGGGCGGGACTCGCCGTGCTCGAAGAGCCCTGGGACCCGCCGGCGGGCCGCTTCGACCGCGCCCGCCCCCTCCTCCTCGCCGCGGACCTCCCCGCGTTCCGCCCCTGGCGCAACCGCCTCACACACCCGGCCGGCCACACCCAGCTCCGTCTCGGCCACGACGGCCTGTGGTACGCGTACGAGTCGGAACCGGGCCGCGAGGAGTGGTGGCCCCGCGGCATCCCGGACCTGGACCCGGTCGGCGCCCTGACCGGTCTGGGAGCGCCGGGAGAGGGATGAGCGCGGCCGCACGGGGCAACGCCACCTGACGGCGGGGCCCGGTACCCCGCGCCGCAACGGGCTCCGGGCAGAAGGACGGTGGCGGCGTCGCGGTTACGGCAGGCGCGGGCTCCCTCCCGTATCGGAGCATTCAAGGCTTTCGGCACGCCCGGCGCAAGTCCTCGCCCACGCCTCCTTGATCAGGCCCTCTTCACAGTTGTTTCATAGGCTTCACAGGTGCCTCATTGGCCTCAGTGGGCACCCAACACAGCCTGTGGGGGGCACAGTTGAACACTGCACACCGTCCCGGACGCCTGGCGGCCACGATGCTCGCCGCCACCCTCGCCGGAGCCGGCCTGACCGTCGCCGTGGCGCCCGCGGCCCACGCGGCGGCCTCCGACTCGGTGGTCAAGCTGCCGTTCTCGTCGTACTCGGCGATCGCCGTCGACTCCGTGCACCAGCGCGTGTTCGTCGCGGACAGAGCTACCGACTACTACACCAACAAGGGTGTCATCGCCGTCTACGACTTCCGCGGCGAGCGCCTGACCACCATCCAGACTCCCTACTATGTCTCGGGCCTGGCTCTCAGCGCCGACAGCACCAAGCTCTACGCCGGTCTGCGCGCGCAGATCCAGACGTACGACACCACCACCTTCGAACCGGCCATGCTCGGCTACGCCGCCACTGATGATTGTGGCCGAGAACTCGCCTTTTCAGGCGGCCAGTTGTACTTCACCACGCCCAACTCGCGCTACGTGGACGAGTGCTCCACCGCCCAGTCCTATCTGGACGTTGCAATCAACGGCTCGTACAGCCGCACCGGTTGGAACGACTACGGCAAGCTCACGCTCGAGTCCGGCCCCGGTGATCGGATGCTCATGGGCCAGCCGCGCAACAACAAGGCGGCCAACCCCTTCCTCACGGTGTACGACACCAGCAACGGCTCTCTCGTACGAAACGCCGCCCGCCGCTTCGCCGACAGCGCGGGCAACGGCGCGCTCGACCTGAAGGACATGGCGTTCTCCGCCGACGGCAGCAAGGTCGCCGTCGCCGACGCCGCCTACGGCACCCGGCTGCTCAACACCGACGACCTCTCCGACGCGGCGAACGCCTACCCGGCGCTCCCGGCCGGCGCCACCGCCAGCTCGGTCGCCTTCAGCGGCGACGGAAAGTACCTCGCACGCGGCGCGGCGGCCACCGGCTCCACTCCCGACCTGCTGCTCCAGCCCGCCGACCCCACAGACTCGACGGCGCCGCTGGAGTTCGTCTTCGAGGGCAGCCTCGACGGCGACCGGGTCGCGCCGCGCGGCATGGAGTGGTCGGCCGACGGCTCCCGGCTGTTCGCGGTCACCACCAACGCGGTCGGCAGCCAGTTCTGGCTGCACATCATCCAGCCCCCGGCCGTCCAGTACGACGTCCGCTTCACCGGCGGCCTCACCCACAGCCCCGCACAGGCGGTCGCCGGCGAGCCGCTGTCCGTGCGCGGCAAGCTGGAGTTCGACGGTCCCGCGCCCAGCACGCCGTTGAAGGTCAAGGCGACCCGCGTGGACGCGACCGGCACCCACGACGTGGGCACCGCCACCGTCAAGGCGGACGGCACCTTCACGATCCTCGACGAGCCGGACGTCGTCGGCGACGCCACGTACCGGGTGTCCTTCCTCGGCGACCTGACCCACCGTCCGGCCGAGGACCTCACCCACACCGTCACCGTCGCCAAGGCGCCCACCTCGATCGCGCTCACCGCGCCGGCGGAGGCATCGCTCAGCGGGGGCGTCACCATCACCGGCACGTTCACCGCGCAGGGCAAGGCGCTGCCGGACCGGGCGGTGCTGAAGGTCGTACGGACCGACCAGCTCGGCACCGGCACACTGTCGTCGGTGACCGTCGCCGCGGACGGCACCTTCACCATCGACGACATTCCGCGCGCCAAGCGTGACGTGACCTACACCGTCAGCTGGCCCGGCGACGACCTGCACACGGCGTCGACCGCGTCGGCGACGGTCAACGTCAAGCGCTGATCCCTCCGGTCCCGCACCCGGTCCTCCAGGCACCGGGTGCGGGACTCCCGACGGCGGCGCAGGCGATCTGGTGCCCTTCACCCTGCACTTCGAACATGCGGGACGCGTCGAGGCCCTCGCCGTGGTGGTCCGCCCCGGCCAGGACGGGGTGTGAGCGATCGGGGCTGTCCAGGCGTGTGGCCCGGCCCCGCCCACCCGCCTTGTACGGGCAGGCGGGCCCGACGGTGAGCGTGCTCGCGCCACGAGGGCGAACCCCGGCAGATCCCCGGGGAACTCACCGGCCTCTCCATCCGACTGCTCTGGTGACGAAGCAGGGAGGTGGCATGAAGGGGTTGGACGTCCGGATGTCCGGCGTCGTGTGCCGGCACGGCCGGGTCGAGGCGGTACGCGAGGTGTGCCTCGACATCGCGGTGGGGCAGCGGGTGGCGCTGACCGGCACCAACGGGTCGGGCAAGACGACGCTGCTGCGTGCCGTTCTCGGCCTGCACCGGCAGTTCTCCGGCCGGATCCTGGTCGGTGGGCGGGACACCGGGAGCGCGGCCGAGTGGGCGTGGCGGCGCAGGGCGTGCGCGTGGATCCCGCAGAAGCCGGCGACCGGCCGGTTTCCGCTGTTGGGCCGGGAGCTGCTGGCGAGCAGCGCATCTGCCGCCGAAGCGGTCGAGGCGGCGGACAAGCTCGGCGTCGGGTCTCTCGCCGACCGGCCGCTGCACACGCTGTCCGGAGGTCAGCTCCAGCGCATGTACCTGGCGCGGGCCGTGGGTTGCGTCGCCGCGGGCGCAGGGGTGCTGCTCGCCGACGAGCCCACCGCCGCGCTCGACTTCTCCGGCCAGGAGGAGGCGGCCGACGTGCTGCTGTCCCTGCCGGTGACCGTCGTGGTCGTCACGCACGACCGAGCCCTGGCCGACCGCTGCGACCGGGTGCTGGAGATGGCCGCGGGCCGGCTGCGGGAGGTCCGGTGAGCACGCTGGCCGCGGCCGACGTCGGCCAGCTGCTGCAACTCGTGCCCGTCCAACGGGCGGGCGTCGCCCTGTTGGTAGCGGCCGTCGGGCTGCCTGTGATCGGGGTCGTCATCGTCGGTCTCGACATCATGCCGGTGCGGTTCGCGATGATGCACGTGGCGCTGCTGGGCATCGCGGTCGCTCTGCTGACCGGACTCGACCCGATGCTGTGCGCGCTGGTGGCGTGCGCACTCGCCGGGGCCGGGGTCGCGCCCCTGGCCCGCACCCCGGACGGACTGTCCGGCGCGATGGGCCTGCTGATGAGCCTGGCGATCGCGGGCGCGCTGCTCGTGCTCGCCGTCTCGGGTGTCAACGCGGCGGGAGCCTTCGCGCTGCTGTGGGGGTCCATCCTCTCGGTCGGCACCGCGGACCTCTGGCTGCTGGCCGGCCTGGCCGTCGCCGTGCCGGGCCTGTTCTGGTGGCGCAGGAGGGACATCGCGCTTCTTCTCTACGACCGTGAGCTCGCCCTGTCCTCGGGCGTACGTGTCGAGCGGCTCACCCTCCTGCTGCTGGTCCTGGTCGCGGTGTCGGTCGCCGGGGCCATCAAGCTCACCGGCGCCCTGCTCGTCGACGCGCTCACTCTTCTGCCCGCCCTCGCCGCACGGCGGTTGGGCCGTTCCCTGTCCTCCATCATCCTCTGGGCGATCGGCACCGGCGTCGTCGTGAACCTGACCGGGTTCCTCATCGCGCTCAGCTTCGACTGGCCGCCCGGACCCGTCCTCGTCCTCACCGCCGGCGTGGTCGTCCTCGCCGTGCACCTCGTACCCGAACGGAGAATCAGCTCATGGCGCGCATCCGCGTCCACATCACTTCCGTCCTCGCGCTGACCCTCGGCACCGCGCTCACGGTCACTGGCTGCGGCAGCGAGAACACCCCGTCGTCCTCCTCGTCCGAGGCGAAGCCCGGGGGCAAGAACGAGGACGCCCCGGTCGTCGTCGCCACCACGAGCTGGGAGGGCGCCTTCGCCAAGGCCGCAGGAGCGAAGGACGTCAAGGTCATCGTGCCGGAGTCGGTGCAGCACGCTCCCGACTACGACCCGAAGCCGTCCGACCTGGCGGCCGTGGCGGGCGCCGACTTCGTGCTGTACGCGCCCTTCGAGCCCTACGCCGCGAAGTTCAAGGAGGCGGCCGGGTCGAACGCCAAGCTGGTCGAGGTCAACCTCGACAACGACGCCGACAAGGCCAAGGCCGAGGTGACCCGTCTGGGCAAGATGTTCGGCACCGAAGAGGCTGCCGCCAAGTGGATCACGTCCTTCGACACCGAGTACGCCACGTTGCAGAAGGACCTCAAGGCCGCCTGGCCGCAGGGCAAGGCGCCGACCGCCGTCGCCCAGGTGTTCTCGACGTGGTCGGCGAAGATGGCGGGCGCGAACCTGGTCGGTGCGTACGGCCCTGAGGCGGTGACGGCCAAGCAGCTGTCCGACCTCTCGAAGAAGAGGCCGCAACTGGTCCTGGACAACGTCCATATGACGACCGGCAAGGTGCTTCCCGACTCCGGTGCCCGCCAGGTGGAGATCGTCAACTACCCGGCCGAGGACCTGGACCTGCTGGCCGTGTACAAGAACGCGGCGACGGCGGTGGAGAAGGCGATGGCCTCGTCCTGAGCCGCAGGGGTGGCGGACACGCGGAGGGCCGCCCGGGATGTCACCGGGCGGCCCTCCTGCTCACCGGGGGGTCAGCCGGCCGGTGTCAGAGGCCGCTGCTCCTCCGCCTGAGCCGTGCACTGTTCCCGTAGCGCCGCCCGGTCCGGCTTGCCCGCCGGCGTCAGCGGCAACTCGCCCAGCACCAGCAGCCGTTCGGGGTGCTTGCGTCGCTCCAGACCACGGGTGTCGAGGTGGGCGCACAGCTCTTCCAGCGTGATCCTCGCGCCCTCCCGGGGCACGACGCAGGCCGCGAGCCGTTCACCCATCAACGGGTCGCGTACCCCCACGCACACCACGTCCCGCACGCCGGGATGTGTGGCGAGTTCGAGCTCCACTTCCGCGGGGCTGATGTTTTCCCCGCCCCGGATCACCACGTCCTTCAGTCGCCCGACGATCCTGAGCGTCCCGTCCTGGTCGATGAGCCCCAGGTCCCCGGTGCGCACCCAGCCGTCCGCCGTGCGGTAGCGGGAGTCGAGGTCGGGCGCGGCGACGTAGCACAGCGGGGTCATGGGGCCGCGGGCGAGGATCTCGCCGACCGTGCCCCGGGACACCTCCTGCAGCTCCTGAGTGCCGGGGAGAGCGATCCGTATGTCGGCGACCCGGGGATCGGGGTGCCCCGCGGCGATGCCCGGCCGCCCCTCGCCGTCGGAGGAGTCGTCCACCAGTCCGGTGTGGCAGTTGACGCCGTCCGCCGAGCCGTAGAGGTTCACGACCGGGCAGCCGAAGGCTTTGCGTGCCTCCGCTGCCGTGGCCTGGTCCAGCGGTGAGCCTCCGACGATCAGGGCTGTGGGCGGGGTGAACTCCGGCCGGTCGCCTTCCGTCATGCGGTCCAGCATCATCCGGATCATGGTCGGCACGCCCAGGACATGGGTGGGCTGGTGCTCGACGAGTGCCTCCAGCGCGGCCTCGGGGGTGAAGGCGTCGAGTAGGACCAGGGTTCCGCCGTGCCGGGCGAGTGTCACGGCGGTGCCGTTGCTGCCGAAAGCGGAGGCCAGCGGCACGAGGAACAGGCAGCGCGGCGGGCGGCCGTCCGGGATGAGCGAGCCGAGGAAGTTGCCGCGCCCACCGGCCAGGGCGTTGTGTGAGTAGGCCACCATCTTCGGCTCGGCCTCGGACCCGGATGACACCAGGATGCGGGCGGCGGAGTCGGGGTCGGGGCGGGCCGGGACCAGGGTCTTGGGGTCGGTGCGCAGTAACTTCGCAAGTGCGAGGGCCCCTTCGGGTGCGGCTCCCGAGGCGATCACCGTCCGCAGTGCGGGCAGCTCACCGGCGACCGCCAGCAGGTCGGCCGCATGGTGGTTGCCCCGGTGTTCGGCCGCCGCGATCACCGCGACCGCCTCCGATCTGCGCAGCAGCGAGGCCGCCTCGCGCCCGCCGCGCCCGACGGGGAAGGGCAGCGCGACGGCGCCCAGGGCGGCCAGCGCCAGGTCGACGACGACGGCGTCGCGTCCGTTGGGGAGTTGGATGCCGACGACGTCGCCGGGTCGTATGCCGAGTCCGGCAAGTCCGGCGGCGAGACTTCGGGCCTTGCGATCCAGCGCGGTGTAACAGAGTTTGCCTTTGGCGTCGAGGATGGCTGTGTGGTGCGGGTCGGTGATCAGGCGGGCGCGGTAGAGGCTGTAGAGGTCGAGGTCGGGACAGGTTCCGTCCACGGCCCAGGTACGGCGCAGTTCGGCTGGCAGCAGGTCGTGCAGGGCGACGGTCATGCGAACCTCCAGGGGTCGGGAACGGCGGGTGCGCCGTGTGCGTCGCGGCTGATCGAGCCGGAGGAGAGCAGGCCGGCGAGGTCGGTGACGACCGGGACGGCGGACAGACCGTCCCCGCGCAGCCGCTCCAGCGCCCGCGCCGTGGTCAGGTCGCGGACGTCGTACGGGACGGCGGAGTGGTCCGGGAGGGCGATCCAGCCGTCGGCCGTCGGCGAAGGCCGGCGGAACCCCGCCGGCCGACGCGGATCGAGACCCTGCACGGCACGCGCCCGGGCGGCTGCGGTGAGCACGTCGGCGGCCCCCAGCAGGGACGAGTCCACCCGCACACCGGCCCCGGTGCGCTGCCGCAGCAGCAGCCCGGCGAGGACGGCCTCGGCACCGATGAGCCCGCCGAGCACGTCGAGCAAGGTCATCAGGGACGGTGCGGGCGGCTCGTCGGAGGGTCGCGCTGCCTCGCCGACCCCGGTACGGGCCTGCACCATGAAGTCGGTGCCCATCGGGGCGTCGGGCAGCCGTCCGGCCCAGCCGCTGGTGTAGGCGTAGACGAGCGCGGGGTTGGCGGTGGCCAGGTGTTCGTGGTCCAGGCCGAGTCCGGCGGCCTTCCCCGGCGCCCAGTTGTGCAGGAAGACATCGGCCTCCGCCGCCATCGCGCGCAGTCGCTCGCGGTCCGCCGGGGACTTGATGTCGACCTCGACGGCCTTCTTGCCGCGGTTGAGCGCGAGCCAGCGTGCCGAGATCCCCGAGCAGGCGGGTGGCATGCCGCGCAGCGGGTCCCCGCCCGGCGGTTCGATCCGCACCACCTCCGCGCCGAGCAGGCCCAGCAGATGTGCGGTGAGCGGTGCCTGGATGCGGCGGCCGGCCTCCAGGACGGTCAGACCGGCCAGCGGGGCGCCTGCCTCGCCCGCTGGCGCGCCGGAGTACGACGCGGGGTGCGGGGTCAGTTTCCACGGCGGGGCCTCGTCGTACTCGGCGGCCCGATCGGAGAGCGAACGCAGCGGGCACACCTCGGCACCGGAGGAACGGGCGGCCTCCCGGATCGGCTCCCAGCCGGCTCTCCGGGCTGCGTCGTGCAGCGCCTGCGGAAAGGGCGCGCAGGCCGTGGCGTACCGGAACTGGAAGGGCCGCCAGCCGCGCCGTATCGCGTCCTGCGGTGCGTCCAGGGCACGCCAGAAGGCGGCCCACACGCCCGGGTCGAGTGTCTCCAGTTCGAAGACGACTCCGTCGGCGGAGGTGAAGGGAGGCCCGCCCGGGGCGACTTCGGCGGCCTCACCCTCCTCCGCGCCTGCCGCGGCCAGGTACTGCGAGACGGTGAGCAACCCGGCCCGTTCGACGGTGACCTCCGCATCCGAGATCTGTCCGCCGCGAGTCTGGGCGAGGAGCCCGGCCAGCAGGGCCTGCACGGCCAGGATGCCGGTGGCGGTGGCGGTGTAGTCGACGGCCAGGCCGCGCGGGGTGCCGCCGCGGCGACCGTGTACGGCCATGACGCCTGTGGCCGCCTGCACGGTCGCCTCGTCGAGGGCCCCGTCGCCCCACCTCGTCCGGGCCGTGATCCCGTTGAAGCCCGGTCCGCCGAGCCTGATATGGCCGCCAGGGTGTGCGGCCCCCTCCGCGCCGAGCAACCGTAGGTGCTCCGCGACGAGTCCGTCCGCCGGTCCCGGCGGTCCCGAGGCTTCCAGACGCAGCCCGTCGAGCGGCCGGGCCGTCGTGTGCGCGACGGCCGGTGTGGCTGGTGATGTCATGCCTCTCCTTTCCTGACGCGCGGGAACCCGGGAGCGGTCACCCCCGACCAGTTCCACGAAGAGGTAGTCGGACCGGCAAGTGCCGGAGTTCCCGAAGGGGTGAGCGAGGGGTGCTGGACGTGGCGTGGGGAGATCCGCAATGTCCTTTGGAAATAAGGGAGTTGAGAGACAGGGTGGCGGACTTCGTCCGTATGCGAGTCGTGCCCTGCGAGCCGGTCCTGGACGGCGGCGGTCCGGACGCGGCGGCGGCGTTGCGCCGGCTGCGCAAGGAGGCCAAGGCCGAGGATCTGTGGGCGCTGCCTCTCCCGGCGGAACTGGGCGGCCAGGGACTGCCGTTGCGGTCGTACGCCCATGTCGCGGAGGCCGAGGGCGCAAGTGACCATGGCCCGGCGGCACTCGGATCGGCCTCGCTGTTGGACGCGCTCATGCTGTGGCGGCACGGCAGCGTGCGCGTCCGCGACCGCTATCTCGCGCCACTGGTCGCCGGCGACCTGCGAGTCTGCTACGCGATGACCGAGCCGGACGTCCCCGGCACCGACCCCTTCCTCACCACCACCCGCGCTGACGACAACGAAGGCGGAGGCTGGCGGCTGACCGGGCACAAGTGGTTCGTCAGCGGTGCCGCCGACGCCGACCTCGTCACGGTTCTCGCCCGCACGGACGGCCGGGCCCCGGAGCGAAACGGCCTGTCCCTGCTGCTGGTCCCCACAGTGTCCCGCGGCTTCCGGGTGGTGCGCGAGCTGCCCGTACTCGGTGCGGCCGGACAGGCGGAGATCGAACTCGACGGTGTCGCGGTGGACGACGGCCACCTGATCGGCGAACGCGGCCAGGCTCTCGCCGTCGCCGCCGAACGGCTCCAGCTCGGCCGCATCCTGCGCAGCCTGCGCTGGCTCGGCCAGGCCGCCCGCGCCTTCGAGCTCATGAGAGAACGAGCGGTCACCCGCACCCGTTCTCGCGGCCCCCTCGGGGACCTGCAACTCGTCCAGCGCCACGTCTTCGAGTCGTTGCTCGCCCTGCGCACCACCCGGCCCCTGGTCCACGAGGCCGCGTCCCGGCTGGACGCGGGCGGCGACGCCCACGTGGAGGTGGGTCTGGCCAAGGTCGCCGCGGCGCGCACGCTGCAGTTGGTGGCCGACGCGGCGATCCAGGTCCACGGCGCGGCGGGCCTCGGCCCGGACACCGCGCTCCCCGCCCTCTTCCGCACCGGCCGTGCGGCCCGCGTCCTCGACGGCCCGGACGAGCTGCACATCACCTCGGTGGCGCGGCGGGTGCTGCGGACGGATCCGGCCTGATGTCCTGTCCACCGAGGTCGGTGAGGACGGCGAGGGCGTAGGCCAGGAAGAAGTCGCCCCAGATCAGCTCGTGGCGCACGGCTGTTCCGGCCGTCAGGTCGTAACAGCCGTCCAGGAGGCGGCCATCGTCGGTCAGGTGGCTGTCGACCAGCGCCTTGAGGATGGCGACGGCTCGATCCCGGTGACCGAGGCCGAGCAGCGCCAGTGCGGTGATGGCGGCGGTGGAGGTGTCGCGAGGACCGCCGGGGTGAGCGGAGTCGGCGGGCGGTACCAGGTGCTTCGTCAGCAACCGGCCGACGTGGTCGCGGAATTCGTCGCCGCCTGTCAGAGGCGCGGCCTCGGCGAGCGAGAGCAGGAGCCACGCCTTCCCCCTGTTCCAGCCCGAAGGGGGATCCGCGCACGCGGCCCAGCCCGCGCCGGGGTCGTGCCGCCACGACCAGCGTGGCGGCCGCGTACCGAGGCACAGATCGACATGTCGCCGCAGATGGGAGAGAGCTGCCTCCGGGTCCGCCGTCGCCAGCAGCGGCACCATGCCGGGCACGCCGTCCACGCGGGCCGTCAGCCGCGGTCCGCCGAACGCCGAACCCCACGGCACGAGACCCAGCTTTGGGGCGAAGGCGTCCAGGCAGGCCCGGGCGGCCCGGTCCCGCAGACCCAGGTCGTCGTCCGCGAGGGCGGTGCCGTACCAGAAGATCAGTCCCCGGGCGGCGGTGTCCGCCTCGGCCCAGCCGGCCAGGCGGGCCGTGCAGGCCCGTGCGGCCGCACGGTCGGCGGCGTCGCCGGTGTACCGGGCGCGCAGCCACAGCAGTCCCGCCCAGAAACCTCCGGTCCAGGAGCCGCGCGCGGTCGTCCGCCACGTGCCGGTGTCCGGGTCCGCGTACAGCGGGAACCGGTCGCCGACCTCGGTGCGGGTGACGGCGACCCGGGCCAGGACGCAGGCGAGTGCCGGACCTGCCCAGGAGGGGGCGGTTGCCGGGCCGGGCGGTGCCTGCCGGTCCTCCGGAGGGGGCGTGCCCTTGTCCGTGCGTGCCCTCATGACCGTACGCCCGCCCGATACTCCCGCACGGCCCACAGCAGCGCCACAGCCCCGGCTCCCGCGAACTCGGCCGCCACGAGCAGCCACCCGCCCCCGTACCGCCCGGTCTCCGCCAACACCCCGAACAGCGGCGGCCCGACCGCGAATCCGGCGAAGAAGCCGGCCGAGACCAGCGCCGAGTCCTGGCCCGCCCGACCGGGCGCGGCGCGTTGCATCACCAGAACCATCGACACCGCGTTCGCCGCCACGGCGAAGACGCCCACCGCCACGGCCGCCACCCACGCCAACGGGTGGAGGGAGGACGAGCCGGCCAGCATCAGGGCAGCGGCCACCGCGCCCACGGCCAGGGAACCCGGCAGCCGGGCCGCCCGGTCGGGCCGCCCCGCGACCTTCGACCAGCCCACCCGGCCCGCGATCCCGGCCACACCCAGCACGGCCACCAGCGCAGCCGCCGCGGTGGGGCCGAGACCGAGCCGCTCGGTGCCGTACAACGACAGATAGGTGTTCACCGAGGCGATGCCGCAGCCGAGCAGCAGCGAGAACGCCATCAGCCAGGCGATCATGCCGCGCGGCACCCAGACCGCCGGGCTCGACTTCGCCGGAGGATCGGCGGGTAACGTTCGCGCCGCCCACACCGCCGCCACCGCCGCGGCGCCCGCCGCCGTCCACACGGCACCCCGCCATCCGGTGAGCCCGGCCAGCGCCGCGAGTGGCAGTCCGGCGGCGAAGGCCCCGAGTTGCACGCCCGACTGCTTCATCCCGGTCACCGAGCCGCGCCGGGCGGGCGGTACGGCGGCGAGGATCGCCTTGTTCGTGGCGGGGTTGGCGAGCGCCTGCGGCAGCCCGCCGAGTGCGACGGCCGCCAGCAGGAATCTGGCACTCGGAGCCGACCCGATCAACGCCAGCGCCACCGCCGCCACTCCCAGCAGGGCCACCAGACAACGCCGCGGCCCGACCCGGTCCACCACCCGGCCGCCGGCTGGAGAGAGGAGGGCCGCTGTACTGAATCCCACGGTGGTCGTCAGCCCCAGAGCGGTCGGCGAGACGTCCAGCTCCGCCACGAGCCGCGGGCCGAGCGCCCCGATCAGGAACAACTGCATCATCGAGAAGGCCATGGAGCAGGTCAGCAGCGCGGTCAGAGAGCCGGTCGCCGGGTCCGCCCCCTTCTCGCCCACCGCTCGCGCCTCGTTCGGCCCTGCTCGTCCCGCCCGATCCGTCGTCACAGACGCACCTCCCGGGACAGCAGTCGGGCCCAACTCTCAACAGGTTCCCGCTCTTTACTATGACGTGGATCACTGTGAGAGTGCCGGGTGTGGGAAGTTTCCGTACCACCGCATGACGGTGGGTCAGGAATGCGAGGATGAGCGGCCATGACTGCTGGGTGGTGTCTGCGCATGACACGGGCCGCGGTGTTCGCGGCCGTCTGTCTGCTGCTCGCCGCCCTGGGGCACGTCCTGATGTCAGGCACCGCCGTGCCCTGGTGGGCACTGGCATCGGCGGCGGTCGTGACCGGCGGAGCGGCGTGGTGTCTGGCAGGCCGGGAGCGCGGCCTCCTTCTCGTCTGCTCCGTGATGGTGGCCGTGCAGACGGCGCTGCACCTGTGGTTCTCCTGTGCGCAGGGGCTGTTGACGCCGTCCCCGTTGCCGGCGCCCAGGGGCGGAATGGTTGACAGCGCGCTCTCCACAGACCACATGGCCTCGGTGCTCCGCATGAGCGATGTCATGCCTACGACCCCCGGGGCCCAGGCGAGGGAGTTGATGGGCGCCACGGACTCCATGCCGGGAATGGGTCACACCATGGGCGGGACGTCCTCCGCCGGCATGCTCGCCGCCCACCTGCTGGCCGCTCTGTTGTGCGGCCTGTGGCTCGCGTACGGCGAACGCGCCGCGTTCCGCATCCTGCGGGCCGTCGCCGGATGGCTGGCCGCTCCGCTGCGACTGCCCCTGACCCTGCCGGCGCCACCGCACCGACCACGCATCCGCGCCCGCCGCAGCCACTCGGCCCGCACGCCGCACCGGCTGCTCCTCGTGCACGCGATCACTTCTCGGGGCCCGCCTGTGGGAACCGCCGTCGTCTGAAGACAGCAGGTTCCCCGGCACCGCCCCGCGCGTCCCGCGCCCGGACGGTCCGGGCAACGGGCGTGCGTCGCCATTGCGCGCGTACGTCCGCCACCCCACGCCATCACCGGATCCGCCGCCTGTCCCACGCGGTCCCTTCCCCATGCCCCGGGCCCGCGCGGATCTGCGCACGCCGGATCTCCGGACTTCCGAGAAGGACCTCAGGTGATCAGTCCTGCCCCGTCCGTCGCACACGACACGACGCCGCACACCGAGAGAACTCGCGACGAGAAGACATCGACCGAGGAGTCGATAACGGCCTGGGCGCTCGCCGCCCGCGCTGGTGATCCGAGAGCCGTCGAGAACTTCGTCCGCGCTCTGCAGCGAGACGTCCGCCATTACGTCACCTACCTCAGCCACAACCCCCAGGCCGCCGACGACCTGGCCCAGGACACCTTCGTGCGGGCCCTCGGCAGCCTGCACCGTTTCGAGGGCCGCTCCTCCGCCCGGACCTGGCTGCTGTCCATTGCGCGCCGTGCGGTGATCGACAGCTACCGGCATGCCTCGGCCCGGCCTCGCCTGGCCGACACCGACGCCTGGCAGGCCGCCGCGGAGGGCGCCCAGGAGCGCGGCCTGCCGGGCTTCGACGAGGGCGTCGTCCTCGCCGACCTGCTGGAGGCACTGCCCGACGAACGCCGTGAGGCGTTCGTACTCACCCAGATCGCCGGTCTGCCCTACGCGGAAGCGGCCGAGCTCAGCGACTGCCCGATCGGTACGGTCCGTTCCCGCGTCGCACGCGCTCGCGCCTGGCTGATCCAGTCCCTGCACGACGCCGAACGAGGCGAACCGGTGAGTACTGAGGCCTGACGGCGCCCGCCGCGGCCCTCACGAGGGGCTGTCCCGGAAGCCCCGGAGCGAGCCGTGCTCCGGAGCTTCCGCACATCGCAGGCGGGAGAACGCGGCGGCTGCTCAGAGGGGCGCGGCCACCAGCGCGTCGCTCGCCGAGCACCAGACCTGTCGTGCCTCGCTGAAGCCCTTCTCGCGCAGGGTGTCGAGGTGCCGGCTCGTGGCCGTGGGACCGTCGGGCTGCGCACTGGCGGGGGTCGCCGAGCGGGGCGAAGCGCCTGGGCAGTGAGGCGTCCTTCGCCGCGCTGTGCGGGGTCGGCCCTGTCGAGCGTTCCTCGGGCAGTCGGCAGTACCGTCGTCGCAACCGTGGCGGCGACCCGCAGACCAACGCCGCCCTGCACCGGATCGTGCAGACCCGCCTGCGCTTCGACCCGCGCACCCAGGACTACTAGGTACGCCGCATCAAGCAGGGCAAGACCCGACGTGAAATCGGCCGATGCCTCGAACGCTACGCTGCCCGGGAGGCCTTCCACCTGGTCAGGCCCACACAGCCATCCCCCGTCATAGGGGTAGTCGTGAGACATGAGAGGGTCGGACGGGTGAGCGAGACACCGACGAACACCCTGCAATACCGATTCGACGGGCGAGAAGACGCCCCAGTCCTGATCCTGGCTCCCTCACTGGGCACGACCTGGCACATGTGGGACCGGCAGGTGCCGGAACTTGCCAAGCAGTGGCGGATCTTCCGGTTCGACCTGCCCGGTCACGGCGGCGCCCCCGCATACCCCACGGGCGCTGTCACCGACCTCGCCGCCCGGCTGCTGGCCACCCTCGACGCGCTCGGAGTGCAGCACTTCGGCTATGCGGGCTGCGCGCTGGGCGGCGCCATCGGGGCCGAGCTGGCACTGCGCCACCCCGAGCGCGTGGCCTCGCTCGCGCTGATCGCCGCCTCGCCCCGGTTCGGCACGGCCGACGAGTTCCGGCAGCGCGGTGTGGTCGTCCGGACCAACGGCCTCGACCCGATCGCCCGGACGTCCCCGGAGCGCTGGTTCACCGGAGGGTTCGTGGCCACCCAGCCCGCGATCACCGAGTGGGCCGTGCAGATGGTCCGCACCACCGACCCCGGCTGCTACATCGCGGCCTGCGAGGCGCTCGCCACCTTCGACGTCCGGGCCGAACTCGGCCGTATCGGTGTGCCGACGCTGGTCCTCGTGGGCTCGGACGACCAGGTGACCGGGCCCGCCGAGGCGCGCACCCTGGTCGCCGGCATACCGGACGCCCGGCTCGCCGTCGTCCCCGGCGCCTCCCACCTGGTGCCCGTCGAACAGCCCGCGGCGGTCACCGACCTGCTCGTGCGCCACTTCTCGACAGCCTGGCAGCCGGCGTTCGACGCGACCACCGGCCAGATGGCGGCGATCGCGGCGCCCCCGGTGAAGCCGGTGCTGACGGCGACGCCGCTGGTGGCGCCCGTGGCCGAGATCGCCCCGGTCGCCGTCCCGCCCGAGCCCGCGGCCGGGCCCGACCTGTACGACGAGGGGATCAAGATCCGTCGCGAGGTGCTCGGCGACGCGTACGTCGACCAGGCGCTGGCCTCGGCGGACGAGTTCGCCGGGGACTTCCAGGAGTTCACCACCCGCTACACCTGGGGCGAGATCTGGAACCGGCCCGGTCTCGACCGGCGCACCCGCAGCTGCATCACCCTCACCGCGCTGGTCGCGGGCGGCCACCTGGACGACCTTGCCGGCCACACCCGAGCGGCCCTGCGCAACGGGCTCACCCCGGGTGAGATCAAGGAAGTCCTGCTCCATGCGGCGGTCTACTGCGGCGTACCGGCCGCGAACAGCGCGTTCAGGGTGGCGCAGCAAGTCATCCGGGAGGAGACCACCCCCCAGCAGTGACCGTCGGCCGGGCAACGGGAGCACCACCCTGAGCGGGCCCCGGCCGCACCGGCCGGGGCAGGATGGGGCCATGAAGCTCACGAAGAAGTCGCACGCGTGCATTCGTCTGGAGAAGGACGCAGGCACGCTCGTCATCGACCCCGGAACCTTCAGCGAGGAGGACGCCGCCGTCGGCGCGGACGCCATCTTGGTCACGCACGAGCATCCGGACCACTTCGACGAGGAGCGGTTGCGGGCCGGCATGGAGGCCAATCCGGGCGCCGAGATCTGGACCCTCGCCTCCGTCGCGGAGAAGATCTCGGCGGCGTACCCGGGCCGTGTGCACACCATCGGCCACGGGGACACCTTCACCGCGGCCGGTTTCGACGTCCAGGTACACGGCGAACTGCACGCCGTGATCCATCCGGACATCCCGCGCATCACGAACGTCGGCTACCTGATCGACGGCGGCAAGGTCTTCCACCCCGGCGATGCGCTCACCGTCCCCGACCACCCGGTCGAGACGCTGATGCTCCCGGTCATGGCGCCCTGGAACAAGATCGCCGAGGTGATCGACTACGTTCGCGAGGTCAAGCCGCGGCGCGCGTACGACATCCACGACGCCCTCCTCACGGATCTCGCCCGCCCGATCTACGACAACCAGATCGGCGCGCTGGGCGGTGCCGAGCACCTGAGGTTGACGCCGGGGGCGTCGGCGCAGGTCTGAGGGGTGAAGCGTCCCCGGTGGTCCGCTCACCGGGGACGCGTTGTCACACCCGCCCGGTAGGTTGTGAGACATGCGCATCGCGACCTGGAACGTGAACTCGATCACCGCTCGGCTCCCGAGGCTCCTGGCCTGGCTGGAGAGCAGCGGCACGGACGTGCTGTGTCTGCAGGAGGCCAAGGTCGCCGAGGAGCAGTTCCCCTGCGACGAGCTGCGCGCCCTGGGCTATGAGTCGGCGGTCCACGCGACCGGCCGGTGGAACGGCGTCGCGGTGCTCTCCCGCGTCGGCCTGGAGGACGTGGTCAAGGGCCTGCCCGGCGGTCCCGGTTACGAGGGCGTCGAGGAGCCCCGCGCCCTCTCCGCGACCTGCGGCCCCGTCCGCGTCTGGTCGGTGTACGTGCCGAACGGCCGCGAGGTGGGCCACCCGCACTACGCGTACAAGCTCCAGTGGTTCGAGGCCCTGAAGGCGGCCGTGGCGGGCGACGCGGCGCGCAGCCGCCCGTTCGCGGTGATGGGCGACTACAACGTGGCGCCGACGGACGACGACGTCTACGACGTGGCGGCCTTCGAAGGCCTCACCCACGTCACCCCGGCCGAGCGCGCCGCCCTGGCCTCGCTGCGGGAGACGGGCCTGACCGACGTCGTCCCGCGCCCGCTCAAGTACGACCACCCGTTCACCTACTGGGACTACCGCCAGCTCGGCTTCCCCAAGAATCGCGGTATGCGCATCGACCTGGTCTACGGCAACGAGCCGTTCTCGAAGGCCGTCAAGGACGCGTACGTGGACCGGGAGGAGCGCAAGGGCAAGGGCGCGTCGGATCACGCGCCCGTGGTGGTGGACCTGGAGGTGTAGGCGCGCTTTTCCGCGGTGTCAGGATGGTGCAACTGCTCGCACCAGTGACACGCTGGGTGTATGGGCATCCCTTTCCTGGGCAACTGGCGCAAGAAACGCGGCCCCGCCCTCGGCGTCGCGGTGTTCTCCGACGGTGACGCCGACGCGGCCGGTGTCACCGGACTCCTCTCCGAATGTGAGCTGCTGCGCTCCCAAGCCGGGCAGGCGGGCGTCGAACTCGACGACTCCGCAGTGTCGTTGGAGGCGCTCGACCAGCTTCTGCCGCGCTGGCGCGATGACGAGGAGGCCCTGCCCTGGCTCGGGAACGATGCGGGCCTCTACCTGGGTACGGTCATCGTGCGCACGGTCGCGGGAGCCGCCTGGGAGATCTGGCCGAACGGCCACCCCGTGGTACGGCTGGCCTCCGGCCGCGAGATCGATGTGGTGGCCGACGGCCACACCTGGGCGTCCACGGGCGCCCCCGAGCTGTCACAGGTGTATGCCGAGGTGGCCGAGGTCTGATGCCCCGACAGGCGACCTCTGCCCCGGGCCGACGCTGTCTGCGGGGTCACCAGTGTCCCGACAGGCGACGTTCGACTACGATGTGCCGTTCATCCCCGTGGTGATGGTGTCTCACCGATCTGCATCGGGATGTACATGCTGTTCTTCTGGTTCGCCGGTGATGTCGGGTGTCCCGGGGGAGCAGTGCAGTCCCGAGACCGGGGTCGTGGGTGCCGCCGCGGCCGGACCAGGGACACTGCTGCCGGGCGGGGGTCCTCCCCATGGTCCGGAGCCTTAGGGGGAGGCGATCAGCAGTCATAGGGCCAGGCCCGGCCGGCGGCAGCCGGAGATCACTGCTCGCGCAGCGGAACGGACGCGAAGGACGCGTCGCCTGCCGCCGAGGGGAAGGTCAGCTGCGCGCCGGACGGGTTGTGCTCGACCGTGCCCGGGGCCGCCTGCCAGCTGTGCGAGTGAACTCAGGACGCGCGGTGTGAAGCGCGCCTGGAGGGCGCCGGGGTCGGCAGCGGCGCCTGCGCCACCCGCGTCACATCCGAGACCAGCTCGACCACATCAGGACCGTACGCCTGCGAATTGACGACCTTCAGCAGCAGGACGAAGGAGTCGTTGCCGTGCTTGCGGGCCAGCCGCTCGTGGTTGCGGGCGAGATAGCGGGTCGCCGCCTGGTTGTTGATCGCCCGCTGCCCGCAGAAGAGGAACACCGGTCGCGCCTCGCTCCGCTCACCCGCGGTCAGGCGGGCCAGCAGGACATACTCCGTGACGCCGTGCTCCATCCGGTAGCGCTCGCTGCCGATCTGGAAGGCGCAGCGGTCCGGGCCCGGTTCCGGGGTGATGTTGATGCGCACGCCGGGCAGCATCGCCGCCATGTGGTCCAGCATGCGCCGGTTCGAGCCGGGACCGCCCACGCAGAACTCGGTGCGTTCACCGAAGCCCTGCTGGACATGGTCCTGGGTCACCATCTGCAGGTGCGCCCCGCAGTCCTTGATCAGCGCGGCCAGTTCCAGGAGGGCGAACACGTCGAAACGGTGGACCGCCGGCTCGGAGGTGGCCGGGTCGCGGTTGACGACGAGCAAGGCCTCCGAGTTCTCCGGCAGCCCGAGGAACGCCTGCTTGCGGCGGAGCTTCCGGTTCCACAGGTAGGTACGGGCGATCCAGCCCAGCCCGGCGCTGATGCCCGCCGCCACCAAGCCCAGGATGATGTTGCGTACGTCGTCGTTCATGGGGGCGCATGGTAGCTGCCCGCGCGGACCGGTGTTCGAGAGGCTGACGGGATCATGGCAATGCGGTTACGCTGCGCGGACGGTTGTCGACTGGAGGTACGAATGCGTCGCCCTGTCGCACGGAGTCTGGCGGTGTTGGCGGTCTCGGCCGCCGTGGTGTCGGTGGGAGCGGCGGCGCCGCCGTCGTCCGCTTCCGCCCGCACACCGAAGAAGGTACCCGTGGCCGTCGGCTACGGCGGTGCCGTGGCGAGCGTGGACGCGGACGCCTCCGCCGCCGGTATCGAGGTCCTCAAGAAGGGCGGCAACGCGGTGGACGCGGCCGTCGCCACGGCCGCCGCGCTCGGCGTCACCGAGCCCTACTCCTCCGGCATCGGCGGAGGCGGCTACTTCGTCTACTACGACGCCAAGTCCAAAACGGTGCACACCATCGACGGCCGCGAGACGGCCCCGCTGACCGCGGACTCCAACCTGTTCGTGGAGAACGGCAAGGCGCTCGCCTTCGCCGACGTCGTCACCAGCGGGCTGAGCATCGGTACCCCGGGCACGCCGGCCACCTGGCAGAGGGCGCTGGACGAGTGGGGCACCAAGCGGCTGGGTACGGTCCTGAAGCCGGCCGAGCGGCTCGCGCGCGACGGATTCACCGTCGACGGCACCTTCCGCTCGCAGACCGCGTCCAACGAGACCCGTTTCCGGGCCTTCCCGGACACCGCCAGGCTCTTCCTGCCGAACGGCGAACTTCCGGTCGTCGGTTCGACCCTGAAGAACCCCGACCTCGCCCGCACTTACGAGGAACTGGGCAGGAAGGGCATCGCCGCGATCTACCAAGGCGACCTCGGCAAGGACATCGTCTCCACCGTGAACAAGCCGCCGGTGGACCCGAGTTCGGGCTGGAACGCCCGGCCGGGCAAGTTGTCCGCAGGGGACCTCGCGGCCTACCGGGCGAAGCTTCAGGCGCCCACGAAGACCTCCTACCGCGGTCTCGACGTCTACTCCATCGCACCCTCCTCCTCCGGTGGCACGACCGTCGGTGAGGCGCTCAACATCCTGGAGAAGACCGACCTTTCCAAGGCGAGCGAGACGCAGTTCCTGCACCGCTACATCGAGGCCAGCCGCATCGCGTTCGCGGACCGCGGGCGCTGGGTGGGCGACCCCGCCTTCGAGGACGTGCCGACCAACGAACTGCTGTCGCAGAAGTTCGCCGACTCTCGCGCGTGCCTGATCAAGGACGACGCGGTGCTGACCAGCCCGCTCGCGCCCGGCGACCCGCGCCATCCGGCGGCCTGCGGCGCCGGGGGCACGGCCGCCCCGACGACGTACGAGGGTGAGAACACCACGCACCTGACCGTCGCCGACAAGTGGGGCAACGTCGTCGCCTACACGCTCAGCATCGAGCAGACCGGCGGCAGCGGTATCACCGTCCCGGGACGCGGATTCCTGCTCAACAACGAGCTGACGGACTTCTCCTTCGCTCCCGCCAACCCGGCCGTCCACGACCCGAACCTGCCCGGCCCGGGCAAGCGTCCGCGCTCCTCGATGTCCCCGACGATCGTCCTCGACAAGCAGGGTCGACCGGTCGTCGCGCTCGGTTCGCCGGGTGGCGCGACCATCATCACCACCGTGCTGCAGACCCTGACCGGGGTCCTCGACCGGCACCTGCAGCTCGTCGACGCGATCGCGGCGCCGCGCGCCAGCCAGCGCAACGCGGCGAAGACGGAACTCGAACCCGGCCTCTACGACAGCCCCTTGCGGAGTCAGCTGGAGGCGATCGGGCACTCCTTCACGCTGAATCCGGAGATCGGCGCGGCCACCGGTGTGCAGCGGCTTCCGGACGGCAAGTGGCTGGCCGCGGCGGAGACGGTGCGGCGCGGGGGTGGGTCCGCGATGGTGGTGGATCCGGCCCACACCGGTTGCGGGCAGGACGACCAGGGGAAGTCACCGGCCTGCGACTGATGAGCGGGGGCTGGTGGGAACACTGCCGCCCCCGTGGGCCGGGTGGCCGCCGGCGTTGATCGCCGCGGCCACCCCGTGGCCCGGCTTCCGGCTTGAGGACGTGTCACCGTGGCCGCGGCCCGTTGGCGTGCGTCACCAGAGCTTGTCGATCTCGCCCGGGTACAGCTCGATGCGACTGTTGCGGAGCGACGCCTGGGCTTTCCGGCTCTTGAGCGAGAAGAAGTCGGCCATGGTGACCTTGTCGAAGCCCGGCTGGTCGCTGGGAAAGGGGGCCTGCGGCGTCCCCCCGATCAGCACCGCTCCGGGAAGAACACGCCAGCCCGCACTCTCATAGAACGCCTGAAGCGGGCGGTCACAGGTGAACAACCCCAGATCCAGCTGCCGGGCCGCCATTGCTTCCCGGGCCGCTGTCACCAGGCGTCGGCCATACCCATGACCACGCGCCTCCCGCCGCGTGACCACGGTGCTCAGCCCGCCGGCGGCAAAGCACCCACCCGCGTGGACGATCTCCTTGGTCAGGATGTCCAGCGCGGCCAGCACCGTCCCTTCATCCACGAGCAGCATCGACAACGGCTGCAATGCGGGATCATGGGCCGGAGCCTCGGGAGGAGCAACCGAGCCAGGAGGGGACGGCCACGCCTGCTCCTGGATCTCCCGCACCTGTACGCGCACTTCGAACGGGGTGGCCTCTTGAGGGAACGACAAGATCTGCACACGCTGATTCTGGCCACCCGCCGCGCGAACGCAAGCCCCGCATCGGCGTGAACGGCGTCCAACCGCGGGCCCGGGCACCGCGTGCCCGCCGTGTGGACACCGCGCAGACCAAGAGGCGGCGGACCTGCCTCCCCCATGCGGCGGAGACGGATCGTCACCGTGCACGAGGTGCCCCGAGTGGCTCGCGCGGGAGCGTGGTGGCATGACCAAGTCGCTCCTCTCCAAGGTCTCGGTATCGCCCCAGCAGGGCGATACACCCGCCGCACCGCGAACGCGCCACCCCGTCGGCCCCGGCCGGTTCCGCCGCGCACTCCGCACCGTGGCCATCGTCGCCTGTCTGCCGTACCTGGGCCTCAAGGTCGCCTGGATCGCGGGCAGTCACATCGGCATCCCGTCCGGCAGCTCTCTGCTGGAGCACCGTGTGACGATGGCCGTCGGCAACAGCCTTACCGTGCTCATGGACACCGCCGTGATCGTGCTGGCGCTGCTGCTGACGCGTCCCTGGGGGTTGCGGGTGCCCGCCTGGACCTTGGTGTTCCCGGTGTGGGTGGCCACCGGGCTGCTCGCGCCGATCATGACTGTCTTCCCGCTCCATCTGCTCCTGCGTGTGTTCGGCGTTGCGGTGAACAAGCCGTCCGGGACGACCGGCCACAGGCCGTTCCTCGACGAGTGGGTGTTCGGGGTCGTCTACACCGGGTTCATCGTGCAGGGACTGGCCCTCGGTGCGCTGTTTCTGTTCTACGCCCGTGACCGCTGGGGGTACGTGTGGCGGGGGCGGACGGGAGAACTCCCGCCCGGATCGGCCGGCGCGGCGCGCCGGACGTGCGCGGTCATGGCTTGCGTCCTCGCCCTGTTCCCCCTCGTGATGCACACGATGTGGGCGGGCGGCGGCACCGCGGGGCTCAACACAGGTCGCGTGGCGGACCGGGACACCGACTTCCACGTCCTCGAAGCCACCTACGTGTGCTTCGCCCTGGCAGCCGTCGCCGGCGTCTGTCTGCTCACCTTCCGGCGCGGCCGCAGGCTGCGGGTGGCTGTACCGCTGGCACTCGCCTGGGTCGGCTCGGGCGTCGTGGCCTGCTGGGGCGGTTGGATGTTGCTGGCCTCGCTGACCGCCGACGTGGGAGATCCCGCCGACCGGCCCACAGCGCTGATGAACCTCACCTACGCTGGCCAGATGATCGTCGGTTTCCTCCTGGCCGCCCTGGGTGCCCGCTTCATCGCCGGACGCTCGGCCGGGGACCCGAAGCGGGCGGCGTGACAAGGTTCGTCCAGCCGCTGTTCGGCCACGTGGCGCGCCGCCGCTGGATCCATCTGATCCTGGGTGGCGCGCTCGCCATGCCGTACTTCTTCGTCGGCACGGTGATCGTCAGCGCGGTGAGTGGCTCGCCGGACGTGTTCACCTCCCCTTCTCTGCAACTCGCCGCGTTCGCCATCGGATTGCCGCTCGCCGCGCTCACCTCGCCCTTCCCGCTGACCCGGCCGATGTCGGTGGCAGCGGTGCGCGCGCTGTGCGGGGTGGACGCCGACCGCCTGGCCGACGGGCCCGCCCGGACACGGGCCGCGAAGGGGCGTTGCGCGGCCTGGTTCACGCTGCATCTCGGGCTCGGCGGGATCGTCTCGGGCATGTCGCTGTCGGTGCCGCCGTTCGCGACGGTGCTGATCGCGCTCCCCGTCTTCCCGGGGATGCGTGACTCGGGGCTCGGTCTGCCCGGAGTCCTGGACAGTTCCTGGACGTTGGCGCTCGCGCCGGTCGCGGGTGCCGCCACGCTGGTCGCGCTCGCGGCCTGCGCCGCGGGTTGCGGCGCCCTCCTCGCTCGGTGCGCGCCCGCCCTGCTCGGGCCCGGCCCCGAGGACCGGCTGGCCGCCGCCGAGGCCCGTGCCGCCGACCTCGCCGTACGCAACCGGCTCGCCCGCGAGTTGCACGACTCCGTCGGCCACGCGCTCAGCGCCGTCACCCTCCAGGCGAGCGCGGCCCGCCGACTCCTCGACACCGACCCGGAGTTCGTACGTGAAGCGCTCGCCGCGATCGAGGACACCACACGGCGCACGGTCGGCGAACTCGACGCCGTCCTGGGCGTGTTGCGCGACGGCGACACACCCGGCAAGGCCCCGGCGCCCACGCTCGCGGCCGACCTCGAGGGCCTGCTGCGCCGCACCCGCGCGGGCGGTCCGCGCATCACGGCCGAGGTGGAGACCGACCCCCGGGCCCTGCCGTCGGTGATCTCCCGCGAGGCCTACCGCATCGTCCAGGAGGGGCTGAGCAACGCGCTCAAGCATGCCGGTGGGCAGGTCCCGGTCGCGGTCCGGATCGCCGCCGTGGACGGCCACCTGGAGATCACCGTGGAGAACCCGCTGGAAGAGGCGTCCGACGTGCCCGCATCCCGGCGCGGCGGCGGCCATGGACTGCGTGGAATCGCGGACCGCGCCCGGCTGCTGGGCGGCGCCGCGGACGCGGGACCGGTCGACGGGGCGTGGCATCTGTCCGTACGACTGCCACTGAAAGGACCCGCATGACCAGTTCACCACCCATCCGGATCGTGCTCGCCGACGACGAGCGCATGGTCCGTACCGCCCTGCGGGCCATCCTCTCCGCCGAGCCCGGCCTGACGGTCGTCGGCGAGGCGGCGACCGGGGCCGAAGCCGTGTCCGTCACACGGGAGGTACGGCCCGACGTGGTCCTCATGGACGTCCGCATGCCCGAGATCGACGGCATCCGGGCCACCGAGCAGATCCTGGCCACCCTCACCGAGCCGCCCCGGATCGTCGTCGTCACCACCTTCGAGAACGACTCGTACGTCTACGACGCGCTGCGCGCCGGAGCAGCCGGCTTCCTGCTGAAGCGGGCGGACGCCGACACGCTGGTCCAGTCGGTACGGCTGGTCGCCCGCAGTGACACCCTGCTGTTCCCGTCGGCCGTACGGGCGTTGGCCGAAACGCATACGCGCGCGTACGCCGCGCCGCCGCCCTGGGTGGCACGGCTCACCGGCCGGGAGGGCGAGGTGCTGCGGCTGATGGCGGCCGGGCTGACCAACGCGGAGATCGCCCGGCGCCTGGAGGTCGGCTCCGCCACCGTGAAGACGCATGTGGCGGCGGTGCTGGCGAAGACCGGCGCCCGGGACCGGACCCAGGCGGTGATCGTCGCCTACGAGGCGGGCTTCATGGGACTTCCGGCGCGGAAACGGGATGGATCGGATCGGTCAGGTTACTGATGGTGCAGCCAGATCCGCAGCGGGCCGACCGGCTCGAAGCCATGGTGGATGGCTGCCGCAAGGTCGTCGCCCTGCTCGTAGCCGACCACCGGCAAGGTGGGGAACAGCCCGTTCATCGCGTCGATCACCACTGGCCAGGCCGTGTCGGGGCCGCCGTCCAGCGCGAAGACATTGGAGATTCCGACCACTTGGTGGCTGCGGCTCGCCACCGCGCCGGCTACTACTCGGCCGCCGGTGGACCGTCCGGCGATCACGAAGGTGGCCGGGTCGTCGAGTAGCTCCGGCCGGAAGAGATCCGCATCGCCGTCCCCGTCGTCCCAGGCGAGCGCCCAGGCGCGCAGCGTGTCCGGGTCGTCCGCCACGGCCCAGACGAGATCCGGAGCGGGTGCGGGCGCACTCGCCGGGCGGTGGATCCACTGCGCCTTGAACAGCACCCGGAAGCCGACCTCCGTCAGGTCGAGGTCGGCGAAACTGTCCTTGACGGAGGCGCCGGGTGTGGTGGTGTCGATCCGGGCCGTCACCCCGATCCGGTCGGCACCCGGCACCAGCGTCACCGCGTCGGGGTAGTAGAGGGGCGTGCGCGACGGGGCTGCCCAGGCCTGTGCCCCGAACTCGCCCGCCAATCCGTGCGATCGGCTCATCGCCGCGCACCACTGTGCGTTGTTGTGGGCGGCGGCCTGCACCAGGAGCTGCTTCGGAGTTGTCACGAGTGCGCATCATGACGACTGCGGCCCGGTCTGTCGAGCGGATATCCGCTCGCCGCAAGAGGGACGCCACCCTGAGAACGGCTCACTCTGGGGGCCGCCCCGTCCCCCGGCCTCCCGCGTCAGGCGCCCCCGTCGTCCGCCTTCGGGCTGGGCGGCGGCTGTGTACGGAAGGCGAGTTGCCCGCCCTCGGTGTCCACCACGACCCGGCCGTTCTGCTCGATGCGGCCGTCCAGAAGCAGCCGGGACAGCTGGTTGTCGACCTCCCGCTGGATGGTGCGGCGCAGCGGCCGGGCACCGTACTCCGGCTGGTAGCCGCGCTGTGCCAGCCAGTCGACGGCCCCCGCGGTGAAGCTGACGTCGATGTTCTGGGACTGCAGCCGGCGCCGCGTCCGGTCGAGCATCAGGTCGGTGATGCGCCGCAGTTGTTCGGCGGTGAGCTGCCGGAAGATCACGATCTCGTCGATGCGGTTGAGGAATTCGGGCCGGAAGTGCTCGCGCAGCGGACGCAGGATCTGCTCGCGCCGTGCCTCCTCGTCCGCCGTGGGACCGCCCGGCCCGAACCCGATGCCGGCCCCGCGCCGGATGATCGCCTCCGAGCCGAGATTGCTCGTCATCACCACCACCGTGCTGGTGAAGTCCACGGTCCGGCCCTGGGCGTCGGTGAGCCGGCCGTCGTCGAGGACCTGCAGCAGGATGTTGAAGACGTCGGGGTGCGCCTTCTCGACCTCGTCGAGCAGCAGCAGCGAGTACGGGTGCCGCCTGACGACCTCGGTGAGCTGGCCGGCCTCCTCGTGGCCGACGTACCCGGGGGGCGCGCCCACGAGACGGCTGACGGTGTGCCGCTCCTGGTACTCGCTCATGTCGAGCCGGACCATACGCTCCTCGCTGCTGAACAGCACCTCCGCGAGCGCGCGCGCCAGTTCCGTCTTGCCGACGCCGGTCGGGCCGAGGAAGAGGAAGCTGCCGATCGGCCGGTCGGGGCTGGACAGCCCTGCGCGCGAGCGCATCACGGCGTCGGCGACCACGCTGACCGCCTCCTCCTGCCCGATGACCCGCTGGTGCAGATGCTCCTCCAGGCCCAGCAGCCGCTTCTTCTCCTCCTCGGTGAGCCGGCTGACCGGGATGCCGGTGAGCCGGGACACCACCTCGGCGATGGCCTCGGCGGTGACCATCAGATGCTGCCCCTCGTCCGCCTCGGTGTCGCCGGCGGCCCGGTCGATCCGCTCCTTCAGCTGGGTGATGCGGTCCCGCAGCTGGGTGGCCTGCTCGTACTGCTCGTCGGCCACCGCCTGGTCCTTGTCCCGGGTCAGCTGCTCGACCTCACGTTCCATGGCCCGTACGTCCGTGCCCTTCGTCCGAGCCCGCAGCCGCACCCGGGCCCCGGCCTGGTCGAGCAGGTCGATCGCCTTGTCCGGCAGATGGCGGTCGGTGACGTAGCGGTCGGACAGCTCGACGGCGGCCACCAGCGCCTCGTCGGTGTAGCGGACCTGGTGGTGGGCTTCGTAGCGGTCGCGCAGCCCGCGCAGGATCTCGATCGCGTCCGGGACGGTCGGTTCGGGCACCAGGATCGGCTGGAACCGGCGGGCCAGCGCCGCGTCCTTCTCGATGCGGCGGTACTCCTCCATCGTGGTGGCTCCCACGATGTGCAGTTCGCCGCGGGCCAGGGCGGGCTTGAGGATGTTGCCCGCGTCCATGGACCCGCCCTCGGTGCCCCCGCCGCCGGCGCCGACGACGGTGTGCAGCTCGTCGATGAAGACGATCAGTTCGCCGGAGTGGGCGCGGATCTCGCCGACGATGTTGTTGAGCCGCTCCTCGAAGTCCCCGCGGTATCGGGTGCCCGCGACCACGCCGGTCAGGTCCAGGGCCACGACCCGGCGGCCGAGGAGGGTGTCGGGCACGTCGCCGTCGGCGATGCGCTGGGCGAGCCCTTCGACGATGGCGGTCTTGCCGACGCCCGCGTCGCCGATCAGGACCGGGTTGTTCTTGCCGCGGCGGGAGAGTACCTCGATGGTCTGCTCGATCTCCTCGTCCCGTCCGATCACCGGGTCGATACGGCCCTGGCGCGCGAGATCGGTCAGATCACGGCCGTACTTGTCCAGGGTCGGGGTCGAGGGCGGGCGGGGGCGCTCCGGGCGCGGCGGGGCGTGCTCGCCCGCCTCGGGCGGCATGGCGGGCGGTGCGAAGTGGGCGGAGTGCAGGATGTGCCCGGCGGCGGAATCGGGGTTCGCGGCCAGGGCGGTGAGCACGTGCTCGGGACCGATGTAGCCGGCGCCGCTCGCCCGGGCCAGTTCGTGCGCGTCCAGCAGGGCGCGCTTGACGGCGGGCGTCAGGGAGAGCGAGGAGGGCGGCGGCGTCTCGCCCGGACCGTGCTGGGCCGGTCCGGTGCGTTGGTCGATCTCCGTCGCCATCGAGTCGGGGTCGGCGCCGGCGCGGCTGAGCAGGCTCCGGGTCGGTTCGGCGGAGAGCGCGGCGCGCAGCAGATGCTGGGTGTCGAGGTCGCGGCTGCCGTGCTCGGCGGCGTACCGTGCGGCGCCGGCGACCAGCTGCCGGGCCGGCTCGCTGAGCAGCCGTCCGAGGTCGATCTGGCGGGGCCCGGGACGTGGGCCGCCACCGAAGATACGGGAGAAGAACTCTGCGAAGGGGTCCGAGCCGTAGCCCTGCGGACCGTTGAACCCGCTGGTCATGGCAATCCGTTCCGCTGATCGACGTACCGGTGCGACGCGGGTGCCCGGACCGGGCCCGGGGACACCTGTCCACGTGCGCGGCGCCCGTAGACCACGATGGCACGATCCCCTGCTCGGGGCACCTCCAGGAACGCTCCGCTACCGAACACTTGCCCAGTGCTCCACCCTTCAAGGTGGAGGTGAAGGGCATCCGGTCCCTTGCGGCCCGGAGGGCCACAGCGGCATGGCTGCGATTGCGTCATCCGATGACGGAGTTGTCGGATCTACCGCCGGACGGGCGGAAAGTGACGCCTGTGCAGGCCCCTGTAAGACCGATCTCCCCGGAGAGCGGCAAGGGCCGGTGAAGCAGGAACCCGAGGTGGCACCGCGTAGCGGTGCGGACCGGAATCTCCCGCCCTCGGGCAGGAGAGGACGTCAATCCGGGAGAACGTGGCACCGGGAGAGGGGCGAGGGAGGCGCCGTTGACCGTGGCCGTCTGGCGGAACTGATGTGTCCGGTGTCGGGGGCCCGCGGGGACAGTACGCTGATTCCGGCGGGATCGGGCCCGCCCGATGGGTGTCCGGGAGGAGCGTCATGACTGCCGAGACGGTGGCCCCTGCGTGGATGCATGAGCAGATCACGGCGGAGCAGTACGACTCCTGGTCCGAGGAGCAGTGTGCGGGGATCGAGATCGTGGACGGGATGGTCGTCGTGAGTCCCAGCGCGTCCAAGCGCCACAACCGCCTCGCCCGGATCCTGGCGAACGCGCTGGATGTCGCGGCCGGACCGGACTGGAACGCCGACACCGACTTCGACGTCCGCCTCCAGGACGTGCCGCTCACCAACCGCCGCCCGGACGTCGTCGTCTACCGCGCGGACACCATCGACATCACACCCACCCGCCCCGAGCATGTGCTGCTGGTGGCCGAGGTCGTCTCCCCGGGATCGGAGACCACCGACCGGATTGTGAAGGTGGACCAGTACGCCAAGGCCGGTATCGCCTTCTACTGGCGGATCGAGCAGGCCGCCACCGGCGTCCCGCTGATCTACACCTACGTCCTCGACCCGGCGACCATGAGCTACCGGACCGGCGACATGTTCACCGGTGTCGTCAAAGTCTCCGCTCCCTTCACCGTGGAGATCGACCTCGGCCGGCTCTGACCTCGCGCTCAGGCATTACCAGCGCGCGCTACCGGCCCGTCAAGGATTCGGATTCGCTCCCACTCCTAATGCCGCGCGGTCAGGACCCGAGGCCCGGACTCCGTGACAGCCACCGTGTGTTCCGTGTGGGCCGCGCGGGAGCCGTCGGTCGTGCGGAGGGTCCAGCCGTCGGGGGCCGTTCGGTAGCCGTCCGTGCCGCCGCCGATGAGCATGGGCTCGATCGCCAGGACCATGCCGTGGCGCAGCCGGAGGCCGCGTCCCGGCCGGCCCTCGTTGGGGACGGGCGGGTCCTCGTGCATACGACGGCCCACACCGTGCCCGCCGAAGTCCTCCATGATGCCGTACCCCGCGGCCCGGCAGACCGAGCCGATCGCGTGGGCGATGTCCCCGATGCGGTTGCCGACGACGGCCGCCTCGATGCCCGCCGCGAGCGCTCGCTCCGCGGTCTCGATCAGCCGCAGGTCGGCGGCCCGCGGCTTGCCCACGACGAAGCTGATCGCCGAATCACCGGCCCAACCGTCCACTTCGGCGCCGCAGTCGACGGAGACCAGGTCGCCGTCGCGCAGCCGGTAGTCGTCCGGGATGCCGTGCACGATCGCGTCGTTGACCGAGGCACAGATGACCGCCGGGAAGGGGGTCGGAGCGAAGGACGGGCGGTAGCCGAGGAAGGGTGACTCCGCGCCCGCTTCCCGCAGGACCTGGTGCGCCACCTCGTCCAGGTCGCGCAGGGAGACGCCCACGCCCGCGTTCTCCCGCACTGCCGTGAGGGCTCGGCCGACGACCTGCCCTGCTCTGTACATCGCGTCGATCGACGTATCCGTCTTCAGTTCCACCATGCCAATTCCTATACCGCCGATCTCCAATTACTATACCGGTCTCCGGGTGGGTTCCCGGTATTAGAATGGGGGCATGGTGCGCACCCCGCTGTCCCCCGAAGAGCACGAGCGCGGCGAGCGCCTCGGGCGGTTGCTGCGCGAGGCCCGCGGCACCCGCACCATGGCGGAGGTGGCCGCGAGCGCCGGAATCTCCGCCGAGACCCTCCGCAAGATCGAGACCGGGCGTGCGCCGACCCCGGCGTTCTTCACGGTCGCGGCGCTGGCGCGGGTACTGGGGCTCTCCATGGACGAACTCGTCGGGCGGTGCGCGTCGATCGCGGCATGAGCCGCGGGCATCCGTGCGCGCGGTCGGTCTACCACCCCGGCGCGCGCACCCGCACCCGCCCCCATCCGCAACACCCCTGCACGCCCTGAGAGTGCCGACTCCGTCGCCCGATCGGCCCGCCGACAATCGGACCACTCGCCCACAGGAGTGTGAAACATGATCGACTTCGCGGGTTGATGACGATGGTCTTGGCAAGGTCGTCCTGGAGGCTTACGTTCAAGCCTCTACCACCTGTGTCTACGGGCGTAGAGGCTCTCTGACGTCCCCACCGGGACACCAGGCAAAGGAGCGGCACCATGGCCCACGTCGTACGCGCCGCACTGGTCCAGGCGACCTGGACCGGCGACACCGAATCCATGATCGCCAAGCATGTGGAGCACGCCCGCGAGGCGGCCCGGCAGGGCGCGAGGATCATCGGCTTCCAGGAAGTCTTCAACGCCCCCTACTTCTGCCAGGTCCAGGAACCCGAGCACTACCGCTGGGCCGAGCCCGTGCCCGACGGCCCCACGGTCAACCGGATGCGGGAGTTGGCGCGAGAGACCGGCATGGTGATCGTCGTCCCCGTCTTCGAGGTCGAGCAGTCCGGCTTCTACTACAACACCGCCGCCGTGATCGACGCCGACGGCACCTACCTCGGCAAGTACCGCAAGCACCACATCCCCCAGCTCAAGGGGTTCTGGGAGAAGTACTACTTCAAACCGGGCAACCTCGGCTGGCCCGTCTTCGACACCGCGGCCGGCCGGGTCGGCGTCTATATCTGCTACGACCGCCACTTCCCGGAGGGCTGGCGGCAACTCGGACTCAACGGCGCACAGTTGGTCTACAACCCCTCGGCCACCTCGCGCGGCCTGTCGGCCTATCTCTGGCAGCTGGAACAGCCGGCGGCGGCCGTCGCCAACGAGTACTTCGTCGCCGCGATCAACCGCGTGGGCCGCGAGGAGTACGGCGACAACGACTTCTACGGCACAAGCTACTTCGTCGACCCCCGCGGGAAGTTCGTGGGGGAGGTCGCCGACGACAGTAAGGAGGAACTCGTCGTCCGCGACCTCGACTTCGACCTCATCGATGAAGTGCGGCAGCAGTGGGCGTTCTACCGCGACCGCCGCCCCGACGCGTACGAAGGACTGGTGAAGCCGTGACCGACCTGTACGCCCGCCACCGGGCCGTCCTGCCCGACTGGCTCGCCCTGTACTACAAGGACCCACTCGAGATCACCCATGGCGAGGGCCGCCACGTCTGGGACGCCGACGGCAGGAAGTACCTGGACTTCTTCGGCGGGATCCTGACCACGATGACGGCGCACGCCCTGCCCGAGGTCACCAAGGCGGTGACCGAGCAGGCCGGCCGGATCCTGCACTCCTCGACCCTCTACCTCAACCGGCCGATGGTCGAACTCGCCGAACGGATCGCCCAGTTGAGCGGCATCCCGGACGCCCGCGTCTTCTTCACGACGTCCGGCACCGAGGCCAACGACACCGCGCTGCTGCTGGCGACGACGTACCGGCGCAGCAACCAGATCCTGGCCATGCGCAACAGCTACCACGGCCGCTCGTTCAGCGCGGTCGGCATCACCGGCAACCGCGGCTGGTCCCCGACCTCCCTGTCACCCCTGCAGACCCTGTACGTCCACGGCGGCGTCCGCACCCGGGGCCCGTTCGCCCACCTCAGCGACGCCGACTTCATCGCGGCGTGCGTCGAGGACCTCAAGGACCTGCTCGGGCACACGCGCCCGCCGGCGGCGCTGATCGCCGAACCCATCCAGGGCGTCGGCGGCTTCACCTCGCCGCCCGACGGGCTGTACGCCGCCTTCCGTACGGTGCTGCGGGAGCACGGCATCCTGTGGATCTCGGACGAGGTGCAGACCGGCTGGGGCCGCACCGGCGACCACTTCTGGGGCTGGCAGGCGCACGGCGCGTCAGGCCCGCCCGACATCCTGACCTTCGCCAAGGGCATCGGCAACGGCATGTCCATCGGCGGCGTCGTCGCCCGCGCCGACGTCATGAACTGCCTGGACGCCAACAGCATTTCGACCTTCGGAGGAACACAGATCACGATGGCGGCGGGCCTCGCCAACCTCACCTACCTCCTCGAACACGACCTCCAGGGAAACGCCCGGCGCGTCGGCGGACTGCTCATCGAGCGGCTGCGGGCCGTCGCCGCGCCGCTTCCGGTCGTACGAGAGGTGCGGGGGCGCGGCCTGATGATCGGCGTCGAACTGGTGCGTCCCGGCACGGACGAGGCCAACCCGGATGCTGCGTCCGCCGTGCTCGAGGCCGCCCGCGCGGGACGGCTGCTGGTCGGCAAGGGCGGCGGGCACAACACCAGCGTGCTGCGCATCGCCCCGCCGCTCACACTCACCGTCGCGGAGGCCGAGGAGGGTGCGGCGATCCTCGAGCGTGCCCTCAGCAGCGTCCAGTGACGGCCCGCCTTCTCGAAAGCCCCGCCATGAGGTGTCTTTGTCGCTGACCTGAGCAAGGGAACATCGCCATGACCACCGCCTTGGAACCCGTCCTGTCGGTACGTCAGGTCCTCACGCTGGACCGGGTGCTCGCCGGGGAACCCGAGGTGGTGGCCGGGGCGGGGCACCTCGACCGTCCGGTGCGCTGGGTGCATGTCGCCGAGGCCGCCGATGTCGGCGTGATGCTCAGCGGCGGCGAGATGGTCCTCACCACCGGGGTGCTGCTCGCCGGCGACGAGGAGAAGCAGGTCGAGTACATCCGGTCCCTGTACCGCGCGGAGGCCGCGGCCGTCGTTCTCGGACTCGGCCGCGCCTTCCCGGCGCCCCCCGATGTGATGCGCCGGGCCGCCGAACGCTGTGGTCTGCCCATGGTGGTCCTGCATCGGCCCTTCCCGTTCGCCGAGCTGACCGAGGAGGTCCAGTCCCGGCTGGTACGGCGGAAGTTCGCGACCGTGAGCCTGTCGGAGTCCGTGCGTACGGCCCTGACCGGGCTCATCACCGCGGGCGCCCCGCTCCAGCGGCTGCTCGACGAGATCGCCCTGCACGCCGGCTGCCCCGTGGTCCTCGCCAACCTCGCCCACCGCGTGCTCGCCACGGCGGGGGAGCGGTCCGCGGTCGACGACGTGCTGCGCGACTGGGAGCGCATCGCCCGGCAGGCGGGTGTCGGCGAGGGCGACCGCTGGGTCCGTGCCGAACTGGGCGGACGTGGCGAGCACTGGGGCCGGATCGTGCTGTGCGGCTACCGCGGCGACAGCCCCATCGGGCGGCTGCTGGCCGAGCGTGCCGCCGAGGCCCTCGTTCTGCACCGCATGCTCGGCGGCGCGGCGCACTCATGGGAGGAGCAGTCCGCGCAGAGCCTGCTGACCGACCTCGCCCTGGGAGTCGTACCGCCCCGCCAGCTGTTGCCGCGGGCACGCGCGGCCGGGCTGCCCGTCAACCGCCGCACCTTCGTGCCCCTCGTGATACGCGACGGCGACCCGGTCGCCCTCGATCGCGTCCTGCGCCTGCTGGGACTGCCCGGGCTCGTGGCCGAACTGGGTGACGGGGCAACCGCGGTGCTGCTCAGCCTCGCCCGCGACCAGGACGCGGCGGCGCTGGCCGCGTACTTCGCCACCCGGCTGCGGACGGAGTCGGAGGCGGGCGCGCCGGTCGTCGCGGCCGCCGACGCGTGCACCGCCTGGGAGGGCGTACCCGCCGGGCTGCGTGAGGCCCGGCATGTCGCCGACGCCGTCGCCGAGCACACCGCCGCCCTGGACCTGCCGGTCGTTGTACGCCTCAAGGACGTCCGGCTGCGCGGTCTGGTCCGGCTGTTGCGCGACAACCCGCACGTCCAGTCGTTCGCCGAACGCGAGTTGGACGGGCTGCTGTGCGGGCCGGACGCGGAGCCGGACCTGCTGGCCGTGTTGCGGACCTACCTTGCCACCGGCCGCAACAAGTCCCGCACCGCCCAGCTCCACCACGTCAGCCGGCCCGCGCTCTATCGCCGTCTCGAGGCCATCCAGGTTCGTCTCGGAGTCGACCTCGACGACTTCGAACAGGCCGCCTCCGTGCACATTGCGCTGCTCGCGCACGACACCCAACACAGGTGAGCCACCGTGGAAACGAGTGGGAAACACATGTGCGCGGGCCGGGATGACACCGTGGAACGCCAGAGGCCCGCAGACGTGACACGGTGCAACTCAAACCGGCCGTACGGACTTCCTAAGCTCACCGCACACCGAGCGACCGGAGGTTCCGATGAGCAGAGTGATCCGTGCCGCCGTCTTCCAGACCGCGTGGACCGGCGACAAGGAATCGATGATCCAGGTCCACGAGCAGGCGGTTCGCGACGCGGCCGCGCAGGGCGCCCAAGTCCTGTGCTTCCAGGAGCTGTTCTATGGGCCGTACTTCTGCCAGGTCCAGGACTCGGCGTTCTACGAGTACGCCGAGCAGATCCCGGACGGTCCCATCGTCAAGCGCTTCCAGGCGCTGGCGAAGGAGCACGGCATCGTGCTCGTCCTGCCCATGTACGAGGAGGAGCAGCCCGGCGTCCTCTACAACACCGCCGCGGTGATCGACGCGGACGGTTCCTACCTCGGCAAGTACCGCAAGACCCACATCCCGCAGGTGAAGGGCTTCTGGGAGAAGTTCTACTTCCGCCCCGGCCGCTCCGACTGGCCCGTCTTCGACACCAAGGCCGGCCGGATCGGCGTCTACATCTGCTACGACCGCCACTTTCCGGAGGGCTGGCGGGCCCTCGGCCTCGCGGGCGCGGAGATCGTCTTCAACCCGTCGGCCACCTCGCGCGGCCTGTCCGCCTATCTGTGGCAGCTGGAGCAGCCGGCCGCGGCCGTGGCCAACGAGTACTTCGTGGGTGCGATCAACCGCGTGGGCGTCGAGGAGCTGGGCGACAACGACTTCTACGGCACCTCGTACTTCGTGGACCCGGAGGCGCAGTTCGTCGGCGAGGTGGCGAGCGACAAGGAGACCGAACTCCTCGTCCGCGACCTGGACATGGCGAAGCTGCGCGAGGTGCGCGACCGGTGGCAGTTCTACCGGGACCGCGCGCCGGGCGCGTACACCCCACTGACCACGCCGTAACGGAGGCCGGTCCCCGTGCCCCTGAACGGGGCGCGGGGCCGCGGTCCGGCACGCGGCCTTGCCGCGTGCGCGCGACCGGCCACCGACGACCCGCACTGTCCGACCGCATCCCAGCGGAGCGTCCACGCAGGTAAGGGAGCACAAGGGAGCATGAGCAGCCGTACCGTCATCCGCGGTGGCCTCGTCATCACCGCGTCCGACGAGATCCACGCCGACATCCTGATCGAGGACGGCCGTGTCGCCGCCCTCGCCGCGTCCGGCACACCGGCCGCCGAGGCCTTCACGGCCGAGCGGACCATAGACGCCACCGGCAAGTACGTGATCCCGGGCGGTGTCGACGCCCACACCCATATGGAGCTGCCGTTCGGCGGCACCTTCGCCTCCGACACCTTCGAAACCGGCACCCGGGCCGCGGCCTGGGGCGGGACGACCACGATCGTCGACTTCGCCGTGCAGAGCGTGGGCCACACCCTGCGCGAGGGTCTGGACGCCTGGCACGCAAAGGCGGAGGGCAACTGCGCGATCGACTACGCCTTCCACATGATCGTCTCCGACGTCCACCAGGAGACGCTCAAGGAGATGGACCTGCTGGTCGAGGAGGGCGTCACCTCCTTCAAGCAGTTCATGGCCTACCCCGGCGTCTTCTACAGCGACGACGGCCAGATCCTGCGCGCCATGCAGCGCTCCGCCGACAACGGCGGTCTGATCATGATGCACGCCGAGAACGGCATTGCGATCGACGTGCTGGTCGAGCAGGCTCTGGCCCGCGGCGAGACCGACCCGCGCTACCACGGCGAGGTCCGCAAGGCCCTCCTGGAGGCCGAGGCCACCCATCGTGCCATCCGGCTCGCGCAGGTCGCGGGGGCCCCGCTGTATGTCGTGCACGTCTCGGCGCAGGAGGCGGTTGCGGAGCTGGCCCGGGCACGTGACGAGGGGCTCAACGTCTTCGGGGAGACCTGCCCCCAGTACCTGTTCCTGTCCACCGACAACCTGGCCGAGCCGGACTTCGAGGGCGCCAAGTACGTGTGCTCGACCCCGCTGCGGCCCAAGGAGCACCAGGCCGCGCTGTGGAGGGGCCTGCGCACCAACGACCTCCAGGTGGTCTCCACCGACCACTGCCCCTTCTGCTTCGTGGGCCAGAAGGAGCTGGGGCGGGGCGACTTCTCGAAGATCCCCAACGGTATGCCGGGTGTCGAGAACCGCATGGACCTGCTCCACCAGGCCGTCGTCGACGGGCACATCTCGCGCCGCCGCTGGATCGAGATCGCCTGCGCCACCCCGGCCCGGATGTTCGGCATGTACCCGAAGAAGGGCACCATCGCCCCTGGCGCGGACGCCGACATCGTCATCTACGACCCGCACGCCGAGCAGGTCATGTCCGCCGGGACGCATCACATGAACGTCGACTACTCGGCGTACGAGGGCAAGCGCACGACCGGCCGGGTCGAGACGGCCCTCTCGCGCGGCGAGCCGGTCATCACCGAGCGGGAGTACACCGGACGCGCGGGACACGGCGTCTACACCCCCCGCTCCACCTGTCAGTACCTCAACTAGGAGCGGTGCTCATGGATTTCGGACTCGTCCTGCAGACCGACCCACCTGCCTCGCGGGTCATCAGCCTGATGAAGCGCGCCGAGCGCAACGGCTTCCGCTACGGCTGGACCTTCGACTCCAGCGTGCTGTGGCAGGAACCGTTCGTGATCTACAGTCAGATCCTCGAGCATACCGAGAAACTGACGGTCGGTCCGATGGTGACCAACCCGGGAACCCGCACCTGGGAGGTCACGGCCTCCACGTTCGCCACACTCAACGACATGTTCGGCAACCGCACGGTGTGCGGCATCGGCCGCGGCGACTCGGCGATGCGCGTCGCCGGCCGCAAGCCCAACACGCTGGCCCGCCTCAGCGAGGCCATGAAGGTCATCCGGGCACTGGGCAGCGGCCAGGAGGCCGACCTGGGCGGCGGCACGGTCGTCAGGTTCCCCTGGGTCAAGCCGGGCGCCGAACTCCCCGTCTGGATGGCGGCGTACGGCCCCAAGGCCCTGAAGATGACCGGCGAGGAGGCGGACGGCTTCATCCTCCAGCTCGCCGACCTGTATCTGACCGAGTACATGGTCAAGGCGGTCAAGGAGGCGGCCGTGGCCGCCGGCCGTGACCCGTCCGAGCTGAAGATCTGCGTCGCCGCCCCGGCGTACGTCACCGAGGACGACTCGCCCGAAGCGCTCGCCCACGCACGGGAGCAGTGCCGCTGGTTCGGCGGCATGGTCGGCAACCATGTCGCCGACCTGGTTGCCAAGTACGGCTCGGACTCGGGCATGGTGCCACAGGAGCTGACCGACTACATCAAGGCACGCGACGGCTACGACTACGCGCACCACGGCCGCTCCGGCAATCCGGACACCGCGTTCGTACCGGACGAGATCGTGGACCGGTTCTGCGTGATCGGCCCGGCCGAGGCGCACGTGGAAAAGCTGCGCGCGCTACGGGAGCTGGGCGTGGACCAGTTCGCGGTGTACGCGATGCACGATGCGAAGGAGAAAGTGATCGACCAGTACGGGCAGCACGTCATCCCCGTGCTGAACGCCTGACCGCATGAGCAGCGCCGGCTTGGCGACTTACGTACACAGCAAGGAAGTTCACGGCACCCGCATGGCCGCACCCTCTCCCCGTCCCCCTCCCGTCCGTAGAAGGGACCGCCGATGACCGGCACCACCGTTCCACCACCCTCCGTACCCCCAGGCGCCGTCGAGCTGACCGGTGACGCCTATCCGGCCGGCAGTCGCTACGCCAACGACGACCTGCGTCCGGTCCCGGTCACCGAACGCCGGTGGACCACGTACAACTTCGTGGCCCTGTGGATCGGCATGGCCCACTGCATCCCGTCCTGGACGCTCGCCTCCGGACTGGTGGCCCTGGGCATGGACTGGAAGCAGGCGGTGCTGACCATCGCCCTGGCGAACGTGATCGTGCTGCTGCCGATGCTGCTGACCGGCCATGCCGGTCCGAAGTACGGCATCCCCTTCCCGGTTCTGGCCCGGGCGTCGTTCGGCATACGCGGGGCGAACCTGCCGGCCATGGTGCGCGCGGCCGTGGCCTGCTGCTGGTTCGGTATCCAGACCTGGATCGGTGGCCAGGGCATCTTCGTACTCCTCGGGAAGATCTTCGGAGGCTGGGCGGACGCGGGGAAGATCGGCGGCTACCCCTGGACCCTGTGGCTGTGTTTCCTGCTCTTCTGGGTGCTGGAACTCGCCATCATCTACCGGGGGATGGACACTCTTCGCCGCTTCGAGAACTGGGCGGCACCGTTCGTTCTCGTCGGCGCGGTGGTGCTGCTGGTGTGGATCGCGCACAAGGCGGGCGGCTTCGGCCCGCTGCTGCACGAGCCGTCCAAGCTGGGCTGGGGACCGGACTTCTGGAAGGTCTTCTTCCCGGGCCTGATGGGCATGATCGGTTTCTGGTCGACGCTGTCGTTGAACATCCCGGACTTCACCCGGTTCGGGAAGGGGCAGCGGGCGCAGGTGTGGGGCCAGGCGCTGGGCCTGCCGACGACGATGACGGTGTTCGCGCTGATGTCGGTGCTGGTGACGGCGGGTTCGGAGAAGGTGTACGGGGTGGCCGTCTGGGACCCGGTGGAGCTGGCCGGCAAGACGGACAACGTCGTCGGGCTGCTCTTCGCGCTCATCATGGTGTTCGTGGCGACGATTTCCGTGAACATCGCGGCGAACGTGGTCTCACCCGCGTACGACCTCGCGAACCTCGCGCCGAAGGTCATCAACTTCCGCACGGGCGCGATCATCACGGGTGTGGTGGGCGTCCTGGTCATGCCGTGGAAGCTGACGTCGACGCCCGAGCTGTACATCTTCACGTGGCTGGGCGTGGTCGGCGGGCTGCTCGGCACGGTTGCCGGGATTCTGATCGCGGACTACTGGATCGTGCGGCGGACGGTGCTGGACCTGGCCGATCTGTACGTGGCCGGGGGGCGTTACTGGTATTCGGCCGGGTGGAACTGGCGGGCGGTTGCCGCGTTCGTGGTGGGCGGGGTGCTCGCCGTCGGCGGCTCGTACTCGACGCTCGGACAGGACGGGAAGAAGGCGGGCCCGTTCCCGCTCGACGGGCTCATCCCGGTCTTCAAGCCGCTCGCCGACTACGGGTGGGCCGTGGGGCTCGGGGCGTCTCTCGTCGTGTATCTCGCGCTGATGGCCGGCACACGGCGGACGTGACCAGCCCAGGGTGAGGTATCCCGGAAGCCGTTGCGGACAGGGCACACCGCGGCCGTGTCCGCCGGACATCGCTTCCCGGGGCGGAGGACAACGGGACGCGATGCACGAGGCAACGTGCCATGGCGGGCCGACGCGGAGGGGCACTGTTCGGCGTCCACAGACGGAGGCCGGGAACCGGTTCATGGATGGCCGTCAGGGTGGGCATGGGCAGTTCCCGAGGACGGCGGTGCGCCGACCTGCCCAGGCGGCCTGAGTGCCCCGGGAGTCCGGTCAGCTCAGGCCGAGGCCGCGGGCGATCAGTCCGCGTTGCACGTCGTTGGTTCCTCCGCCGAGGAAGGCGAGGATGGACAGACGCAGGCCCTGCTCGAAGATGCCCGCGCCGGGGGCGTCCGGTGCGCAGAGGGCCGCCGCGGGGCCGAGGATCTCCAGGGCGTCACGGCTGAGCTGCTCCGCCACCTCCGCGGCCAGCACTCCCGCCATCGACGAGGCCAGGCGTGCGGTGTGCGCGGGGCCGGACTCGGCTTTCTCGGCCGCCTTGGTGAGCAGGAGTTTGACCGCCTGGACCTGGACGGCCATGCCGCTCAGCCTGGCTCGCTTGTCCGACCCGGACGGGCCGGCCGCGCTGTCCGGATCGGCACGGACGGCTGCCAGCAGTTCGTCGAACTGCCGACGGGACATCCCGGCGATGTCGCTGGCCAGCAGCAGCCGTTCGCCGGTGAGCGTGTCCGTGATGACCTGCCAGCCGTGGTTGGCCGAGCCGATGCGCGCGGAGTCGCCTACCCGGACGTCGTCGAAGCTCACCGTGCAGCAGATCTGCCCGGACAGAGCCTGGTGCGGCTCCGTCCTGATCCCCGCGGTCGCCATCGGGACCATGAACACGCTGATCCCGGCCAGCGGCAGCTTCGCGTCCACATCCGTGCGCACGGCCAGCCAGATGTATTCCGCCGTGTGGGCGTTGGCGATCCAGGACTTGGTCCCGTTGATCACCCAGTCGTCGCCGTCCCGGATCGCGGTCGTGGTCAGCGACGCGAGATCGGAGCCCGCTTCGGGCTCGCTGTAGCCCAGGCAGAAGGTCAGTCCTCCGTCCCGGATCTGGGGCAGGTACCTCGCCTTCTGCTCGGCCGTTCCGTACTTGACGATGGGAGCGCCGACCACCGAGACGGCGGCCATCGCGTGGGCGACCGGCAGCTGGTGATAGGCAATTTCGTCCTGCAGCGCGAGCTGCTCGGTGAGGGTGGCGTCGTGGCCGCCGTCGGCGGTGGGCCAGGTCATCCCGAACCACTTCCGCGCGGACATCGCCGCCACCAGGGCAGGGTCATCACCCTTCGCGAACACCCTCGCACGGGTGCGATTCTCGGCGTAGAGAGAGCGGACCTGTTCCCGCATCGCCGTCGCCCGCGAAGTGGAATCCACGGCGGGCAGGTCGGTGGCGGTCCCGATCAGGATGTCGGCGACCGTTCCGCGCGGTGGCGGACAGGACGGCAGCAGCGCGATGTCGGCATGGACCCGGCGGAAGAGCCAGGGGGCGTCATGTTCCTCGAAGTATCCGCCCGCGCCGAGAGTGTGATGGGCGCTGACCTGGATGTGCGGTGCGACGGCGGCCGCGTGGGACACCACGAGCTCCGTGGCGAGGATCCCGTCCGGTGCGTCGCCGCCGTGTCTGCGGACGGCATCCTCGATGAGGAGTTCCCCCGCGACGAGTTCGATCTCGCGGGTCGCCGTGCGCTGCTGGACCGCGCCGAACCCGCCGATCGCCCGGCCGAACTGTCGGCGGACCTTCGCATGGGCGATGGACCGGTCATGAGTGTGTCGCGCGGCCGCCATCGCCCGCACCGTCAAGCCCAGCCTGAGCAGGGAGAGCGCCCGGCCGGCCCGCTCCGGATCGACGTCGACGACGGCCTCCGGTCCGCCCAGGTGGAGCCGGGCCCAGGCGGGCGACGCCAGCCCGGGCTGCGGGACGGCGAACTCCACAGGCCGTACCGACGCGCGTCCGCCCGCGGGCGGCAGGACCAGGACGTGTGAGGCGGCCATCCCGCCTTCCATGAACGGCACCGTCTCGGCCGCCCGGTTTGTCGGCGCCACCAGGATCCGGACGTCTCCGGCCGCGATGCCGGCCGCGATGCCGGCCGCGATCTCCGGGGCCTCCGCCAGCAGTTCTACGGCGACGAAGCCGTCCATGACGGGCAGCGGGCAGGCTGCCGCTCCGGTGGCCCGGACCAGCGCGACGGTGGCGGCGAGGTCGCCGAAGTCGAACCAGCCCTGAGCCGCGGCCAGTCTCCACAGCCGGGCCAGGGCAGCCTCGTCCGCCAGGTCAGGGAAGTGCCACTGCCGGGTGAGCAGTTCGGTGATTTCATCCATGTTGAGCATTCGCCCGTCCCGCCTGCGATGTCCGCTGCCACGCCGTTAATTCGAGCGTAGGGGCCGTGTCAATGCCGGACAATGCCGGGCTGGGACAATAGGGGCCTGATAGGGGTTCGCTGTATTAGGGCGGGGAATAGGGTCGGACGTGACCGAGGAATCGGTCAATTGCGCTGCGCCCAGGAAGGTGATGGCAGTGGGAAATACCGACAGCGACAGTTGGATCCGCGTCTACCGCCAGGTGCCGGAAGGCTTACGCCTGTTCTGTTTCCCCCACGCGGGCGGCGCCGCCAGTTACTTCTACCCGTGGTCGAAGTCGCTGCCGGGGGACGTCGAGGTGCTGGCCCTGCAGTACCCGGGCCGCCAGGACCGGGGCGGCGAGCCCTGCGTCCGCACCATCCCGGAACTTGCCGACCAGATCCATGCGGCGATCCGGCCGCGGCTGGCGGAGCCGTTCGCGTTCTTCGGGCACAGCATGGGAGCGATCCTCGCCTTCGAGGTCGCGTGCCGGATCGCCCGCGAGGAGGGGGCTGGACCGGCGCATCTGTTCGTCTCCGGCCGACGGGCTCCCTCCCTCACCCGGCACGAGGAGCTGCACCGGGCGAGCACGGCCGCGTTCATCGCGGAGATGCGCGCGCTGGGCGGAACGGACCCGCGCATCCTGGCGGACGAGGAGCTGCTGAATCTCGTCCTGCCGACGATCCGCGCCGACTACACGGCCATCGAGACGTACCGATTCGACTCCGCACCGCCGCTGTCGTGCGACATCACCGCGATGGTCGGCGACAGCGACCCGAAGGCCTCCGTCGATGAGGCGGAGGCCTGGTCGCAGCACACGCTGGGCCGGTTCGATCTGCGGATCTTCCCGGGGGACCACTTTTACCTGGAGGACTGTCGGGCCGGAGTGCTCGACGTGATCTCGTCCGTGCTCTCCGGAGCACGGCAGGACGCGGGTCGTGCCTAGTGCCCCGGCAGGCACCGTTTGCCCGTCAAGGAGCGGCGTCGTGGGGGCACCTCCCGCTCTGGGGGTCCCCCTGCTCGAAGAGCTTGGGGGAGCGTGCCGGGCGTTGCGACGGGGTGAACGTTGCCTGTCACAGCACTAGCCTCGCGCTTTCACGAGGCGGGCTGTCCGACAGGCGGTCCGGGCATGGCCATCCTGCGATCCGAGCCGGCCGTCTTCGGGCCGGTCGCCTCCGATCCAACCGGCTCCCGCTCCATGGACACCCTCGCCGCCTCGGGTGAGAAGGCACTGGACGCCATCCGTCGGGCACGGTCCGAAATCCGCTCGCGAGTCTGGTCCTTGGCCGACGGCCGTGCCCCGGATGGGGGCGGGGAGGTGACGGCGGGCCACCGGCCTGCCCGCCATCGGCCACAGAACGCGAAACGGTCCGCCGACTCCGTCGGCAGACCGTCATGCAAGATCGAGGCCAGCCTCACGCTGTCGTCAGTGGGCCTGTCCGAGCCTTGATCAAATAAAGAGAGACTGTGGCTGCGGCGGGACTCACGCCGAGGCGCAAGCACCGGCCGAGCCGGGTGTGTTCGGCCCGGTGGCTTCCGATCCGACGGTCTTCCGTCTCGTCGACACGCTCGCCGTCTCCGGCTCGAAGGCCCTTGCAGCGATCCGGGGCGCACGTTCCCAAGTACGCGAGCCGGTCTGGGAACTGGCCGGTGCGCAGAGTCCGGCTGTCGACGGTCAGGTGATCGTGGACATCGACGGTGTGCTGGTCCTCACCCACTCCGAGAAGCAGGATGCCACTGCGACCTGGAAGAAGAACCACGGTCACTACCCGCTCGTGGTGTACGTCGACCACGGCCAGGCCAGGCCAGGCCAGGCCAGGTCCGGGAAGCCGGTGGCCGCCCTGCCGCAACCCGGCAACGCAGGCTTCAACACCGCCGCCGGCCCTATGGGATCAGCCCAAATCGCCCTGGCTGAACTGCCCGAACTCCTGCGGCGGACGCAGATCCTGGTTCGCACCGACTCCGCCGCCGGCGCCCATCGCTTCCTCGACCGACGCTCCGGACGGAGCCTGCAGCCGAGAGTCCCCGTCAGCACGAACGCAGAGTCTCGTCCCGTCAACAAACTGACGGGGAATCATGAATTCGAGACAAGCGCATTTGTGCGCCTCTCGGTATTTCGGTGCGGCAACTCGTGTGGACGGTACGTCGATTGTGCCCTGACAGACACCCCTACCGTACCCCTAGCTGTGTCACTCTCCCCATAAGGGTGCGGTAAGGGTTGGGGTCCGCCCGCCCGGAACCTACCGTTGCCGAGTGCGTCGGACCAGGAAAATCAAATGTCGCGGCACCGTCACTTTCTGAGTGCGGCCATAGAGGTGGGATTGAATTGGCAACGGTCGAATACATACCGGAAAACGACTGATGGACTTCGAGCTGTCACCGATTCAGCGTGAACGATACGCCGGCATAGGCACGGCTGTTGCCGAGCGGTTCGCCGAGCATGAGACGTGTACCGACCCGGAGCTGGTGCGGCTGGCCTGGAAGGACGCGGCGAGCATCGGCCTGACAGGGCTATGCCTGCCCGAGGAGTACGGCGGGGCGGGACTGGGGGCTCTGGACACGGCGCTGGGCCTTGAGGCGTTCGGCCGCTCCTGCTCCGACATGGGCCTGGTGTTCGGGGTCGCGGCGCACCTGCTGTCCTGTGCCGTGACCGTCTCGGAGTTCGGGACCGGTGAGGCCAGGGAGCTGCTGGCGGGCATGGCGGCGGGCGACCTGATCGCCGGCAACGCCATGACCGAGGACGAGGCCGGCTCGGACGTCGGGCGGATCCGGACCACCGCCACGCGCTCGGGCGAGCAGTATCTGCTCGAGGGGGAGAAGTCCTTCGTCAGCAACGCCCCGATCGCGGACGTGTTCGTGACCTATGCGGTCACGGATCCGTCCGCCGGGTTCCTGGGCATCTCGGCGTTCGCCGTGCCGCGGGAGCTCGACGGCGTCGTCGTCGGTCCGCCGCTGCCGAAGATGGGACTGAACGGCTGCCTGGCGGCGCGGGTGCGGTTCGAGGGCTGCGTCGTACCGGCTCACTACCGGCTCGGGGCCGAGGGCGCCGGCGGGGCGATCTTCCAGCAGTCCATGGCGTGGGAGCGCGGCTGCCTGTTCGCCGCATACCTGGGACTGATGGAGCGGCAGCTGGCCGAGTGCGTGGGCCGTACGACCGACAGGCGTCAGTTCGGGCGGAAGATCGCCGGGTTCCAGGCCGTCTCGCACCGGATCGCCCGGATGCGGCAGCGGCTGGAGAGCGCGCGCCTGCTTCTGTATCGCGCCTGCTGGCTGCTCGAACAGGGCCGCACGGACGTCAGCGCGATCGCCATGGCGAAGACCGCCGTGTCCGAGGCCGCGGTCGCCAACAGCCTCGACGCCATGCAGTTGTTCGGCTCGGCCGGCTACCTCGCCGGCGCCGGGATCGAGGAGCAGCTGCGCGACTGCCTGCCCACCACCATCTTCTCCGGGACGACCGAGATCCAGTTGGAACTCATCGCGAGGGAGACAGGGCTGTGACCCTCCACCAACTCGTCATCGAGGCCGCTGCACGCCGGCCCGGCGCGCCGGCCCTGAGCGGGCCGTCCGGTTCCGTCACCTACGGCGAGCTCGATGCCACGGCCAACGCGATCGCGGCCAGGCTCGAACGCCAGGGCGTCCGGCGCGGCGATCGGGTCGTGCTCTGGGCGGGCAAGAGCCCGGCGACGGTGGCGGCGATGCAGGCGATCCTCCGGCTCGGCGCCGCCTACGTGCCCGTCGACGGCAGCAACCCGGTGGCCCGGGTCGCGACCATCGCCCGGGACTGCGCGGCGCGCGTCGTCGTGACGAACCGCGCGCGGATTCCGCGGATCTCCGCCGAGCTCGGCCTGGAAGTCCGCTACGAGGAGCTCGACGGCCCCTACGATCCGGCGCCGGCCATCAACGCCGCCACGACTTCCGAAGACCTGGCATACATCCTGTACACGTCCGGGTCGACCGGCACGCCCAAGGGCGTGTGCCTGACCCACGAGAACGCGCTGGCGTTCGTCGACTGGGCGCACGACCTGCTGGCACCGGGGGAGGACGACCGGTTCGCCAACCACGCGCCCTTCGCCTTCGACCTGTCGGTGTTCGACCTGTACGTGGCGTTTCGCGCCGGCGCGTCGGTGCATCTCATTCCCCCCGAGCTGTCCTTCGCGCCCGTACAGCTCGTCGAGTTTCTCTACCTCGAGCGGATCAGCGTCTGGTACTCGGTGCCGTCCGCCCTCGCGGTGATGATGCGGTACGGCGGGCTCCTTGATCGTCCGGCGCCGGAGACGCTGCACACGGTGCTGTTCGCGGGTGAGCCGTTCCCCATCACGCAGCTCCGTGACCTGGCCGGCTGGACCGGCGCACGGATGATGAACCTCTACGGCCCGACCGAGACCAACGTGTGCACGTTCCACGAGGTCACGAAGGCGGACATGGACCGCGACCGGCCGGTGCCGATCGGGATCGCGGCAGGCGGCGACCGGGTCTGGGCGCTGCGGGACGACGGAGGAGTCGCGGCCGCAGGCGAGGAGGGCGAACTCGTCGTGGACGGCCCCACGGTGATGTCCGGCTACTGGGGCCAGCCGCCGCAGAGCGGTCCCTACCATACCGGCGACCTGGTCCGGACTCTCCCCGACGGCTCGTTCGACTACCTCGGGCGCCGCGACCAGATGGTGAAGATCCGCGGGCACCGGGTCGAGCTCGGCGAGGTCGAGTCCGTGCTCGAGAACCACGCCGATGTCGCGGAGGCCGCCGCGGTGGGGGTGGGCGAAGGAGTCGACACCCGCTTGGTGGTGTTCGTGGCTCCGCGGTCCGGCCGCGACCCCGGGGTCCTGGCCCTTCGGCAGTACCTCACCCAGCACCTGCCGCGCTACATGGTGGCGGACGAGGTGCGGATCAGCTCCCCGCTGCCGAGAAACGGCAACGGCAAGATCGACCGGCTGGCGCTGGCGGCGCGCGCCGGCGGGTCTGGAACGAGCAGTTCATGAACCGGAGCCGTGACAACCACCTCCCAACGGAAAGGGGCGGCGCAATGGCCCTCGATGAGATCACACCGCGGATCACGACCTTCATCAGCGAGAGCTTTCTCGACGGTGACCCGAAAGGCGAGCTCACCGAGTCCACCCCGCTGCTCGAGTGGGAGGTCCTCAACTCGATGAACAGTGCGCTCCTGCTGAACTTCCTGCGGGAGGAACTGCGGGTCGATGTGCCGCTGTCGTCGATCAACGCGGCGAACTTCCGAGACATCGCCGCAATCAGCAACCTCGTTTCCGGCCTGATGGCCGTCCCTGCGGAAGGTGCCTGAGAACGATGAGTGTCGATTATGACGTTGTGATCGTCGGCGGTGGCCCGGCCGGTTCCAGCGCCGCCGCCTACCTCGCCAAGGCCGGTCTGTCGGTGGCCGTGTTCGAGAGCGAGAACTTTCCCCGGCCGCATGTGGGCGAGTCGCTGGTTCCGGCCACCACGAGGGTGCTGCTGGAGACCGGGGTGATGGACAAGATCGAGGCGGCGGGCTTCCCGCGCAAGTACGGCGCGGCCTGGACGTCGTCCCAGTCACGCAACGTCACCGCCGCCCAGGCCAGCAAACTCACGCATGAACTCGGTGCGGCCGACATCCTGTTCAGTGAGCGCGACCAGCCGGGGGTCGACCGGGACTACACGTTCCACGTCGACCGCAGCCAGTTCGACCTCATCCTGCTCAAGCACGCCGAAAGCCTGGGCGCCAAGGTGTTCCAGGGGATCCGGGCGCTGCGCGTGGACTTCGACGACCCGGCCAAGGTCACCCTGACCTGCCGGGTGGGCTCGAGTGAGGTGGACGTCACCGCGAAGATGATCATCGACGCTTCCGGCCGCCAGACCATGCTGGGCCGGCAGCTCGGGCTCAAGGAGGCGGACCCCGTCTTCAACCAGTACGCCATCCACGCCTGGTTTGACGGCCTCGACCGGTCCGCGGTCGCCAACACCCCGGAGAAGGTCGACTACATCTACGTGCACTTCCTGCCGATCAGCGACACCTGGGTCTGGCAGATCCCCATCACCGACACCGTCACCAGCGTCGGGGTCGTGACCCAGAAGCACCGGTTCGCCGAAGCGAACATGGACCGCGACAAGTTCTTCTGGAGCTTCGTGGAGAGCCGGCCGGACCTGTACGAGGCGCTGAAGAAGACGGAGCAGGTGACGCCCTTCAAGGTCGAGGGCGACTACAGCTACGCCATGCGGCAGATCTGCGGCGACCGGTACGTGCTGCTCGGTGACGCCGCGCGATTCGTCGACCCGATCTTTTCCAGCGGAGTGAGCGTCGCGCTCAACAGCGCGCGGCTGGCCTGCCGTGACATCGTCGCGGCCGCCGAGGACGACGACTTCTCGCAGGCCAGGTTCGCCACCTACGAGAAGCAGATCCGCAACGGCACCCGCAACTGGTACGAGTTCATCTCGGTCTACTACCGGCTGAACATCCTGTTCACCACGTTCGTGCAGGACCCGCGGTACCGGCTGGACATCATCCGGTTGCTGCAGGGCGACCTCTACGACGAGGAGGAGCCGGAGGTCCTGCGCGTCATGCGGGAGACCGTGACCGCAGTCGAGGAGGACCCCTCCCACCTGTGGCACTCGCACCTGGGCACGCTCCGTGCCCCGGTCCTGGCTCCGGCCTTCTAGTGCCCCAACAGGCAACGTTCGCCCCGTCGCGATGCCCGGCACGCTCCCCCAAGCTCTTCGAGCAGGGGGTACCCCCACTCGCCGCACCGGCCGGAAGCCCGAGTACGTCCCGTACGAGGGCTTCCGGCCGGCACGCCGGTGGGGGCACCGCCCGCGCGAGCCGAGCGTGGGGGAACGCACCGGACGCCGCTCCTCGACGGGCAGACGTTGCCTGCCGGGGCACCTGCCCCGCGGACGTACCAAGGAGCTCCAGGTCGTGACCAGCATTGCCGCTCGGGCCGGTTCAGCCCTCATCCGCGGGGAGCGCGAGCGTCCGGGGCAGAACCCGGACGCCCGGCGCCCGGACCGTGACGGAGGCGATCACATCGTCCCGGACGGGAAGATCGGCCAGCGACCACGCGGAGATGTCGCCGCACTCGTCCGGAAGCGACACCACAGCGCCGTGGGTCGTCGTGACGATGCCGCGCAGGTTCGTGGCGAGCCCGGTGCCGAGGGCCTTCGCCACGGCCTCCTTGCGGGTCCAGAAGCGGAGCACCTGCGCGTCCCTGAGCGCCTCCGGCAACTCGTCCACGGACTGCCGTTCGGCTTCGGACAGCGCCGTCCGGGCCAGCGCGTCGCGGTCCGCCAGCGGTCGCAGCCGTTCGACGTCGACGCCGACCGGAGCGTCCCACGACAGGGCGGCAGCCACCACGGCCTCGGCATGACTGAGGCTCACATGGAGGCCGCCGGGGTCGACGACCAGCGGGCGCCCCCGGCCGTCGCGCTCCCAGACCTGTCGGTCCGGCGGACATGACGTGTACGCCGCGACCAGTCGCCGGCCGACCCGATGTGCGGTGGCCCGCGCCTGGCGATATCGCCAGGCGCGCTGGTCCAGGCCGAGCGGCTCGCCCCCGGGTGTCGCGCCCACTCCCACCCAGACGGCGACGTAGCCAGACCCCGCGAGGTGCGGCTCACCCATCGGTCGCCCTCCCCGGTATCCCACGGGATCCCGATGCCGAATTGCGGAAGATCATTGTAGACAAGGAATATCTTCAATGGCAGAACGACCGCTGATGAGCCCGTACGCCACGCCGATCGCCGTCGTCGGCATCGGCTGCCGGTTCCCCGGCGGCGCCCGCGATCTCGACTCCTTCGGCGCGGCGCTCAGGTCAGCGACCACCGTCTTCCAGGACGTTCCCGCGAGCCGCTGGGATCGCGGGTTCGTCGGCCCGGGCGGCTCTGGTCCGGGCACGGCCAGTCATGTCGGAGGCTTCCTGGAGGAGATCGACCGGTTCGACGCCTCCTATTTCGGGGTCTCGCCACGCGAGGCGAGTGCGATGGATCCCCAGCAGCGGCTGATGCTCGAGGTGGCCTGGGAGGCGATGAGCGACTCCGGGCGGCCCGCGGACGCCTGGCGCGGCACACGCACCGGGGCGTTCTTCGGGATGTTCGCCCACGACTACGCGACGCTGCACACCAAGACGCTCGGAATCCAGGGCGTCGGGCCGCACTACGGCAGCGGAAACGAGTTCAGCTTCGCGGCGGGCCGGCTGGCCTACGCCTTCGACCTGCGCGGGCCCATGGCCTCCCTCACCACCGCCTGCTCTTCGTCCTTGTTCGCCGTGCATCTGGCGAGTCAGAGCCTGCGGTCCGGCGAGAGCGACGTCGCCCTGGCCGGCGGCGTCAGCCTGATGATCACGCCCGAGCTGAGCGTCTTCATGAGCAGGATCGGCGCGATCTCGCCGACCGGGCGGTGCCGTCCGTTCGCCGCCGACGCCGACGGCATCCTCCGCGGTGACGGATGCGGTGTCCTCGTCCTGAAGCGCCTGCCCGATGCCCTCGCCGACCGGGACCGGATCTACGCGGTCATCCGCGCATCGGTGGCCAACCACGACGGCCGCAGCCTCGGCATCACGGCGCCCAACGGCCTCGCCCAGGCCGAGCTGCTGCGCTCCGCCCTCAGCACCGCGGGGATCGGCCCGTCGGACCTCGACTACGTGGAGGCCCACGGCACGGGGACCCCGCTCGGCGACCAGGTCGAGCTCATGGCACTGGACGAGGTCTACGGAAGGGACCGGGATCCGGGCCGCTCGCCCCTCTACGTGGGCTCCAACAAGGCGGTGTTCGGGCACACCGACGGTGCGGCCGGAATCGCCGGCCTGCTCAAGGGCCTCTGGGTCGTCAACTCGTGTGAGGTCCCCGCCCAGCCCGATCCCGGTCGGCTCACCACGGCGGTCCCCTGGGACCGCGGCACGATGGCGGTGCCGGTCAGCACGGTCAGCCTCGCGGAGACCGATCGGCCCCTCCTCGTCGGGGTGAGCTCGTCCGGGCTCAGCGGTACGAACGTCCATGTGATCGCGGAAGGTGTCGAGCCCGCCGGTGCCGAGCCCGCGGGCGGTCGCCCGGCCGGCCCCTACGTGCTGCTCGCCTCGGCCTTCCACCGACCGGGCCTGGCCGACCAGGTCGCCAGGTTGGGGGAGCGGGTGACCGCCGAAGCCGACGGGCTCGGCGACCTCATCGCCTCGGCCGCCACTCGTCGGACCCATGAGCGGCACCGGTTCGCCGTCGTCGCGGCGGGACCGGAGGAGCTGGCGGCGGCGCTGGACGAGGCCGAGGAGGCGCCGGACGGCGCCTACTTCGGCGCCGTGGACCCCGAGGGCGCCCCCGAGCCGGTGTTCGTGTACTCCGGCCAGGGTGCGCAGTGGGCGGGCATGGCGGTGGATCTGTACGACGCCTCGCCCGTGGTCCGCGAGGCCCTCGACGAGTGCGACGCCCTGATTCGGCGGGATGCGCGGTGGTCGCTGATCGACGAGTTACGACGCAGCGGGGACAGCCGACTCGACCGGACCGACATCGCCCAGCCCGCCCTCCTCGCCGTGCAGGTGGCACTGACGAGCTGGCTGGCCGAATGCGGCATCCGGCCCGAGGCCGTGGTCGGACACAGCGTCGGGGAGATCGCCGCCGCGCACGCGGCGGGCGCGATCTCCCGTGCCGACGCCGTGCGGCTGGCCGTCCGGCGGGGCCAGATCCTGCAGGAGACGGTGGGCCGGGGCGCCATGCTGGCGGTCCGCGCGGACCGGGACACGGTCCAGGCCATGATCGCCGACACCGGCCTGCCGGTGGTGGTCGCCGTGGTCAACGGACCGGAGGCGGTCGTGCTCAGCGGCCCTGCGGATGCCATCGACTCGGCTGCGGCGGCGGTCGAGGGGCGCGGCCTGCGGTGCAAGCGGCTGCCCGGCGGCTACGCGTTCCACAGCCCGGTGGTGGCCGAGTGCGGCCTGCGGCTGCGGGAGGCACTGGCCGACCTCAGCGTCGCCGCGCCCTCGGTGCGGCTGATCTCCAGCGTGCTGCCGGACGATTCGGACGTGCGCTTCGACGCCGGCTACTGGGAACGCAACCTCACCGACCCCGTGCTGCTGTGGCCCGCGATCGACCGGCTGCTCGCGGAGGGCGACCGGGCGTTCGTCGAGATCGGCCCGCACCCCACGCTGACCCGGCCGCTCGCGGACGCCGTCCGCCACCGTCAGCGCAGCGGGCCGGTGACGGCCACCCTGCGCCGCGACGAATCCGGGCTGCTCGGGCTGCACAAGACGGTCGCGCAGCTGCATGTCGGCGGCATCGACGTGGACTGGACGAAGATCACCGGAACGCCGGGGCGGTACCGGACGCTGCCTGTACCCTCCTGGGGCGGCGACAAGCACTGGCTGCCGGGGATCGAGCCCGGCGAGCAGGGGCGCGGCCCGGCGGCCGCGGCACCGGCGCAGGTGCGCCTGAGCCTGCTCGACGGCGACGGCAGCGTGATCGGCGAAATGGTCGCTCGCCCTGCGGATGACGCCGCCCCAGGCGCCCGCGGCACACAGGCCCTGCCGGCCCCGGCCGCCGTGCCCGCCCCCGCCCCCGCCGTGAAGCCGCGGGTGAACGGCGGCCCGCTGCGGCGCGTGGAGGAGCATGTCGCAGCGGTTCTCGGCCTCTCCGGCGACCAGCGGCTGGCGCGACGGCGCGGCCTGTTCGACCAGGGCCTGGACTCGCTCACCGCTGTCGAGCTGCGGGACCGCCTGGCCGCCGAGTTCGGCCTGGAGCTACCCACGACGATCGTCTTCGAGAAGCCGACGATCGAAGCGCTCAGCGCGTTCCTGGCGGAAGCCGCCCCGGAAGCCGCCCCGGAAGCCGACGACGGGAACCAGACGACCTCGTCGGCCGCCGTGTCCGGCGGCCCGGCGGACGATGGCGGCCCGGCGGACGACGCCATCGCGGTGATCGGCATGGCGTGCCGGCTGCCCGGCGCGAGCTCGCCGGAGCAGTTCTGGGAGCTGTTGACGGAGGGCCGTCACGCGGTTCGTGAGATGCCGTCGGCCCGCCGGGCCGACCCGATCTGGGCGGAGGCCGGTCCCGAGGTCCCCATGCGCGGCGGCTTCCTCGATGAGGTGGCCGGGTTCGACGCGGAGTTCTTCCGGGTCTCGCCGCGCGAGGCGAAGTCGCTCGACCCGCAGCACCGGCTGCTTCTCGAGGTCGCCTGGGAGGCACTGGAGGACGCCGGGCAGCCCGCGCCCGCGCTGGACGGCCGGGCCGCGGGTGTCTATTTCGGCCTCAACACCACCGACTACCAGCAGTTGCTCACCCGCGACATGGCCGACGTCAACCACTTCTACGGAACTGGCACGTCGTTCGCCGCGGCCGCCGGACGCCTGTCGTACTTCCTCGGACTGAGCGGCCCCAGCATCGCCGTCGACACCGCATGCTCGTCCTCCCTCACAGCGGTCCACCTGGCTTGCCAGGGCCTGCGCCAGGGGGACTGCGAGATCGCCGTCGTCGGCGGGGCCAATGTGATCGTCGCCCCCACGGTGTCGGTCTCCATGTCGGGGGCCGGCGCCCTGGCCCCCGATGGCCGGTGCAAGACCTTCGACGACGCGGCCGACGGCTACGGCCGGGGCGAAGGAGCGACGGCGCTCATCCTCAAGCCGCTCGGCGCGGCGAGGCGGGACGGTGACCGCGTCTATGCGGTGATCCGCGGGACCGCGGTCAACCAGGACGGCGCCAGCGGCGGCATGACGGTTCCCAACGCGTCCGCGCAGGTCGCCGTCATCAAGCGGGCCATCGCGGCCGCGGGCTGGGAGCCGCGCGACATCGACTACGTCGAGGCCCATGGCACGGGAACGCCTCTCGGCGACCCGATCGAGGTCCGCGCGCTCGCCGAGGCACTGGGACCGGGGCGCGCAGCGGACGAGCCACTGCTGATCGGCGCGGCCAAGGCCAGCATCGGCCACCTCGAGGCCGCGGCCGGCGCCACCGGGCTGCTCAAGGCGGTCCTCGCACTCCACCACGGGGAGCTCCCACCGCATCCGCTGAACCGACCGTCGACCCACATCGACTGGGAGAAGCTTCCGGTCTCGGCGGTGACCGAGCGGCGCCCGTGGCCGCGACGGGACCACCCGCGGCGAGCGGGCGTGAGCTCGTTCGGTTTCAGCGGCAGCAACGCGCACGTGGTCGTCGAACAGCCACCGGAGGTTCCGGAGCCGGCGGCGCCGCCCCGCCAGGCGCCCTACGTCCTGATGGTCACCGCTGCCGCGGAGCCCGCGCTGCGCCAGGCGGCCGGCCGCCTCGCCGCCCGGCTGCGCGAGACCCCGGACGACCTGGACGACATCGTCTTCACCGCCGCCTACCGACGCTCCTGGCTGAGCCACCGGCTCGCCGTCACCGGCCAGGACGCCGCCGCGATCGTGGCGGCCCTGGAGGCGACGGCACGAGGGAACGGCACGCCCGCCGCCCGGCAGGGGCAGGTGCCCGAGGGGGTGGACCGCACCGTCGGATTCTGGTTCGGAGCCGAACCCCTGTCCGCCGCCCTGCGCGACCGGCTGGCAGAGCTGCCGGAGTACGCCGGCGCGCTGCGCTCCTGCGCCGAACGCCTCACCGGCCTGACCGGCGCGACCGTCGACCCGTTCGGCGAGCCCCCGGCCGACCTGTCCGCGGCCTACCTGCTGTGCCACCACGTCGCGGCGACCAGGCTGTGGGCGACCGTCGGGCTGGCACCGGAGGCCGTGATCGGCGCCGGCGCGGGACAACTGGGCGCCGCCTGGGCGGCGGGACGGCTGGACCTGGAGGACGCGCTGCGCCTCGCGGCCGGGCAGGTGTCCGGCGTCGAACTGCGGCCGGGCCGTATCCCCGAGTTGTCAGCGGACGGCGAAGACCTCGCCGTGTCGGCCGACGACCTGGCTCGGCGCGCACGCCGCGACCTGCCCGCCGGCCTGCCGGAGGGTCTGGCCGACGACATCTCGGCCGCGGGCGTGGACGCGCTCCTCGACGTCCTGCCGCAGGACCTGCCCGATCCGCTGGCCGGCCGGTTCGGGGTCGGGACGGACGCCGGTGACCCGGTGGACCGGCTCCCCGTCACCGCTGCGGAACTTTTCGTGACCGGCGCCGCTCCCGCTCCGGCCCAGGCACAGCGCCGGCCAGTCAGCCTGCCCGGCTATCCGTGGCAGCATCGCCGCTTCTGGTACCGCGAGATCGCCGACACCCGCGCCGACCAGCCGGCGATCCCATGGGTGATGTCCGCCTCCAGCGACACCGGCCTGCGGGCACGCGCCGCCGCGGTACGGGACTTCACGGCGCTGAGTCCGGAGCTCAGCGTTCTCGGCGTGGGAGCCTCCCTGGCCGCGCTGCCGGGCTCCGCCGCGCACCGCGCCGTCGTGCTGGCCGGCGAGGCCGGGGACTTCGGCGACGGACTGACCGCCCTCGCGGACGGCCGGACCGCGGCCAACCTGATCCAGGGCAGGGCCGTGACCGACCCGAGGGTCGCCCTGGTGTTCCCGGGACAGGGCGCTCAGTGGCCGGGGATGGCCGCGGAACTCATGGCGGCCGAGCCGGTCTTCGCCGAGCAGATGCGCGCGTGCGGGGAGGCGCTGGCAGAGTTCACCGACTGGTCGCTCGGCGCGGTGATCGGCGGCGAGCCCGGCGCGGCGTCGCTCGACCGGGTCGACGTCGTCCAGCCCACGCTCTTCGCGGTGATGGTCTCGCTGGCCGAGCTCTGGCGCTCCCACGGGCTCACGCCCGCAGCCGTGGCCGGTCACTCGCAGGGTGAGATCGCCGCCGCGTACATCGCCGGTGCCCTGTCGCTGCGGGACGCGGCCCGTGTCGTGGCGCTGCGCAGCGCCGAACTGTCGCAGCTTTCCGGCCAGGGCGGCATGGCCTCGGTCGCCCTCGGCGCGGAGGCCGTCACCGACATGCTGGGCCGCTTCGCCGGCCGTCTGTCGATCGCCGCGATCAACGGTCCGAGAAGCGTCGTGGTGGCCGGCGACGTCGGGGCCCTGGAGGACATGGCGGCCATCTGTGAGCGCGACGGCGTCCGGTTCCGGCGCATCGATGTGGACTACGCCTCGCATTCGCCGCACGTGGAGCAGATCCGCGAGCGGCTCGGGCACGTCCTCAAGGGAATCACGCCCCGTCCGGGGAAGGTGCCGTTCTACTCCGCGGCCACCGGTGGCCTGCTGGACACCACCGAACTCGGTCCGGAGTACTGGTACTACAGTCTCCGCGAGCGCGTGCGGTTCGAAGGGGCGGTCCAGGCGCTGCTCGCGGACGGCCACAACCTGTTCATCGAGGCCAGCCCGCATCCGGTGCTCACGCCGGCGATCGAGGAGACGGTCGAGCACGCGGGGAGCAGCGCGAGAGCACTGGGCACGCTGCGCAGGAACGACGGCGGCACCGGGCGCTTCCTGACCTCCCTCGCCGAGGCGTACACCCAGGGCGCCGATGTGGACTGGCAGCCGGTCTTCGCCGGGCACGACGCGGAACCGGCTGCGATTCCGGACGTCGCCGACCACGAACTCGACGCCTGGCGCTACCGCGTCGACTGGCGGCCCGCCGCCGATCTCGGAGAGCCGCAGCTGAGCGGAGACTGGCTGGTCCTGGCTCCCGGCACCGGCCCGGGCCGGGATTGCGCGCAGGCCGTGTGCGCAGCCCTCTCCGCACGGGGCGCGGACGTGCGGCAGCTCACGCTGGACCCGGCGCGCGACGGCCGGGAGCACATCGCCGGCCTGCTCCGGAACGAGACGGCCGCGGATGCGGCGGGCGTGCTGTCGCTGCTGGCGATGGACGAACGCCCGCACCAGGAGTTCCCTGACGTCCCCGCGGGAACGTCCGCCACCCTGGCCCTCGTCCAGGCGCTGGGCGACGTGGAGGCCGACATCCCGATGTGGCTGGCGACCAGCGGCGCGGTCTGCGTGGACGGCGGGGGCCTGGCATCGCCCGCGCAGGCCCAGGTCTGGGGCCTGGGGCGGGTGGCCGGCCTGGAACTCCCGCAGCGCTGGGGCGGTCTGATCGACCTGCCCGGCTCGCCCGGCGAGGACGCGCTCGCGCGGCTGTGCGCAGTGCTGGGCGGCGGCCTGGGCGCGGAGGACCAGGTGGCGATACGGGACAGCGGTGTGCACGTGCCGCGGCTGGTACGTGACCCGGTGGCCGACCGGCCCGCGGCACGGGCCTGGAAGCCGGGCGGCAGCGTGCTGGTCACCGGTGGCACCGGACGGCTCGGCCGGCGCCTGGCCCGGTGGCTGGCCGCCTCTGGCGCGGACCACGTCATCCTTGCGAGCCTGCGCGGCCCGGACGCACCGGGCGCGGCCGAGCTCGAAGCGGACATCGTACGGTCCGGCGCGTCGGTGACGCTGGCGGCCTGCGACGTGGCCGACCGCGACGCGATGGAGGGCCTGCTGAGCGAGGCCCGGTCCGCGGGGCGGCCGGTGCACACCGTCATCCACGCGGCGGTCGTCCCCGAGCCCGGCCCGCTGTCCGGGACGACGCCTGCGCAGCTGGCCTCCACCCTGCGCGCCAAGGCGACGGGTGCGCGCGTCCTGGACGAGCTGCTGAGCGAGGACGGCGCGGACACGGTGGACGCCTTCGTCCTGTTCTCCTCCGTCGCGGGTGTCTGGGGTGCAGCCGAGAACGGCGTTTTCGCGGCCGCCGACGCATACCTGGACGCACTGGCCGTCCAGCGCCGCGCCAGGGGCCAGGCGGCCACCACCATCGCCTGGAGCTTCTGGAACGCGTTCGGAGAGGACGCCGACGATCCGGCGGTGCAGGAGATGTTCACCAGCCAGTCGGAGCGGCAGGGCCTCCCGCTGCTGGATCCCGGACAGGCACTGCGGGCCCTGCGGCACGTGCTCGACCAGGACGAGACATCCGTGGCAGTCGCCGACGTGGAGTGGGAGCGGTTCGCCCCGCTCTACACTTCGGCCCGCCCCCGGCCGTTCCTCGACGAACTGCCGGACGTCCAGGGCGTAGCGGGCGGGGCGTCGGGTCATGGCGGGCAGGAGACGGGGTCGAGCGCCCTCGCCCAGCTGCTGGCACGGACTCCCGAGTCCGAGCACGAGTGGGCGGTGCTGGACCTGGTCCGGACCGAGGCCGCAACCGTACTGGGGTACGGCCGCGCGAGCGACGTGGACCCCGACCGGCCCTTCACCGAGATGGGGTCCGACTCCGTCACGGCGGTCGAGTTCCGGACCCGGCTGAACGTGGCCACCGGGCTGCGCCTGCCGGCGTCCCTTGCGTTCGACTACCCCACCGCCGCGGCCGTCACCGGCTGCCTGCTCGAGCTCGCCCCAGGTGCGTCGGCGGCGGAGCCCGCACCGGCCGTGACGTCCGAGAACCCGTCCGCCCTCGACGAGCCGATGGCGATCGTGGGTATGGCGTGCCGGCTGCCCGGTGGTGTGGCCACGCCGGAGGAGTACTGGGAGCTGCTGGCCGAGGGCCGGGACGCGGTGTCCGGGTTCCCGGCTGACCGGGGATGGGACCTGGCCGGGTTGTTCGATCCCGATCCCGATCACCTGGGGAAGTCGTACGTCCGCGAGAGCGGGTTCCTGGACCAGGCGGCCGAGTTCGACGCGGAGTTCTTCGGGATCTCCCCGCGCGAGGCGGTGACCATGGATCCGCGGCAGCGGCTGCTGCTGGAGACCTCCTGGGAACTGTTCGAGAACGCCGGCATCGATCCGCAGAGCCTGCGGGGGAGCCGCACCGGCGTGTTCGTCGGTGCCGGTCCGACGGACTACGCGACCGGGGCACCGCTGGCGCCGGCCGCCGCGGAGGGTTACGCGGTCACCGGAAGCACACCGGCTGTCATATCGGGGCGGGTGTCGTACGTGTTCGGGCTGGAGGGCCCGGCGGTGACGGTCGACACGGCGTGTTCGTCGTCCCTGGTGTCGCTGCACATGGCGTGCCAGGCGCTGCGGTCGGGCGAGTGCTCGATGGCGGTGGCCGGCGGCGTGGCGGTGATATCGAGCCCGAAGGTCTTCGTCGAGTTCAGCCGGCAGCGCGCGCTGTCGGCGGACGGGCGATGCAAGGCGTTCGCCGAGGCCGCGGACGGAACCGGGTTCGCCGAGGGCCTCGGCCTCCTGCTGGTCGAGCCGCTGTCGGAGGCCCGGCGCCAGGGGCATGAAGTCCTCGCGGTGATCCGGGGCTCGGCGGTGAACCAGGACGGTGCGTCGAACGGGCTGACGGCGCCGAACGGTCCGTCCCAGCAGCGGGTGATCCGCCAGGCGGTGGCCAACGCGGGCCTGGCGCTGCGCGATGTGGACGTGGTGGAGGCGCATGGCACGGGCACGACGCTGGGCGACCCGATCGAGGCGCAGGCGCTGCTGGCGACCTACGGGCAGGACCGGCCCGCGGGCAGGCCGCTCCTGCTGGGGTCGGTGAAGTCCAACATCGGCCACACGCAGGCCGCGGCCGGCGCGGTCGGTGTGATGAAGATGGTGCTGGCCATGCAGCACGGCGTGGTGCCCGCGACGCTGCACGTCGACGAGCCGAGCCGCAATGTGGACTGGTCCGCGGGCGAGGTCGAGCTGGCGGTGGAGGCGGTGCCGTGGCCCGACGATGGGCGCCCGCGGCGCGCGGGGGTGTCCTCGTTCGGGGTCAGCGGCACCAACGTCCACCTCATCCTCGAACAGCCGTCGGCCGAACAGCAGGAGAAGCAGGAAGACACCGCGCCCGATCCGGCTGCCCCGCAGGTTCCCTGGCCCGTCTCGGCGGCGTCCGCGGCTTCGCTGCGGCAGCAGGCGGGCAAGCTGCGGCGGCTGCTCGCGGACGAGTCCGGTGCGCAGCCGCGCGACATCGGCTGGAGCCTGGCCGCCGCGCGAGCGGCGCTGCCGCACCGCGCGGTGGTGCTCGGAGCCGAGCGGGACGACTACCTCGGTCGACTCACCCGGCTGGCCGACGGCGAGCCGGACCCCGGGCTGGTGCACGGCAGCGCACGGCGCAAGCCGCGGGTCGTCTTCGTCTTCCCCGGACAGGGCTCCCAGTGGTCCGGGATGGCCGTCGAACTGCTGGACACCTCCCCGGAGTTCGCCGGATACATTCGCGAGTGCGAGCAGGCCCTGGCCCCGTACACCGACTGGTCGCTGACCGCAGTGCTCCGCCAGGCGGACGGGGCGCCCGGCCTGGAGCGGGTCGACGTGGTGCAGCCGGCCCTCTTTGCGGTGATGGTGTCGCTGGCCCGCCTGTGGCAGCACTACGGGGTGAGCCCCGCGGCCGTCGTCGGACACTCCCAGGGCGAGATCGCGGCTGCTTATGTGGCCGGCGCGCTGTCGCTGGAGGATGCTGCCAGGATCGTGGCCGTACGGGCCACGGCGATCACCCGGCTGACCGGCTCCGCCGGCATGGCGTCGCTCCAGACTGACGAGAGCCAGGCGGCGGAACTGCTCGCGCCCGCGCAGGGACGGCTCACGATCGCGACCGTCAACAGCCCGTCGCAGGTCGTCGTGGCCGGCGACACCGATGCGCTGGACGACCTGACCGCCGCGTGCGAGCGGCGGGGAATCCGGATCCGGCGGATCGAGGTCACCTACGCGTCCCACTCGCCGCAGGTCGAGCCGATGCGCGACGACCTCCTGGCGAAGCTGAAGGGGATCTCCCCGCAGCGCGCGCGCATCCCGTTCTACTCCGCGGTGACCGGCGAGCCGGTCGACACCAGCGAGCTGGACGCGGCGTACTGGTACCGCAACCTGCGGGAGCCGGTGCTGTTCGCGCACGCCACCCGCGCGCTGCTCGACAACGGCTTCACGATGTTCGTCGAGGCGACTCCGCACCCCGTGCTGACCGCCGCGGTCATGGACACCGCCATCTCGGCGGACGACTCCGCCGAGCCGGTGACGGTGGGCTCGCTGCGCCGCGACGAAGGCGGCATGGCCCGGTTCGCCGCCTCGCTGTCCGAGGCGTGGGTGAACGGCGCCGACCTGGACTGGGCCAAGCTGATCCCCGACGGCAGGCGGGTCCCGCTGCCTACTTATGCCTTTGACCGGCAGCGGTTCTGGATGGACGACGAGCGTGCCGCTGTGGACCCGGCGGACCTCGGCGTGGCGGCGCCGGACCATCCGCTGCTCGGTGCCGCGCTGGAACTGGCGGACACCGGCGGCCTGGTGCTCACCGGGCGGCTGTCGGCCGGCACCCGGCCGTGGCTGGCCGACCACGGGGTCAACGGAGTGGCTCTGCTGCCCGGGACGGGGTTCGCCGAGCTGGCTCTGCGCGCCGGAGCCGAGGCTGGCTGCCCGCGGGTCGAGGAACTGACCCTGGAAGCGCCGCTGCTGCTGCACGGTACCGATCCGGTGCGCCTCCAGCTGGTGGTGGGCCCGCCCGACGGTTCCGGGCAGCGGCCGCTGGCCGTCTACTCACGGCCGGAGGGCGAGGACAGGGACTGGACGCGGCACGCGTCGGCGCTCCTGGCCACAGCCGGCAACACCGCCGCTGCCTCGCTGGCCGCCTGGCCGCCGCCCGGTGCCGAGGCGGTGCCGCTCGACCCGGACGCCTTCTACGCGGCGGGAGCGGAGGCCGGCTACACCTACGGGCCGTCGTTCCAGGGCCTGGCCCGCGCGTGGCGGCGCGGCGACGAGGTCTACGCCGAGGTGGCGCCGCCTGCCCAGGTGCAGGATGAGGCGGACCGGTACGGCATGCACCCCGCGCTGCTCGACGCGGCGCTGCACGCGATGGTGCTCGCCCCGTCCGCCGACCAGGGCGACGGCCAGGGCAGGACGGTGCGGCTGCCGTTCAGCCTGGCGGGCGTGTCGCTGTTCGCATCCGGCGCGCGAACGCTGCGCGTGCGCATCTCGCCGACGGGTCCGGGCGCGGTGGCACTGACCGCGGCGGACGAGAGCGGCGACCCGGTTCTGGCGATCGAACGCCTGGTGACCCGGCCGGTTTCGGCCGAACAGCTTTCGGCGGCGGCGGGCCCGGCCAACCGGTCCTTGTTCCAACTGGACTGGGTCCCGCTGCCGACGCCCAGGACCAGCGTCGGCGGCGACTGGGCCGTCATCGGCGAGGACGCCTTCGGCCTGGCCGGCTCGCTGCCGGCGTCGGGGATTCCGTTCCACTCCTATCCCGATGTGGCCGCCCTGCTCGGCGCGCTGGCCGGCGGTGCGCCGTCCCCCCGTGTCGCGGTGCTCCCCTGTGCGACGGTGGCCGGCGCCGGGCTGCCCGGTCAGGTCCTCGACCTGGCCAGCACGGTGCTGCACGACGTCCAGGCCTGGCTGGCCGACGACCGGACGGTCGATACGCGGCTGGTCGTGGTCACCCGCCGGGCGCTCCCGGCCGGGGACCCCGACGACGTGTACGACCTTGCCGCGGCGCCGGTGTGGGGGCTGGTCCGCTCAGCGCAGGCCGAGAACCCGGGCCGGATCGTCCTCGCCGACCTGGACGAGCACGACTCCACGGCCGCGCTCGCGCATGCGCTGGTCGGCGACGAGCCGCAGTTCGCGATCCGGCGCGGCGCGCTGCTGATCCCCAGACTGGCGACAGCGGGCACGCCGCAGGGCAGGCTGACGCCGCCGCTCGGCGGCCGGTGGCGGCTCGAACCGGACCCGGCCGGCGTCCTGGACGCCATGACGGTGGCGGCGTGCCCGGAGACCGGAGAGCCCCTGGCAGCGGATCAGGTGCGGGTACGGGTCCGTGCGGCCGGGATCAGCTTCCACGATCTCCTGGTTGCTCTGGGGCTGCCCCCGGACGACGGCCTGTTCATCGGCGGTGAAGGGGCCGGCGTCGTCCAGTCGGTCGGTTCCGGCGTGACCGGTCTGAAGCCCGGGGACAGGGTCATGGGGCTGATGCCGCGCGCGTTCGGCACCGAAACGGTCACCGACCACCGCTGGCTGGTCCCGATCCCCGAGGACTGGTCGTTCGAGCAGGCGGCCTCGGTCCCCTCCGCCTTCCTGACCGCCTACTTCGCCCTGAACGACGCGGCGGGTCTGTGCCCCGGGCAGCGGGTCCTCATCCACGCGGCGGCCGGCGGAGTCGGCACAGCGGCGGTCCAGATCGCCCGCCATCTGGGCGCCGAGGTGTTCGCCACGGCCAGCCCGTCCAAGCACGACGCGCTGCGGCTCATGGGCCTGGACGACGCCCACATCTCCTCGTCGCGGGACTCCGCGTTCGCCGACCGGGTGCTCGCCGCCACCGACGGTGCGGGGGTCGACGTGGTCGTCAATTCGCTGACCGGTGAACTCGTCGACGCCTCGCTGCGTCTGCTGCCCAAGGGCGGTCATTTCGTCGAGCTGGGCAAGACCGACCGCCGGGACCCGGAGCAGGTCGCCGACGCACATCCGGGCGTGGTGTACCGGCCGGTGGACCTGGTGCCGGACATGAGCCCGGAGTCGGTCCGGACCGTGCTGACCGATGTCGTCGGGCTGCTGCAGGACGGCGCCGTGCGGCCGCTGCCCGTCCGCACCTGGGACGTCCGTGACGCACCCGAGGCCTTCCGCTTCATGGCGCAGGCCAAGCACGTCGGCAAGCTCGTCCTGACGATCCCGGCCGCTCCCGATCCCGAGGGCACGGTGCTGATCACCGGCGGCACCGGAACGCTGGGTGCCCTGGTGGCGAAGCACATGGCCGGCCCCTGGGGGATGCGCCACATCGTGCTGGCGAGTCGCCAGGGCGCCAACGCGTCGGGCGCCGAGGAATTGCGCGCGGAGCTGGTCGGGTTGGGTGCCGACGTGCGGTTGGCCGCCTGCGACATCGCCGATCGCGAGGCCCTGGCGGACCTGCTGGCCGGGATTCCGGAGGAACACCCGCTCACTGCGGTGGTCCACACGGCGGGCGTGCTGGACGACACGGTGTTCACCTCCCTCACCAGCGAGCGCCTGGCGCCCGTGCTGCGTCCCAAGGTCGATGCGGCCGTGCACCTGGACGAGCTCACCACCGATCTCGACCTCGCCATGTTCGTCATGTACTCGTCTGCCGCCGGTCTGCTCGGCAATCCCGGGCAGGCCAACTACGGTGCGGCCAACGTGTTCCTCGACACGCTCGCCGCGGTCAGGCGCTCGCGCGGGCAGGCCGCCACGTCGATCGCCTGGGGTCTGTGGGCACCCGACAGCGCACTGACAGGCCAGATGAACGCGCTGGACCGCGATCGGCTCTCCCGGTCCGGGGCGCAGGCCATGTCCGCCGCGGAAGGCCTCGCCTTGTTCGACCAAGGGGCCCAGGCCGGGGAGCCGCTGGTCGTGGCGGCGCACATCGACCGTGAAGCGCTGCTTGTGCAGGACGCCCAGGGGACGCTCTCTCCCGTGATGCGCCTGCTGGCGCCGCGTCGCGGTCGGTCGGACCGCAGTGCGAACGGCAGCAGCGCCGCCGCAGGAGAAGCCGATCAGTTCGCCGGGATGTCCGCGGCCGAGCGGCGCCAGGCGCTCGTGCTGCTGGTCAGGAAGCAGGCCGCCGCGGTGCTGGGCCATGGCTCGGCAACCGCACTGGACGTCGACCGCGGGTTCGTCGAGATGGGATTCGACTCACTGACCGCCGTCGAACTGCGCAACCGGCTGGCCACAGCCACCGGTTTGCGGCTGCCCGCGACCGTCATCTTCGACTGCCCGACGCCCGAGGAACTCGCACGCCAGCTCAACGAGCGGCTCGCTCCGGTGAGCGACGCCCCGAGCGGCGGCGACCGGCAGGGCGTCGACGACGAGACCAGCACGGTCGACGACATGGATGTGGACGAGCTGATCCGCGCCGTGCACGGTGCCGACGGCCATGAGCGGAACTCCGGAGAGTGAGGTCCCGATGACTGCATCAATCGAAGAGATCACCAGGGCGCTGCGGGAATCGGTCAAGGAGACTCGGCGGCTGCGGGCGCGGAACGACGAGCTCGAGGCGACGCTCCGCGAGCCGGTGGCTATCGTGGCCATGGCCTGCCGGCTGCCCGGGGGAGTGACCTCGCCGGAAGGGCTGTGGCGGCTGCTGGCCGAGGGCCGGGACGCGGTTTCCGGGTTCCCGGGTGACCGGGGATGGGACCCGGCCGGGCTGTACGACCCGGATCCCGATCACCTGGGGACGTCGTATGTCCGCGAGGGCGGATTCCTGGACGAGGTGGCGGGGTTCGACGCGGAGTTCTTCGGGATCTCCCCGCGCGAGGCACTGGCCATGGACCCGCGGCAGCGGCTGCTGCTGGAGACCTCCTGGGAGCTGTTCGAGTCCGCCGGAGTGGATCCGCAGAGCCTGCGGGGGAGCCGCACCGGCGTGTTCGTCGGTGCCGGTCCCACGGACTACCCGCACGGTATGGAGGGGTACGCGGTCGCCGGGACCGCCCCGAGCATCCTGTCGGGGCGGGTGTCGTACGTGTTCGGGCTGGAGGGCCCGGCGGTGACGGTCGACACGGCGTGTTCGTCGTCCCTGGTGTCGCTGCACATGGCGTGCCAGGCGCTGCGGTCGGGCGAGTGCTCGATGGCGGTGGCCGGCGGGGTGACCGTGATGTCGAGCCCGAGGGTGATCGTCGAGTTCAGCCGGCAGCGCGCGCTGTCGGCGGACGGGCGGTGCAAGGCGTTCGCCGAGGCCGCGGACGGATTCGGGTTCGCCGAGGGCGTCGGTCTGCTGCTGGTCGAGCCGCTGTCGGAGGCCCGGCGCCAGGGGCATGAGGTCCTCGCGGTGATCCGGGGCTCGGCGGTGAACCAGGACGGTGCGTCGAGCGGATTGACGGCACCGAACGGCCCGTCGCAGGAGCGGGTGATCCGCCAGGCGGTGGCGAGCGCGGGTCTGGCGCTGCGTGATGTGGACGTGGTGGAGGCGCATGGCACGGGCACGACGCTGGGCGACCCGATCGAGGCGCAGGCGCTGCTGGCGACCTACGGGCAGGAGCGGCCCGATGGCAGGCCGCTCCTGCTGGGGTCGGTGAAGTCCAACATCGGTCACACGCAGGCGACCGCGGGTGCGGCCGGTGTGATGAAGATGGTGCTGGCCATGCGCCATGGGGTGGTGCCCGCGACGCTGCACGTCGACGAGCCGAGCCGCCATGTGGACTGGTCGGCGGGCGAGGTCGAGCTGGCGGTGGAGGCGGTGCCGTGGCCCGACGGCGGGCATCCACGACGTGCCGGGGTGTCCTCGTTCGGGGTCAGCGGCACCAACGCCCACCTCATCCTCGAACAGCCGCCCGCCCACGACGGCGCGGCCCCGGCCGCACGGCCGTCCGGGCCGGGGGACGCCCGGCCCGCGGGGGAGGGCCTGCCGGTGGTGCCGTGGGTGCTGTCGGGGCGGGGCGAGCAGGGCCTGCGCGGCCAGGCCGCCCAGCTCGCGGAGTTCGTCGAGGCCCACCCGGATCTGGACGCGCGCGACACCGCAAGCTCGCTGGCCCGGCGCGCGGCGCTGACCCACCGGGCCGTGGTGCTCGGCACCGCCCGGACCGAACTGCTCGCCGGGCTGCACGCCCTGGCCGAGGGACAGCCCGTGCCGGGCCTGGTGCAGGGAGCGGCACGCACCCGTTCCGGCGAGGCGGTGCTGGTGTTCCCCGGGCAAGGTTCCCAATGGCAGGGGATGGCGCTCGGGCTGCTGAAGACGGCTCCGGTGTTCCGCGACAGGCTCGCCGAATGCGACCAGGCGCTGGCCCCGTTCACCGGCTGGTCGGTGCGCGACGTGCTCCGTGGTGCGCCCGGCGCCCCGGACCTGGACCGGGTGGATGTCGTACAGCCGACGCTGTTCGCGGTCATGGTGTCGCTGGCCGCCTTGTGGCAGCACGCGGGAATTGTGCCCGCCGCGGTGGTCGGACACTCCCAGGGCGAGATCGCCGCCGCCTGCGTCGCGGGCGGGCTGTCCCTCGAGGACGCGGCGCGGGTGGTGGCGCTGCGAAGCCGTGCCCTGGCGTCGCTGTCCGGGCAGGGGGCGATGGCGTCGCTGGGCCTGGGGAGCGACGAGGCCGAGGCGCGGCTGTCCCGGTGGGACGGCCGACTGTCGATCGCCGTCGTGAACGGGCCCGGGTCGGTGGTGGTGTCGGGCGACAGCGCCGCGATAGCCGAGCTGGTGGCCGAATATCAGGACTCCGATGTCCGGGTACGGCGCCTCCCGGTCGACTACGCCTCGCACTCGCCGCACGTCGAGCGGATCCAGGGCGAACTGCTCGCGCAGCTGAAGGGCATCACCCCCGGCCCCTCGCACATCCCGTTCTATTCGGCGGTCACCGGCGGGCAGTTGGACACCGCCGAGCTCGACGCGGACTACTGGTACCGCAACCTCCGGCAGCCGGTGCGCTTCGACGAGGTCACCCGGACCCTGCTCGAGCGGGGGTACGAGCTGTTTGTGGAGGCGAGCCCGCACCCGGTGCTGACCATGGGACTGGAGGAGACGATCGCCGACGCGGACGCCTCCGCGGTCGTCCTCGGAACGCTGCACCGCGACCGCGGCGGCCTCGACGATTTCCTCGGCTCGGTCGCGCAGGCCTACGTCGGCGGCGTGCCGGTCGCCTGGGAGACCGTACTCGGCCACCGCGCGAACGGCCACGTCGGCCTTCCGTCGTATGCCTTCCAACACCGGCGCTACTGGCAGGACCCCGCGGAGCCGACCGGGGACGCCCTCGGAAAGGCGGGGCTGCGCGCGGGTGAGCACCCCATGCTCGGTGCCGCGATAGACGTCGCCGGAAGCGACGCCGTGGCGCTGTCCGGCCGCCTGTCGCCGCAAACCCACGGGTGGCTGGCTGATCACGTGGTCGGTGACCAGGCGCTGCTTCCCGGCACGGCATTCGTGGAGCTGGCGCTGCGCGCCGCGACCGAAACCGGCTCCTCCGGAATCGAGGAACTGGCTCTGGAAGCCCCCTTGTTGATCCCGCCGGCGGGCGCGGTCCAGGTCCAGGTGGTTGCTGGAGCCCCGGACGACTCGGGCAAGCGCCGGGTGACCGTGTACTCGAGGCCGGAGGAAACGTCCGTTGACGGCGAATGGACAACGAACGCCGTCGGCGAGCTGACCAGCTCGCCTTTCGCGGGAGACTTCGATGACCTCGTGATCTGGCCGCCGGCCGGCGCGGAGCCGCTGTCCACAGACCGGCTCTACGAGGGGTACGCGGAGCGTGGATACGGGTACGGATCGGCCTTCCGCGGGATACGCAAGGCATGGCGGGTCGGCGACGACATCTATGCCGAGGTCGGTCTGCCTTCCCAGCAGCGCGGTGAAGCCGGGCGATTCGGCGTCCATCCCGCTCTGCTGGACGCGGCGGCGCAGGCGGCCGGCATCCTCGTCTCTGGCGAGGGCTCGCCGGGTGAGGGAATCTGGCTGCCGTTCGTGTTCAGCGACGTGGCCCTGGTGGCGCCCGGTGCGGCCGACCTGCGGGTCAAGGTCCGGCGGAACGGCCCGGATCGGGTGACGCTGACGGCCGCGGACCTCGACGGACGGCCCGTGGTCTCGGTGGGAACCATCGTCGTGCGGCCGGGATCGTCCTGGCAGCGGCGCGCGACGACCACGGACGCGTCGCGTGACGCGCTGTTCCGTCTCACCTGGGCACCCGTCACCCCGTCCGAGTCCGGGCCGACGGCGGCTCAGCAGCGATGGGCGGTGCTCGACGCGGACGGGACGGGAGTAGCCGAACGGCTCGGCGACTCCGGCGCGGCCGTCGGCACGTACTGCGACATGGCCGCGCTCCGCGCGGCGATCGCAGAGGGAACTCCCGCGCCCGACCTGGTGGTGTGGAGCGTTCCCGAGTCCGTCGGCAGCGGCAGCGCCGACGAGTTGGCCTCTCGCGTCCGGACGGTCACCGCGGCCGCGCTGAGCGTCGTGCAGGCGTGGCTGGCGGACGACGACCTCGGCGCCGGCCGTCTGCTGATCAGGACGCAAGGCGCGGTCGCGGCACGAGACGGAGACGATGCCGCGGACTTCGCCTCGGCCGCCGTGTGGGGGCTGGTGCGCACGGCGCAAACAGAACACCCGGGCCGGTTCGTCCTGGTCGACGACGGTACCTGCCCGGGCGATGCCGGATCGGGGGAAGTCTGGGCGGCGTTGGCGGCCTGCGGGGAACCTCAGGTCGCCGTCCGTTCCGGCGAACTGCTGGTGCCGCGGCTGGCCCGGACCGATGGCGGCGAAAGCCTGACGCCGCCTGCCGGAGCGGCCGCCTGGCGCCTGGAATGCACCGGCACCCAGACTCTGGAGGGACTGACGCTGGCGGAATGCTCGCCGGTGACCGGCCCACTCGGCCCGCGCGAGGTACGGGTGGCCGTGCGCGCGGCCGGGCTCAACTTCCACGACGTGGTCGTTGCGCTGGGGCTGATCCCGGATGAGACAGATCTTGGCGGCGAGGGCGCGGGAACGGTGATCGCCGTCGGCAGCGACGTACATGACCTGGCGCCCGGGGACCGAGTTCTGGGTTTGTTGACCAGCGCGTTCGGCCCGGTCTCAGTGACCGACCACCGGTTGCTTGCCAAGATCCCCCGGGAATGGTCGTACGAGGAGGCCGCGTCGGTGCCGGTGGCCTTCCTCACCGCGTACTACGGGCTCTTCCACCTGGCCGGGCTACGACCCGGGGAGACCGTGCTCGTGCACGCGGGTGCCGGCGGGGTCGGCATGGCGGCGATCCAACTGGGCAGGCACCGCGGCGCACGGGTATTCGCGACCGCCAGCCAAGGCAAGTGGCCGGTCCTGAGGTCCGCCGGACTGGACGACGCGCATATCGCGTCAAGCCGCACACTCGAATTCGAGCGGCATTTCGCCGACGTGACGGCCGGGCAGGGCGTCGACGTCGTGCTCAACTCGCTGGCCGGAGACTTCGTCGACGCCTCGCTGCGGCTGCTACGGCCCGGCGGACGCTTCATCGAGATGGGGAAGACCGACGTCCGCGACTGCGATGACGTCTCCGGCAGTCACCCCGGGATCAGCTACCGGGCATTCGAGCTGAACGAGGCGGGACCGGATCGCATCAAGGAGATGCTGTCCGAGATCATGAGCCTGTTCCGCGCCGGTTCTCTGGAGTTGCCGCGGGTGACCGCCAGGGATGTTCGCCACGCGATACCGGCGTTCCGGTTCATGAGCCAGGCCCGGCACGTCGGCAAGATCGTGCTGACAATTCCGCGGGCGACGAACCCTGATGGGACGGTGCTCGTCACCGGCGGCACCGGGACGCTGGGCGGCCTTGTCGCGCGCCATCTTGCCGAGCAGGGGGCCAGACACTTCATGCTGGTGAGCCGCCACGGTCCCGAAGCACCCGGAGCGGAGACGATCCGCGCCGAACTGACCGAGCTGGGCGCCCGGGTGGAGATAGTCGCCTGTGACGTCGCCGACCGCGCGGACCTCGCCCGGGCGCTGGCCGCGGTTCCGGCCGATCACCCGCTGACCTCGGTGGTGCACGCCGCCGGAGTCCTCGACGACGGGATCCTGCCCTCGCTCACACCGGACAAGATCGACACGGTCATGCGGCCCAAAGTCGACGCGGCACTGCACCTGCACGAGCTCACCGCGGAGGCCGACCTGGCCGAGTTCGTGATGTTCTCCTCCGGCGCCGGGCTGACCGGCGCTCCGGGGCAGGGCAACTACGCGGCCGCGAACGTGTTCCTCGACGCGCTTGCCGGCCACCGGAAGGCCATGGGCCTGCCGGCGACGTCGATAGCGTGGGGCCTGTGGGCGGAGACCAGCGGGTTGACCGCCGGCATCACCAGCTCCAACCGGGCGCGCATCACCGGGTACTTCACCCCCCTGTCCACCGAGCAGGCGCTGACCCTTTTCGACGCCGCGCGAGGGTCCGCCGAACCCGTTCTGCTGGCGTCCGTCATCCGCGCGGGCCGACTCAGGTCCCTCGCCCGTGACGGTTCGCTTCCGGCGCTCTGGCGCGGACTGATCAACGCGCCGGTCCAGCCCCGGGCCACGGCGCCCGACCCTGCTGTCGGACTGACGAGGCAGCTGGCCTCGCTGAGCGAGGCCGAGCAGAAGGAGTTCCTGCTCAACCTCGTGCGGTCGCATGCCGCCATCGCGCTGGGCGCTGGCGACGCGGAGGCACTGGCCCCGGACACTGCGTTCCGCGACCTCGGGTTCGACTCTCTCACCGCCGTCGACGTCCGCAACAGGCTGACCGGCGCGACCGGCTGCCGTTTTCCGGCGACGCTGGTCTTCGACCATCCCACTCCGGCCGAACTCGCCGGCTACCTGCGCACCAGGCTCACCCCCGAGGCGGCTCCACGATCCGCTCCGGTGCTCGACGAGATCGAGAGCCTTGAGAAGGCCCTCCTGCAGAGTCAACCGGAGGAGGAACTGCGGGGCAGGATCACCCGGCGCCTTCGGACGCTGCTGAGCCGATGGGACGATGCTCAACCGGAGAACGGGGCGCCGTCCCTCGATGCGGCAGAGGTTGCCCTCGATTCCGCCACTGACGACGAGCTCTTCGCGCTCATCGACGGAGACCTCCCCGACGCCACGTGACCAGTGCCTCTCCCGGCAAGGTCTGCCCCGTTCGCCGCCTTGGCACGGGGCAGACCTTGCCGGTCGCGGTACTGGCCCAGTGTCCTGCGCCGGTCCGTCGTTGGATCTTGTATGAGTTCTTCTGCTGGGGCGCCGGTGCCGCGTCGTGGTCCGAAGCTGGAACGCTGCTGGGCGAGGACGAGCGTGCTGTGCTGGACAGATGGACGACTACGGACCCACAAGACGCCGGGGATCAGGACGTGGCCGGCCAAACATCCCCGGTTTCACATGCACTTCACCCTGCCCCCACGACGCCGCTCCGCAACGGGCAAACGTTGCCTGCCGGGGCACTAGCGGCGTGCCTCGCCGCCGCAAAGGCGGAGTGTGCTTTCCAAACACAACGCCTCTGCCTCCTGGGTGGTGGCGCGCCCGGCTGCGACTTGTGCAGCGGCGGTCTGCTGGAGTCCGATGATGGCGTCGGCGAGCCAGGCAGCGGGGAGGGAGGCGCGGAAGTCGCCCGTGCCCTGGCCTCGCCGGATGAGCTGTTCGAGCCGCGGGGGCACGACGTCGGAGAGAGCGTTGCGGTTGGGCCGCGGAGCCCCGGGTGCGGCGGGGTTGAGCAGGAGGGGGTGGCGGCGAAGGAACCGCCAGCCGGCGTCGAGGAACCGGGCCAGCGCGTCGGCGGGTGGGGCGGTGTCGAGGCTGGCGGCGTCGAGCGCGGCGAGGTATTCGGCGGCCGCGGCCTCGATGAGAGCGACGACCAGGGCGTCGCGTGAAGGGAAGTGCGCGTAGACGGTCTGGCGAGTGACGCCGGCCGCGGCGGCGATGTCCTCCATGCTCGCGTCGGGGCGTTCGCCGAGCACGACTCGCGCCGCGTTGAGGATGGCGTGAATGCTGCGTCGGGCATCGGCCCGGCGGCGGCGTGGTGGCGTGGCGGCGTCGTGCAAGTCCATCTCAAAATGCTATGCGTTCGGCCATAACCTTGACAAGCTGCCAGAGATAGCGCAACTCTTACGGCATGCCAAAGAAAAGCTCGGGTGGGGATGATCCGGCGATCGAGGCTCGCGGTCTGATCAAGGTCTACGGAGAGAGCCGGGCGCTGGACGGGATCGACCTCACGATTCGGCGAGGTCAGGTGTTCGGATTCCTCGGCCCCAACGGGGCGGGCAAGACCACCACGATCCGCATCCTGGCCACGTTGACCCGGCCTTCCGGCGGCATGGTCCGTGTCCTCGGTCACGACGTGATGACCGAGGCGGACGCGATCCGGGCCCGGGTGGCGGTGACCGGCCAGTTCGCCTCCCTCGACGAGGACCTGACGGGATACGAGAACCTGCTGATCCTCGGCCGGCTCCAGGGCCTGTCCCGGGCCGCCAGCAGACAACGCGCCGACGACCTGCTCGCCGCGTTCGACCTGACCGATGCGGCCGGCCGCCCGGTGGGCGGCTACTCGGGCGGTATGCGCCGCCGGCTCGACATCGGCGCCAGCCTGATCGTGACTCCCGACCTGCTGTTCCTCGACGAGCCGACCACCGGTCTCGATCCGCGCAGCCGTAACCAGGTGTGGGAGCTGGTCCGTCGGGTCGCCGCAGCCGGTACCACGGTGCTGCTGACCACCCAGTACCTCGAAGAGGCCGACCAACTCGCCGAGCAGATCGCGGTCATCGACAACGGCCGGATCGTGGCCGAAGGCACCAGCGCCCAGCTCAAGTCCCGAGTCGGCTCGGGCACCCTGCACATCCGGCTCCTCGACGGCGAGCAGCATCCGCAAGCGCTGCAGATCCTGGCCGGCGCCCTGGAGGGGACGGTTCAGCCCGCCACCGACCCGCTCGCCCTGTCCGTGCTGCTCGCCACCCGGCCTGACGCGACGGACACGGGTCGGCTGGTCGGGCACGTCATGAACCAGCTCGCCGAGGCCGGGGTGGGAATCGCCGATCTCTCCCTCGGTCAGCCCAGCCTGGACGAGGCCTTCCTCGCCCTGACCGGCCACCGGGCCGGTCAGGTAACCACCGAACACGAGGACTTGAAGGCATGAGTACCCCTGCCGCCCCCCCGTGCCTCGCCGCGGCGGAGCCCGACCCGATCGACGTCCTGCTCGCCGCTGGACGATTACGCCGCCGTGCCGGTGCACTCGCCGCCTCGGCCGCCTTCGGCAGGCGCGCGATGCTCAAGCTCAAGCACGACCCCAAACAGCTCGTCGACTCGGCAGCCATCCCGATCCTGTTCACCGTGCTGTTCACCTACCTGTTCGGCGGCGCCATCAGCGGTTCGACCGGCGAATACCTCAAGGTCCTCCTGCCCGGCGTGCTCAGTATGAGCATTGCCATCGTCACCATGTACGGCGGCGGCCGTCTCGCCCAGGACGTGCGCAGCGGAGCCTTCGACCGCTTTCGCGGCCTGCCGGTCTGGCGCGGGGCTTTCGTACTCGGCGGCCTGCTCAGCGATGTCGCCCGCTACCTGTTCGCCTCCGCCATCGTGGTGGTCCTCGGCCTGCTCATGGGCTACCGCCCCGACGGCGGCGCGCTGGGCGTGCTTGCCGCGGTCGCCCTGGTCGTCGCCTTCGGGCTCTCGCTGTCCCTGCTGTGGGCCGCGGTCGCCCTGGCCGTCCAGGACCCGGCCGTCGTCATCAGCATCGCCAACGCCGTGCTGATGCCGCTGTCGTTCGCCAGCAACATCTTCGTCCAGCCAAGCACCATGCCCGGCTGGCTCCAGGCCTTCGTCGACGTCAACCCGCTCAGTCATGTCGCGAGCGCGGCCCGGGACCTGATGAACGACACCGGAGGCGCCGGTGGCGCGGTCGCCTGGTCGCTCATCGCGACCGCCGCCATCACCCTCGTATGCGGCCCGATCACGCTCCGCCTCTACAGCAAGCAGGGCTGACTGGCGATCCACAAGAGCGAGACAGGCGGGCTCGAGACAGGTGGGCAGACGGGTCGGCGGACCCGGGCACCAGTCGCTGCCTCACCATCGGCCGGAGCAAAGACATGGTGATGTAGGGAAGTTACGCCATCTACATCAACGAGGTGGAGAAAGCGGAGCTTGCGCACTCCGTGGTGGCGGAGGCCACCAAGCGGACGAACGGGAATGGCGGCGACACGTGATCGAGGGTATTTCGCATCTGGCCATGGAGATCTCGCTCGAGGAGGGCGCGAGGTTCGCGGGCCAAGTCGGATTCCGGCACGGCTTCACCGGTGAGGCGAACCTCCCCGCTGACTTCGAGCGCGTCACCCCTCACAAGACGCCTCTGCCGCTCGCGCTCTACTCCGCGCAGGAAGGAATCCAGCTTGAGATCGTGCACCATGCCGAACGGGCGCGCAGGGATGGGGCGTTCACCGGTGTCTTCGGGTGCGCGCCTCCAGAAGGGGTGGGCGATTTCGTCAGCAGGCCGGCCATTGCGGACGCCATCGCGGAGTCCGGCGCGGCGCGTGCTCCCCAGTGCCTGTCGCTGAGTCCGCACGGCACCGACACATGGTTCGACGCCGCGGGGGGGAGCCGGGGGCCTGCGCGCGATAGTGTGCCGGGTTCGCGACGTGGCCGTGGAGGCAGCCTTCTGGGAGCGTTTCGCCGAGGTCCACTGGGACTCGGTCATGGCCGAGGCCGCGTGGGGCACGGTGCCGTCGGCGCTGCCGCAGACCAGGTGCGTGCTCATTCTCGTGAGAGACGCGGCACCTGTTGCAGACCGTCAAATGAACGATGGCGGGTTTCCCCCGATCGGCGTTGTGAGCACCGCGATCGAGGCCGACTACGAAAGGGCGCTGGCGCTCGGCGCGGTCGCGCGTTCCGCGCCGATTTCGGCCACCATCGGCTCGCGACGCCTCCGGCTCGCACTGTTCGCCTCACCGGGCGGCGTGCTCGTTGAACCGCTCGCCGCAGGATGGGGGTGAGTCGCGCAACGGAAGAGAGCGCGCTGCGGCACCTGAACGTCAAGCTTCCCCAGGCAGTCGGCACCCGCCTTGTCTGAACCCTTCAGCGGAGTTTCCATGCGAGTAACAGCAATTCCATCCGGCCGGAGGGCCAAATGGGCCGTCCTCGTGTTCTGGATCGGCCTGCTGGCGGTCGCCAGCATGTTCAGCGGCAAGTTCAACAGCATCGTCAAGGACGACGTAGGCACGTTCCTGCCGAAGAATGCCGAGTCGACCCAGGTCATCCCACTGGCGAAGAAGTTCACGCCGGACGTCAGCTCGGCGGTCGTCATCTATGAGCGCGCCGATGGCGCCGTCACCGCGGACGACCAGGCCGTGGCCAAGGCGGATGCCGGGCGCTTCGCGCAGTTAGCGAACGTGACCACGCCCATCGTCGGGCCGGTGGTCGCGAAGGACGGCCGGGCGATCGAGCTCGCCGTCCCCATCAAGGCCGGGGACACCGGGCATACGGGCTCGAGCAAGACCGAGGCCGCCGTCAAGGAGATGCGGTCGATCCTCGCCTCCCATCCCGGCCTCACCACGCACGTCACCGGACCCGCCGCCTACGCCGCGGACCAGGCCGACGCGTTCTCGGGTGCCGACAAGGCGCTGCTCCTGCTCACGATCGCGATCGTCGTCGTCATCCTGCTGCTCACCTATCGCAGCCCGGTGCTGTGGATCGCCCCGTTGATCTGCGTGGGTGTGGCGTTGGTCGTCGCACAGGCCGCGATCTACTTCTTCGCCCATTACGGGGGCCTGACGGTCAAGGGGGACACCTCGTTCATCCTCACCGTGCTTGTCTTCGGCGCGGGCACCGACTATGCCCTGTTGCTCATCGCCCGCTATCGCGAAGAACTGCGCCGACACGAGGACCGGCATGAGGCGATGGCCGTCGCCCTGCAGCGCGCCGGGTCGGCCATCCTCGCCAGTGGCGTGACGCTGACCCTGAGCCTGCTGTGTTTCCTCGTGGCCGAACTCAACTCGACCAAGAGCCTGGGGCCTGCGCTGGCCCTCGGAGTCGTGGCCGCTCTGGCCGCGATGGTCACACTGCTTCCGGCTCTCCTCGTCATCCTCGGGCGCTGGGTGTTCTGGCCGGTCCGGCCGACGTTCGGCTCCCCGGAGCCGGCGCAGCGCGGCCCGTGGACGCGGATCGGACACCTGGTGTCCCGCCGGCCGCGAGCCACCTGGATCGGTTCCTCGGTCGTGCTCGGTGTGCTGGCGCTCGGCCTGATCGGGTTCACGGCGGACAACATGCAGTTGAAGGACTCCTTCACCAGCAAGCCCGAAGCCGTCACCGGTGAGCAGGCGATGGCCCGGCACTTCCCGGCGGGCGGCGGCGATCCCGTCCAGATCATCGGCTCCGCCGGCGCGGCCGAACCGCTACGGTCCGCCGTGGCCGCCACGCCCGGGATCACGGACGTCACCGTGCCGGTGGTGAAGGACGGCTACGTCTACCTGGAGGGCACGCTGACGGCCGCCTCGAACACCAAGGCGGCGTTCGCGACTGTCGACAAGCTGCGTGACGTGGTGCACGCCGTCCCCGGCGCGCAGGCCAAGGTCGGTGGAGGCAACCCGATCTTCCTCGACTACAAGAGGGCCGCCGAGCACGACCGGAACCTGCTGGTCCCGCTCGTCCTGGTCGTCGTGGGCCTCATCATCGGCGTGCTGCTGCGAGCCGTCGTCGCGCCGCTGGTCCTGCTCGCCACGGTCGTGCTGTCGTTCGCGGCGGCGCTTGGTGTGAGTGCTCTGACCTTCAAGCACATCTTCGGGTTCGCCGGAGCCGACCCGGCGATTCCCCTGTGGATCTTCGTCTTCCTCATCGCCTTGGGAGTCGACTACAACATCTTCCTGATGACGCGGGTGCACGAGGAATCCAAGACGCACGGGACCCGGCGCGGAGCGCTGCGCGGCCTGAAGGCCACCGGCGGCGTGATCACATCCGCGGGCATCGTGCTCGCCGGAACATTCGCCGCGCTCGCAACGCTGCCACTGGTCTTCGCGGCGGAAATCGGCTTCGCGGTCGCGTTCGGTGTAATCCTCGACACCTTCTTGGTGCGCTCTGTCCTCGTCACGGCCCTGACGTACGACCTCGGTCGCCGGATGTGGTGGCCGAGTGCCATGAGCCGCCAGGAACCGGAGAGCGATCTCGAGGAGGCGACGCCGCACGAGCTCGCGCGGCGGTGAATCCTTCGTGACCGGGCGGGGCCTGGATCCGCCGAGGCTTGCCTCGGGTGGTCCAGGCCCCGCCCCCGTTACAGCTAGGGCCTCTCGTTTGGATCATGCCGGGCTCGCGGGTTTTGGCACCGCGCCTCGCCGCCTTGTCGTCAGGCGGCAGGGATCCCGCCCTGCCGCCCTCCTTCGCATTGCGAAGCTCCCCCACAGCCTGAACCGCGTAGGCGGCGCCCCCATCACCAGATCGCGCTCCCTGATCCGAACGAAAGACCCTGGCTAGCCCTCGGCCCGCATGACAGCGGCCAGCTGGGCGACCGTCGGGTTGTCGAAGAGCTTGCGCAGACCGTCGTCCTGGCTTTCGGCCGTGCCGAACTCCGTGCTGATCCGTTCCAGGACGCCGATCGCGTGGAGGGAGTCCCCGCCGAGTTCGAAGAAGTTCTCCTCCGTCCCGAAGTCATCGCGTTCCAGGACTTCCTGCCAGAACCGCAGCAGCGTCCGCTCCAGATCGTCCCGCGGAGCGGAGGGGCTGCCGGGGGCCTGTTGATCCCTCGGGGCGGGCAGGGCCGACACGTCGACCTTCCCGTTCGAGCTCAGCGGCACCTTCGGGATGACGAGGTAGTGACGGGGCACCATGTATTCGGGAAGGACCTCTTCGAGCGCGGCCCGCAGCGCGTCGGCGTCCGGATGCGCCTGCCCCGCGGCGGCCTCTCCTTCCGCGGGCACCAGATAGGCGACCAGCTGGCGGCGGCCCGTCCTGGGGTTGGTGTCCACGGTGACCAGCGCGTCACGGACGCCCGGATGCCGCCGCAGCGGGGCCGCGATCTCGCCGAGCTCGATGCGGTAGCCGTTGAGCTTGATCTGCGAATCCTCGCGCCCCAGGAACTCGATGTCCCCGCCGGGGAGATAGCGGCCGAGGTCGCCGGTCCGGTAGAGGCGTTCCTTGGTCTGGGGATGCACGATGAACCGCTCCGCCGTCCGCTCGGGATCGGCCCAGTAGCCGCGGGCCACGCCGCTTCCGCCGATGTAGATCTCACCCGTCGTCCAGACCAGGCTCGGTTCGAGCCACTGGTCGTACACGTGCATGGTCTGGTTGGCGAGCGGCTTGCCGTAGGGGATCCGTGACCATTCCGGGGGCACCGCGCCGATCGGGTAGTGAATCGACCAGATGGACGCCTCGGTGGCGCCGCCCAGGCTCATCACCTCGGCTGTGGGGTAGAACGCGCGGATCCGGTCCGGCAGTGCCACGGGGATCCAGTCACCGCTCATCATGACCAGCCGCAGCCTGCGTCCGGGCGGGGGAGCGGCCGGATCGTGCGCGTCGATCCACGCCTGCATGAGGGCCGGCACGGTGTTCCACAGCGTCACCTGGTGCCGGTCCGCCAACTCCGTCCAGTGCCGTGGCTCCTGCGACCTGCTCGGCTCCGGCATGACGACACTGCCGCCCGCCGCCAGGAGACCGAAGATGTCGTACACGGAGAGGTCGAAGCTGAGGGCGGACAGCGCCAGCACCCGGTCGTCCGGGGTGACATGGTAGCGATCGTTGAGGTCCTGGATCGTGTTGGCCGCGGCCCGATGGTCGATCATGACGCCCTTCGGCGTGCCGGTCGACCCGGAGGTGAAGATCACGTACGCCAGGTCGTCCGGGTCGGGACCGGTCGGCGGCGGGGTGGTCGGCGCGGACCGCACCTCGGCGTCGGCGAGGGTCACCAGCTGGATGTCGTCGGGCCAGGTCAGCTCGGAGCGCAGCTGCGGTGTCGTGACCACCACCCCGACCCGGCCCTGCTGGAGGAGCTGCTCCCGCCGGGCGGCCGGCCAGCGCGGCTGGATCGGCAGATACGCGGCCCCGGACCGGGTGACGCCGAGGGCGGCCACCACCTGCTCGTACCCCTTCTCGGCGATGATGCCGATCAGAGTGTTCGGGGTCGCGTCGACCGACTGCAGGACGTGGGCCAGCCGGTAGGCGTCGTCGACCAGCTCGCGGTAGGTGTGCTCGCCGTCGGCCGAGATCACGGCGGTCGCGTCCGGGGTCCGTCCGGCCTGTTCCTCGACCAGGCCGCAGAGCGTCCGCTCAGGGATGGGGGCCTCGGTCGCGTTGGCCTGGCCGCGCTCGTCGGCCTGCGTGTCCGGGAGTGTGACGAGCTCTCGCTCATCCCACGCGGCTTCGCTCTCGCCGAGGCGTTCCAGGCACGCGCGGTGGGCGAGGAACATCTCCTCCATCATGCCGGCGGGGAAGAGTTCGTCGACGAAGTCCCAGTTGACCAGCAGCTCGCCCCGGTCCTCAAGCACCTGGTAGTCCAGCCAGACCTGGGGCGTCTGGCTGACGCCGTACACGACCTCGCCGAACACCTGGGCCGTCTCGGTGAGGTTGGACGCGGAGTCGAAGCCGATCATGCTCGTGAACACCACCGGCATCGCGGCCCCCAGTCGGCCGCCCAGGCGCCTGGCGCGCTCCCGCAGGACGCGGACCCCCGAATAGGTGGAGTGCCCGAGATCGTCCATGAGCTGGTGGTGCAGGCGCTTCGCCCGCGCGGTGAAGGAGTCATCCGGCTCGGGCCGCGTCTCGAGGAGGACCAACGAGGTGAAGTCGCCGATCACCTCGCCGATCTGCGGGTGGAGCGGCGGCCGGTTGAACAGCGTCAGGTTGAGAGTGAGTTCGGGCCGTTTCGACCAGCGCCGGAGCACATCGGAGTAGGCGGCGATGAGCACGGCGGACGGAGTAAGACCCCGGCGCCGGGCGGTCTCCTTGATGGCGGACCACCGGTCGCGGGACAACCGGGCATGGTGTCGGGCGAACTTCGGGCGGGAGAGCTGCCCGGGCTGGACGGCCAGTGGCAGTTCGGGAGCGGGCGGCAATTGGTCGAGCCGGTCCAACCAGTACCGCTTGTCGGCTTCGAACCGCTGCTCGCCCTGCTGTCGCTGTTCGGCCAGAACATAGTCGCGGAAGGTGACCTCGATGGGCTCGGGCGGGGAGTCCGGCCGGCTGTAGAAGCGGAACCAGTCGCGCTGGAAGATTCCGAAGCTGAACCCGTCCATGACCAGCATGTCCAGGCTGAGGTGCAGGCGCCACCGTCGGTCGTCCAGCCGGGTCGCGTGGACCTCGAACAGCGGCCAGCGGTCGGCGGGCAGGATCTGGTGCGCCAGCTCTTCCCGGATCCGCGTGATCCCGGCCTCCTGCGCTGCGTGGTCGAGGCCGGACAGGTCCGTCACCTGGATGTCGTACGGCGGAACGTCGGGCAGGACACGCTGACGCCCGTCGGGTTGGATGATCGCCCGGAGCATGTCATGGCGCTGGACGAGTTTGTCGAGGCTCCGGCTCAGCCTCGGGACGTCGAGTTCCGCGGCATCGAACTCAAGGTAGCAGTGGGTCGAGTTCCCACCCAGCTCCACCGCCGGTGTCCGGCCCACCCAGTACGCCTGCTGAATGTCCGTCAGCGGGAACGGCTCATGCCTCTCCGTCGGCCGCGGATCGATGCTCGCCGGCTCGTCCGCGCTCTCGGAGCGCGTGATGATCTCGATGAGTTCGTCCCGGCGAAGCCTCATCTCCTCGCGTAGTTCGGGGGTCAAGGCGCCGGGCGGGGCCGTCACGTGAAGCCGGCCGTCGACCAGCCGCATTCTGACCCCGCGGCGGTGCAGTTCGGCGAAGAGATCCGTGGTCATCGTGCCTGCCTTCCTGGCGGGTTACAGGATGAGTTCTTCGATCAGTCCGGTGGACTCCGGCTCCTCGTCGCCGGTCAGGACGAGGCTTTGGGCAGCGAGGGACCGGCAGACCAGGTCGACGATCTCCGCCACGGTGGTGTCGCCGAGAAGACGCTGGGGCGGGATGTCCACGAGAAGCCCCGTGCGGAACTGCTCCCTGAGCCGCATCGCGCGCAGCGAGTCCAGGCCGAGATCACCCAGCCGGGTGCCGGCGAACCGTGCGCGCAGGCCTTCCCGATCATCCGCGAGCCCCTCGACCAGAGCGGTCACCCGGGCGAACAGGATGTCCGTGAGCGCTTGCCGTGCCGCCTGCGGCTCCTCAAGGGCGAGTCGAGACAGCTCGTCGGCGTCCCACGGCTCAGCGATATCCGGCTCCGCGCGGGCCGCCGCCTGCTCGGCCAGGTCGGATGCGGCGTGCGTGATCCCCGCGATGGTGACGAGCGGTTCACCGGTGTCGGAGAACAGCTCCAGGTCGACCGGGCCGCCCGGGGTACGGCGGGCATGGCACCACAGCCGCCGTGGCAGCTCGCGGTGGCAGGTGAGACGGGAGAGGCCCGACGGCAGCCACAGGCCGGTGCCGGTGCCGGTGCCGGTGCCGGTGCCGGTGACGAGCGGCAGGGCGGTCAGGAAGCAGGTCTCGAGCACCACGGGGTGGAGAACGTACTGATCGCCGTCGGCGGCGGCCACGTCGGTCTCGAGGAGGGCCAACGCCTCGTCGTCGGCCCGCCACCAGCCGCGGGTGACCTGCCGGAAGGCCGGGCCGCAGGCGATTCCGGCGTCGCCGAGCCGTGCGAACAGTGCTTCGGGATCCTGCTCGGTCATCCGGGAGCGCAGCCGGTCGAGGTCCGCGGGGGAGGGGACCGACGGGATCTCCTCCGTGGTCGAGGCGGTGAACCGGAGGGTCCAGCCACGGTCGGCGTCCTCGGGATCCGCGCTGAATCCCCTGATCCGGCGGACTGCGCCGTGGGTTTCGGCGGCTGCCTGAAGGGCCAGTGGAAGTGTGCCGGGCAGAGTGGTCGGCTCACCGAAGGTGAGACTCTCGATCGTCCGGGCACCGCCACCGCCGTGGGCTCCATGGCTCGCAGCCGCCAGTGCCCACTCGGCGACGGCGGCGGGCGGCAGAGCGGGCGTGCCGCGCAACCGGTACTGGGCAACGTACCAGGGCTCCCGCGCCGTCAGTGTGCGGGTGAATCGCAGTTCGGTGGAGTCGGCGAGGTCGATCGTGCCCCCGAGCAGCGGGTGCACGGGCTGCCGGACGACCTCGTTCCCGCCTCGGTCCCGGGTGACCGGCGCATCGAGCCAGTACCGCTTGCGCTGGAACGGGTAGCCGGGCAGGCGGACCCGGCCGGCGCCCGTCCCGGTGAAGACGGCCTCCCACGACATTGCCGTTCCGGCCGTGTACGCCGTCGCGAGGCGTGCCAGGACCCCGTCCTCGGTGAGGACGGCTCCCGGATCCAGCTCCAGGCAGGCCGTCGCCCCCTGCGACCGCACACCGGACAGGATGTCCTCGGCGCCGGCCCGCAGGAAGTCGCCCGCCGCCCAGTGGTCCGGGTGGCCGGGTTCGCCGGGGGAGACGATCGCGATGCGCGGCTTCGCGTAGCCGACCCGCTCAGCGGTGGCCCGCAGCCCGTCCTCGGCCCCGCGGTCCTCGGCGTCGAACGCACCCGCGGCGGCGGCCGCGAGCGCTCCGGCATCGCCTGGCGACAGGACGCCGGCGGCATGAGCCGCGGTGATCTCGCCGATTCCTGAGCCGGCGACAAGGTCCGGCACCACTCCGCATGAACGGATCAAGCGGTACAGCGCCACCTGGAGGGCGAACACGGCGGCATGCCGGTACGCCGACAGTGGCCGGTCGAGATGAGCCTCCAGATGCGTGCGAACATCGTCGTACGCCTCGGCGAAGGCGGGGAAGCGTTCCGCCAGCCTCCGGGTCGAGTCACCGGCTCCCGGCTCGCAGCCGGTGAACACCACGGCCGTTTTCGCGGCGGTGGCCGCACCGGTGACCAAGCCGGGTGCGTCCTCGCCTCGGGCCAGAGCCGCGAGCGCGGCAAGGTGCTCGCCGGCTGAGGCACCCACGCTGACCGCGCGGTGCTTGAACCCCGCCCTCGTGCGGGCAAGCGAATTTCCGACCTCCGCGGTGGGGGTCGGCTGAGCGGTGAGGAAATCGCCGAGTTCCGCGGCCATGGCACGCAGCGCCGGCTCGGTCTTTGCCGACAGCACCCAGGGCGTGGAGATACCGTCGGCGCCGCCCGGCGCCGGGGCGGATCCGTCGTCCGCAGTGGCATGCTCCTCGAGGATCAGGTGCGCGTTGGTGCCGCTGATGCCGAAGGAGGACACGCCGGCCCGCCGTGGCCGACCGTCGGCCGGCCACGGAACCGACTCGGTGGTCAGTACGACCGTCCCGCCGGACCAGTCGACATAGGTGGACGGCCGGTCGATGTGCAGCGTCCGCGCGTGTGTGCCCGAGCGGATGGACATGACCATCTTGATCACGCTCGCCACCCCGGACGCGGTCTGGGTATGGCCGATGTTCGATTTGACCGAGCCCAGCCGCAGGGGCCGGTCGGCCGTCCTGGTCTCGCCATAGGTGGCGATGACGGCCTCGGCCTCGATCGAGTCACCCAGCGGCGTGCCGGTCCCATGCCCTTCCACCGCGTCCACTTGGTCGGGGGTGAGCCCGGCGTTCGCCAGCGCCTGCCGGATGACCGCCTCCTGCGCCGTGCGGCTCGGCGAGGTCAGCCCGTTCGTCGCGCCGTCCTGGTTGACCGCCGACCCGCGGATCACCGCGAGCACGTGGTGGCCGTTGCGCAGTGCCACGGACAGGCGTTCCAGCACCAGCAGCCCGGCACCTTCGCCGAACCCCATGCCGTCCGCGGCGGCGGCGAAGGGCTTGCATCTGCCGTCCCCGGCGAGAGCGCCGCGGCGGCCGAACTCGAGGACGACGTCCGGTGTGGCCATGATCGTGACGCCGCCGGCCAGCGCGAGCTCGCAGTCGCCGCGCCGCAGCCCCTGACATGCCTGGTGGATGGCCACCAGCGAGGACGAGCAGGCCGTGTCGATGCTGATGGCCGGTCCGTGCAATCCCATGACATAGGCGACCCGGCCCGACGTCGTACTCGGGGCGCCGCCGACGATCAACTGGTCTTCGACGCCTGCCGGGAGCACCGCCTGCGGCCCGGCGCCGTAGTGACAGTAGGAGACACCGGCGTAGACGCCCGTCTGAGTCCCGCGCAGACCGACCGGATCCAGGCCGGCGTGTTCAACCGCTTCCCACGCGGTCTCCAGAAGCAGCCGCTGCTGCGGATCCATCGCCAGCGCCTCGTGTTCGCCGATCCCGAAGAACTCGGCATCGAACCGGTCGGCTCCGGCTACGAAGCCTCCCTGGCACGCCGTTGGTTCGGGCGTCGCACGGGCGCCGCCGCCGGGCATGCTGACGGCGCCCCATCCCCGGTCATCGGGAAACGGCGAGATGCCGTCGCCTTCGCCGGCCACGAACCGCCACAGATCCGCCGGGGAGCGCAGATCGGGCGGAAACCGGCAGCCCATGCCGACGATCGCGATGGGCTCGGCATCCCTGAGTTCGGCCTCGTGCAGTCTCCGGGCGGTGCGCTGCAGTTCACCGGTGGCCTTCTTCAGATACTGACGCAGCTTTTCTTCATCAGCCATTGGCCGCACGGCTCCCTGTAATTGTCAAGCAATTCGTTAGCTCGGGGGCAGATAATTCTGCTTCAGTTTATTTCCCGGTCGACCTTACTGTGCGGGTCAGCCCCCTGATACCCCACCTCCACCCCTACGCGTACCCCTAATTGCACCTCCTGAGGTGTGATAGGGGTTGATGGGGCATCGGGATTCGGGTAACGAAAGGTTCGTGGCGGCGTGCGCCGGTCGGGTCCGTTGTGGGTGCACTTGCGGTCGTGTATTTCTCATATTCCTCCAGGGTTTTTCCGTCGGTAGTCTGGCGGTCGAGGTCGCAGCCGTGAGTTCACCTGGACGTTCAACTGAGAAGGGGCGGAGAAGTCGATGGCTGAACAAGGCAATGGGCTGAGCATCAAGGCGGCGGCGGCTTGGTTCCCGCCGGACAAGGAGATTCCGCCCACCGGTGAGCTCAGCCCGGAGGACATCGAGCGCATCGGTGTCAGGGAAGTGACCGTCGCGAACGAGCTGGCGGCACCGGAAATGGCCGTGCTGGCCGCGCGGGACGCGCTCGGGGAGAGCGGTGTGGAGCCGGGCACCGTCGGATTACCTCGTGCACGCGCACGTGTACCACCAGGGATTCGACATGTGGTCGCCGGCGCACTACATCGCGCAGGAGTCGGGGGCCGTCAGCAGTCTGCCCATCAGCGTGCAGCAGGCCTGCAACGGCGCCGCCCTGGCGCTTCACCTCGCGGCCACGTGGATGACCGCCACGCCTGACGCGAATGCGGCTCTCGTCACGGCCGCAGACCGGTTCTGCGGGCCCGGGTTCGACCGGTGGGCGAGCAACGACGAGGCCGTCTGCGGGGACGCGGGCGTCGCGGTCGTGCTCGGCCGGCGCGGCGACGGCAATGACCTGCTCGACCTCCTGGCGCTCGAGATGGCGGCGGATCCGGCGTTCGAGACCCAGATGCGCGGAGACGACAAGTTCGGTCTCGCCCCGCTCTGGCACAGCACCCCGATCGACCGCCCCAACAACGCCTTCCAGGCCACGGCCCAGGCGGCGCCACTCGGCAAGAGCGGTATCGAGAAGCTGTACGCCGCTGCGCAGCGAAGCCTGGCCAAGGCCGGCGTCGCGCCGGAGGACATTCGCTGCGTCACGGTTCCGCGGCTCATCCGGCACATGCGCGAGAACGTGTTCAAGCCCGGGGTCGATCTGCTCCTCGGCAGGCGGCCGGAGTACCTGGAGAACGCCACCGGCTGCCTCGGCCCGGCGGAGTACCTGGCAGACCTGGCGGAGATGGGGGCGGCACTTGAGCCCGGTGAGGTCGGCATGCTCATCCAGTGCGGCGCCGGATTCACCTTCTCCTGCACGATCGTCCGGCGGTCGGTGAACTGAATCCCCATTGATTGCCTCGCCGCGGATGTCGGTCCCGGCGGGGCAATCAGTCGTATCCGTTCATTCGATGAAAAACACGCGAGGAAATGTGCGGGATTAATCTGCCATGACGAGTCATCTCGCTGGTAGCAGGTGGCGATGCTGTACTGCAGGTAGTCCTCGAGGTACTCGGCGACCACCGGCACCTCGTCCGGGTCGCGCTTGACCACCTGGCCGAGCAGGTTGGTGAAGGTCATCCGGCCGAAGGCGACGTGCCTGCTCTCGTCCACGTGGTGCACCCGGATGATCTCGCGGGCGATGTGCGGCAGTGACTGGTCGGTCGCCATGTGCGCGTTGTAGTAGTCGACGATCTCTTCGAAGATCAGGATGCGCGCGAACACGATCATCTCGCGGGCCACCGGCGAGAGGTGATCCACGGAAGCGGCGTTCATTCAATGGAATCCGCGACCCTTTCCCAGGGCGCATCCACCACTACAGGCCGGCCTGACACAGTCCACCTCCCGAGGCAGGATCGACAAGATTATTTTCAATCAACTTTGTCGACGAAGCCAAGAGCTCCCACCCGCTCATCCCGCTCGACCTGATCCGGCCGCGGACTCTGCGGATCGCAAATCTGCTCACGTTCTGCCTGGGCGTGACGCTGACCGCCCTGCTCTTCTTCATGTCGCTGTACTGCCAGCAGGTTCTCGGCTACAGCGCACTGCGCACCGGCATGGCCATGCTGCCCATCACCGTCATCTTCATCGTCGGCGGCCTCACCTCCCGCCAGCTCATTCCCGTGGTCGGCGCCCGCCCCATGCTGGTGGCCGGCGGCCTCATCGCCACCGCGGGCATCGCCTGGCTCGTCACCATCCCCACCCACTCCGCCTACCTGACCCACATCCTCGCCCCGAACCTGGTCGGCGGGTTCGGCGTCAGCATCATGCTGCTCGCCGTCACCATCAGCGGCACCACCGGTGTGGATCCGAAGAACGCCGGTGCCGCCTCCGGGCTGCTCAACACGTCCCGTCAGATCGGCGGAGCCGTCGGTCTTGCCGTGCTCGTGAACATCGCGTCCAGGGTGACCTCTCACGCGAGCCATGACAGTGATCGCCTCGACGCGCTCGTCCAGGGCTATCGCGTCGCGTTCCTCGTGAATGCGGGTCTCATGCTCGTCACCGCGCTGGCTGCTCTGGCATTGCCGGCCGTGGCGTCGGCCAAGGAGGCCAAGGAGAAGGCTCATGAACCGCTCGATGGCCGGCCGACGACCACGCGGCCGTGACCAGGGGGTCATTTGCTGATGGAAGCGGGTCGGGTGCGAAAAAGGGCCCGGCCTGCTCTTTTTTGATCACCGTGCTGATCGTGGACGGCGCCCCTGGCCGCCATCCGTGACCACGGCGCCGCCGAGAAGAACTGCCCGCCAGCCTTGATCTTGATGACGGTCCGCCTGCTTTGTCGGCGGACCGTCATCAAGATCAAGGCTGAGATCATTTAAGGGACAGTCGTTGAATTAAGGGACAACCCTTAGGGGCTGTTGATCAATATCTTCTTAAATTGATCACGTGGTAGCTTGTGTCCGGCGACGGTTGCGAGTTCTTGTGGGGTCGTGGTTCTGCTGGTGCGGGTGAGGCGGTGTGTGGCCGATTGCTTCAAGATCGACACTCGTCTCTCTGATCGCCGCGGCCGGCACTGACGCTTTGAGCTGTGTGTTTCCCTGTCCCGGCCGAGTCCCGGCATTCCAGGGGGCGTTTCCAGCAGGCGTCCGGGGCGTGTCGGTGCGTGGTGCTGATTGATCAGTTCGGCGTGACAACCTACTGAACTGGGTTCTTGACCTTCCATATCGAGACTGGCTATCTTCGGCCATCGTCATGCACGGCTCAAAACGGGGGGGTGGGCATGGTGGGACCCGAGATCGAATGGGTGGTTCAGGACATTCGCGAGGGTTACGAGATCAACTTGTTGATCGCCGGCCTAGGGTGCAGGGAGAGGTTTCACCAAGAAACCGGACCGACCCCTTGCGGGTTTCCGCTGGCCGTACAAACGGAGCAGGCGCGCCGCCCACTACTCCACTCCCAGGGCCGAATCGGTGGTTCCATCGTGGACATGGCCGCCGGGTCCGAGACGGTGTCCTTCGCCTACGGGTCGGTGGCCGTGCGTATCCGGCGCAGCGGCGGGCCGGCGGACGAGCCGGTCTGCATCGCGGCGTTCTCGATGTCCGCCTCCGGCCCGAAGCCCACCCGCTTGCTGCCGCACAGGCAACTCCATGGCGCCGTGGCGGATCGCCCACATACCCTCCGGGGCGTGGATGGCCGAGGCGGTCTCCAGGACGGTGGGCCGCGGGAGGTACCGCGTGGCCATCGGTCAGGCGCGGCCCTTCCGGATCGACCCGGGCGCCGTCGTCAGACCCGACATCGTGCCGGACGTGCTGCTCTCCGGCTGAACTACTGACGCGATATCCGGCCGGATCTTTTCTCGGGCGGCAGCGAGTCGTTTCTCATTTCAGGGGAATCAATGGGAATCCAAGTGATGTTATCCGACGATTTATTGCTGTCCCGAAGCGCGCTTGCCGCACTGATCGAGAAGCGTGAGGAGATCCGAGTCGTCGGGGCTGTCGGCGGCGACACCGACGCGCTGGAGTTCGCCGAGATTTATAGGCCGGATATCGCGATCATCTGCTTCGACGGCGTGGACGGCAGTGCGATCGGCCTTGCCGAGAAGATCGCGAGCCTTCCGGAGTGCCGGAGTCTGGTTATGGCCGAGAGCTTCACCCGATCGATCGTCCGCCAGGCATTCTCCAGCAGAGTCGACGGCATGCTGCAGCGAAGCGTGCCGCCCAGTCGGTTCTTCGAGGCCCTGCACCGGGTGCATCAGGGCGAACGCGTCTTTGACACGGACCTGACGGTCGCCGCCCTGGCCAACGCGGGCTGTCCACTGACCTCGCGCCAACTCTCGGTACTGGAGCGCCTCTCCCACGGGGACACGATCGTCGAGATCGCGGCGCGGCTGCACCTCTCCGAGGGGACCGTGCGCAACTACCTCTCATCCCTGGTGGCGAGGCTCGGTGCGCGCAATCGCATCGACGCGCTGCGGATCGCCAGAGACGCGCACGGGCTTTGAAATTCCTGCTCACCGAATTCATCGACCAATTGGGGACCGATAATGAACATGGATGTGGTGACGGCCGACGTCATCGGCGATATCGCCCTTGTGCTCGGGGCGTCAAGTCTGCTCGGAGCCCTTGCGCGCCGGATCGGGCAGCCGACCGTGGTCGGTCAGATCGCCGCGGGTATCATCCTCGGACCGAGCCTGCTCGGCAGGCTTCCGGGCAATCCGACGGCTCACCTCTTATCGCGCGAGGCAATACCCTTTATTTCCGTCATCGCCCAGATCGCCGTTGTGATCTTCATGTTCGCCGTGGGCTACGAAATCGACCTGAGATCCGTCCGCAGCCACCGAAGACCAGTCTTGCTGATCGCCGTCGGCGCCATGGTTATTCCGCTGGCCCTCGGTGCGGGCATCGCCCTGGGGGTGCAGCACCTCGGCGCCTTCGACGGCCAGCATGCCAGCGGCCGTTCCTTCGTGCTCTTCTTCGGCGTTGCGACGTCGATCACGGCACTCCCGGTGCTCGCGGCGATCATCGGAGAACGCGGAATCGCCGGGACCCCCGTGGGTGACATAGCCACCGCGGCCGCGGGGCTCATGGACGTGTCCGCGTGGCTCGTCCTCGCCGCCGCCCTCATCGGTACCGATGCGGCCGGGAGCAGGTCCTGGCTCGAGATGGTAGTGCTCCTCGCGGGCTTCGTCGCGGTGATGATCTTCGTGGTCCGTCCAGTGCTGAAGTGGTGGATCCAACGCCCAGGCGCCGTGGTGTCGAGTCAGATTCCGGTCGCACTTGTGCTCGCGGCGGCGGGGGCCTGGGCCACCGCTTCCCTCGGTCTGCACCCGATCTTCGGGGCCTTCGTCGCCGGGCTCGTCATGCCCAAACCGGAGGGCGCACCGGACGCGGACGTGCTGCGCTCGATGGAACAGACCGGAGGGCTGCTGCTGCCCTTGTTCTTCGTGGTCACCGGGCTGACGACCAACATCGGTACGCTGAGCGGTCCCGACGTGGCCCTGCTCGCCGTGATCCTCGTGTGCGGGATCGGCGGGAAGGCCGCCGCGGGCTACGCGATGGCGCGGCTCGGCGGTCTCGACACCGGGCAGTCGGCCATGATCGGCGCGCTGGTGAACACTCGCGGCCTGACCGAACTCATCGCGCTCAACGTGGGGTTGAGCGCGGGCATCATCGGCGGGCGGCTGTTCACGGTCCTCGTCCTCATGGCTTTGATCACGACCGCCATGACCGGGCCGCTCATCACCGTGATCGACCGCAGGCGCAAGGTGGTGCCGGCGCCGAGCGTCCCGGACCCGGCATCGGCCCCCGGAGCGCTGGACTATTCCTGACATCTCACACACATGATCGCGTGCATTCGTCGGGTTCCGATTCACCCCTGTCCCTGTGTTGCGAGATGGTGAGAAGTGATGGAGAAGCTGGTCGAACGGGATGAGGAAGAAAAGACACTGGCCCAGGTCTACAACGAATGCTCGCTGGGCAGAAGTCGGATGGTCGCCATCGGCGGCCCGCTCGCAAGTGGAAAGACAGCCCTGCTGGACGCCTTCGCGCGCGACGCCGCCGACGCGGGCGCGACGGTCCTCGAGGCCACCGCGTCGAGTTTCGAGCGCTTCCAGCCGCTGGGGGTCATAGATCAGCTTCTCCGGGGGCGCCGGCTCTTCTCACACGGCGCGGAACTTGAGGTCCGCGCACTGGTGGAGAGCGTCGGTAGGTCGGGAGCGCACAGTGAAGTCTTCCCGCCGATCCTCGGTCTGCTGCACAGTGCCTTCCAGCATCTGACCAACAGCTCGCCGCTGGTCGTTTGCATCGACGATGCGCATTTCATGGACGTCGAGTCGCTGCAGTGCCTGCTCGCACTCATGCGCCGGATGGGCAACGCGCCGATATCGATCGTCCTCACCTACTGCCCGGACATGGGCCGGGACGGCGTCCAGCGCATCCTCCAGGCTGAGGTACTCAGGATGCCGAACTGCACCCAGCTGGACCTTGAGCCGCTCTCGGAGACGGGAGTCGCGACGGTACTTGAAGACTATTTCCATCTTGAGATGGCGGGCCGGATCGCGTCCGAATGCAGACAGCTCAGCGGCGGTCGGCCGTTGCTGGTGCATGCTCTGGCCGAGGACTACGCCGGCAGGATTTCGGAGTCGGCCGCGCAGCGGCGGCCGGTGGCCGCCCCTGCCTTCGGCCGTGCCGTCCTGAGCTGCCTCTACCGGGCCGAGCCCGTTGTGCTCGAGATAGCGCAGGCGATGGCCGCGTTGGGCGAGTTCAGGTCGGTGGCCGTCGTTGCGCGCCTCTGCGGCATGGACCCGGAATCGCTCGGGCGTGTCGCCGCGTCCCCCGGCGTCGGTGGACTGCTGGAGCATGATCTTCTCGGGCAGCCCAGCGTGCGTGAGGCCGTACTTGGCAGCATCCCGCAGAAAGAGCGCCACGCCATGCGGTCTCGGGCTGCCCGCCTGCTGCACCAGGAGGGCGCCCCCGCACTCGTGACGGCCGAACACCTGATGCGTATCGACGAAGCGATCCCTTGGGCGAACCGGGTGCTGTGTGAGGCCGCGGACCAGGCCCTGGCCGACGGAGACCACGGCGCGGCAATCAGCTATCTCGAGCGGGCACATCGTGAGTGCGCGGACAGGCGGGAACGGATCGACACCGCCGCGAAGCTCGCCGACGTCGTGTGGCGGTACAACCCCGCGGCGGTGAAGAGCTACCTGCCTGATCTGGTCGCGGCCGCCGAGCAGGGCGAACTCTCCGTCCGGCAGTCGGTCCCCGTCGTCCGAAGCCTGCTCTGGAACGGCCAGGTAGAGCAGGCGACGCGAGTGATGGCATGCCTCGGCGACGACTCTCACGCGCAGGTCGGCGAGGACGCCGCCCCATACGCCGAGCAGCTGCGCCTGTGGCTCCCGCTCACGTGCCCGGGAATCGCACTCGCCCCGGGATTCGAGGACGCGGCCCCGCTGGACATCGGCCTCAGCGCTCCCGAGCATCGGGCCGCGGCCGCACTCGGCGCGGTCCTCCGGGGCGCCGGCGAGGAGGGAGCCGTCCCCGCCGCGGAACTCGTCCTCCGGGAGGCCTTGGCCGGAGCGGCGAGCCCGGCGTCATCGCTCGCCTCACTCATGGTCTTGATCTATTCCGACAACCTTGACAAGGCGTCGGCATGGTGCGATGCCCTTCTCGCCTCCATGGGGGAGACGTACGGGCTCGTATGGAACGCCATGTTCACCTCGGCGCGCGCGGAGATCCACTACCGCCTCGGAGACCTGCCGAACGCCAAGCGGCAGGCACACGCCGCGCTCGCGCTGATGCCGCGCGAGAGCTGGGGAACGGCCATTGCCGTCCCACTTTCGCTCCTGATCCTCACCACCACGGCGATGGGGAACCTGAGAGAGGCCGAAAGCCACCTTGACCTCCCCGTTCCCAGCGCCGCCTTCGGGACCCTGGGCGGAGTGATCTACCTCGACGCCCGTGGCCGCTTCCATCTCGCGCGCGGCCGCCACGACGCCGCTCTTAAGGACTTCCTGACGGCTGGACACCTGATGAAGCTCTGGGAGTCCGACTGCCCGTCCGCGGTACCCTGGCGAGCCAATGCCGCCCGCGCGTATCTCCACAAGGGCCTCGTGGCGCAGGCAAGGGAACTCCTGACGGAACAGATGTCGCTGCTCCCTTCAGGTCACCCGCGCACCCGCGGCCTGACCTACCGCGCTCTGGCAGCCACCCTCCGCCCGGACGAGCGTCCGCCGATGCTGCTGAAGGCGGCGAACATTCTCGACCGCTGCGGCGACTCACTGAACCTGGCGTACACGCTCGCCGAGCTGGCCCATGCCCACGAGTCGCTGGGCGACTCCGCCCAGGCCCGCCGCCACGCCCATAGGGCAAGGACACTGGCAGACCGATGCGCCGCGGCACTCCTGCCGGAATCGCCGACAGTGGCGGCCGACGAGGGAGCGGGAGCGCAGCCCCTCAGCGAGACCGACCCACCCGTCCGCCAGCTCAGCTCGGCGGAGTGGCGAGTAGCGGAACTGGCCGCCCGAGGCTCCACGAACGAGCAGATCGCCCGAAAGCTCTTCATCACGGTCAGCACCGTCGAACAGCACCTCACCCGCGCCTACCGAAAACTCGGCATCCGCCGCCGTACCCAACTCCCCTCGTGCCTACCCGAACTCGTCCCATGACCACCGCCGCCCACGAGCCGCTCGGCGACGGGGTCCCGCGATCCCGGGCGGTGGGACCGGGCACGTCGGTGGTGCTCTGCACGGCGCTGATGCTGTTGTGTGGCCGGGAGAAGGCCACGGCCTGACCGCCCGACCGCGCAGGGCGGGCGGGCGGTCAGTTCTTCCGGCCGCTCTCCAGGGCGGTCACTGCACTCCTGGCGGCTTTGATGGCGCCCTTGTTGATCTCGTCCGTACCGGGCGCCTTCTTCGTCTCGAAGTCACTGCCGTTGTAGGTGACGACCACCAGTGCGTTGGACGCGCGCACCAGCACCACCCCCTCGCGTGTCTCCTGCTTGTCCTTGGTGGTGAGGTTCACGACGGAATAGGCAGTGTCGCCGAGACCGGGCACGGCCCCTCCGCCGCTCTGCTTCGAGGTGCGTTCCTGGTAGGACTTCTGCGCCTGCGCCTCGGAGCCCGCGATCTCGAAGGACACGTCGAGCCAGCGGTAGTCGTAGCCCTTGAGCGCGTTCCAGGAGCAGGTGCGCCGCAGCGACTTGTCCGTCGAGGGGATTTCCTGCCCGGCCGGCTTGGCGCCGGGGACCAAAGACGTGATCGTCTTCTCGGGCAGGCTGGTGCACGGTGCCGGCGCGGTGGTGTACGTCTTGACCGCGGCCGACGCCGTCGGAGCGGGCGCGTCCTGGGAGTCCGGGGTCTTCTGCGCCGACTTGTGGTCGGTGGCGGAGGTCGAGGCGGGCGGATCCGACGACAGAGCCCAGCCCGCCACGGCGAGCACGGCAACCGGCAGCAGGCGTGCGGTCAGGGCGAGCGGCAGAGGAAGAGAACGCACGGCGCACTTCTCGATGGGGGAGGACGGTGCGGGGGAAGTCCGCACTGCGGATCGTACGCCAGTGTCACATGACTCTTTGCAGGGCAGGAAGCTTGAACTCGCTCCGTGGTCGCGCTGTGACAGAGACTCAACTCCGAAGCGGCCCTGTCCTGCCGCGCCCACAGGTACGTGAACCCGGTGCCCGGGCCACACACACCGGGGCGCACTCAGGGCACGCGGGCCGTCCACTCCGCCGAGCCGAACTTCGTCCGTGCCAGCTCCTGCGCGCGAGCCAGCTCCGCGTCCGTCACCTCGCCGTCCGCCAGGCCGTAGCGTCCGCGGAACGACTCGATCATCCGCCCGATGACGGCCTCGCGCGCCAGCCCGGTCTGCCGGCGCAGCGGATCGACCCGCTTCTTCGCGCTCTTGATGCCCTTGTCGGACAGCTTCTCCCGCCCGATACGCAGGACTTCGAGCATTTTGTCGGCGTCGATGTCGTACGACATGGTCACATGGTGCAGAACGGCACCGGGCCCTCCACCCGGTCCCACGATCCGCTTCTGGGCGGCGCCCGCGATCTTCCCGTGCTCCGTGGCGATGTCGTTCAGCGGCTGGTACCAGGCCATGATGCCCATGTCGCCCAGCGCACCCAGCACCCAGTCGTCGAGATACGCGTAACTGTCCTGGAAGGACAGCCCGTGCACGAGCGCCTCGGGCACGGACAGCGAATAGGTGATCGTGTTGCCCGGCTCCACGAACATGGCGCCGCCCCCGGAGATCCGGCGCACGACCTGGATGCCGTGGCGCGCTGCGCCCTCCGGGTCCACCTCGTTGCGCAGCGACTGGAAGCTGCCGATGATCACCGCCGGGGCACCCCACTCCCACACGCGCAGCGTCGGCGGGCGACGCCCGGCGGCAACCTCGGAGGTCAGCACCTCGTCCAGCGCCATGTGCAGGGCCGGCGCCTGTGGGCCCTCATGGATGAGCTGCCAGTCGTAGTCGGTCCAGTCGGTGGCGTGCGCGAGGGCCCGGCGCACCGCGATCCCGATGCCCTCCGAGGTCAGCCCGTACATCACGGTGCCCTCGGGAAGGGCCGCGTCGATCCGGGCGGCCAGGCCGGCCGCGTCGGTGTCCGCCGGGGCGCCCTCCAGCGCGCGGTTCACGGCGTCGAGCGCCTCGTCCGGTTCGAGGAAGAAGTCGCCCGCCACGCGCGCGTGCCGCAGCACGCCCTCCTCGACGTCCACATCCACGACGACGAGCTTGCCGCCCGGGACCTTGTACTCACCGTGCACTGATCGGCCTCCTGTCCTGCCGAAGGAGATCAACGCCGGGGACCGCCGTGGTGTTCCCGGGCCCGGGGCGTTTCCGTCCGCCGTTCTCACCGTCCGCCGTCCTCACTGGCCGCGTTGTCCCACCTCGACCAGCCCCGTCTCGTACGCGGCGATCACCGCCTGCGCTCGGTCCCGGACGCCCAGTTTTCCGAAGACGCTGGTGATGTGGTTCTTCACGGTCGAGACGCTGATGTCCATCGTCGTCGCGATCTCCGTGTTGTCCAGGCCCGTGGCCATCAGCCGCCACACCTCGAGCTCACGCGGCGTCAGCAGGTCCGTGTGCGCGGAGGGCGGATCGGGGCGCTGCGGGGCCCTGACGTAGGCGGAGATCAGCCGGGTCATCAGTCGGGGTGCGACGGCGGCCTCCCCGGTGTGCACGACCCTGACGGCCGTGACCAGTTCCTCCGGCGAGATGTCCTTGGGCAGAAACCCGCAGGCGCCCGCACGCAGCGCCGCCACCACGTACTCGTCCATGTCGAAGGTGCTCAGCGCCAGCACGCGGCAGTCCGGCAGCTCCCGAGCGAGACGGCCGGTCGCGGCGACCCCGTCCAGCACGGGCATGCGGATGTCCATCACGACCACATCAGGCCGCAACCGGTGCGCCAGCGTCACCGCCTGCTCGCCGTCCTCTGCTTCGCCGACCACCTCGAAGGCGGGGTCCGGCGTGAGGATCAACGCCAGTCCCCGGCGCACCAGCGGCTGGTCGTCCGCGATCAGGACCCTGATCGGCTCCGCGTCCGCCGTACCGTTCATCACCGCACCCCCTCGTCGACCGGCAGCGGCAGCCGGGCCCGGACCCGGAACCCGCCCTCGTCCAGCGGGCCCGCCTCCAGCGTCCCACCGTGCAGCACGACCCGCTCCCGCATCCCGATCAGTCCGTATCCGGACCCGGCGCTGAAGCCCGCGCCCGGCCCGTCGTCCGACACCTCCACCGTCACCTCGCCCTGACCGTAGGTCAGTTGTACGTCGGCCTTTGCCTCACGGGCGTACTTGCGGGTGTTCGTCAGTGCTTCCTGCACGACCCGGAACAGGGTCAGCCCGATGCTCGACGGCACCGTGCGCGGCTCGCCCCGCACATCGAGCGCGGTGGGCACCCCGGACCGGCAGGACTCGGTGACGAGGCGGTCCAGGTCCGTGATTCCCGGTTGCGGGGCGGTCGGTTCCTCCTCAGCCTCGTCTCCGGCCCGCAGGACGTCCAGGAGTTGGCGCATCTCGCGCAGTGCCATCCGGCCGGACCCCTCCAGCGTCACCAGGGCCTCCCTGGCCTGTTCCGGGGACGCCGTCAGGTTGGCCCGCGCGCCCCCGGCCATCAGCTGCATGGTGGTGATGTGGTGCGCCACGATGTCGTGCAACTCTCGTGCTATGCGCCGCCGTTCGGCGGCCACTGCCTGGTCCGCGAGCAGCTGCCGTCTGGCCTCGTTGTCCCGTTGCCAGCGGTTCATCACGGTCGCGGCCCCCACCACCAGCACAGCGGCGGCCACGGCGCCCGCCACGTCGATGAACGACGGGTGTGGCCACGAGGTCTGTGCCACCAGCGGCAGGACGATCGCCGCAAGTGCCGCCGGCGCCGTCACGGCGAGGCCCCGCAAGCGGACGACCGTGTAGAGCGCCACCACCAGCGTGGCGTTGAAATGCTGAGGCATCGGCACGCTCAGGTTCAGCGCCAGCCCGAACAGCAGGACGGCCGCCAGCACCGGCACCGGAGCGCGGCGCCGGACGAGCAGAGGCAGAGCGGGCACGACCAGGAGAACGCACCCGACGGCGGGGACGTGCCCCAGGGTGGCCTGGGTGCCGAAGACGAAGCCGATCAGGTCCACGACCGCCGCCCCGACTGCGACCAGCGCGTCGTTGCGTGTCCACGGCAGCGATTCACCGCCCGGCCGATCCTCGGGTGCCCCGGGCCCAGGGCCCTCTGTCGGCATGACGGTCCTCCTCTGACGCTGCCGGTGCCGTACGACCGGCATGGCGTGATCCAGTGACGCAACGTGATTCAGCAGGCGACGTTCGACCGGGCAAACGTCGCCTTTCGGGGCACCAGTTTCCCATCTGCTTCTCGCGGTCCCGCCCCGGGACCTCGAGCCGGCCCGGCCTGGGACCAGGGTCCTGGTCGGCACGGCGGCCCGGACCCCGCTCCCACACCTCTTCTCGTCCGGCGCTCGGACGATTCCCGCGCCGACCGCTGATGAGCTGGAGACCGGCCGCAAACGCGGCGCACCACCCACTGCCGGAGGACAACGTGATCCGCGCCCTGACCGGGTTTTCCACCCGGAACCCATGGAAGGTCATCGCCCTGTGGGCGGTGTTGGGCATCTTTCTCAGCGGGCTCGGCCAGGTGCTGCTGTTCCGCGTCACCCAGAGCCAGGCCGGCGACTTCCTGCCCGCGACCTACGACTCCGCCGCCGCGATGAAGATCGCTGAGGAGCGCTTCGGAGCCGACCCCGACGCCAACGCGATCACCGTGCTCGTCGCCCGCACCGACGGCAAGCCCCTCACCGCACCGGACCAGCGCACGATCGGCGCCGTCGCGGAGAAGCTGGCCCACCGGCACGTGCAGATGCCAAAGAACGACGACAACGGGCCCTCCTTCCTGGTCAAGGACTACTCCCAGACGCCCAGAGTCAGCCCCGCCGTGGTCGCGCCCGACCGCAGCTTCGAGCTGCTGTCTGTGGAGCTGACGGGCAACTCCACGGACCCGGGCCTCCAGGACCTCTACCGTGCCGTCCGCGACGGCACGCGGCAGGCGTTCGTCGAGGAGGGTATGCGGACCGGGTTCACCGGCGGCCTGGCCGACCAGGTCGACACCGCCGACGCCGAGAAGACGACCACGACGGTCGTCGGGTTCCTCATGATCGGTCTGATCGTGCTGATCAACATTCTGGTGTTCCGCAGCGTGCTCGCGGCCTTCGTGCCGCTCTTCGCGGTCGCCCTGGTCGGCGGCGCTGCGGCGGGAGCGGTCGTCGGCGTCGCGATGCTCACCGGAATCAAGCTCGACCCCGGCACACCGAGCATCATCGGCGTCGTACTGATCGGCATCGGCGTCGACTACTTCCTCTTCCTCCTCTTCCGTTTCCGCGAGCAGTTGAGGGCGCGCCCGGACCTGCCGGCCCGTACCGTGTCCGGCGAGGTCAGCGCCCGGGTCGGAATCGCGATCACCTCGGCCGCCCTGACCATCGTGGCCGCCTTCGCGACGCTCGGAGTCGCGACCTTCGGCCAGTTCCGGGTGCTCGGCCCCGCCGTAGCTGTATCGGTCCTGGTGATGCTGCTGGCCAGCCTCACCCTGATGCCGGCGCTCCTCGCCGTCACCAGACGCAAGATGTTCTGGCCCTCCCGCGCCCTGAAGCGCGAGCCCCGCCCCGGCAGGGCCGCGCGTCTGGGCGACTTCGTGGCCCGCCGCCCGCTGACCGCCATCCTGGCCAGCCTCGCTCTGCTCGGCGCCCTGACCGCGGGACTGATCGGCATCCGGATGGACTTCGGCCAGACAGGCGGAACTCACAAGACGGCCGCGGCCGCCACCTCCGCCGAGATCACCCGCGCCCTGCCCGCGGGGGTATCCGACCCGGCCAGCGTCTACGTCGAGGCCACGGACCACCAGGCCCTCACCGCCGGGCGCCTCAAGGCGCTGCCCAAGGCCCTCGCCGAGGTCAAGGGCGTCGGGCAGGTCGGCAGGACCGTCCTCAACGATGACCGCACCGCCGCCCGGATCGACCTGTACCTCACCGTGGACTCGCAGCGCGCGCAGGCCCGCCACCTGGTGGCGGGACCCGTCCGCGACGCCGTCGCCCGCCACACACCCGCAGGCACCGAAGCCCATGTCGGCGGCACCGCCGCGATCTTCGCGGACGTCTCCACCGCCGTCGACCATGACCTGAGGATCGTGTTCCCGGTCGCCGCCGTGCTGATCGCCCTCATCCTGCTCGTGCTGCTGCGCAGCCTGCTCGCCCCGGCCGTGCTCATGATCGCCGTCAGCCTCGGCTTCGTCGCCACCCTCGGCGCCTCCACGCTCTTCTTCCAGCGCCTCCTCGACAAGCCGGGCGTCAACTTTGTTCTGCCGCTGGTGCTGTTCCTCTTCGTCGTCGCCCTCGGCACCGACTACAACATCCTGATCAGCGACCGCATCCGCGAGGAGATGGAACACCCCGGCCCGGCCCGCGCCGCCGTCGCCCGCGCCGTGCGCCACACCGCGCCGGCCATCATGACCGCAGGCATAGTCCTCGCCGCCTCCTTCGGCAGCCTCGGCGTCAATGCGGACCCGTCGACCCAGCAGATCGGCTTCGCGACCGCGCTAGGCATCCTGCTCTCCGCGTTCGTCCTCTCTCTGGTGCTGGTACCGGCGCTCGCCGCGCTCCTCGGCCGGGGCATCTGGTGGCCGGTCCGCCCGCGCCGCACACAGCCTCGCCCCCACACCGCGCCTCCGCCTGCGGCCGACCGGCCCTACCACGACGGTGACTTCGTCCACTGACCAATCTGCCGACGAGGGTGAGCTCAGTCCGCGGCCGCCCGCTCTCCGGCCGGGCGCCTGCGCCATGCGCTCTCGGTGAGCGACGGCGGCTGCCAGGCGCCGTCGGCCTGATAGAGATCGGTGCCGGGAGCCACGATTGGAGTGCGGTCGATAGCAAGAGCACGGGGGAGTTCCGTCGGGCGCGTTGTCAGTGGTACCAAGGCGGTCACCATCACCCTGCAGCAGCTGTCGGAAGGCCGCCCTTCATCGACGCCCAACCGAGAATGGCCGTCGCGGCACTGACGGTTGTGTCGTTGACCCTGCGCCGATCTCCAACTCTGCCTGAGCGAACTCCTGACCAATGTCATCCGCCATCTTGCTGAGGGCATCCCCGTGACCGTCCGTGTGTCCCGCACCCGGGACCGTACGCGGCTTGAGGTCACCGACCCGGATCCGCGTGCCCTGCCAGTCCCGTGCCTGACGGTCGACGAGGACGACGAGTCCGGCCGCGGCCTCGTTCTGCTCGACGCGCTGACCCTGCGGTGGGGTGTGGACCGGTGGCCCGGCGGCAAGACCGTGTGGTGCGAACTGGCGGCCCCGCTGTCAGGGAGTGAGTGCGGCCGACACACGGGCCAGCCGGAAGGGCGGCAGGGCGAAGCCGTTGGCGGGGTTGCGGAAGGAGTAGGCGCCGTCGTTGACCCGGATGCCGTCGTCCATGGTGGTCCAGGTCGCGGTACCCGCCGCGCCCTGGCTCTCCAGGAGCACCGTGGCGAGCGCCACGGGGTCCTCGACGCCGACCAGGGCCCGTAGGGCGGACGTCAGGCGTTCGGCGGCGTCGTCGGGGAGGTTGTCGTCGCCCAACGCGGGCAGCAGGAGCAGCAGTCGGGCGCCCGGGTCGGCGGTGGAGCCGCCCGGCAGACCGCTGTCCGCGGCGGCGACCAACTCCGGCCAGGACAGGGCGGGGCCCATGAAGTGGCCGTCGGCCACGGCGAGGAGTTCGGCCTGGTCCCAGTCGGGGTGGTGCACGAGGAAGTCGGTGCCCGGGTCGTCCTCGAAGGTGCGGACGACGACGTGCAGCCGGTGGCCGGCGGTGAGCGGCACGGTGAAGGCGGGCCAGTCGGCGCGCTCGTGCAGCCGGCGGTGGAAGTCTCCGGCGGCGTCGTAGTCGGCGCCGAGCAGCAGTTCCTCGCCGTCCTCGCTGCCGAGGGCGCAGGGGAAGAGGTGTCCGAGCCAGAAGAGCCGCTCCTCGAGGAGGTCGGGGCGGCGGGTGAGGGGGCCGCCGTCGTAGCCGGGTATCCGGGCGGGCGTGAGGTCTGCGCTGGTTGTCACGGGCGCCATCATCGAGTGTCGGTACCGTCCGCTTCAATTCCGGTCATGGACGAACGCGAAGAGCTCCACCACGACGAACTCCTGCAAGCACTCCTGGCCTGCCCCGGCACCGGTGACCTGGTGTGCGAGGAGCCGGGGCACCCGGCAGGGCACAGCTGCCTGGCACCGTCGGCGGATCTCGGCCTCCCCGAGCTGCAGGAGGCGATCAGCGGGTGGTTCGGGCGGCCGCGCAACCTCGCCATGGGTGGGTACGTCGACCCGAGCGTGACCGGGCGGACCGGGCTTCCGCTCCTGGCGCCGTTCGGCGAGCGGATCGTGGAGATGCGCGCATGGGCGTATGCGAACCGGTGGATCGGCTGCGGTGCGGCGCGTGACGGCGACGGCGATGACGTCCGGCTTGTGGTGCTGGTCGCGGAACGGGACAACCCTGCAGCGGACATGGCGGAGCCGACGTCCTGGGTGGACGGGGTCGTCGCGGTCACCGGGTGGGAGACGACCCGGGTGCGTACGCACGACTGGGCGGCGGTGGAGGCCCGGCTCGGGACCTCGCTGCCCGGTGACTACAAGCGGCTCGTCGAGGCCTTCGGGGCCGGTGCCTTCGACGGTTACCTTCAACTCCAAATACCAGACGCCGGTTTCGAGAGCGAGGACATCGTCCGGCGCGTCGAGCGGCTGGACGAGCGGGCCAGGACACACGGCAGCGACCTATGGAGGCCGTACAAGGTGTACCCGGCCCCCGGTGGGCTGCTGAAGTGGGGGAGTTCCGTACAGGCCGACGGGTTCTACTGGCTCACCGAGGACCCGGACCCGGACCGGTGGCCTGTCCTGGTGACCGAGGACATCCCCGACTCGTGGGAGCGGTTCGACGGCCCGACCGCCGAGTTCGTCTACCGCTCGCTCACCGAACGGGAGCATCCCTTCTCGATGGCCCGCTACTTCGACGCCCACTGGTTCCAGAGCTATGAGACCGGTGACCAGCCACCGTCCAGCGCGCCGGTAGGTGAGCAATGAACGGGCGGCTGCGGGCCGGGGACCCCGTCGTGCCGCGGACGGGTTCGGGGCGTGGAGCAAGGACGTCGTCGCAGCGGCCGAGGACGACGCCCGTCATTTCCGGTTAGTTCTCTGATCGTTCGTCATGGCACGCCATCACCTGTGATGATGTGGAACAGGGGAGTGGCCGGTGTGGTCATGGGGGCCAGGGGGATCGATGAGCAATACGACGTCGGCGCTGACACGGCTGAAGTCCGCACAGAAGAGCGCGAAGGGCGTATCACTGTATTCGCGGTTCGTGAACCGGCCTGCGGGCCGGTATCTCGCCGCCGGGGCGTACCGCCTCGGACTGACGCCCAATCATGTCACCATGATCAGCGCGGCGTTCAGCTTCGCAGCGATCGCGGTGACGGTGCTTGCAGCGCCCACCTGGACCGCGGGCCTCATCGCGTGGCTCGGGCTCGCCGTCGGGTTCGCCTTCGACTCCGCCGACGGGCAGCTCGCCCGGCTGCGCGGCGGCGGCAGCGCGGTGGGTGAATGGCTCGACCATGTGGTCGACTGCGCCAAGATCACCGCACTGCACACCGCCGTGCTGATCTCCTTCTACCGCCACCCCGGTCACTTCGGGACCGCAGCAGACGGCTGGCTGCTGGTGCCCCTCGGTTTCCAACTCGCCGCCGTCGTCACGTTCTTCGGCGGACTGCTCACCGAGCAGCTCAAGTCCAAGGCGGCCCAGGGCGACCGTGCCGCGCCCTCCACGGCACGCGCGGTGGCCCTGCTCCCGGTCGACCACGGGGTGTTCTGCCTGGTCTTCCTGCTGCTCGGCGGCGGTGGCGCCTTCCGTTGGGTCTACACCGTCCTCGCCGTCGCCGCCGCGCTCTTCCTGGTCGCCTTTCTCACGAAGTGGTTCCGGGAACTGTCCGCAGTTCGTCGGTGAACCGTGTCCCGTCGAGGGCGTCGATGGCACGTCTCAGCTGGGTGCTCGACGTGTGCACGGTGTACGGGAAGTAGACAATGTTCACGCCCACAGTGGAGAAGTCCCGCTCCAGCCGCTCCCCCTTCGGCGTGTCCCGCCAGTCGTCGCCCTTGAACAGCACGTCGAAGCGGACCTGTTTCCAGGTCTCCAGCTTGTCCGGCACGGTCTCGACGAACGCGGCGTCCACGTACCGGATGCTGCGGACGATCTCCAGCCGCTCGACCAGCGGGATCATCGGCCGTCTGCCCTTGGCTTGTTCGGCCATCTCGTCCGAGACCACACCTGCCACCAGGTAGTCGCACTGGGCCCGTGCATGGCGCAGGATGTTCAAGTGCCCGATGTGGAATAGGTCGTAGGCGCCCGGCGCGTAGCCCACGCGATACGGCTTGCTCGATAGCACAGGTACCCCCCTCGTTCGATGGTGTCCCCCTGTGCGCACCCCCTTTGCGGGGGAGTGCGCGGACTTTGACGATAGCGTTCACGCTCGGTGGGGGAAGGGTGAACAATTAGGGTGCGTCGTGGTTCACTTCTGAGCTGTGCGTGGGACCGGGGGGTCCCGTGAGACGCCGGCACACAGGGGGCCGCCGAGGCGGCCGGGGGGAAGGTTCTGTCGCGTGACACAGACCCACGACGAGCGTCACGATCGGGACACGAGCGGGGCTGCCCACACAGCGGCCTCCGTGCCGCGGCAGCGCAACACTGAGCCGGACGTTACCGCGCTCGCCGACGAGAAGGTCGAACTCACCTCGTCGAGACGCCGGTTGCTTATGGTGTCCACCAATTACGCGCCAGAGCACACCGGTATAGGCCCGTATGCCACTGGCATCGCCGAGCACTGGGCGAGTCGCGGGCACGACACCCACGTCCTCGCCGGGCTCCCGCACTACCCGTCCTGGCGCCTCGATCCCGCCTACCACCGAGTGTGGCGGGCCACCGAGCAGCGTGCCGGTGTCACTGTGCACCGTCGTCGGCACAGCGTCCCACCGCATCAAAGCGCCCTGCGCAGAGCCCTGTTCGAGAGTTCTATCCTTGCCCACGGTCTCGTCGCACCCCCGCGCACCGGCCGCGTCGACGCCGTGCTCGCTCAACTGCCCAGCCTCGCCGGGGGAGTTCTCGGCGCTCGTATCGCCGCCCGGCACCACGCCCCGTTTGTGCCGGTCGTGCAGGATCTCATGGGCGCCGCCGCCGCGCAGTCCGGCATCCAGGGCGGCGGCCGCGCCGCCGAGCTGGCCGAGCGTGCGGAGTCGTGGGTGCTGCGGCGTGCCACCCTCGTCGGCGTCATCCATGAGACGTTCGTCGATCGGGTGCGGGCGATGGGCGTGGACCCCGGACGCATCCGTCTGGTTCCCAACTGGTCGCACATACAGGCTCCTTCGGCACCTCGTGCGCGCACCCGTGAGCGCCTCGGCTGGCGGCCGGGACAGACGGTGGTGCTGCACTCCGGCAACATGGGTCTCAAGCAGGGGCTGGACGTGCTGGTGGAGGCGGCCCGCCGCGACCCGGCCACCCGCATCGTGCTGATGGGTGACGGCAACCAGCGAGAGCAACTCGCCCGCCGTGCCCAGGGACTGCCCAACCTGGAGTTCCTGCCTCCGGTGCCCGACGCCGACTTCCCCGACGCACTGGCCGCAGCCGACGTGCTCGCCGTGACCCAGCGTGCCTCTGTCCTCGACATGAGCGTCCCCTCCAAGCTCACCTCCTATTTCGCGGCCGGACGCCCGGTGGTCGCCTCCGTTGCTGCCGCAGGCGGCACGGCCCGCGAGGTGCTGCGCTCCGGTGCCGGAATGCTCGTGGAACCGGAGAATCCCGATCAGTTCCTGTCGGCAGTGCGTAAACTCGCCGAAGATCCCGCGATGGCAGACGAGTTGGGGGCGGCGGGGCCGCGCCACGTGGCAGCTCACCTGTCGCGCGAGGCGGGTCTTGCGCGGATCGACGCGCTGATCGACGAGGCTTTGGGGGGTCTTGGCAGGTGAGCAACACACACGTCCAGGTCCGCGGGGAGGACGAGCCGGAGCAGTTGCGCGAGCAGTTCCGGCAACTGCTCCGATACCGCTGGCTGATCGGCGGCGGGGTCGGCGTCGGACTGCTGGCCGGTGCCTGGCTCGGCATCACCGGCGCCGACAGCTACGCCGCCACCACGGACATCGTGCTGCGCGCCCCCTCCAGCGACCCCTTCGCGCCGACCCTGTCCAGCGACAAGGCGATCAACATGGGATCCGAGCGGCAGACGGCGCTCAGCCGCAAGGTCGCCGAAGGCGCCGCGAAGCGCCTCGGGACGGGCGCGGACGAGGTCGACCGGCTCCAGCACGCGCTCCAGGTCACCAACCCGCCGCAGACCCTCGTGCTGCACTTCACGTACACCGCCTCCGACCCGAAGGAGGCGGCGCGCCGCGCCGACGCCCTCACGCAGTCCTACATCGACCTGCGCCAGGAGCAGTGGGAGTCCGTCCGCGGATCGATGCTCAAGAGCCTGCAGGACCAGCTCGATCCCGTCGCCAAGCAGAACGACGAACTCTCCCGGCGGATCAAGCAACTGCCCAACGGCTCTGCCGCGGACTCCGCCTACGCGGTGCAGGCCAACCTGCTCAACCGCATCACCGACCTCCGCAGCAAGATCACCAGTCTGAAGGCGCTCGACATGACGCCCGGCAATGTGATCCGCAACGCCGCCGTCCCCACCTCTTCCGACGGGCCGGGCCTGCCGCTCTCGCTCGGCCTGGGCGGCCTCGGCGGCGTCGGTCTCGGCCTGCTCGCCGCCTGGGTGCGCCTGGTCTTCGACCCCGCGCCGCGTTCGGCCGGTGACGTGGCCCGTGCGGTGCGCGGTCCCGTCCTCGGCGCGCTGCCGCGCGGCGCGGCGGGTGCCCTGGTGGTCGGCCGCACCGACTCCCGGGCGGCCGAGGAGTACCGCTCGATCGCCTTCCGGCTCGCCTACGACGACAGGTTCGCCGACCGGCGCCGCCTGCTCGTCGTCGCCCCGCGCGGCTCCATGGAGTCGAGCGTGGCCGTCGCGGTCAACCTCGCCGCCTCCTTCGCGGAGACCGGCAAGAACGTGCTGCTCGTGGAGGCCGATCTGCGTACCCCGTCCCTCTCCGAACGGCTCGACGTGTCCGCCGCCTCCCGGCCCCGCTGGAGCCGCACCGGCGGGCACGTGGAGAGCGAGTGGCCCGGCCGCGGCCAACTCGTGGTGGACGCAGGCGAGTCCGGGGCGTTCGGCCTCATACCCGGCGAGCGGGTGCGCAACGTTCCGCGCGCGCTGACCTCCGCGCGGACCACCCAGCTGATCGCCGAGGCCGACGATCCCGATGCCACCGTCGTGGTCGTCGCCCCGCCCGTCCTCGCCTACGCCGACGCCCTCGCGCTCGTCGACCGTGTCGACGGGGTGCTCATCGTCTGCGACCCGCGCACCGTGCACCGCGCCGACCTGGTCCGCATCCGTGAGCTGATAGTCGGTGCGGGCGGCACCGTGCTCGGCGCGGTGACGCACGCAAAGTCGCGCCGGGGCGAAACGGCGGCCGCGACCCGCCGCGGCAACCGGCGCCGTGGGCGCAAGAGTTCGGCAGCCCGCCCCGCTGCGCCCAGCACCCGTCCCGAGCCCGACCGGTACCCGGACGGCGACGGCAGCAACACGATCGCCCTGGGCACCGTCCGCTCGGGGGACTGGTGAGCGCCCCGGGGGAACAGTCACCGACATCCGACCCGCCGTCCGTACCGCGGCGTTCGGCGGCCGTGTTCGCCTCCGTGCTCGACCAGGCGGCATCCAGCCTCACCAACATCGCCGTGCTGGTGATCGCTGCCCGCGTCTCCACCGTGCACGGGTTCGCCACCTTCTCGATGGTCTACCTGACCTTCACGGTGCTGCTCGGCCTCAACATGGCGTACGTGGGCCAGGCCGTCGTCCTCACCCGGGGCGACACCGCGGTCACCGGGGCCGCCTGCCGGTCCGCGGCCTCCTTCACCGCACTGGCCGCCACCGCGGTCGGCGCCCTGCTTGCCGCCGGCGGCGCGGTCACCGCCGCCGCCACCGGTGGCTGGGCCGGGCCGGGCGGAGCCTTCCTCGCTCTGGGACTCGTCCTGCCGCTGGTGCTGGTGCAGGACGGGCTGCGGTACGCGTTCTCCACCCTGCGGCGCCCTGGCCTGGCGCTGGCCGCCGACAGCCTGCGCCTGGTGTGCGTGGTGCCCGCGCTGCTGCTCCAGCCCCGGCACACCGCGCCGGGGCAGCTCGTGGCCGTCTGGGGACTTTCGGCCGTGCCGGCACTGCTGCTCGGCCTGCGCCTGCTGTGGCCCCACGTGCGCGGCGCCCGAGCCGACCTGCTGCCCTATGTGCGCAGGGGGCACCTCGGACAGCGCTTCGTGGTGGAGTTCGCCGTGGGCAACGCCGCCAGCCAGCTCGCCGTGCTGGGCCTCGGGCTGTTCGCCGCCCCGCTGGCCGTCGGAGCGCTGCGCGGGGCCACCACGCTCTTCGGCCCGCTCAACGTCCTGTTCAACTCGGTCAACGCCTTCGGGCCGCCACTGCTGGGCCGTCTCAGAGGCCGCCGGGCCACCGCCCGCGCCGCCGCCGTGCTCGGCCTCGTGCTCTGTGTCGTCGGCCTCGCGTGGGGACTGGTGCTCTACGCCCTGCCCGCCGGTGTGGGACGTCAACTCCTCGGCGCTACTTGGCAGTCGGCCTCCGCCCTGCTGCCCGCCTCGGGGGCCCAGTATGCAGTGATGGGCCTGGGCACCTGCGCCCTGGTGACCCTGCGGGTGCTCAGCCCGCGTGCCACGCTGTCCGTGCAGGTGGTGTTCTCGCTGCTCTCGGTCGTCCTCATGCTCGGCGGATACCTGCTGAGCGGGTCGGCGCTGGGCGCCGCCTGGGGACTGGCCGCGGGTTCCGCGCTGAAGGCGGTGGCGGCCTGGACACGCGTCGCCCGCCTGCGCGCGCAGGAGCGGCCCTCGGCCGCGCCAGTCCCCGCGAGCTGAGAGCCGGCCGTCCCCGTTCAGCGCAGCCCGGTCGCCCGGTCCTGCCGGAACGTGGTGATCAGCGCGATGCAGCACGCCGCGATCGCCACGCGCCCCGACGCCTGCAGCAGAGGCCCCCGCAGCAGGATGAAGGAGTACCCGGCGACCAGCGGCACGGTCAGCGCGATCAGGCTGCCCGGCGGGGCCCGGCGCACCGCCCGGCGCGCATAGCGGCGGTCGACCCGCGCCGCCGCGTACCCCAGGGCCACGAACCCGGCCGTCATGCCGACCGGGCCGAAGTCGATCCACAGCTCGGCCCACACCGGCGACGAGAGATTGGTGTTGGTCGCCCCCATCCACTGGCCGATCTCCACACCGGTGTCCATCGGCTTGCCCGGCCACACCGACCGGGGTACCGCGAACAGCACCGAGCCCGCCAGCTGGCGACCGTAGGTGTGGCCGGACCCCGACCGCACGTAGGTGATGGTGTTGGCGAACATGCCGACCTGGTCGTAGTCCTTGAGGGCCAGTGGTTCCAGGGGGGATGTCGTCTGGATCGGACGGTAGTTGGAGTCGTCGTAGCGGAATCGGTCCGCGAACGGGAAGAGGACCAGCGCCACCACCACGCCCAGGCTCAGCGCGATCCGGTACAGCGCGGCGCTCACCGGGAAGACGGTGAACAGCAGCGAGAAGAGGACGGTGAGGAACCAGAAACGCGGGTTGGAGATCGGGTTGTTGACCACCGCGTTCAGCGCGGCCAGCGCCAGCCACGCGGTGATGATCAGCACGGAGCGCCGGGCCCGCCGCGAGGTCACCAGCCAACGCGTGTACACCAGCCAGGCGATGAGGGCGGGCACGGTACCGAAGCCGCGCACGATGGCCTGGCCCGCCTGCGAGTCCGCCTGGGACAGCCCCGCTTCCTCGACGCTGCTGATGAGTTCCTGACGGCTCGTGAAGAAGACCGCGGGGCCGCCCAGTTTGACCACAAGGAGCGCCGAGCCGGCGAAGGCGACAAGTGTCAGCAGGTACAGGCGGCGGCGGTGCACCAGTGCCGGGCGCAGCGGGTCGTCCCGCTCCCGGCCGGGCCGCTGACGGGCCAGCAGCGAGCCGACGTCGAAGGCGACACAGCCGATCAGGACGAGCGAGACGGCCTCGGTCAGATCGGTGCGCGCCCCCACCACCGGGGTCGGCGTGCGTCCGAGCACGGCCTGGGCGAGCGGCGCCACCCCCATCGCTATGTAGACGAACAGCCAGAACGAACCGGCGAGCAGCTTGCGGCGGCTGGTGAGGATCATCGCCGACAGCCGGGTGCCCGCGTACATCGTCAGCGCCAACTGCATCCACAACGCCGAGTCGCGCAGGCCCGTGCCCGGCTGGACCAGCACCAGCAGGGGCAGGAACACCGAGAGGCCGACCACGAGCGGGACCGACAGCGCACGCGAGAGCAGCGTGCGCGGTGAGAAGGACGGCAGCGCGGTGGCTGCGCGCAAACCCGGATCCGGCGTCTCGGGCGCCGACGTCGTGCTCCGGTCCGTTCGCTGCGTCATGGCGCCCCCGCCCCCGAGAAAGATCCCCGCCGCAGTCTACTGACGCCGCGCCTGCGATGAACGGTCAGCAACTACAGTGTGGCGAAGTGGCGTCTGGGGAGGCGTCGTTGGGGGGATGGATCGATGCGTGATCTGCCGGCCTTCACACTGGCCGGATACGACAAGGGGCGCGGCATACTCGTCCAGGCGCTCTGGTTCGCGGTGATGAACACGGTCTTCATGGCGTGGTTCACCCCGGCCCGCGTCAGGGCAGCCCTGCTGCGCGCCTTCGGCGCCGAGATCGGAACAGGGGTGCTCATTCGGCACCGGGTGCGGGTGCTGTGGCCGTGGAAGCTGACGGTCGGCGACCACACCTGGATCGGCGAAGGGGCGTGGATCCTCAACCTGGAGCCGGTCACCCTCGGTGCCCATGTGTGCGTGTCGCAGGAGGCTCTGCTGTGCACCGGCAGCCACGACCACCGCGCCGCCGACTTCCGGTACCGCAATGCGCCGATCACCGTGGACGACGGCGCGTGGATCGCCGCCCGCGCCACCGTCCTGGCCGGAGTGAAGGTCGGCCGCTGCGCCGTCGTCGGCGCCGGGGCGGTCCTCCACAAGGACCTGCCCGAACTGACTCTGCACACCGCCGACAACCGGCGCCGACCCGTCGAGGAGCCGGCGTGAGAGTGCTGCACGCGGTCACCCTGCACAGCACCACCCATGCCTTCGGCGGTCCGGTCCGAGTCGCCCTCAACCTCAGTCAGGGCCTGCGTGAACGCGGACACGACGCCCGCCTCACCGCCCTGGCCGACGGCTTTCAGCGGCCGCTGCCCGAGGAGGTGGAGGGCGTTCCGGCCCGGCTCCATCAGGCGTGCAGGGTCCTGCCGTTGGGGTTCAGCGGCCTGACCTCCCCCTCACTCCTCGCCGGCGCCCACCGCCTGGTGCGATGGGCCGACGTGGTCCATGTGCACCTTGCACGCGACCTGGTGACGCTACCGGTGGCGCTCGCCGCGCTGCGCGCCGGGCGGCCCCTGGTCCTGCAGACGCACGGCATGGTCGACCCGAGCGAGCGGCTGTCGGCTCGGCTCCTCGACGCGGTCGCGGTGCGCCGGGTGTTGCGAGGCGCCGCTGCCGTGCTGCACCTCACCCCGCACGAACTCCGGGATCTGCACGCCGTGGTGGGCGGAGCGGGCCTCGACCGTGCCGTCCACCTGGTCAACGGCGTACCCGCGCCGCCCGAGGGTCCCGCCCCCCAGGGGCCGCCGCGCATCCTGTACGCGGCCCGGCTGCAGGCCCGAAAGCGGCCCGTCGACCTGGTGGACGCGGCGCCCGCGATCCTGGCCCGGCACCCGGAGGCGACCTTCGTCGTGGCCGGGCCGGACGAGGGTGAACTCGCTGCCGTACGGCGGCGGATCGACGAGCTGGGTGTCGCGGGGAAGGTGAGCTGCCCGGGCCCGCTCACCGGGACGCGCATGGCCGAGGAACTGCGCCGGGCACACGTGTATGTGCTGCCGTCGGTGGACGAACCGTTCCCGATGTCGGTCCTGGAGGCGATGGCCGTGGGCACCCCGGTCGTGGTGACCGGCTCCAACGGCCTGGCCCGCGATGTGGACCGGGCCGGAGCCGGGCGTGTGGTGACCGGCCCGGACGGTATCGCCCCAGCGGTGCTCGACCTGTTGGAGCCGTCCGTGCGCCGGTCCGCGTCGGCGGCGGCCCGCAAGCTCACCGCCGAGGTGTTCTCCATGGACGCGGTCCTGGGCACGCTGCTCGACGTGTACGAGCGGGCCTACGCGGGAAGCCAGGCGTAGCAGCCCGACGAGACGAACGTACGGGTCCCGGCCGGGATCTTCGCGGTCACCTTCTTCGTGCCGTCCGGGCCGGGCCCGGACGCCAGCACCTTGTCGCCTGCGCCCAGCGCCTTCCAGGTGCACCCCTCGGCGGTGGTCAGCGCCCGGTACGTGCCCGGCGCCGGTTTCTTGCGCGTGCCGTCGGCGAAGCCGGTCGCGGCGGCGCTCAGCAGGGGCTTCTGCTTCGGGCACAGCTGGGTGATCGCGTCGTCGGCGGACGGCACGTCCCCGGCGATGAGCGCGCCGATCGCGGCGTCCTTGTCGTGGGCGGCGGTGCGCTCGATGCGCTGGCAGGCCTCCTGGCCGACCTGGAGCACGGCGGCCGGGTCCATGTTCTCGGGTACTCGGCCGTGCAGGTACGTCTTCTCCCTGCCGGTGAAGGAACCGGTCGCCGGGGTGAGCTTCGCATCGGGCAGGACCGGGCCCTTGGAGGGTGTCGACGGGCCCTTGGGGGCGGGGCTCGCCTGCTCGTCGGGTACGGCGGCGGCCTGGTCGTCGGAGATGCGTTGCGTGGGCTGCGGCGGCTTCGCCTCCGTGCCGCCTCCCGAGCTGCAGCCGGCGAGCGCGAGGAGCGCGGTGAGAGCGACGGCGCTGCTGGCGGCGCCGCGCCGAAGAGGCCGAAGAGGCCGAAGAGGCCGAAGAGTACGTGTGTGCATGGTGGCTCCTGCGGCCCCGACGGGCCTGGGTATGGAGGCGGGCCCACACCAAGGTGCGGGCCCGAGCGGGGTGTGCGGGGCGCCGGTCGGTGGTCCGGTGCCCCGCACGCGGGGACAGGGTGACGGTTACGGCGCCCCGAAGGTCAGCACCAACTGCGGGGTGTTCTCCGCGGCCGGTGCCTCCCTGGACCACAGCCACAGCGCGTCCGTCCCGGTGCTCGTGAGCGCCAGGTCGTAAGCGCCGCCCAGGGCCGGGGTGAGCGCGGCGGAGTCGAGCGTCGCCGAGTAGACCGTCGAGAGGTCGGTGGCCCCGCTCAGGGTGCCGACCACGGTCTGGGACACTGCGGGCTTGGAGGCGTAGGTGGTTCCCGCCTCAGTCCAGCTTCCGGTGACCGGCCGTACCGAGATGTCGTCCGTGCTGCCCGCGCTGCTCAGCGTGGTGGTCTTCACCGCGAGCCGCGCGCTCTTGAGCACCGTCCCGGCCGGGGCCGACGGCAGGTCGAAGCGCAGATACGTCTCGTACGCCGCGCTGCCGCGCACCGCCAGCGAGGTGGAGGTGCCGTAATTGGTGCCGGTGGCACCGGCGTTGACGTACGTGTCGGCCGACGCCCGGACGGTCTGCACGCTGTCGGCCGGAGCCGAGCCCAAGGTGTAGTGGTTCTGCACCTGGGCCGCGCTCAGCACGGACGGGTAGATCGCGGTCTCGTCGATCTGCCCGGCGAAGTAGTTGCTGGAGGGCTGGTTCGGCCAGCCGTTGAGGTTGTCGCCACCGACGCGCCAGTAACCGCCGTAGCTCTGGTTGCTCGTCTCGGCGAGCGTGCCGACCTGGGTGCCGTCCACGTAGAGCGCCATTCCGGAGGTGCCCTGGGTGGCGACGACGTGGTGCCAGGAGTTGTCGTTGTAGCTGTTGGGTGAGGTGATGGTGCGGGCGGCGTTCGTCCACACACCGAAGACCAGCCGGCCGTCGTTGCGCATGTAGACGTGCTTGTCGTAACTGCCGCTGCTCCGCGTGGTGTTGTCACCGAATCCGACGAGTTTGCCGCCCCGGACGGTGGTCGTCTTGAACCAGGTCTCGATCGAGTACTGACCGGGCACCGTGGTGCGCTTGTTGCTGTAGACGATCTGGTCGCTGCCGTTGAAGCCGATGGCGGTGGACGGACCGGTCACGGCGGCCGGGGTCTGGCGCAGCGAGGGCCCGTTGAGGTGGATGCCGCTCTGGTCGCCGGGCGAGGTGTCGCCGACGAACGGAGTGGCGGACTCGTCGTAGCGCCAGTACAGGTTCGCGCCGTCGTCGAGCACCTTCGCCGCGTATTTCTGGGTGGAGGTCGGCACCGTCACCGTGGCTGTGGCGGACAGCGCGGAGGTGTTGCCCGCGCCGTCGGTGGCGGTCACCCGGTAGCTGTAGGTGGAGCCGGCGGTGACGTTCTTGTCGGTGAACGACAACTGCGGGCGCGACCACTCCACGGAGTCTCCGTCGACGGTGTACACGGGCGTGGAACCGCCGTTGCGGTAGACCTTGTACGTCAGCTTGGTGTCGTCCGTGTCGAGGCTCGCGCGCCAGCGGACATGGGCCTCGGTCGGCTTCACGGACTCGGCACTGACCGACGGCACCGTCGGCGCGCCGGTGTCCGGGGAGGCCGCGAAGCGCGTCAGGCCCTGGGCCGCCGAGCCGTTGACGGTGGTGAACTCGCCGCCGACCCACATGTACTTGTTGTCGGAGGTCTCGGAGATCGCCATGGCGCGCGGGCCGATGCCCTCGCCCAGACCATCGTTGGTGTCCGGGAACCAGCCCAGCTTGTTGGTGCCGGTCGTCGGCTCCGCGAGCAGGTGGTGGCGGCGCCCGTCGGGGAACTCTCCGACGCTGGAGCAGTCATGCGCGTGCGAGGCGCTGTACAGCACGTCCTGATACGACTTGACGGCCTGAGTGGCGCCGAGGCAGGTGTCGCGCCAGCGCTGGTTGAGCGTGGACAGGTCGAGCGCGATACGTCCGTCGAAGACACCGCCGCCGGTGCCCTCGTTGCCGGTGTAGAAGCCCGTGGCGTCGGTGTCGAGCCCCTTGACCACCGAGTTGGTCTCGATGAACCCCGGGTAGGTGCGTACGTTGTCGCCCGTGGCCGCGTCGACGACGGCCAAGGCGTGCGAGTTCGCGCCGTTGACGGTGAAGAAGTCACCGCCGAGGATCACGTTCTTGCCGTCCGGGGTGATCGCGACGGCCCGGCCGGGCTCGTCGACGTCGGCCCGGAACGGCTTGACCGCGCCGCCGGCGGCGTCCACCGCGGCGTACCGCGCGTGCGCGCTGCCGCCGACGGAGGAGAAGTCGCCGCCCAGGTACACGGTGTCGTCGGTGACCGCGAGCGCCCGCACGGTGGCGGAGACGCTCGGGTGGAAGTTCGCCTTGGGCGTGCAGGTGGCGATGTCGATGGCGGCGAGACTGCTGACCTGCGTGCCGTTGACCGCGCCGAAGTAACCGCCCGCGTACAGCGTCTTCTTGTCCGGTGAGACGGCGAGCGCCCGCACGGTCGCGGTGCCGCTGCCGACGGTGAACGACAGCTTGCAGGACGTGGGATCGCCTGTCGCCGCGTCCAGTGCGACGAAGTTCACCGCGTCCTGCGCGGTGCCGCTTCCTCCCGCCGGCGGGCGCACCTGCGAGAAGGTGCCGCCCGCGAAGACCGTGCCGTGCGCCTCCGCCAGGGCCCACACGATGCCGTTGGTCTGCCAGGTCGGCAGGTCGTCGGCGGTGAAGGCGACGGGCGGGGTCAGCGCGGTGGCCGGCTGCGACAGGGCCACCAGGCCCAGGCCCGCCGCGGTGGACAGGACGAGGGCGGCGCTGAGCCCTCTGGATCTGTGCATGTACCCCCCGACTTCCGGGCCCGGTCGTGGGCCCTCTGTCTTGTCGAGCCCGTCGGTGTTCCCCGGATCCGAACGGGCCGCATGAATGTGATTGCTTGCGCACCATACGAGTACATGACACGCCATGGAGCGCACTTGACTCATCTGGTAGCAAATTCCGATGTGTTCACGGTGGCCCCTCGCGTCCCGGATGTCCGCATCCGGTACGAGCGACCGTCTTGCCGTACGCACGTGTCAGCGGTCGATGCGCACCACGGCGCCCGCGAGCTGGTCATCCACCTGCCGCACATCGGCGTCGACCATGATCCGTGCGAGCTCCTCCACCAGGACGGTGGGCCGCCAGCCCAGCGTCTCGCGGGCCTTGGACGCGTCACCGATCAGCGCGTCGACCTCGCTGGGGCGCTCGTACTTGGGGTCGTAGCGCACGTACGCGTTCCAGTCGAGGTCGGCGTGGGCGAACGCGGTCTTTACGAACTGCCCTACGGTGGCCGGGACTCCGGTGGCGACGACGTAGTCCGTCGGCTCGTCGTGCTGGAGCATCCGCCACATCGCCTCGACGTACTCGGGCGCGTACCCCCAGTCGCGGACCGCGTCCAGGTTGCCGAGATAGAGACGGTCCTGGAGGCCGGCCTTGATCCGGGCGACGGCGCGGGTGATCTTGCGGGTCACGAAGGTCTCGCCGCGACGCGGGGACTCATGGTTGAACAGGATGCCGTTGACCGCGAACATCCCATACGCCTCACGGTAGTTGACGGTGGCCCAGTACGCGAAGACCTTCGCGGCGCCGTACGGGCTGCGCGGGTGGAAGGGGGTGTCCTCGTTCTGCGGCGGAGGCGTGGAACCGAACATCTCCGAGGACGACGCCTGGTAGATACGGGTATTCACCCCGCTCGCCCGGATGGCCTCCAGCAGCCGTAGCGTGCTCAGGCCGGTCACGTCGCCGGTGTAGAGCGGCGCGTCGAAGGAGACCCGCACATGGGACTGGGCGCCCAGGTTGTACACCTCGTCCGGCTGTATGTCGCGCAGCAGGTTCACCAGCGCCACCCCGTCGGAGAGGTCGGCGTGATGCAGCACGAAGCGGCGCTCGGCCTCCTGGGGGCCCTGGTAGATGTGGTCGATCCGCTCGGTGTTGAAGCTGGACGACCGCCGCACCAGGCCGTGCACCCGGTATCCCTTCGACAGCAGCAGCTCCGCCAGGTACGAGCCGTCCTGCCCGGTCACGCCGGTGATCAGCGCGGTCTTCGACATGTGGTGTTCCCCTCCCTGCCGGACCCGTCCCGTGGGCGGATCCGGTCCGTACGCCCGCCGTGCGCGGGTGGTATGTCGTGAACTACAGGAAATTTCCTCAAGGTTGACGATGTCGGCTCACTGATCACGCGGTGCCTGGCATGATCCGGCCCATGACCGCATCGCTGCTGCCCGAACGTGCCCGTGTCTTCGTCGCCGGCCACCGCGGACTGGTGGGCTCCGCCGTGGCCCGCCGGCTCGCCGCCGACGGGCACGAGGTGCTCACCCGTACCCGCGCCGAACTGGATCTGCGTGACGCCGCGCGCACCGCGGCCGAACTGGCCGCCCTGCGCCCCGATGCGGTGGTACTCGCCGCCGCGAAGGTCGGTGGGATCATGGCCAACAGCGCTCAGCCGGTGCAGTTCCTGGAGGAGAACCTCCAGATCCAGCTCAGCGTGATAGCCGGGGCCCACGCCGCCGGTGTGGGCCGCCTGCTCTTCCTGGGATCGTCGTGCATCTACCCCAAGCACGCCCCTCAGCCGATCACCGAGGACGCGCTGCTGACGGGACCTCTGGAGCCCACCAACGAGGCGTACGCCCTCGCGAAGATCGCGGGCATCGTCCAACTGCAGTCCTATCGCCGCCAGTACGGCGCGTCGTACATCAGCGCCATGCCGACCAATCTCTACGGGCCCGGCGACAACTTCGACCTGGAGACGTCGCACGTGCTGCCCGCCCTGATCCGCCGCTTCCACGAGGCCGCGGCCGAGGGGCGCGAGGAGGTCGTCCTGTGGGGCACCGGCACCCCGCGCCGGGAGTTCCTGCACGTGGACGACCTCGCCGCCGCCTGTGCCGTGCTGCTGCGCTCCTACGACGGCGACGAGCCGGTCAATGTCGGCTGCGGCAGCGACCTCACCATTCGGGAGCTGGCCGCAACAGTCGCCGAGGTCACCGGGTTCACCGGCCGGATCGCCTGGGACACAACCCGGCCCGATGGCACCCCGCGCAAGCTGCTCGACATCTCCCGGCTCGCGCGGCTCGGCTGGAAGCCGGCGATCCCGCTGCGTGACGGCATCGCCGCCACCTACGCCCACTGGCGCAGCGGCCTCGACGGCTGACGGGCCGCGCTCGTGCACGGACCCCGGCGGCGCGCAGCGCGCTCCGGGGTACTGCGCGGTCACGAGCGGCGCTCTCAGTACGCCCCGCGGCCGTCGACGACGGCGCGGAAGGTGCGGGCCATGACGTCCACATCACTGGTGAACGACCAGTTGTCGACGTAGCTGAGATCGAGCCGGACGGTCTCGTCCCAGGACAGGTCGGAGCGTCCGCTGATCTGCCACAGCCCGGTCATGCCCGGCCGTACGGTCAGCCGCCGCCACTCGACGGGCGTGTAGTGCGCCACCTCCTCGGCGAGTGGCGGCCGCGGACCTACCAGGGACATGTCACCCTTGAGGACGTTGACGAGCTGGGGCAGTTCGTCGAGCGAAGTGCGGCGCAGCCAATGGCCGACGCGGGTCACCCGGGGATCGCGGCGCATCTTGAACATCAGGCCGTCGTGCTCGTTCTCCTGGGCCAGTGCGGCCTTCTGGTGGTCGGCACCCACCCGCATGGTGCGGAACTTCCACATCACGAAGGGGTGCCCGGCCCGGCCGATGCGCTCGTGGAGATAGAGCACCGGCCCCGGCGAGGACAGTTTCACCGCGGCCGCGACCACCAGCAGCACCGGTGCCAGCGCGAGCAGGCCCAGCAGGGCGGTGCTGCGGTCCAGGGCTTCCTTGAGCAGAGGCTGCACTCCCTCCCGCACCGGCGGGGCCACGCGCAGCAGCGACATCCCGCCGGCGGATCCGGTCTCCAGGCGCTTGACGGACACCTCCACCAGGCCGGGCGCGACGAAGAGCTCGATGCCGACGTCGTGCAGGCCCCAGGAGAGGCGGCGCAGCCGCTCCCCGGAGAGCGCGGCGCCCGGGACGACCAGCACCAGATCGGCGCCGAGCCGGTGCGCCGCGCTGATGACCAGGTTGGCATCCTCCGCGGGGGACTCCGGCGCGGTGGCGGCAAGCCGTTCCCCGGTCCGGATCCCCGAGTCGAACGGGCCCTGTCCCACGGGGACGGCGCCCACCGCCACGTACGGGTGGTCGGTGCGCGCGGCGAGGTGTGCGGTGACACTGTCCGCCGCGGTGGGCTCGCCTACCACCAGGACCTTGATCACCGCCTGCGCCCCGCGGCGCACCGCAGCAAGATGACGATGCATCACCTTGCGGCACACCAGAGTCAGCAGCAGGCAGGGCAGCAGTGCCGCCAGGCACAGCGGCGCGCGCAGCCGCACCCCCGCCGCGGCGTGCCCCATGGCGAGCACTCCCAGCAGGATGAACCAGTCGTGGAGCACCGGCAGCGTGCCCCGGCTCTCGCCGATGGCGCGGGCCGCGTAGCGCGAGCGGAACAGCTGGACTCCCGCCCAGGCGAGCCCTGCGGCGACGCCGCTCGGCACTGCCCACGGCTGGTCTGTGGCGACGAGCATCAGTGCCACCGGCACCCCGGCGCCGACGAGGTCGGTGATCAGCGACGCCGGAAGATACCAGCGGGACTTGCGCCCCACCCACAGTGAGGAGCGCGCCCGCGAGCGCGACTTGCGCGATCTATCGGATTCAGCGGCCTGAACATCCCACATGTACCCCCCCAGGCACGTTCTGCGGCACGATTCGCCAGATGTCGCGAACACCTATTCGTCGAACATGCGGCGCGATAGTGAACAGTACGGCAAACTTGTGCACGCATGGGGGCGTTTACGTGAACACGGACGTGGCGCACGGAGCCGTATGAAGTCCCGCGCCGAGCACGCTGGTTGAGCCCCCGGTACGTTGGTCCGGCGGAAAGTCGCACGAACGTCGAACGTGCTGACTACAGTGTGCGCCGGTGCGGTAGGGGCGCACCGCTTCGAGGTGGGGGTGCGTGGTGGGAGACAGGAACACGTCCGGGGCCGAAGTGGCGGGCCAGGACGAGTCGGTTGACCGGGAAGTAGGGGCGGGCAGAGCCGGTTGGATGACATCCGACCCGGCTGCCGACGTTCGCGATCCCTCGACCGAAGCCACACAGAGGGGTGTTGGCGACTCTGGAGCCACGCCCGCGCGACCCCGGCGCCGCAAGAGCCGCGCACGTCGGGTGCTCCTCGGGGCGCTCGTACTGCTCGCCGTGGGCCTGCTCATGGTGGGCGGGTTCGCCTGGTGGGCCGTCGACCACTACACCGGGAACGTCGACCGCATCTCCGGTGTCTTCCCGGAGAATGTCCCCGCGGCGGCGCAGCCGGCACCCTCCGACGGCGGGCAGACCTTCCTCCTCGTCGGCGTGGACAGCCGCTCCGAGCTGCCGACCACGGGCCGTGACGCCAAGGCCCCCGAGTGGAAGTACGGGGCCCAGCGCAGTGACACGATGATGCTGGTCCACCTCCCGGCCGACCATTCCGGTGCGTACGTCGTCTCGTTGCCCCGTGACTCTTGGGTGGACATCCCCGGACACGGCAAGGCCAAGCTCAACGCCGCCTTCTCCTGGGGCGGACCGCCGCTGCTCATCGACACCGTGCAGCGGCTGACCAAGGTGCGCATCGACCATCTCGCCGTCATCGACTGGGACGGCTTCAGGAAACTCACCGACTCCGTGGGCGGAGTGGAACTCGTCGTGGACGGCACCGGCCGCCACATGAACGGCACGCAGGCCCTGACCTACGTGCGTGAGCGTTACGGCCTCGCGCGCGGCGACTTCGACCGTACGCACCGTCAGCAGTACTTCCTTCGGACGCTGTTGGCGAAGGTCATGCGTCCTGCGACCTTCTCCAACCCCGTCAAGGCCACCAGGGTGCTGGACGACCTCACCGCAGCCGTGAGCGTCGACGACCGGCTCGGTGACGGCGACCTGCGTGCCCTGCTGTGGGACAACAAGAAGGTCCGTCCCGGGAACATGGTGTTCATGAACGCTCCCGTCAAGGGAACCGACATGATCTCCGGCCAGTCCGTGGTCCTCCTGGACGCCGGCGCCGGCGCTGACCTGTGGCGGGCCATGCGCGAGGACGCCCTCGACATCTACCTGCAGTCTCACGATGTCGACCGCCTTGGTGCCACAACGTCCTGACGGAACGCCGGTGATCGCCGGAGATGTCCGACGGGTGACAGTTCGCCGGACCACGGGTGGCAACTGCCACACGTGCACTAGAGTTCCCACCGGCGGCCCACCGGCGTCCGCGGAGGACACCCATGATGGATCATCCCGCTCGTCCAACGCGTCAGCACCGAAAGTCGTCAGGCCGGCGGCGACGCACCACGCTCGGTGTCCTGTTCGGCCTGCTACTGATCGGACTGATCGCCGGCACCGGGCTGGCCGGCGACCTGGAGGGCGCCGCGCCCCGAACCGAGCGAACGAGTGCCGCGGCGCTTCCTTTCGACCTCCCGCCCGCCGAAGTGTTGCGCGACAGCCCGCATCTGGTCTTCGCGCACTACTTTCCGCCCTATCCGCTCTCCCTCGACAACCAGCCCGCCGAGCACGACTACTACGCCCGCAACTACCTCACGCCACAAGGCGAGCAAGGCAAGCACGCGGCCTACGGCGGACTGCTGCGTGACCGGCCCCTGCCCGTACCGCCGTCCCGGGGTGACTGGCAACTCGCCCATCTGGAACGGGAGGTGAGGACTGCCCGGGACGCCGGGATCGACGGATTCACCGTCGACATCCTCTCCCTGAACGGCACCAACCGTCAGCGCGTCGACATGCTGCTGCGCGCGGCGCAGCGCGTCGACCCGGGCTTCCGGATCGTGCTGATGCCGGACATGACGTCCCTGCACACCGACCCGCGCACCCTCGCCGACCAGTTGGCCCGGCTCGCCGCGTCCCCGTCCGCGTACCGGCTGGCCGACGGGCGCCTCGTGGTCTCCCCGTTCAAGGCCGAGGCGCAGGACCCCGCCTGGTGGGGCCAAGTCATCGCGCGGCTGCGCGAGCACGGCATCGGCACCGCTCTCGTCCCGGTCTTTCTGGACTTCCGCGCCAACGCCGAGAGGTTCGCGCCGATCAGCCACGCGTTCTCGTCCTGGGGCAACCGGAGCTACACCCGCCAGGACAACGTTCCCGGCGACATCCAACTCGCCCACTCGCTGGCAAAGAAGTGGATGCAGGCCGTGTCCGTGCAGGACACCCGACCCAACCAGGGCATCTACGACGAGGCGGGCAACACCGCCACCCTGCGGTCGACCTGGAACCACGCGATCTCCGACGGTGCGGACTGGGTGCAGCTCACCACCTGGAACGACTACTCGGAAGGCAGTCAGTTCGCCCCCTCACTGCACAATGGCCACACGTACCTGGACATCTCCTCGTACTACGTCACCCGCTTCAAGACCGGGGCCTGGCCGCAGATCGTCCGCGACACCGTGTACGTCACCTCCCGCGTCCAGTTCACGGATGTCGGCAGTGCCTCGCTCCAGCCGCGGCTGATGCGCCCACGTCCTGGCACCGCGCCCCCGCGCGACCAGGTGGAAGTGCTCACCTTCCTGACCGCGCCCGCCACGGTCACCGCGCGCGTGGGCACCGTGCCTCACACCTACCGTGCTCCCGCCGGTGCGTACGCCCGGGACCTGCCGCTGAGCCCCGGCAGTACCGAGGCAGTGGTCCGCCGGGCGGGGGATACCGTCGCCGGCGTCACGACCCGCTATCCGGTGCGGCGTACGGCCACCGTGCAGGACCTTCAGTACTACGCGGTCTCCAGCGGCCGGTGAACTCGTGGGAGGCTTCCGAGGGGGCCTACCGTCCGGCCCCGCTCGACGGTGCGAAAACAGCGAGGTAGGAGGCCGTATGTTCACCACCCGACCCACCCTCCAGGGCACCTTCGGCATGGTGTCCTCCACTCACTGGCTGGCCTCGCAGTCGGCGATGGCCGTGCTGGAGGGCGGCGGCAACGCGTACGACGCGGCCGTGGCGGGGGCGTTCGTACTGCACGTCGTGGAGCCCCATCTCAACGGCCCCGCCGGTGAGGTCCCGATCCTGCTCGCGCCGGCGGGCGGCCAGGTGCGGGTGCTGTGCGGGCAGGGCGTCGCGCCCGCGGGGGCCACGATCGCCCACTACCGGGGGCTCGGCCTCGCTCTCGTCCCCGGTACCGGGCCGCTCGCCGCGGCCGTCCCCGGCGCCTTCGACGCCTGGATGCTTATGCTGCGCGACCACGGGACCAAGTCCCTCGCCGACGTCCTGACATACGCCATCGGCTACGCCGAGCACGGGCACGCGCCCGTGGAACGCGTCGGCGCGACCGTCGAGAGCGTACGCGAGTTGTTCGAGACGGAGTGGACCTCGTCGGCCGAGGTGTACCTGCCGGGCGGGAAGGCGCCGCGGCCCGGCGAGCTGCTGCGCAATCCCGCGCTGGCCGCCACCTGGAAGCGGCTGCTCGCCGAGGTGTCCGGGGCGGGCGACCGGGTGGCGCAGATCGAGGCGGCACGGGAGGTGTGGCGGTCCGGGTTCATCGCCGAGGCCCTGGTGCGGCAGGCGCAGCGGCCCACCATGGACACCAGCGGCGAGCGCCACAGCGGCACCCTGACGGCAGCCGACCTGGCCGCCTGGTCCGCCACGTACGAGACCCCGGCGACCTACGACTGGAACGGCTGGACCGTGTGCAAGGCGGGCCCCTGGAGCCAGGGCCCGGCACTGCTGCAACAGCTCGCCCTGCTCCCGCCCGAGCTGCCGCGCCACGGCTCCGCCGACTACGTCCACCTGCTGATCGAGGGCTGCAAGCTCGCCATGGCCGACCGGGAGGCCTGGTACGGCGACGCGGCCGAGGTGCCGCTGGACGAGCTGCTGTCGGACGCGTACAACGCCGAGCGGCGCGCCCTCGTCGGCGATAAGGCGTCGTACGAACTGCGCCCCGGCGCTCCCGGGGGCCGCGCCGCCCGCTTGAGCAGGCACGCGCGCGTGGGGACCGTCGACGAGTTCGGCCTCGGCCCGATGGGAGCCGGAGAGCCCACGGTCGCACAGCACCCGGCGTCATCGGCACCCGGCGACCCGGATGTCACCGCAGACGGCGCCACCCGTGGCGACACCTGCCACCTCGATGTCGTCGACCGCTGGGGCAACATGGTCGCCGCCACGCCCAGCGGCGGCTGGTTGCAGTCCAACCCGGTCGTACCCGAGCTGGGCTTCCCGCTGGGCACCCGGCTCCAGATGGCCTGGCTGGACGAGGGTCTGCCGAACTCCTTGACCCCGGGCCGCCGCCCCCGTACCACGCTCACCCCCTCGATCGCGCTGCGCGACGGGGTACCGGTGCTGGCGTTCGGGACGCCCGGCGGTGACCAGCAGGACCAGTGGCAGACCCACTTCTTCCTGGCCGCCGCCCTGCGCCCGTCGGTCCGGGGCGGCCTCGACCTGCAGGGCGCCATCGACGCCCCGAACTGGCACAACGACAGCTTCCCCGGATCGTTCTACCCGCGTGAGATGCGCCCCGGCAGCGTCACCGTCGAGTCCCGCATGGACCCCGCGGTCGTCGAGGAACTGCGCCGGCGCGGCCACCATGTCACGGTCGGCGATCCCTGGTCCGAAGGGCGGCTGTGTGCGGTCGCCCGTGACCCGGAGACGGGTGTGCTGTCGGCGGCGGCGAACCCACGGGGGATGCAGGGGTACGCGGTCGGACGCTGAACCCGCACGGCCCCGCGGTGACGGGCGGGCCGGGCGGCGCGGCCCGCGCCGCGAGCCCTGAAGCCGGGAATTCACGCCGATTCCACCCGGAGTGCACCGGCCCGGTGCGGATTGTCAGTGGCGCATGCTCTCATGGGAGCCATGATCGAAGACACCGAAACCATCGACGAGTTTCTCGCCCGCGGCACGTCCGACGTCGAGGAGGCCATCCGCACGGCGGCAGCCACCGAGATCATGCCGCGCTTCCGCCGGCTCGCCGCGCACGAGGTCGACGAGAAGAGCGGGCCGCACGACCTGGTCACGGACGCCGACCGCAAGGCCGAGGAGTACCTGACCGAGGCACTCGCCAAGCTGCTGCGCGGTTCCGTCGTCGTGGGCGAGGAAGCCGTCCACCTCAACCCGGCGGTCTACGAGGCGCTGCACGGCGAGGCCCCGGTCTGGATCGTCGACCCGGTCGACGGCACCCGTCAGTTCGTCCACGGCGACCCCGGATTCTGCACCATGGTTGCGCTCGCCCAAGGCGGCGTCGTGCGCGCCGCGTGGACGTACGCACCGGCCCACGACCAGCTGGCCTGGGCGACACGCGGCGGGGGCGCGTTCCTCGACGGCGAGCGCCTGCGCTCCGGCTCGCCCGACCCGGGCCGCGACCTGGAGGTGGCCACGTCCCACCCCTTCTACACGACGGACGAGCAGAAGCGTGCGCTCCTCGGCCTGGAGACGCAGGGTGTCCGCCCGCGCCCCTGCGGCTCGGCGGGCCTGGAGTACCTCGACATCGCCCGGGGCCGGCTGGACGCCACGGCCTTCTCCTGGGAAGCGGCCTGGGATCACGCGGCGGGCCTCCTCCTGGTCGAGGAGGCCGGCGGCGCGCATCTCACGCTGACGGGCGAGCAGTTCCGTATCACGGGCGGCAACGCCCTGCCGTTCACCGCGGCCCGGGACGAGGCCACCGCTCGCCGGGTGCTGGATCTGCTGTCGGGCAGGGGCTGATCCGCGGGGGAGACCACCCCATCGCGTCCCGGGAACGCGGAATCGTCGCTTCAGTCGCTGACTTGGCTGTGGCCATCCGCGCCCCGGCGGGTGCCGGCCCCCGGGGCATATCCTGATCTCCAGTGGCCGTCGGCTGACGAAGGAGTCCGAAGGTGCCGTCGATACTCGACGTGGTCGTGGTGGGCGCGGGGCCCAATGGGCTGACGGCTGCGGTGGAGCTGGCCCGTCGCGGCTTCTCAGTGGCCGTTTTCGAGGCGTGCGGCACCATCGGCGGCGGAGCCCGCACCGAGGAGCTGACACTGCCCGGCTTCCGGCACGACCCGTGCTCCGCAGCGCACCCCCTGGGCATCAGCTCGCCCGCGTTCGGAGAGCTGCCCCTTCAGCGGTACGGCCTTCAATGGCTGCACGCCGAGCTGCCGATGGCGCACCCGTTCCCGGACGGCACCGCAGCGGTGCTGTCCCGGTCCGTGGCCGAGACGGCCGCCTCGTTCGGGCCACGGGACGCGGGGACCTACCGCCGCCTTGTGGCGCCCTTCGTGAGCCACTGGGACACGCTGGCCAGGGACTTCATGTCCCTGCCTCTGACCGCGCTGCCCCGCGACCCGGTCACCCTGGCCCGTTTCGGGCTCGCCGGTCTGCCCCCGTCGACCTGGCTGATGCGCCGCTTCCGCGACGAGCGGGCCAAGACCCTGTTCGCCGGGCTCGTCGGGCATGTCATGGCCCCCCTCAGCGGCTTCGCCACCGGCGCGATCGGCCTGGTCTTCGCGCTGGCCGCGCACGCCCGCGGCTGGCCGGTGGCCCGGGGCGGCTCCCAGTCGATCTCCGACGCGCTCGCCGCGTACCTCGAGGATCTCGGCGGCACCCTCCACACCGACTACGAGGTCAAGCGCCTCGACGACCTGCCCCCCGCGCGCGCCTACGTCTTCGACACCTCGCCGACCGCGCTGGCCCGCATCGCCGGCCTCGGCAGGTATTACGACGGGTACCGGTACGGCCCTGGCGTCTTCAAGATCGACTACGCGCTGGACGGCCCGGTGCCGTGGACCGCGAAGGAACCGCGCGTCGCCGGCACCGTGCAGATCGGGTCGGACAGCACGGCGATCGGCGCCGCCCTGCGCGCGGTGTCCCGGGAGGGCCGCGCCCCCGACGAACCGTTCCTCATCACCGTGCAGCCCAGCGTCGCCGACCCCACCCGGGCCCCCGCGGGCAAGCAGGTCTTCTGGGTGTACGGCCATGTGCCGAACGGCTGGCAGGGCGACCTCACCGATGCCATCGAACGCCAGTTGGAGCGCTTCGCGCCGGGCTTCCGCGACCGCGTCCTCGCCCGCGCCACCGCCGGCCCGCCCGAACTGGCCGCCCGCAACGCCAACTACGTCGGCGGCGACATCGCCTCCGGCGCGGCGTCCGGCCTCCAGCTCCTGCTGCGACCCAAACCCTCGCTGTTCCCGTACAGCACTCCGCACCCGGCCGTCTTCATCTGCTCGTCGGCGACCCCGCCCGGCCCCGGCGTGCACGGCATGTCGGGGTACAACGCGGCCAAGGCCGTCTGGAGGAGGCTGAGACAGAGATGACCACCATCACGCTGGTCCAGGGCGACATCACCCGCCAGAGCGCCGACGCGATCGTCAACGCGGCCAATTCCTCCCTGCTCGGCGGGGGAGGCGTGGACGGTGCGATCCACCGCCGCGGCGGACCCGCGATCCTCGCGGAGTGCCGCGCCTTGCGCGCGTCCCAGTACGGCAAGGGCCTGCCCACCGGCCAGGCGGTCGCCACGACCGCGGGGGAACTGGACGCACACTGGGTGATCCACACGGTGGGCCCGCGCTACCTCAGCGGGGAGGACCGCTCGGACCTGCTGGCCTCCTGCTACCGGGAGGCCTTGCGAGTCGCCGACGAACTCGGCGCCCGGACGGTCGCGTTCCCGGCCGTCTCCGCCGGCATCTACGGGTGGCCGATCGAGGACGCCGCCCGCATCGCGGTGGAGACGGTGCGGGCGGCGCGGACGGCGGTCGAGGAGGTCAGATTCGTCCTCTTCGACGACCGGGCGTACGAGGCGTTCGCGGCGCAGGTCGGCTGACTTCCCCAAGGCGCCGGGGTCTTCACGGCCATCACCGTGGTCAACGCTCACGGACGACGTCGAAGACCTGCTTCTGCAGGCCGTTGCCGTAGACCTCGTGCTCGACAGGCTTCAGCTTCTGGGTGTCGTTGTCCGTGGCGCTGGCGGGGAGCGGCTGTTCCGGCGGTTCTGGAAGCGGTGCGGATCCGGAGGCCCGATGGTGCGGTCGTGTTCCCGGATGCGCGGGCGGCGGTCAGGCGAGGAGGCCGGTCAGCCGCCGCTGCCATGCGGCCTCGGCGCCGTCCGTGTCCGGGCCGAAGAGGTGATGGAACATCAGCACCACGCCGGGGAAGCAGTGGAAGGTGTAGATCCCGTCAGCGGTGCGGACCTCGATGCGCTCGTCGTCCGACCAGGTCACTTCGCCGTCCAGCGGCGGCAGGCCGGCCGGCTCGGCGTGTGCCCGCGCGCCCACGGCGACCGCGCTCGGCAGCGACAGCCCGCGGGTGAGGGCCGCCCGGACCTCCTGTGCGGGGTGCTCTCCCGACGGCGCCATGGCGAAGACGGGGACGCCGGCACGTCCCGGGGGGGGTAGCCGCAGGTTGACCCAGGTACATGTCGGATTCCCGCCAGCCCGGCCGCCGCTGGTGCCCGATGCTGGAGACATGCAGAACGGGATGCACACCGACAGGGAGCGCTGCGTGCGCGCCGTCCAGTCGAAGGACGCACGGTTCGACGGCTGGTTCTTCACAGCGGTGGTGACCACGCGGATCTACTGCCGGCCCAGTTGCCCGGTCGTGCCGCCGAAGCCGGAGAACATGACCTTCTACCCGAGCGCGGCCGCCTGCCAGCAGGCCGGGTTCCGGGCCTGCAAACGGTGCCGCCCGGACACCAGCCCCGGCTCGCCCGCGTGGAACGAGCGCGCCGACCTCGTCGCTCGCGCCATGCGGCTGATCGCCGACGGTGTCGTCGACCGCGAAGGAGTGCCCGGCCTCGCCGCCCGCCTCGGCTACAGCACCCGCCAGGTCGAGCGCCAACTCCTGGCCGAACTCGGCGCCGGCCCCCTCGCACTGGCCCGCGCCCAGCGTGCCCAGACCGCCCGGCTGCTCATCGAGACGACCGCGCTGCCCATGGCGGAGATCGCGTTCGCGGCCGGCTTCTCCTCCATCCGCGCCTTCAACGACACCGTCCGAGAGGTCTTCGCGTTCTCCCCGAGCGAGCTGCGCAGCCGCCGTCCGAAGCAGACGATGACCGCCCCCGGAGCCCTCGGTCTGCGGCTGCCGTTCCGCGCCCCGCTCAACCCCGACAACCTCTTCGGCCATCTCGCCGCGACCGCCGTACCCGGCGTGGAGGAATGGCGCGACGGCGCGTACCGGCGCACGCTGCGGCTGCCGTACGGTCACGGGATCGTGGCGCTGACCCCGCAGCCCGACTACATCGCCTGCCGTCTCACCCTCAGCGACATGCGCGACCTGCCCGTCGCCATCAGCCGGTGCCGCCGCATGCTCGACCTGGACGCCGACCCGGTCGCGATCGACGACCAACTGCGCACGGACCCGCTGCTGGCGCCCCTCGTCGACAAGGCTCCCGGCCGCCGCGTACCGCGCACCGTCGACGAGGCCGAGTTCGCCGTACGGGCCGTCCTGGGCCAGCAGGTCTCCACCTCCGCCGCCCGCACCCACGCGGCCCGACTGGTCACCGCGCACGGCGAACCGGTCCAGGACCCCGAGGGCGGCCTCACCCATCTCTTTCCGTCTTCGCAGGCACTGGCCGCGCTCGACCCGGCATCGCTCGCGATGCCGCGCACCCGCCGCACGACCTTCACCACCCTCGTGAACCAACTCGCCGACGGATCACTCCACTTGGGCGTCGAGAGTGACTGGGAGGAGATCCGTTCCCGGCTGCTCTCCCTGCCCGGCTTCGGCCCCTGGACCGTCGACGTGATCGCGATGCGCGCCCTCGGCGACCCCGATGCGTTCCTGCCCACCGACCTCGGCATCCGCCGCGCCGCACAGGAGCTGGGCCTGCCGTCCACCCCCGCCGCGCTCACGGCACGCGCGGCGGCCTGGCGGCCGTGGCGGGCGTACGCCGTCCAGTATCTGTGGGCGACCGACAGTCACCCGATCAACTTCCTGCCCGTATGAGTACGCCAAGGGACATCCCATGACAGTGAAACAGCACACGGTGATCGACAGCCCGTACGGCCCCCTGACCCTTGTCGCCACGGACGGCGTCCTGTCCGGCCTCTACATGACCGACCAGCGCCACCGCCCGCCTGAGGAGAGCTTCGGAAGGGGGGTCCCCTCGCGCGAGCGAAGCCGAGCGCGGGGGAGCGACGACACACTCTTCGATGAGGCGACCGAGCAGCTGGACGCCTATTTCTCAGGTGAGTTGAAGGAGTTCACCCTCGAACTGCGCCTGGACGGCACACCGTTCCAGCGTCGCGTCTGGGAGCAACTGTGCCTGATCCCCTACGGCGAGACCCGTTCGTACGGCGAACTGGCCGATGCACTCGGCAGCCCGGGGGCCTCACGCGCGGTCGGCCTCGCCAACGGCAAGAACCCCATCGGCATCATCGTGCCCTGCCACCGCGTCGTCGGCGCGAACGGCAGCCTCACCGGTTACGGCGGCGGCCTGGACCGCAAGAAGCGCCTGCTGGACTTCGAGAGCGGCTCGGCCCTCTTCTAGCTTCTTCTCGGGTGCCGACCGGCAGGGCTGTCGTCGCCGAGCGTGCGCAGCAGCGCGGGCAGTGCGGTGCCGATCGGCTCGCGTACGATCTCGTCGGCCCGGTCGTCGTACGGCGTGGGCTCGGCGTTGACGATGATCAGCCGTGCCCCGTGGTCGGCGGCGATGCCCGCGAGCCCGGCGGCAGGCTGTACCTGGAGGCTGCTGCCGACGGCGATGAACACCTGGCAGGCCTTGGTGATGGCGACGGCCTCGCCCAGCACCACCGGGTCGAGCCGCTCGCCGAACATCACGGTGGCCGACTTGAGGATCCCGCCGCCGCACTCCAGGCACGGCGGATCGTCCTCACCGGCCTCGACCCGTGCGAGGGCGTCCTCCATGGGCCCGCGCGCATGGCACTTCGTGCAGACGACGCTCCGTGCGGTGCCGTGCAGTTCCAGCACCTTGCGGGCGGGCATCCCGGCGAGCTGGTGCAGCCCGTCCACGTTCTGCGTGATCACCCGCACGGGCACCCCGGACCGCTCAAGCTCCGCCACGGCCCGGTGCGCGGCGTTCGGCTCGGCCTTCAGCGTCCGGTTCTTCCGCCGCATCTGCCAGGAGCGCCGCCGGACCTCCGGATCCCGCATGTAGTACTCGTACGTCACGAGCTTCTCGGCCTCGGGATCCCGCCGCCACAGCCCGTTCGGACCGCGATAGTCGGGGATCCCGGAGTCGGTGGAGATACCGGCGCCGCTGAGGACGGCGACGAGGGGCTTGGTCATGGCACCGAGGGTAGAGCGGGTGATCCGGACGCGGCGAACGGATTTGGGTCCGGGCAAGACCACGGCTGAGGGCACGGCACGCGCAGCTTCCGCGGCGGGAACGGAATGAAACCGCTTCACCTGGCGCCCGTTACCGGATCGGCGCCTACCGCTTCTGGCATCGCCACCTTGCCATCCTGCTCGCCGCCACACCCGACCCCGACTGCACCGCCCACACGCTCCTGGCCGCCCTGGCAGCCGAACGCGTCACCGCACTGCTAACGGAAGTCGGTGAACAGCGGATCCGTGCCAACCTCCGCCGCATCGCCCTGACCGCCATGTGGTTTTCGACCTCACTGGGCCATACAGCTAGTCCTCGATGCCCAGGCTGGTGCCGGGTGCGCAGACCTCACATGCGGCAATATGCTCCGCGTCCTTCACCAGGCCCAGCCGGGCCTGGTCCCGGGCGACGGGCATGGTGTCGCGCTGCGGCGCGGTGCAGTCGGCGAGGTGGATGAGCGCGGGCTTCGGGTGCTTGGGGTGCCGCTTGGGTTCGATCACGTACCCGGTTGCGCGGAGTTCGCCGCGGTCGGGTGCGTCTGCGGGGGGAGGAGCGGGCCGCCGGGGCCGGGATGGCCGCTGTGACCGGTGGGCGGTTTTCCTCTCGGCACGGGCGAGGGCCGCGCGGACGGCGTCTCGTTGGAGGTGCAGGTAGATGCCGAGGGTCTCGTTGTCCGCGATCTGTTCTTCGAGGTGTCTCAGGATCGCCCGGAGGCGCGGCGCATCAGGGGGCAGCGCGGACATGGCACTTCCTGGACTTGCGGACATGGCTGAATTCAATCATGTGTTCGATTTCCGGTGCCACCGGGCGGAACCGTCGTCACCCTCTCCGCCGGGGCTTGGACCGCCTTCCTCGCCGCGCGGACCGTTCACCCCGAAAGGTGGGACACTTTCCGAGAAACTGTCACGCTTTTCCACACCTCCACCTCCCCTTCCGTGGCGGATGATCCTGGGGGCGGACCTTCGCCGTGACACGGAGGCAACCGTCGCAGCCGTGGTCCGCGAAGTCGGCGACGACGGGTGCGCTGACCCACGAGAGCAAGGGGAGTGCAGGTGGCAGACGCTGCAGTGAACGACACCCGGACAGCACAGCCGGCGCAGCGGGTGCTCATCGCCGCGGACAAGTTCAAGGGGTCGCTGACGGCAGTCCAGGTCGCGGAGCGGCTGACGGCGGGGCTCCGTAGCGTCGTGCCGGGCCTCGAGATCGAGTCGCTGCCCGTGGCCGACGGCGGCGACGGGACGGTGGACGCGGCGGTCGCGGCCGGGTTCGAACGACGTGAGGTACAGGTCGCGGGCCCCCTCGGCCAGGCGGTGACCGCGGCGTTCGCGCTGCGCGGCGACACCGCGGTCGTGGAGATGGCGGAGGCGAGCGGGCTGCAGCGACTGCCGGCCGGCGTCTTCGCACCACTGACCGCGTCCACGTACGGCTCCGGTGAGCTGCTGCGGGCCGCACTGGACACCGGCGCGCGGACCATCGTGTTCGGGGTCGGCGGGAGCGCGACCACGGACGGGGGCGCCGGGATGCTGTCCGCACTGGGGGCGCGGTTCCTGGACGCGCAAGGGAAGCCGGTGACGCCGGGAGGCGGAGGGCTGGCAGCGCTCGCCCGTGCCGATCTGTCGGGCCTGGACCCGCGGCTGTCCTCGATCGAACTGGTGCTCGCGAGCGATGTGGACAACCCGCTGACCGGGCCCAGGGGCGCGTCCGCCGTGTACGGGCCGCAGAAGGGTGCCTCACCGGACGACGTGGCGGCGTTGGACGCAGCGCTCGCGTACTTCGCGAAGGTGCTGGAGGAGGCCATCGGGCCCAGGGCGGCGCAGTGCGCCGCGTCGCCGGGCGCGGGCGCCGCGGGCGGTGTCGGGTACGGGGCGCTGCTGCTGGGCGCCCGCTTCCGGCCGGGCATCGAGGTCATGCTGGACGTGCTGGGCTTCGCCCCGGCACTGGAGCGGGCCTCCCTGGTGATCACGGGCGAGGGCTCGCTGGACGAGCAGACACTGCACGGCAAGGCAGCGGCGGGGGTCGCGGCGGCCGTGCGGGCGGCGGGCAAGGAGGTCGTGGCCGTGTGCGGCCGTCTGGCGCTGCCGCCGGAGGCAGTGGCCCGGGCCGGTATCCGTCAGGCCTACCCGCTGACGGACGTCGAACCGGACATGGCGACGTGCATCGCGTACGCGGGACCGCTCCTGGAGCGGGTGGCGGAACGGATCGCCCGGGACCACCTGGGCTGAGGCCGGAAAGCTCGGGACAGGCCAAGGGCCCCGAACCAACCCGGTTCGGGGCCCTTGGCAAGCGCAGCGCTACGGCAGCTGTGCGGCTCGCGCCTCGCGGCGGTTGCCGCGGAAGTTGTTCACGCGGCGAGCTGTCGCGAACAGCGGGATCACCGCGCCCATGACCAGCTGCAGTGCGCAGCCCGTCTGGAGGAGGAGCGCGCCGCTCGGTGCGTCGAAGGCCCAGGCCGCCAGCAGGCCTATGCTCAGGACGATCCAGGAGAGCATCGCCACCGCGAGACGGCCCCGCGGCTTCGGGTACTCCACCCGGCTCACCATCAGCCAGGCCGTGCCGAGGATCGCCAGCAGCGTGGCGAAGAACGGCAGCTCCAGGAGGACGATCGAGACCACAGTGAGCGCGCCGAACGGCGAGGGCATGCCCTGGAACACGCCGTCCTTCATCGTCACGCACGAGAAGCGGGCCAGTCTGAGGACGACCGCCAGCAGCACCACGATCGCTCCGACCGCGGCCACTCGCTGGTGCGCGTCGTCCGCCACCATGCCGTAGACCAGCACGAAGTACGCCGGAGCCAGGCCGAAGCTGATCAGGTCCGAGAGGTTGTCCAGCTCCGCGCCCATGGGCGAGCTGCGCAGCTTGCGGGCGACCAGTCCGTCGAAGAGGTCGAAGACCGCCGCGCAGAGCATGAGGATCACGGCCGTGGCCGCGGAGTGCCGGGCCATGCCTCCCTCGTCGCTGCCCGTCAGGTGCGGGATCAGGATGCCGGTGGTGGTGGAGTACACCGCCATGAACCCGCACGTGGCATTGCCCAGCGTGAGGGTGTCCGCTATTGAGAGGCGGAGTGAGAGAGGCATCTCCTCCTCGTCGTCCGCCTCGTCGGCCTCCGGCACCCAGCCGGCCTTGGTGTCACGATCAATCACGGTCAAGGCGAGTCACCCCAGCCACGGTCTTCTGGCCGACCTCGACCGCGACCTCCACGCCCTCGGGCAGGTAGAGGTCGACGCGCGAGCCGAAGCGGATCAGACCGATACGGTCGCCCTGCTCGACCTTGGTGCCCTGAGGCACGTACGGGACGATGCGGCGGGCCACCGCGCCGGCGATCTGGATCATTTCGATGTCGCCCAGTTCGGTATCGAAATGCCAGACTACGCGCTCGTTGTTCTCGCTCTCCTTGTTGAACGCCGGAACGAACCCGCCCGGGATGTGCTCGACCGACGTCACCGTGCCGGAGAGAGGCGCGCGGTTGACGTGGACATTGAGCGGGCTCATGAAGATCGCGACGCGGGTGCGTCCGTCCTTCCACGGCATGATGCTCTGCACCACGCCGTCGGCGGGAGAGATGACCCGGCCCTGGGTGATCTCGCGCTCGGGGTCGCGGAAGAACCACAGCATGCCCGCCGCGAGCGCGGTGGCAGGCACGGCCACGGCCTTCGCGGCGCCGGAGCGGCGCGCACGGGCAAGACTGAGTGCTGCGGTGGCAACGGTCGGGAGAAGCCACGGCGATGCTCCGCGCGCGAGGCGTACGCTGACAAGGCTGTCGCGTGGTGCAGAGGTTTGGCTGTGGGGCATGGATGACCTTCGTAGCGGATGATGCCGCGCTTCAACGGGGGACGGCGGCTTTCCGGCGATCGTACCGGTCGCGGACCGCAACTGGGCAAGCCAGGAAGCCGAGTCGGCGGCCGAAGAGTGTTGACGGGGTGTGATCTTCTTCGCGAAGAAAACACCCCGAACCGGGACAACTAACCCTGGAGTCGATACTCTTCGAGCAGTCTGCGGCCGATGATCATTTTCTGGATTTCGGCGGTACCTTCACCGATCAGCAGCATCGGAGCCTCGCGGTAGAGGCGCTCGATCTCGTACTCCTTCGAGAAGCCGTAGCCGCCGTGGATCCGGAAGGCGTCCTCCACGACCTCCTTGCAGTACTCGGAGGCGAGGTACTTCGCCATGCCCGCTTCGAGGTCGTTTCGCTCCCCGGAGTCCTTTTTGCGCGCCGCGTTCACCATCATCGCATGGGCCGCCTCGACCTTGGTGGCCATCGCCGCCAGCTTGAACTGGATGGCCTGGTGCTGGGCGATCGGCCGGCCGAAGGTGTGACGCTGCTGGGCGTAGGAGACGCCGAGCTCGAAGGCGCGCTGAGCGACGCCGCAGCCGCGCGCAGCGACGTTCACGCGGCCGACTTCGACGCCGTCCATCATGTGGTAGAAGCCCCGCCCCGTGACCCCGCCCAGTACGCGGTCGGCGGGAACGCGCAGCCCATCCATGATGAGCTCCGTGGTGTCGACACCCTTGTACCCCATCTTGTCGATCTTCCCGGGGATGGTGAGGCCGGGGCGGACCTCTCCGAAGCCGGGCTCCTTCTCGACCAGGAAGGTTGTCATCGACTTGTGGGGCGCAGTGCCCTCGGGGTGTCCTTCGTCACTTCGGACGAGGACCGCGACCAGGGACGACGTGCCGCCGTTGGTGAGCCACATCTTCTGGCCGGTCAGCACGTACTCGTCGCCGTCCCTGACCGCCTTCGACGTGATCGCCGACACGTCGGAGCCCAGCGCCGGCTCCGACATGGAGAAGGCGCCGCGGGTCTCGCCCAGCGCCATCTTCGGCAGGAAGTGGTCCTTCTGCTCCTGCGTGCCGTGCTGCTTGAGCATGTACGCCACGATGAAGTGCGTGTTGATGATGCCGGAGACCGACATCCAGCCGCGGGCGATCTCCTCCACGCACAGCGCGTAGGTGAGCAGCGACTCGCCCAGGCCCCCGTACTCCTCGGGGATCATCAGACCGAAGAGGCCCAGTTCCTTGAGGCCGTCGACGATCTGCTGCGGGTACTCGTCGCGGTGCTCCAGCTCCGTCGCGACCGGGATGATCTCCTTGTCCACGAAGTCGCGGACGGTGGAGACGATCTCCTGCTGGACGTCTGTCAGACCGGGGGTCTGGGCGAGGCGGCTCATTACTTCTCCTGCGACTCGGGCTCGGAACCGGCGGTGCCGCCCCGCAGGGGCGTCGTTTGAGGGTGGGGGTGGGAGACGGCCGGGCGGCCGGGCTGCTCGCCGCCGCGCTCCTTGATGTACGTCTCGGTGGGGACCATCACCTTGCGGCGGAACACGCACACCAGCGTGCCGTCCTGCTTGTAGCCCTTGGTCTCGACATGGACGATGCCGCGGTCGTTCTTCGACTTCGACGGCCACTTGTCGAGCACGGTCGTCTCGCCGTAGATCGTGTCGCCGTGGAAGGTCGGCGCCACGTGCTTGAGCGACTCGATCTCCAGGTTGGCGATCGCCTTGCCCGACACATCGGGTACGGACATGCCGAGCAGGAGGGAGTAGATGTAGTTACCCACGACGACGTTCTTGCCGAAATCCGTCGTCTTCTCCGCATAGTTCGTGTCCATGTGGAGCGGGTGGTGGTTCATGGTGAGCAGGCAGAACAGGTGGTCGTCGTACTCCGTGACCGTCTTGCCGGGCCAGTGTTTGTACGTCGCCCCGACCTCGAACTCCTCATAGGTGCGTCCGAACTGCATGACTCTCACGCCTCCGGGATCTCGAACGTGCTGGTGCGCCGCATGCCGGCGGCGCGGCCCTTGCCCGCGATGACCAGGGCCATCTTGCGGCTCGCCTCGTCGATCATCTCGTCGCCGAGCATCGCCGAGCCCTTCTTGCCGCCCGCCTCCGACGTGCAGTACTCGTACGCGTCCAGAATCAGCTCGGCGTGGTCGTAGTCCTCCTGGGACGGCGAGAACACCTCGTTGGCGGCGTCCACCTGACCCGGGTGCAGCACCCACTTGCCGTCGAAGCCGAGCGCGGCGGCCCGCCCGGCCACCTCGCGGAAGCCGTCCACGTTGCGGATCTGCAGGTAGGGGCCGTCGATCGCCTGGAGGTCGTTGGCGCGGGCGGCCATCAGGATCTTCATCAGGATGAAGTGGTAGGCGTCCGCCGGGTAGCCGGGCGGCTGCTCGCCCACGACCAGCGACTTCATGTTGATCGACGCCATGAAGTCGGCCGGGCCGAAGATGATCGTCTCGAGGCGCGGAGAGGCCTCGGCGATCGCGTTGACGTTGTTGAGACCCTGAGCGTTCTCGATCTGCGCCTCGATACCGATGCGGCCCACCTCGAAGCCCATCGTCTTCTCGATCTGCGTGAGCAGCAGATCGAGAGCGACGACCTGCTCGGCGTTCTGCACCTTCGGCAGCATGATGCAGTCGAGGTTCGGACCCGCGCCCTCGACCACCGTCACGACATCGCGGTAGGTCCACTCGGTCGTCCAGTCGTTGACGCGCACGACCCGCGTCTTGCCCGTCCAGTCGCCCTCGTTGAGGAACTTGACGATGGTGTGCCGCGCCTCGGGCTTGGCCAGCGGCGCGCACGCGTCCTCCAGGTCCAGGAAGACCTGGTCGGCCGGGAGGCCCTGTGCCTTCTCCAGGAAGCGGGGGTTGCTTCCGGGCACCGCGAGGCAGGAGCGGCGCGGGCGCAGACGGTTGACCGGCGTTGTCATGCGGGGACCTCCAGAGGGTCGAGCTTGTTCGCTTTCCGGATCTCGTCGACGATACGACCGATGATTCCGGTGATGTCGAAGTCCTTCGGGGTGAAGACCGCGGCCACTCCCACGGCCCTGAGCTGTTCGGCGTCGCCGCCCGGGATGATCCCGCCGGCGATCAGCGGGATGTCGGCGGCACCGGCCTCGCGCAGCCGCTCCAGCACGTCCGGCACGAGCTGCGCGTGCGAGCCGGAGAGGATGGACAGGCCGACCGCGTGCACGTCCTCGGCGAGGGCCGCGTCCACGATCTGCTCGGGCGTCAGCCGGATGCCCTGGTAGACCACCTCGAACCCGGCGTCACGGGCCCGCACGGCGATCTGCTCGGCGCCGTTGGAGTGCCCGTCCAGGCCCGGCTTGCCCACCAGGAAACGGAGCTTGCCGACACCCAGGTCGCGAGCGGTGGCGTCCACCTTCCGGCGGACCTCCGCGAGGGCCGTGCTCTCCTCGGCCGTCACCGCGACCGGCGCGGACGACACCCCGGTCGGCGCGCGGAACTCGCCGAAGACCTCCCTGAGGGCCCCGGCCCACTCACCGGTCGTGACCCCCGAGCGGGCGCACTCCAGGGTGGCCTCCATCAGGTTGCCGGTGCCCTTGGCGGCCTCCTTCAGCCGCTCCAGCGCCTTGCACGGGCGCGGGTGGTTGAAGGGCGGCTGGTAGCGGGTGTCGCGCCAGCGTCCGAGCGAGGCGACAACCCGCGCCTCGACCGCCGGGTCGACCGTCTGGATCGCGGTGTCCAGGTCGGCCGTGAGCGGGTTCGGCTCGGTCGTCTCGAAGATGTTGACGCCGACGATCTTCTCCTGGCCGGACTCGATACGGGCCCGGCGCTCCGCGTGCGAGGCGACGAGCCGCGACTTGAGGTAGCCCGACTCGACAGCGGCCATCGCGCCGCCCATCTCCTGGATCCGGTCGATCTCGGCGAGCGACTCCTCGACGAGAGCGGACACCTTCGCCTCGATGACGTGCGAGCCCTCGAAGATGTCCTCGTACTCCAGCAGGTCGCTCTCGTGGGCGAGCACCTGCTGGATCCGCAGCGACCACTGCTGGTCCCAGGGCCGGGGCAGGCCCAGCGCCTCGTTCCAGGCCGGGAGCTGTACGGCACGTGCGCGTGCGCCCTTCGAGAGGGTCACAGCCAGCATCTCCAGCACGATCCGCTGGACGTTGTTCTCCGGCTGGGCCTCCGTCAGGCCGAGGGAGTTGACCTGGACGCCGTAGCGGAAGCGGCGCTGCTTGGGGTTCTCGATGCCGTACCGCTCGCGCGTGATCCGGTCCCAGATCCGGCCGAACGCCCGCAGCTTGCACATCTCCTCGACGAAGCGGACGCCCGCGTTCACGAAGAAGGAGATACGGCCGACGACATCACCCATGCGCTCCTGCGGCACCTGGCCGCTGTCGCGCACCGCGTCGAGGACGGCGATCGCCGTCGACATCGCGTACGCGATCTCCTGGACCGGCGTGGCGCCCGCTTCCTGCAGGTGGTAGCTGCAGATGTTGATCGGGTTCCACTTGGGCATGTGGGAGACCGTGTACGCGATCATGTCCGTCGTCAGCCGGAGCGAGGGGCCCGGCGGGAAGACGTGCGTGCCGCGCGAGAGGTACTCCTTGACGATGTCGTTCTGGGTCGTGCCCTGGAGCTTGGAGATGTCCGCGCCCTGTTCCTCCGCGACGACCTGGTAGAGCGCCAGCAGCCACATGGCCGTGGCGTTGATGGTCATCGAGGTGTTCATCTGCTCCAGGGGGATGTCCTGGAACAGCCGGCGCATGTCACCGAGGTGCGAGACCGGGACCCCGACCCGGCCGACCTCGCCGCGGGCGAGGACGTGATCGGGGTCGTAGCCGGTCTGCGTCGGCAGGTCGAACGCCACCGACAGCCCGGTCTGGCCCTTGGCGAGGTTGCGCCGGTACAGCTCGTTGGACGCCTCGGCCGTGGAGTGACCGGCGTACGTGCGCATGAGCCACGGCCGGTCCTTTTCGTTGCGCGCCTGCGCGCTCTGACGCTCAGTCATCTGTGACCTCTGCTGTCCTCAGATGTTCCGGAAGCGGTTGATGGCGTCGATGTGCCGGGCGCGCATCTCCTCGTCGCGCACGCCCAGGCCCTCCCCGGGGGCGAGGCACAGGACGCCGACCTTGCCCTGGTGGAGGTTGCGGTGCACGTCGTACGCGGCCTGCCCGGTCTCCTCCAGGGAGTAGACCTTGGAGAGCGTCGGGTGGATCTTGCCCTTGGCGACGAGGCGGTTGGCCTCCCAGGCCTCGCGGTAGTTGGCGAAGTGCGAGCCGATGATCCGCTTCAGGGACATCCACAGATAGCGGTTGTCGTACTCGTGGTTATAGCCCGAGGTCGAGGCGCAGGTGACGATGGTGCCGCCCTTGCGTGTGACGTAGACACTCGCGCCGAAGGTCTCCCGGCCCGGGTGCTCGAAGACGATGTCCACGTCCTCGCCGCCCGTCAGCTCACGGATGCGCTTGCCGAAGCGCTTCCACTCCTTCGGGTCCTGGGTGTGCTCGTCCTTCCAGAACTTGTAGTCCTCGGCGTTGCGGTCGATGATCGCCTCGGCGCCCATCGAGCGGCAGATCTCCGCCTTGGCCGGCGAGGAGACGACGCAGATGGGGTTGGCGCCGCCCGCGAGCGCGAATTGGGTCGCGTAACTGCCGAGGCCGCCGCTCGCGCCCCAGATGAGCACGTTGTCGCCCTGCTTCATCTGGGCGCCGTTGCGGGAGACGAGTTGCCGGTAGGCGGTGGAGTTGACCAGGCCGGGGGCGGCGGCCTCCTCCCACGACAGGTGACCGGGCTTGGGCATCAGCTGGTTGGACTTGACGAGCGCGATCTCCGCCAGACCGCCGAAGTTGGTCTCGAAGCCCCAGATGCGCTGCTCGGGGTCGAGCATCGTGTCGTTGTGGCCGTCGGAGGACTCCAGTTCGACCGACAGGCAGTGCGCGACGACCTCGTCGCCGGGCTTCCAGGCGTTGACGCCCGGGCCGGTGCGCAGGACGACGCCCGCGAGGTCGGAGCCGATGATGTGGTACGGGAGGTCGTGGCGCTTGGTGAGCTCCGAGAGCTTGCCGTAGCGCTCCAGGAAGCCGAAGGTCGGCAGCGGCTCGAAGATCGACGTCCACACCGAGTTGTAGTTGACCGAGGACGCCATGACGGCCACCAGGGCCTCGCCCGGTCCCAGCTCGGGCAGCGGCACCTCGTCCAGATGCAGGGACTTGCGGGGGTCCTTGTCGTGGGTGGTGAGCCCGGCGAACATCTCCGTCTCGTCCTTGTGCACGGTGACCGCGCGGTACGACTCGGGGAGCGGCAGAGCGGCGAAGTCGGCGGACGTTGCCGTCCCCGACTGGATCGCGTCCAGGATGTCCTTCACGGTGTTGCCTCCGGCGAAATGGCGTCTTGAGGGGGAGACGCTCGGGGTTACGTCGGTGCTGCTGGGGTGAGGGGTGCCGTCGGTTCGGCGGAGGTGGTGCTGTGGCAGCGCTTTGTGGCGCGGGAGGTTGCCTGTGACGCAGGCGTCCGGGCGCGCTCGCCCAAGGGCTTGCGGGGACAGCCGGCGTACGGAGGGTCTCTGCACGCCGGCCGCCCGGACACTTTCACGTTATGGCACGGCGTGTCACCTCGCAAGGCACTGGGTGCCAGATATTGCTCTCAGATGAAATCTTTACGTAACAAATGAGCGATGATCGATCGCGCGGCCGACGGGGCGCACACGGAAACGGGCCGGCGGCGGCACAGAGTGCCGCCGCCGGCCCGGCGGGGTGTCAGGGGGACCGAACAGCTCCGTAACGCTACGAGCGGTCCTTGAGGGCCTGCTCGATGGCGCGCATGACCTCGTCGAGGGGTGCGTCGGTCCTGGCCACCGTCACCAGCACCTCGCCCTGCGTCGTCGCGGAGGCCGGCGCCGTACGGGGCGCGACTCCCCGCTCGGCCCCGATCCCCGTGCCGAAGGTCTTCCGTACGATCGCGAAGGCGTGGTCCAGTTGGGTCTCCACGTCCCCTTGGCCGCCGGCTCGCAGCCAGCGCCGCAGGACGTGGTTGTGCGCGGTGACCACCGCCGAGGCCGCGACCTCCGCGAGCAGCGGATCGTCGTTCGCGTCGTCGTCATGCACGTGCTCGTCGAAGTGACCGAGCAGATAGCGGGTGAAGAGCCGTTCGTAACGCGCGACCGAGGCGATCTCCGCCTCACGCAGCGTCGGTACCTCGCGCGTGAGCTTGTAGCGCTGCACGGAGATCTCCGGCTGGGCCGCGTACATCTTCATGACTTCCTTGATGCCGCGGCATACCGTGTCGAGCGGATGCTCGTGCGCGGGTGCGGCGTTGAGTACCGCCTCGGCCCGGACGAGGGTGTCGTCGTGGTCCGGGAAGATCGCCTCCTCCTTGGAGCGGAAGTGGCGGAAGAAGGTGCGCCGGGCGACCCCCGCGGCCGCCGCGATCTCGTCGACGGTGGTCGCTTCGTACCCCTTGGTCGCGAACAGCTCCATCGCCGCTGCCGCCAGTTCTCGGCGCATCTTGAGCCGCTGAGCTGCGGCGCGAGAGCCTGCGGCACTCTCCGGTGCGTCGGGCGCGGCTGGTGTACGTGGGGACTTGGCGGGCTGGGACATGACCCGAACGTACTGCATGTGCCCGGAGTGATGCGCACGCCCGGGGGTCCCCCCGCCCCGCGAGGGCGGGGGAAGTCCGGCCGGACCGAGCAGTCCGCCCCAGCCGGAGCCCTCCTCGAACTGGTCGCCGCGCCCGTCAGCGCTTGGCATATTCGCGGAAGCCGCGGCCGGTCTTGCGGCCGAGGCAGCCCGCGGCCACCAGGTGCTCCAGGAGCGGCGCGGGCGCCAGGCCCGGGTCGCGGAACTCGCGGTGCAGAACCTTCTCGATGGCCAGCGAGACGTCGAGCCCGACCACGTCAAGCAGCTCGAACGGGCCCATCGGATAGCCGCCGCCCAACTTCATCGCCGCGTCGATGTCGTCAAGAGACGCATAGTGCTCCTGCACCATCTTGATCGCGTTGTTGAGGTACGGGAACAGCAGGGCGTTCACGATGAAACCGGCGCGGTCGCCGCAGTCGACGGGGTGCTTCTTGATCGATGCGCACAGCTCGCGGACCGTCGAGTGCACATCGTCCGCCGTCAACACCGTACGGACCACCTCGACCAGCTTCATGGCGGGCGCCGGGTTGAAGAAGTGCATGCCGATCACGTCCTGCGGGCGCGAGGTGGCGCGGGCGCAGGCGACCACGGGTAGCGAGGAGGTGGTGGTGGCGAGGATCGCGCCCGGCTTGCAGACCTTGTCGAGCGTGGCGAACAGTTGCTGCTTGACCTCCAGGTCCTCGGCGATCGCCTCCAGGGCCAGGTCGATGTCGGCGAAGTCGTCGTAGGAACCCGTCGTCCGGATCAGGTCCAGCGTCTGCGCGGCCGCCTCGGCCGCCATCCGGCCCTTGTCGACGGAGCGGGCGAGCGACCTGCCGATGCGTGCCTTCGCGGCCAGCGCCTTCTCCTCGGTGCGGGCGGCGAGGACGACCTCGTACCCGGCCTTGGCGAAGACCTCGACGATCCCGGACGCCATGGTGCCGGAGCCGGCGACTCCCACCGAGCGGACCGGACGGCTCGCTGCCAGGGCGGCGCCGTCCCGCGGGGTCAGTGCGTCGCTCACCACGGTCGCGCTGCCGGGTGCCTCGTAGGTGTAGAAGCCGCGCCCCGACTTACGGCCGGTCAGACCCGCCTCGCTGAGCTGCTTGAGGATCGGCGCGGGTGCGTGCAGCCGGTCGCGGGAGGCGGCGTACATGGCCTCCAGGACGGTACGGGCCGTGTCGACGCCGATCAGGTCGAGCAGGGCGAGCGGGCCCATGGGCAGCCCGCAGCCCAGCCTCATAGCGGCGTCGATGTCCTCGCGGGAGGCGTACTTGGCCTCGTACATCGCGGCGGCCTGGTTCAGATAGCCGAACAGCAGCCCGTCGGCGACGAATCCGGGCCGGTCGCCCACGGCGACGGGCTCCTTGCCCAGGTCGAGGGCGAGGTCGGTCACCGCGCTGACGGCCGGGGGCGCGGTCAGCACGGACGAGACCACCTCGACCAGCTTCATGGCGGGCGCCGGGTTGAAGAAGTGCAGCCCGAGGACGCGCTCGGGGTGGGCCGAGTCGGCCGCGAGACGGGTGACGGACAGCGCGTTGGTGCCGGTGGCGAGGATGGTGTCCGGGCGCACGATGCCGTCGAGGGCGCGGAAGACCTGCTGCTTGATCTCGTACGACTCCGGGACCACCTCGATGACCAGGTCGGCGTCGGCCGCCGCCCGCAGATCCGTGAACGCACGGAAGCGGGCCAGGGCGTCGTCGCGCTCCTGCTCGCCGAGGCGTCCACGGCTGACGGCGCGGGCGAGGGAGGCCTCCAGCGCGGAGGCGGCCTTAGTGATCGCGGCCTCGCTGATGTCGATGCCGACGACCTCGCGGCCGGCCCGGGTCAGCACCGCGGCGATGCCGGTACCCATGGTGCCGAGACCGACCACGGCGATGGTCTTGAGCGGGGACAGACGGGTGTCGGAGAGGGGAGTGGCCATCGGGGGACTCCAGGGATGAGGGTGACGACTGAGAAGCGCACCTGAGTGCGCCGACGAACGCGCACCGTGCGCAGAGTGCTGGTGTTCACCGGGCCGGCGAGCGCACGCGCCCGGCGCCGTTCACGGACGTCCAACGCCCGGGAACGTGATCCGACCGGCCCTGTCCCGGAGCCGGGTCGTGCTGAGGTACCTGGGGTACCGAACCGACCAGCGTCCCCACTGCCCTGGGGACAGTGGGAGTGCTCCTTGCCGTGGCTGCGTCACCAGGCCACCGCAAGTCATGCGAGTGGTAACTCGCTCGAATGAGCTTAACCCGTGGGTAACGAGCGCGCCACCCCCCGAATTTGTGATGTAGGTCCCGGTACCCGGTGCGCGCCCGTAATCTCGGCCCCATGGACCAGGCGTGGCGGGTACTCGCGGAGCGTTTACGGGCCGAGTCCGGCGGATCGCCGGCGTACGAGCGGCTGCTGGCGGCCGACGATCCGGACACGCTGGCCGCCGTGCTGACCGAGCCCGGACAGCCGCTGTGGGCACGCGAGTTGGCGGCCCTCCGGCTCGGCGTCGCGGGTGACCGGCGAGCGTTCGAGGCGCTCGTCCTGCTGCTCAACCACCGTGATCCGCCGCGCTGTGCGTCGGCCGCGTACGCCCTGGCCCGGCTCGGCGACCCGCGCACCGCCCGCGCGGCAGCCGCCCTCGCCACCAACGAACTCCGCGTCGCCTACGCCCTCCATCCCGTACGTCTGCTCGTCGAGTTGCGCGCCCCCGAGGCTGTGCCCGCGCTGATCACCACGCTGCGGCGGCGGCTGCATCCGCACGATCCGTACCGCAAGGTGGCGCTCGCCTGCGTGGAAGGGCTCGGCGCACTCGGCGACGCCCGGGCCAGGCCCGTGCTGAACGACGCGCTCGCGCATCCGGCGCTGGCGGAGGCGGCGGTGCACGCACTGGGGCGCATCCCCTCGCGGCGGTGAGCCGTCAGCCGGGCAGCGGCAAGTCGGCCGCGTACCGCACCTCCGGCACGGCGGCCCCGTCCGCCTCGAACGTCTCCTCGGTGCCGTCGGCATGGAAACCGGCCCGTTCGTAGAAACGCCGGGCGCGGGTGTTCTCCCTGAGCACCCACAGGAGCATCCGCTCGTGTCCGGCCGCCGTGCACCGGCGTGTCGACTCGGCGAGCAGAGCCCGGCCGGCGCCCGCCCCGAGTACCTGGGGCGAGACGTAGATCGCGTACAACTCGGCGTCCTCGGTGAGGGCTTCGCCGTCCCGGTACGGCCCGTGCGCCGCCCAGCCGACGACCTCGCCGTCCCGGTCGGCGACCAGGTTCACCACGCCGTCGCCCTGGGCGAGACGGGCGCGGCGCCGCGCGGTGTCGGCGTCCACGTCGAGTGCGTCGAGATACGACTGCGGTATCAGCCCGCGGTAGGCGGTCCGCCAGCCGTTGATGCGGATCTCGCTCACGCGCCGACAGTCGTCAGGGGTCATGTCGCGGATGCGGAGGGTGTCGTTCATGGCGGCACCGTAGGCGAGCGCGGTCCGGACGGCCACGCGTTATTGCGGCAGCACCGCGTACGCCTCGATCTCCATCAGGAACTCAGGTCGCACCAGCGCCGCCACCTGCACAGCCGACGCGGCGGGCAGGCGGTCCTCCGGTATGTGCTCGGCGCGGGCCGCGCGGATCGCCGGCATGTACGCCATGTCCGTGACGAAGAAGGTCAGTTTGACCACGTCGTCGAACGAGGCGCCGACGGCGGCCAGACAGCGGCGCAGGTTCTCGAAGACCTGGCGGGCCTGGGCCGCAGGGTCGCCCTCGCCGACGAGCTTGCCGTCCTCGTCCAGGGCGAGCTGGCCGGAGATCGCGGCGAAGCGTCCGGTGCCGATGACGACGTGCGTGTACGCGGCGGCGGGGGCGACCTTGTCGGGGGCGGGAATCCTGGTCAGTTCACTCATGGGTCCATGGTGGACCACGGGTCTGACAACGGGGATTCCAGGCCCCCGACGAATCCGTCAGGCGGGTTCAGCCGTGGTGGCCGAGCAGCCCGTGCAGTGTCGAGCCGGGCGAGGAGGGCGACGCCGCCTTGGTGCGCAGCGGCTTGGGGTCGGGCCGATGCTTGCACACCGCGTCGGCTTCCGCGCCGTTGCCGTGCGGCACTCTGCCGTCGGCGAGGTACGCCGTCAGATACCTGTCCATGCAGGCGTTCCCGCTGAGCGTGACGCCGTGGTTACCGCCGCCCTGCTCGACCACCAGACTGGAGCGGCGCAGCAGGTGATGGGTCATCACGCCGCCCGGGTAGGGGGTGGCCGCGTCGTCGGTCGCCTGGAACAGCAGCGTCGGCGGCAACGCGTCGTTCGACACGTCCACCGGCCGCAGCGAGCCCGTCCGCCAGAAGGCGCACGGCGCGTTGTACCAGGTGTTGCTCCAGGCCATGAACGGTGCCTTGGCGTGCACCGCCCAGGTGTCCGCGCGCCACCGCGCCCAGTCGCGCGGCCAGGATGTGTCACGGCACTGCACCGCGGTGTAGACGCTGTAGCCGTTGTCGGCGGCGGCGTCGACCTTGGCGAACTTGTCGTACGCCTTGACCAGCGGGCCGGGGTCATGGTGGTTCACATACGCCGCGAACGCGGCGGCGAGGTTCGGCCAGTAGCCGTTGAAGTAGCCGCCCGGGACGAAGATGTCCTCCAACTCGGAGGCGCCCACCTTGTTCCGGGCCGGATGCCTGGCCAGTGCCGCCCGCATCGCGTACCACTTGGCCTCGACCCCGGCCGGGTCGGTGCCGAGCCGGTATGTCGAGTCGTACTTGGCGACCCAGGCGAGGAACGCCCGGTGGCGGTCGTTGAACGCGTAGTCCTGCTCGATGTTGTCCTTGTACCAGACGCCGCTGGGGTCGACGATGGAGTCGAGCACCAGACGACGTACCCGCTGCGGGAAGAGCTTCGCGTACACGGCGCCCAGGTACGTGCCGTACGAGTAGCCGAAGTAGCTGATCTTCTTGGCGCCGAGCGCCTGCCGGATCGCGTCCATGTCCCGTACGGCGCTCACGGTGTCGATGAACGGCAGCACGCTCGCGTACTTGGTGGCGCACGCCTTGGCGAAGGATGCGGCGCGGGAGATGCCGGCCTGTTCCAGGGCGGGCGTGCTGGGCACCGAGTCCGGGCGTACCGGCTTGGAGCGGCCGGGCGAGCAGTTGAGGGCGGGCTTGCTCTTGCCCACGCCCCGCGGGTCGAAACCGATGACGTCGTACTGCGACGCCACCTTTTTGGGCAGCGTGGAGGCGACGAACCCGGCGAGCATCAGACCGCTGCCGCCCGGCCCGCCGGGGTTGACCAGCAGCGGTCCCTGATAGGTCTTCGCGGTGTGCGGGACGCGCGACAGCGCCAGGCTGATCCGCCGTCCCCGCGGGTTCGCATAGTCGAGCGGCACCGTGACGGACGCGCACTGGAGTGTCCGAAAGCGGGCGGTGGCGCACTTCTTCCAGGTGGGCTCAGCCGCTTTCGCGGTGCCCGCGATGCGCACTGCGCTCGCCTCGGCCGGGACGGTGGTGAGCGTCCCCGCCACCATGGCGGCAGCGCACAGCACGGCTGCGCGTTTTCTCATGTAAGGCCTTCCAGGAGGGGGTTGGGCCGTAGAAGTCAGGCCCTCGCCGCATCGTCCCGGAATGTCCGGCTGTATGAACGTGTTCAGGTAAGACTTGACCCGATCGGGTCGCGCGAAGCGCTCGGATGCGCCGTGCATTCCCTCACAGGAGGGAGAGCGGAGTCCCAGTCATCGCCAGATCGACCCAGTTCACGGAGCGCATCTCGTGCGACATCCCCGTGCGCGTGGGGCTTGTCCTGGCTCCCGCGGGGCGACGCCGCGTGTACCCGTCCGTGAGCGTGCCCCGAAGTGTGATGAGATGGCGCACACTCCACCACACGTACGGAAAGAGGAAGGCCATGGCGCAGGTCGAGGCCACGACGGAGCGGACCATCTCGGCGGACGCGGAGACGGTGTTCGACGCCCTCGCCGACTACCGGGGCACCCGCTCGAAGGTGCTGCCCGAGCAGTTCAGCGAGTACGAGGTACGCGAGGGCGGCGACGGCGAGGGCACGCTCGTCCACTGGAAACTCCAGGCCACCAGCAAGCGCGTCCGCGACTGCCTCCTCGAGGTGAGCGAGCCGACCGACGGCGAACTCGTCGAGAAGGACCGCAACTCCTCCATGGTCACCACATGGCGGGTCACCCCGGCCGGTGAGGGCCGGTCCCGTGTCGTCGTCACCACCACCTGGAAGGGGGCCGGCGGCATCGGCGGCTTCTTCGAGAGGACCTTCGCGCCCAAGGGCCTCGCCCGTATCTACGACGCGGTGCTCGCCAGGCTGGCCGCCGAGGTGGAGAAGTAGTACCGGACGGCAGAAGCGAGGGCGTACGCCACCGTAGGCGCCCCACCCCTCCCCGTGCGCTCCGGGGGCGCGGATCCCGCGATCCGAGCCCCCGGAGCGCATTTCGTCAGTCGTCCGGCTGAATCTCACGCTCACCGTTTCGAGTGGTTTTCTACACGGTGCGGTTGTACGCCGTAGGGCTCCGACCGGCGGATACCCGTGCGGGGTGCCTCCCGAAGGTGAATCGTCGCGCTTGATCGCAGTTGTCGCGCAGTGCGAGAAATTGGGCGGCGCAGACGCGACGAGGGGAGCGGTACGTGGGCGTGACGACGGTGATGGACGTGGACAGCGAGCGGGCAGTGCCGCCCGTGGTCCCGGTCACGCCCCAGGAGCCGACCGGCCCCGAACAGCCGGCGGATCTCAGCCCCCGCCGCGTGCGCCTGGTCTTCGTCGGCCTGATGCTCGCGCTGCTGCTCGCCGCGCTCGACCAGATGATCGTGGCCACCGCGCTCCCGAAGATCGTCGGCGAGCTGCACGGCCTGGAGCGGATGTCCTGGGCGATCACTGCCTATCTGCTGACCTCCACCGTGGGCCTGCCGGTCTACGGCAAGTGCGGCGACCTCTTCGGCCGCAAGGGCGTCTTCCAGTTCGCGATCGCGGTCTTCGTCATCGGCTCGGCGCTCGCCGGACGGGCGCAGAGCATGGACCAGCTGATCGCCTTCCGCGCCATCCAGGGCGTCGGCGCCGGCGGGCTCATGATCGGCGTACAGGCGATCATCGCGGACATCGTCCCGCCCCGCGAACGCGGCCGCTTCATGGGTCTGATCGGCGCGTCCTTCGGCCTCGCCTCGGTGGCCGGGCCCCTCCTCGGCGGCTACTTCACCGACCACCTCTCCTGGCGCTGGTGCTTCTACATCAACGTGCCCTTCGGTCTGGTCACCCTGGCCGTCGTCGCCGCCGTGCTGAAACTGCCGAAGCCCGTCGTGAAGGTCAGCCTCGATGTGCTCGGTACGCTGCTGCTGGCCACCGCATCGACCTGCCTGGTGCTGCTGACCAGTTGGGGCGGCACCGAGTACGCCTGGGACTCGCGCGTCATCCTGGGGCTGGGCGCGGGCGCGGTCCTCGCGAGCGCCCTCTTCCTGATCGCCGAGGGGTTCGCCGCCGAACCCCTCATCCCCCTGCGGCTGTTCAGGGACTCGGTCTTCAACGTCACCGCCCTGGTGGGACTGGTCGTCGGCGTCGCGCTGTTCGGCGCCGCCAGCTACCTCCCCACCTTCCTGCAGATGGTCGACGGCGCGAGTGCCACCGAGTCCGGGCTGCTGATGCTGCCGATGATGGCCGGGGTCGTCGGCGCCTCCATCGTCTGCGGACAGCTCGTCAGCAAGACCGGCCGCTACCGGGTCTACCCGGTCCTCGGCAGTGCTGTGTCCGCCGTCGGCATGTGGCTGCTGTCCCGGCTCGACGTGGACACATCGAGGCTGGAGTACAGCGTCTGGATGGCCGTACTCGGCGCCGGTATCGGCATGGTGATGCCGGTCCTGATCCTCGCCGTGCAGAACTCCGCGCGCCCCGCCGACCTCGGCACCGCGACCAGCGCCAACAACTACTTCCGGCAGATCGGCGGCAGCGTCGGGGCCGCGGTCTTCGGCACCCTGTTCGCGAACCGGCTCTCGGACGCCCTGCGGGAGCGCCTCCCCGCGGGCGCGGGCGCCCGGCTGCCCGACGCCCAGTCCATCACCCCGCAACTGGTCCACGCACTGCCCCCGGCCCTGCGCCACGCGTACATCGACGCCTACGCGGAAGCCATGCCGCGGATCTTCCTCTACCTCGTGCCGGTGCTCGTCCTCGGCCTGCTCATCGCCTTCTTCCTCAAGGAGAAACCACTGGTGTCCCACAACGCCCCCGCCGAGTCCTCGCTCGCCGCCCACAGCGAGTCCCCGCTCGCGGCCCAGGTCCCGCAGGCGCGTGCGCCCTACGCCGCCGGAGTGCCCGTCTGCGGTACGGTCCAGCACCCCGACGGCACCGTCGTACCGCGCGCCGCGCTCACCCTCATCGACGTCGGGGGACAGCAGATCGGTCGGGGTGCGAGCGGCGAGGACGGACGGTATGCGCTGTCCACGCCCGGATCCGGGTCGTACGTCCTGATCGCCGCGGCCGGCGGTCACCAGCCGCAGGCGGTCTCGGTGACCGTCGGGGAACGCCCGGTGGAGCTGGACGTCATGCTCGGCGGCGCCGGCCGGCTCGCCGGGAGCGTGCTCACGGCCGACGGAACGCCGGTGCGCGATGCCGCCGTCACGCTCACCAATGTGCACGGAGAGGTGGTCGCGAGCACCCGCAGCGGGCGTGAAGGCGGTTATGTCATCGGCGAGTTGGTCGCCGGTGAGTACACCCTCGCCGCCAGCGCGCCCGCGTTCCGCCCGGCCGCGCTGCCCGTCACCGTGCAGGCATCGCGCGAGACCCGGCAGGACGTCGAACTCGCGGGCGGGGCGGTGCTGCGAGGTACCGTGCGCGCCGGAGACGGGAGGCCCGTCGAGGATGCGCGCGTGACGCTCCTCGACGCCGCGGGCAACGTCGTCGACACGCTCACCACCGGCGCCGACGGGATGTTCCGGTTCGTCGACCTGTCCTCCGGTGAGTACACCGTGATTGCGGCCGGGTACCCGCCGGTGGCCACGGTGCTCCAGGTCGCCGGGGGCGGCAGGACCGAGCGGGACCTGCAGCTGGGGCACGAAGACTGAGGGGCGGCCTCGCCCGCCCTCTTCCCGGAGGTCACAGCAGGCTTCACAGCGATGTCACCAGGCTGACCGCGGTGTCCACCGCGGTCTCCACGCTGCCTTCGGCGGGGTACAGCAGGGGCCGGCCCGCGACCATGCCCTGGACGGTGGGCAGCCGCAGGGCCGCGCGCCACTTCTCGTAGGTGCCCGCCTGGTCCGCGCCGACCTCGCCGCCGAGGAGTACGGCGGGCAGGGTCGAGGCCTCCACTGCCTCGGCCATGCCGTCGGGGTCGTCGGTGACGGGGAGCTTGAGCCAGGTGTAGGCGGAGGTGCCGCCCAGGCCCGAGGCGATGGCGATGGACCGGGTGACAGCCTCGGTGCTCAGGTCGTTGCGCACCCTGCCGTCGACGCGGCGCGAAAGGAACGGCTCGATGAACAGCGGCAGACGGCGCGCGGCCATCTCGTCCACGGCCCGGGCCGCGGACTCCAGGGTCCGCAGGGAGCCCGGGTCGTCGTAGTCGATGCGCAGCAGGAGCTTCCCGGCGTCGAAGCGCAGCCGTTCGATGTCTTCGGCGCGCTGGCCGGTGAAGCGGTCGTCCATCTCGAAGGACGCGCCGGCGAGGCCGCCGCGGTTCATGGAGCCCAGGACGATTTTGTCGTCCAGGACCCCGAGCAGCAGCAGGTCCTCCAGGATGTCGGCGGTGGCGAGCACCCCGTCCACGCCGGGCCGGGACAGTGCTATGCACACGCGCTCCAGGAGATCGGCCCGGTTGGCCATGGCCAGGCGGCGATCGCCGACGTCGAGGGCGCCGCGCGCGGGATGGTCGGCGGCCACGATCATGAGGCGGCCGCTGTCGCCGATCAGCGGGCGGCGCGCACGTCGGGCGGCGGCTTCGGCGATGGCCTGCGGATTGCGGGCGCGCACCGTGACGAGGTCGGCGATGCAGATGCTCAAGACGGACTCCGTTCACCGGGTGGCATGCAAGGAGGCTCTCGGGCGGCCAGGTGCGAGGGGTCCTCAAAGGGGGCGGTCAGCCGCGGGCGAGCAGGTCGGCGATCTCCGGTTCGGTCGGCATCGCGGAGGAGCAGGCGAGACGGGAGGCGACGAGCGCGCCGGCCGCGTTGGCATGGCGCATGACCTGCTCCAGCGGCCGGCCGGCGAGCAGCCCGTGGCAGAGCGAGCCGCCGAAGGCGTCCCCGGCGCCGAGTCCGTTGACGACCTCCACGGGCATGGGCGGCACCTCGGCCGTCGTACCGTCGCGATGCACGGCGAGTACCCCCTTGGGGCCCTGCTTGACGACCGCCAGCTCCACGCCCGCGTCCAGCAGTGCCTGGGCGCAGGCCCGTGGTTCGCGTACGCCGGTGGCGATCTCGCACTCGTCGAGGTTGCCCACGGCCACGGTGGCGTGGCGCAGCGCCTCGGCGTAGTAGGGGTGTGCGGCCTCGGGGTCGTTCCAGAACATCGGGCGCCAGTCGAGGTCGAACACCGTGATACCGGCCCTGTTCCGTGCCGCGAGGGCGGCGAGCGTGGCCGAGCGGCTGGGTTCCTCGCTCAGGCCGGTGCCGGTGATCCAGAAGATGCGGGCGGAACGGATGGCGGAGAGGTCCAGCTCGTCGGCGCGGATCTCCAGATCGGGGGCCTTGGGCCGACGGTAGAAGTAGAGCGGGAAGTCGTCGGGCGGGAAGATCTCGCAGAACGTGATCGGGGTCGGGAGGGTGTCCACGGGCGTGACGAACCGGTCGTCGACCCCGAACTCCTTGAGCGCCAGGTGCAGGTACGTGCCGAAGGGGTCGTCACCGGTCCGGCTGATCACCGCGGTGGTGCGGCCGAGACGCGCGGCGGCCACCGCGACGTTGGCCGCCGAGCCGCCCAGGAACTTTGCGAACGTCTCGACCTGGGGGAGCGGCACACCGGTCTGCAAGGGGTAGAGATCCACCCCGAGGCGTCCCATGGTGATGAGATCGAATCGTTCGGCGGGCTCAGGCATGCGCGTCGCTCCTCGTGCGGGGATGCGGGCCGGCGGCCGCCCGGAAGGCTGGTGTCCGGGCCCGGATGCCTCACAGGTGTAGGCCGCCGGGCGCCCCCTGTCAAGGCTTTGTACTTACATTCGGACCTACTTCTGAAATGATGTCTTGACAAATCTTGAGGGGGTCCACCGATACTGCGCTGGAATCGACAACCGCGGGGTAGGGCATCCAGGTACCTGTGACGGCATCCATCGAAGGGAGCTCCTGACATGACCACTGTCCTGGACCGCATCCGGATCGGCTCGGCCCCGGACTCCTGGGGCGTCTGGTTCCCCGACGACCCGCAGCAGGTGCCCTGGGAACGCTTCCTGGACGAGGTCGCCGAAGCCGGCTACTCCTGGATCGAGATCGGCCCGTACGGCTATCTGCCGACCGACCCGGCACGGCTCACCGACGAGGTGGACAAGCGGAACCTGAAGGTGTCGGCGGGCACGGTCTTCACCTCGCTGCACCGCGGGCCGGCCGTGTGGGAGTCCACCTGGGAGCACGTCAGCCAGGTCGCCTCGCTCACCCAGGCCATGGGTGCGAAGCACCTCGTGGTCATCCCCTCCTTCTGGCGGGACGACAAGAGCGCCGAGATCATCGAGCCGCCGGAACTCACCGGTGAGCAATGGACCCACCTCACCAAGGGCATGGAGCGGCTCGGCCACGAGGTCAGGGAGACCTACGGCCTCGACATCGTCGTCCACCCGCACGCCGACACCCACATCGACACCGAGGAGCACGTCGAGCGCTTCCTCGACGCGACGGACTCCGATCTGGTCGACCTCTGCCTGGACACCGGTCACTACGCCTACTGCGGCGGCGACAGCGTCAAGCTCATCGAGACCTACGGCGAGCGCATCGGCTATCTGCATCTCAAACAGGTCGACCCGGAGATCCTCGCCGACGTCGTCGCGAACGGGGTGCCGTTCGGCCCCGCCGTGCAGCGCGGCGTGATGTGCGAGCCACCGGCCGGCGTGCCCGCGCTGGAACCCGTCCTCGCCGCCGCCCAGGGCCTCGGCGTCGAACTGTTCGCCATCGTCGAGCAGGACATGTACCCCTGCCCGCCGGGCAAGCCGCTGCCCATCGCCGTACGCACCCGCGCGTTCCTCCGCTCCTGCGGCGCCTGACCACTCCGCGGCGGCAACCCACCACTACTTTGCGTCTACGCAGGTCAGGGGCTTGTTATCGGAGATGACAACGGTCACCGCTGCAGTCTTTGGTGATTCCCGCGCCGATGCGTTTCACTGCGGTTTCAGGCACTCGATGCGAGGGGGAAGGCGGACCGACCATGACGATCGACCACGGGCATGCGCACGGTTCAGGGGGCCACGCCGGGCACGCCCATGGTGTGTCGGCGCACGCCGACCGCCGCTGGCTGGGCATCTCGCTCGTGCTGATCACCGTGTTCATGGCGGCGGAGGTGGCCGTCGGCGTCATCGCCGGTTCCCTGGCCCTGCTCTCCGACGCGGCGCACATGCTCACCGACGCCGTCGCCATCGTGCTGGCGCTGATCGCGATGAGGCTCGCCGCCCGCCCGGCCGGTGGTGGCTTCACCTACGGGCTCAAACGCGCGGAGATCCTCTCCGCCCAGGCCAACGGCCTCACGCTGTTCCTGCTCGGTGTGTGGCTGGCCGTCGAGGCCGTCCAGCGGCTCGTCTCGCCGCCGCAGGTCCGGGGCGGGCTGATGCTGGTGACCGCGCTGGTCGGCATCGTCGTGAACATGGCCGCCGCCTGGTGCATCGCGAAGGCCAACCGCGCCTCCCTGAACATCGAGGGTGCCTACCAGCACATCCTGACCGATCTGTTCGCCTTCATCGGCACCGCCGTCGCCGCGCTCGTGATCGTCCTGACGGGCTTCCAGCGTGCCGACGCCATCGCCACGCTCTTGGTGGTAGCGCTGATGGTGAAGGCCGCCTACGGGCTGCTGCGCGACTCCGGCCGCATCTTCCTGGAGGCCGCGCCCGCCGACATGGACCCCGACGCGCTGGGGGACCGGCTCGTCGCCCAACCGGTCATCGTGGAGGTGCACGACCTGCACGTCTGGCAGATCACCTCCGGCCAGGCCGCCATGTCAGCACACGTCCTGGTCGAACCGGACGGCGACTGCCACTCCGTCCGCCGCCACCTGGAGAGAGTCCTGCGCCACGACTACGGCATCACCCACACCACCCTCCAGGTCGACCACGTCGGCGAGGACACCGAGGCCGGGGACCTGCTGCAGAGCACCTCCCCCACGGCCGGCTCCGCCGAGCACTGCGACGATGCCCACGGCCCCGTCTACCGGCCGGGACCGAACGGACACTGACCCCGCACGGGCCGCTCGCGGGCTCCTTCGGCCCCGGCCGGAAGTCCGGGCACCGGAAGTGTTCTGGCCGAGAGGGCCCGAGTTGAGCCGAGTCAGGCCGGGATGGGCGGGATCCAACCTTTCCGTGATCAAACCGAGAGTCACTTCACCCTGACTCGGTCATGCCGACACGACGATGTCGGTTTACACTCGCGCTGCTCTCCCGGCGCAGTGTTGGGACAGGCAGGCGTCGCCGGGGGCCGAGGGAACTGATGTCAACCACTCATGTCGGCGAGCTCCCTCGGGCTCTCTGACCTGGAGAGGACGGAGCCGGGCATGAAGATCCTCATCAGCGCCGACATGGAGGGCGCCACCGGAGTCACCTGGCCGGCCGATGTGCTGCCCGGGACACCCCAGTGGGAGCGCTGTCGGTCGATGTTCACCTCGGATGTGAACGCCGCCGTGCTCGGGTTCTTCGACGGCGGCGCCGACGAGGTGCTGATCAACGAGGCCCACTGGACCATGCGCAATCTGCTCCTGGAGCAGCTCGACGAGCGCGCGCAGATGCTCACCGGACGCCACAAGTCCCTCTCCATGGTCGAGGGCGTGCAGCACGGGGACGTGGACGGCATCGCGTTCGTCGGCTATCACGCGGGCGCCGGTATGGAGGGAGTCCTGGCGCACACCTTCCTCGCCAACTCCCTCACCGGGGTGTGGGTGAACGACGTCCGCGCCAGCGAGGGCCTGCTGAACGCGCACGTCGTCGCCGAGTACGGAGTGCCCGTCATCCTCGTCACCGGCGACGACGTGGCCTGCGAGGACGCGCTCGGGTACGCGCCCGAGGCGCTCAAGGTCGCGGTCAAGGACCATGTCTCCCGGTACGCGGCCGTGTGCCGCACCCCGGCGAGGACCGCCGCCGACATCCGCGCCGCTGCCAAGGAGGCCGCGTCCCTGGCCGTGCGTCATGAACCGGTGGACGGCGGGCCGTTCACCGTGGCCCTGGAGTTCGACGCCGAGCACCTGGCGATGGCCTCCACCGTGGTGCCGGGCGTGGACCGCATCGGCGAGCGGAAGGTGGCGTACACGAGCGCAACCATGTACGAAGGGATCCGTACCTTCAAGGCAGTCACCACGATCGCCTCGAACGCGGTGGAGGAGCAGTATGGCTGACCAGCAGGCACTCGAGGAGGTCGTACGGTTCACGTCCGACCTCATCCGCATCGACACCACCAACCGCGGCGGCGGCGACTGCCGGGAGCGCCCCGCCGCCGAGTACGCCGCCGGGCAACTGGCCGGGGCGGGCCTCGAGCCCACGCTGCTGGAACGCACCAGCGGGCGGACGAACGTCGTCGCCCGCATCGAGGGCACCGATCCCTCCGCCGACGCGCTGCTCGTCCACGGTCATCTCGACGTGGTGCCCGCCGAGGCCGCGGACTGGAGCGTGCACCCCTTCTCCGGCGAGGTCCGCGACGGTGTCGTCTGGGGCCGGGGCGCGATCGACATGAAGAACATGGACGCGATGATCCTCGCAGTCGTCCGGGACTGGGCGCGTTCGGGCGTCAGACCACGGCGCGACCTCGTCATCGCGTTCACCGCCGACGAGGAGGCCAGCGCGGAGGACGGCTCCGGCTTCCTCGCGGACCGCCACGCGGACCTCTTCGAGGGGTGCACCGAAGGCATCAGCGAGTCCGGGGCGTTCACCTTCCACGACGGCGCCGGCCGGCAGATCTACCCGATCGCGGCGGGCGAGCGCGGCACCGGCTGGCTCAAGCTCACCGCGCGCGGCCGGGCGGGACACGGCTCCAAGGTCAACCGCAGCAACGCGGTCATCCGGCTCGCCGAGGCGATCGCCCGCATCGGCGCCCACGAGTGGCCGCTCAGGCTCACCCCGACGGTGCGCGCCGCACTCACCGAACTCGCCGCCGTGTACGGCCTCGACGCCGACCTCGACCACCCCGACGGCACCGACGGCCTCCTGCGGAAGCTCGGCCCGGCCGCCGCGCTCGTCGAGCCCACGGTCCGCAACAGCGCCAACCCGACCATGCTGAGCGCCGGATACAAGATCAACGTGATTCCCGGGGAGGCCGTCGCCTACGTCGACGGACGCTATCTGCCTGGTGGCGAGGACGAGTTCACCGCGACCCTCGACGAACTCACCGGCCCGGACGTGGAATGGGAGTTCCACCACCGCGAAGTCGCGCTGCAGGCCCCGGTGGACTCGCCGACGTACGCCCGGATGCGTGCCGCCGTCGAGGAGTTCGCACCCGAAGGACACGTGGTGCCGTATTGCATGTCGGGCGGCACGGACGCCAAGCAGTTCTCGCGACTCGGTATCACCGGATACGGGTTCGCTCCGCTGAAGCTCCCGGAGGGCTTCGACTACCAGGCGCTCTTTCACGGCGTCGACGAACGTGTCCCGGTCGAGGCGCTGCACTTCGGTGTCCGCGTCCTCGACCGCTTTCTGCGCACGGCCTGAGAACGGAAGTGGGGGAGATGGTGCAGACCCTGAAGTACGGAGCGTGGCCCTCGCCGATCGACGCGGCGCTCGCCGCCGCGCACGACGGGCAGCCGGAGGCGGTGGGCTTCGTCGGCGACGAGGCCTGGTGGACCGAGCCGCGCCCCACCGAAGGCGGGCGCCGCGCGCTGGTACGGCGTACGGCGGACGGCCTGGAGAAGACGGTGCTGCCCGCGCCGTGGAACGTACGCAGCCGGGTCATGGAGTACGGCGGCCGCCCCTGGGCCGGGGTGATGCGTCCCGAGGGGCCCCTGGTGGTGTTCGTGCACTTCGCGGACCAGCGGCTGTACGTGTACGAGCCGGAGGCCCCCGGGGCCGGGCCGCGTCCGCTCACTCCGCTCTCGGCGGTGGGCGGCGGACTGCGCTGGGTCGACCCGCAGGTGCACCTCGAGCGCGGCGAAGTGTGGTGCGTGCTGGAGGAGTTCACCGGTGACGAGCCCACCGACGTGCGGCGGGTGGCGGTCTCCGTGCCCCTGGACGGCTCGGCGTCCGAGGACCGCGACGCCGTGCGTGAACTGACCGACGCCCGCCACCGGTTCGTCACCGGCCCCCGGCTCTCGCCGGACGGCCGGCGTGCGGCCTGGCTCGCCTGGGACCATCCCCGAATGCCGTGGGACGGCACCGAGCTGATCGTCGTCGACGTGGCCGGCGACGGGACGTTCCGGGAGCCCGCCACGGTCGCCGGCGGCCCCGACGAGTCGATCGCCCAGGCCGAATGGGCGGCGGACGGCAGCCTGTTGCACGCCAGTGACCGCACCGGCTGGTGGAACCTGTACCGGGACGGTGTGCCGCTGTGCCCCCGCGAGGAGGAGTTCGGCGGACCTCTGTGGAAGGTCGGGCAGCGCTGGTTCGCGCCGCTGGAGAACGGGCTGATCGCCGTCCTGCACGGCAAGGGCGCCGCCCGGCTCGGGGTGCTCGACCCGGACCGCGGCGAGGTCGTCGACGCGGCCGGGCGCTGGACCGAGTTCGCGCCCACGCTCGCCGTGCACGGCAGTCGGATCGTCGCCGTCGGTGCCGGCCCGCGCAGCGCGTACGAGGTCGTCGAACTGGACTCCCGCACCGGCCGCGCCCGGGTGATCGGCTCCGGGCACCAGGACCCGGTGGACCCGGCGTACTACCCCGAGCCGCAGATCCGCACCTTCAACGGCCCCGGAGGCCGCGAGATCCACGCGCACATCTACCCGCCGCACCACCCCGGCCACATCGCGCCCGCCGGCGAACTGCCGCCGTACGTGGTGTGGGCGCACGGCGGTCCCACGGGCCGCGCCCCGCTCGTCCTCGACCTGGAGATCGCCTACTTCACCTCGCGCGGCATCGGCGTCGCCGAGGTGAACTACGGTGGTTCGACCGGCTACGGACGGGAGTACCGCAACCGGCTGCGCGAACAGTGGGGCGTCGTCGACGTCGAGGACTGCGCGGCCGTCGCGCTCGCCCTCGCCGACGAGGGCACCGCGGACCGCGACCGGCTCGCCGTGCGCGGCGGCAGCGCGGGTGGCTGGACGACGGCGGCGTCCTTGACGACGACCGACGTGTACGCCTGCGGCACGATCATCTATCCCGTCCTCGATCTGGCGAACTGGGGCTCGGGGGAGACCCACGACTTCGAGTCGCAGTATCTGGAGAGCCTGGTCGGGCCGTACGCGCAGGTGCCCGACCGATACGCCGAACGGTCGCCCCTGGAACACGCCGACCGGATCACCGCGCCCTTCCTGCTGCTGCAGGGGCTCGACGACCCCATCTGCCCGCCCGCGCAGTGCGAGCGGTTCCTGGCCCGGCTCGACGGGCGGCGGGTTCCGCACGCCTACATCGCCTTCGAGGGCGAGGGGCACGGATTCCGCCGCGCCGACACGATGGTGCGCGCGCTGGAGGCCGAACTGTCCCTGTACGCACAGGTCTTCGGACTGAACCCGCCCTGCGTCCCCACTCTGGAGCTCAGTAAGTGACACCCCTCACGAGGCCGCCCCGACTCGCCCCCGGCGCCCGCGTCGCCGTCGTCGCGACCAGCGGGCCCGTACCCGAGGAGCGCCTCGCCGCCGGGCTCGACATCCTGCGCGGCTGGGACCTGGACCCCGTCGTGGCGCCGCACGTCCTCGACCGGCACCCCGGCTTCCCCTACCTCGCGGGGCGTGACGCCGACCGGGCCGCCGACTTCCAGGCCGCCTGGTGTGACCCGGACGTGTCCGCGGTGCTGTGCGCCCGGGGCGGGTACGGCGCCCAGCGCATCGTGGACCTCCTCGACTGGGAAGCTCTGCGGGCCGCCGGGCCGAAGGTGCTGGTCGGCTTCAGCGACATCACCGCACTGCACGAGGCGTTCGCGGCCCGCCTCGGCCTGGTCACCCTGCACGGGCCGATGGCGGCGGGCGTCGACTTCCTCAAGAGCACGCGGGCCCAGGAGCACCTGCGGGCGACGCTGTTCGCGCCGGAAACCGTCCGCGCCATCACCTCCTCGGGCGTCACGCTCGTCCCCGGCCGCGCCCGGGGCGTCACCCTCGGCGGCTGTTTGAGCCTGCTCGCGTCCGAACTCGGCACTCCGCACGCCCGGCCCGGCGCCCGGGGCGGGCTCCTGCTCATCGAGGACGTCGGAGAGGAGGCGTACCGGATCGACCGGATCCTCACCCAACTGCTGCGCTCCGGCTGGCTGGACGGCGTCGCCGGGATCGCGCTCGGCTCGTGGAAGGGGTGCGGGCCCTACGAGCAGCTGCGTCCCGTCCTCATCGACCGGCTCGGCGGCCTGGGCGTGCCGGTCGTGGAGGAGTTCGGCTTCGGGCACGGGCAGGACGCGCTGACGATCCCGTTCGGGGTGGAGGGTGAACTGGACGCGGATGCGGGGACGTTGACCCTGGACGTACCGGCGCTGGCGTGACCTGGGCAGATCGCCTGGATGGGAGGGGAGTGGCCCGGCCGCCTGTGCCGTCAGGGCGGCGGGTCGACCAGCCACCGCAGGAGCGCTGCACCGATCTGTCGGCGGGCTTGAGACAGCGTGCCCGCCGTCGGTGCAGTGACCGGCAGCCGGCCTTCCCACCGTCGCTCACCAATCCCGAGTGGCGATCAGCTTCTCGACGTCCGCGTCCGTGAACCCGTAGGCCGACGCGACAAACCAGAAGTCCTCGGCGATCTCCTCGCGCGCAACCGTCTCGATCTCACTCCCGGCTGCCTCGAACTCTGCCTCCAGACGGTTGAACTCCTCCGTCGAGGCCTGGGTGAGTGCATACAGGGCCGCCAGATCCGACGGCTGTTCAGCCTCAATCCGCTCGCACAGCCGCAGCAGGATCACCCTGCCCTTGTCGACGACGTGATCCGGGAAGTACGAGTCCGCGTAGAGCTGCCGCAGAAACGCACGTCCTGCTATTTGTTGGTTTGTGATCGGCATGGTGCCTCCCCATCCCCGTAGACGAACCGAGGTGCCGATCATGCAGCACACCACTGACAACGACACGCCGCCCGTGTGTGCCAGATGGGTCGTAACCGGTAGTTTCGCAAGCGGCCCTGGGCGACACTGTGGCGGGCGCCGTGTCGACGAGCTTTGCTGGGGCAACCGAAGGCATCCGCTCCGCTGTATCGCGTATCCACGCAGCTACAACCTGGCCGCAGTACCGTGGACAGATACCTACCTTCTGGCGGGGTACATATGAACACCAGCATTGGCGACCGTATTCGTGGCCTGCGCGAATTCCGCGACCTCACCCAAGAAGAACTTGCCGACCGCGCAGGCGTCCACGTCGACACCATCCGCAAACTGGAGCAGGGCGTCCGACAGTCCGCGCGTATCAACACCCTGCGCGCCCTAGCACGCGCCCTCGATGTGCAACTTGAACGCCTCGTAGGGCAGCCCACTGTGATGCAGCAACTCACCGACGACGGTGGACTACTCGCCCTGCGTGACGCCATCCAGAACATCGACTCCCTCCCTGGCGTACCTGCCGATGAAAATCTGGAAGAGCCGCCCCGCGAACAGGTTTGGGTGGACGACGTGCGTGACGCGACATCCAAGTACTGGCACGGCGAGTACTCCGAACTCGCCGGAACGCTGCCCTTGCTGTTGCGCGACGGACGCGCGGTCGCCCGTGAGACCCCGACAGAGCGTGTGTGGCGGCAACTTGCGCTCGCCTATCAGCTTGCCGCCTGTCTTGCTGCGCAGGCCGGACACCCGGACTGGGCCTACACGGCCGTCGAGAAGCAACTCGCAGCCGCCGCACGCTCCTCCGACCCCCTCATGGAGGGTATGGGGGTCAGCACATTGTCGTGGTTACTGCTGCGGCAGGGCCGGTGGGAGGAAGCGCAGGACATCGCTGAGCGTAAGGCGGAAGTACTGGAGCCGTCCTTCATGAAGGGAACCCCTGCGCAGCTTGCGGTGTACGGCAATCTGTTGCTTGCCGCTGCCGCCCCAGCGGCCCGACGGGACGATCACGACCAGGCTATGGCGTTGCTCTCCGTGGCGGAGGCCGCAGCGGTTCGCTCGGGCCGCGTCAAGGCCTACGGCACGGCGTTCAGCGTCGTCGATGTCCGCACCCAGAAGGTGAACATTGCGCTCGCCGGGAGCGAGACGCGTCCTGCTGATGCGCTGCGGTTCGCCGATGACGTGAACTTGGATGAGATCTCCCGGCCGGTGCATTGTTCCGCATACCGGGTGGATGTCTCGCAGGCCCAGTATCAGACCGGCGACAGCGAAGGGGCACTGGCGACGCTGCTTGAGGTAGAGAAGGTCCAGCCGGAATGGATCCGCTTCCAGGCTCTGGCCGCGGCCACAGTTCGGGAGATGCTTGAGACGGAGCGTCGTCGCAATACCCCGCTGCGGTCCTTGGCGGCGCGTCTGGGCGTGGACCCGACCTTGTGAACGGGTAGGACAGCACGTCCTACCGGCAAGAGAATTGGCTGGGCGACTGGTGCCTTGAGTCGCTGGGCTGTAATGGCGCGCGCTCGTAGCGTCATCACCACAGGGCGGCGCTGCCCCTGCACCCCGCCAGGGGTCGGGTCGGCGCCGCAGCCCCTAGCCCAAGGAGCGAGACGTGAGCGCGTCGGCTGCGAGCAGCCCGCCGCTCGACGTGCCTCGTGGAAGTGGAGGCCGACGAGTGAACAGCACCGAAGAACGGCGCGCATGTGATGGCGTCGAGCAGATGACGCGGCGTGAGAGCGTGAACGGCATGCATACGAGTCAGGAACCGCTCCTGACCTCCGGAGCCGAACGTGATCTCGCCGTAGAGCACTGGCTTCTGTCGGCGACGGCAGACAACGACCGAGCTCGCGCCGAGTGGAAGGAGTCCGGAGTCGCCCTCTTGCGGTGCGGAACGCTGTTCGGCGCGGTCCGTACCTCCGGTGTGGTGGTGCGCGCTGCGGCCGGGACGGACCGCCCTCGGGAGGTCGACGCCTATCTCGCGCAGGTGCTCGCTGGGCCGGTGTTCTCCGACCGTGTCATCGACTGCTACTACGTGCTCGTACCGCCGAGCGCAGGCACGCGGGAGGCGTGGGCCGCCACCCACGAGGACGCCGAGTACTTGGGGCGTGGCCACTATCTCGGCGTCCCGAAGGTGACGGCAAAGACTCCCCAGCAGGGCCGCTCCTATTGGTGCGCGCCGATGGACAGCGCGGGGGTTCTCGCCTCGCCGGAAGCCGTGTCCCAATTCCTCGCCTTCGGCAGGTACCAGATGGCGTGCGACGCGACGTATGCCATTGAGTAACAAGGGCGCCCCTCTGGACGCGGGGAGGGGTGTGCGTCGTGGAGGCCGGGCTGTAGTGAGCCAACGTGCCGCCCAAATCCTGTACGTAGCTGTGCTCGTCACATTGATCGTGAGCGTCAGCAGGAGTTGCCCCTCGCACGCTCCAACCCTGCGGGTATGCGCCGAGACCTGAGGTAGGGCGTTGGTGCCATTCCCCCGAGACACACGCCTGGCCGGGGTGGGGTCACGGTTCCGGCTGACCACCTTGTGGAGGGGCAAGCAGCCGCAACCTGTCAGCGACCGGGGAGAACAACACGCCGGTCGGTGTCGGACCCCGGCGGCTATTGACTTTCCGTGGAGGAATCCTGATGTCGAACACGATGAGCGGACCCGTTCACCTCGGTCTGCCGCCGGAGTGGCCGCAACCCGTACGAGGCTGCCGCGTGTGCGCGGCGCTGGCCAAGCAGCGCGCGGAGGCCGCAGGCGCTGGGGACCAGTCGAAGGTCTCGGACTGCAACGTGGAGATCAGCCGTCACATGGAGCCGCATCCGAGAAGACGACGGTGAGTGGAGCTGCCCTGTGGTGCTGCGGGCAGGTCTCGAAAGGCTGCTCTTGTCGCGAAGGTGTCCAAGCGGCAAAGTGAGGCCGTGATCATTCCCTTCTTACGTGACGACACACAGGGCTCGCTGACGGTGACGGTGGAGCGCGTGGACGATCCCATCGCGATCGGCAAGCACCCCTCAGCCCAGGGCTTCCCGAGCTGCACCGCTGTGGTGGACTACCCGGAAAAGGGATATCGGGCCCTCTTCGGTTGGGTCCAGCTGGTGCGTTCGACGGACAACACCTCCGCTGGGGCCGCCTTCGACATGGACCCGTTCTACCTCTTCGAGGATGCGCCGTCGCCATACGCGTTCTTCGGCGTCAAACCCACCTTGTTCGACGCGCCGTCCCGGGCCGGGCGAGAGCCGCTCATCTGGACGGCCCACAGCTACTTGGCGTGGACACCGATGGATGGCACCGAACGGCGAGTCCTTCCGCTGACTGGCTTCTCCTGGGGGTTCGACATCGGCTCGGACAGTCGCATCGCATTGCAACCCGTACAGACGTTGACTTCTATGGACTGGGATGCGCACCTGCCCTATCTCGGCACCTCATACCCAGGCTGGGTGTTCGATGAGTGGCAACCTGAGCAGTGAGCCCTGTCAGTCGCCTGCTCCTTGACCACGCCCATCAGGGGGCGCAGATGCGGGATGTCTTGTCCGGGCTTGGGTGCCACGCTTTGAGACATGACACCGGCCTATGTGCCGATCACGAACCACTGTCTGGTCGACGAACCACGCAGTGAGCCGCCCCGGTTGCTCGCGGACCGTGCTGCGCCAACGCTCCATGAGTGGTACGCGCAAGGCTTCCCCCGAGCGTCAATCGTTGTCATGCTCCAACCGTGACCGAGAACACCTCCCCCGTTTACCAGGCGCGGTACGGCTGGGACCGCAGGACCACTGGAGTCGTTGCGGCCAGTGCCTTCTTCACCGCGATCCTGTTGCTCCCGGACGTGCCGCTGGTCGGGCGGATCCTGGGCCTGCCGCTGTTCGGCGGGGGCGGGCTGTTCATGGCGTACATGGCGATGAGTCGCAAGGTCGCGTTCCGGGTGGACGAGACCGGTGTACTCCTTGGTGGAAACCCCGCTCGGTACAGGGCCACCACCGTCCACGTGCCCTGGGACGACATCACAGGCTTCGTGCTCTGGCGCCAGGTCACGGGCAGCGCCAGCCTGTCCTATGTGGGGCTCGTCCGGCGAGAGGGCGCTCCGGCACTGCCCGGGGACGGCCCGAAGTCCCGAGCCGTCGTGAGACGCCTCGTTTCGGTACCCGAAGACGTAGCGTTCGCTTCCCGGGCGGTGACCGGGTGGCGTTTGGACAAGGAGCGGCTGGTCACCGCCATCGCCCACTTCGCGCCCGGTGTCCCCGTGCGTGACCGTCTTTAGCCGAAGTACACCCTGCACGCACGCCGTTGTGTATCGACGATCGAATTCGTCGCTCGAGGCGGGGCCCGGAAGGTTCAGGAGGCCTCCGTCACTGCGGGTCAGGGCCCTGGGAACATGTAGTCGGTCTTGATCCGGCCGTCTTCGTCGAGCATGAGGATGTCCGATCCACCCGCCATCACATCTCCGTCGGCGGTTGACACCACATCCCAGTCGAGCTTGAAGGTGACGGTGGTCTGTTCGGGCAGAGGAGAGAGCAAGGAGCATGTCGTGGCCGGCTCATCGCCCAGCACCGCCCCCGACCGTTTCAGCTGATCACACGGCCGAGGAAGTCACGGATGTGCTGGGTGATGACGTCGAAATGGCTCTCCAGGGCGAAGTGCCCGGACTCGACCAGGTGGACCTCGGCCTCAGGCAGGTCCCGCTGGAAGGCGCGGGCACCGTCGGGACCGAAGATCTCGTCGTTCGCTCCCCAAACGGCCAGCAGCGGAACCCGGGACTCGCGGAAATACTGGTGGACGGCCGGGTAGAGGTCCACGTTGGTGGGGTAGTCGCGGAAGAGCTTGAGCTGGATCTCGTCGTTGCCGGGCCGGTCGAGCAGCGCCTGGTCGTGGACCCAGTTGTCGGGGCTGACGAGGGTGGGATCGGCTACGCCGTTGAGGTACTGCCAGCGGGTGACCTCCGCGGTCAGCGCCCTGCGCACCGGTGCCTCGGTCTCTGGACCGGGTGTCCGGGCGTAGGCGAACAAGCCCTCCCAGAAGGGCTTGACGAAGCCGTCGGTGTAGGCGTTCCCGTTCTGTGTGACGATCGCTGTGACGCGCTGCGGGTCCCGGAGCGCGAGCCGCCATCCGATGGGTGCGCCGTAGTCGTGCACGTACATGGCGAATCGGTCGACGCCCAGGTGGTCGAGGAGCTCCGAGGTGATCTCGGTGAGGGCATTGAAGGTGTAGGGGAACTCGTCCAGGCCCGGCATTGCCGACTGGCCGAAGCCGATGTGGTCCGGTGCGATGACCCGGTAGTGGTCCGAGAGTGCCGGGATCAGGTGCCGGAACATGTGCGAGCTGGTCGGGAAGCCGTGCAGCAGGACCACTGCGGGCGCCCGCGGGTTGCCGGCCTCCCGGTAGAACACCTCCAGGTCATCAAGGACGGCGGTGCGGTGGTGCACGGCGTATGCCATCACTCCAGCCCCTTCATTCAGCACGACACGAAGGTCGAAGCCCGACGTCAACGGCGAAGGCGGAGCCGTCCTGCGCACGGTCGACACCATCATCGATCAGCGCCGCGAGACGCGCGACTTTGCCGACGCGGGCCAACTGGCTTGGTCGGTATGGCGCTCGTGGTCCGGATCGAACCCCCGACGCGGAACAGTGACCCTGGACGTACCGGCGTCAGAGTGACGTGGGCTCACCCGTTCGGCCCCCGTCTGTCGGGCGGCGGAGCCGGTGGCCGTCCATGCTGGTCGTATGAGACCGAAGACGTCCTGGACGGACGGGACGAGCGGCGGGGCGCACCAGGGCCGGCAGTGGGTGACGCCGCGCAGGGTCGTCGGCCTGGTCCTGGCCGCGCTCGTGCTGGTTTTCATCTTCCAGAACACCCAGCACACCCGGATCCAGCTGCTGGTCGCGTGGGTCACGATGCCGCTGTGGCTGGCGCTGCTGGGCACGTGGGTGATCGGGGCGTTGTGCGGGGCGCTGGTGATGAGTCGGCGCGGCTGACCCCGGTTCGCGTACCGTGTCGGTGTGCCTGAGACTCGTGGATATCTCGCCGAGGGCCCCCGCGTGGGCATACGCGCCTTCACCTACGAGGACGGAGCCGAGTTCACCGCCCGGGTGCGGGAGAGCAAGGACCTGCACCATCCGTGGCTGTTCCCGCCGACCAGCGCCGAGGCCTACGCCGCGTACGCGGGCCGTCTCATCGAGGAGCCGACGAAGGCCGGGTTCCTGGTGTGCGAGAAGGACGGCAGCGGAGCCATCGCCGGGTTCATCAACATCAACAACATCGTCGACGGCGGTTTCCGGTGCGGGGCGCTCGCGTACGGCGCTTTCGCATACGCGGCGGGGCGCGGGCTGATGACCGAGGCGCTCGACCTCGTGGTGCGGTACGCGTTCGGGCCGATGGGGCTGCACCGGCTGGAGATCAACGCGCAGCCCGGCAACGCCGCCTCGATAGCACTCGCCCGCCGCTGCGGCTTCCGGCTGGAAGGGTTCTCACCGAACATGATCTACATCGACGGTGCCTGGCGCGACCACGAACGCTGGGCCATCACCGCCGAGATGGTGGGGAGTTGAGCCCGATGCGTACCCTCGTCGTCCTGGACGCCCCCTCCAGCCTGGGCTCTCCCCGATGAACTCCTCGCGCTGCTGAGCCCGTTGCTTGCCTCCCCGCAATGCGTCGGCCTCAACATCACCATCTACGACCCCGATCTGGACCCGGAAGGCACGGCCGGGGCGCTGTTGACGGACATCGTCGTGTCCGCGTTTGCGTCCTTTGCCCAATCCTGACGGCACGGCCCCTGGTCGGCTCGGCGAAGGCCGGGTTCCATGGCGATCGTGACGATGATCCGACGTGACGTACTGACGCTGCCCGCCGCGGAGCTGGGGCCGGACAATCCGCTACCCCCGCTGCGTCCGCTCGACGAGATGCACCGCATCGAGGACCGGGACAAGGAGGATCTGCCGGGCGACATGGCCCGGCAGATCGGCTACGCGCCCCTGCACAGCCTGCTGCCCGTGCGGGTCCGGGACGGCTACGGCAGGACGCGGGCACCCCGCGACATCGACACCCTCGTGATCGAGAACGACCGGCTGCGCGCCACCGTCCTGCCCGGTCTCGGCGGGCGGATCGCCTCGCTGTACCACAAGCCGACCGGCCGTGAACTGCTGTACCGCAACCCGGTGTTCCAGCCCGCCTGCTTCGCGCTCAACGGGGCCTGGTACTCCGGCGGCATCGAGTGGAACATCGGCGCCACGGGCCACACCACCCTCTCCTGCTCGCCCCTGCACGCGGCCCGCGTCACCGCGCCCGACGGGGGAGAGATGCTGCGCCTGTGGGAGTGGGAGCGCCTGCGCGACCTGCCCTTCCAGGTCGATCTCTGGCTTCCGGAGGGCTCCGACTTCCTGTACGTCGGCGTCCGCGTGCGCAATCCGCACGAGCGGCCCGCGCCGGTGTACTGGTGGTCGAACATCGCGGTGCCCGAGGAGTGCCGGGTCCTGGCGCCCGCGGAGGAGGCGTACCACTTCGGGTACGAGCGCCGCCTGCGTCGCGTACCGGTGCCGTCGTACGACGCCGTGGACCGCACGTACCCCCTGAACAGCGTCCACCCGGCCGACTACTTCTACGAGGTGCCCGACGGGCGGCGCCGCTGGATCGCCGCGCTCGACGAGAACGGCCACGGGCTGGTGCAGACGTCGACCGATGTGCTGCGCGGACGGAAGCTGTTCGTATGGGGCACCGGGACCGGCGGGCGCCGCTGGCAGGAGTGGCTCACCGAGCCGGGCACCGGCGGCTACTGCGAGATCCAGGCCGGACTCGCCCGCACCCAGCTGGAACACGTACGGCTGGACGCCGAGAGCGAGGTGTCGTGGCTGGAGGCGTACGGGCCGCTGAGCGCGCGGCGGGAGGGGGAGTGGGCGGCCGTCGTCCGCGGAGCCGAGGCAGGGCTCGACGCAGTCCTTCCGCGCGCGGAGGTCGAGGCCGCCTACGCGGCGTGGAGGCCCTGCGCCGACACCGAACCCGGTGAGACGCTCGCCGTGGGCTCCGGCTGGGGTGCGCTCGAAGTGCTGCGCACCGGCGACAAGTTGCCGGGTACGCCCTTTGAGGAGTCGACGCTCGGCGACGCTCAGACGCCGTGGCTTCAGCTGCTGCGGTCAGGGTCCTTCCCCGAGCCGCGGCGGGTCACCCCGTCCGGTGAGACGCTCGTCGCCCCGCACTGGCGGGACATGCTGGAGAGTGCCCCCGCCCAGCCATTGACGGAGTATCACCTCGGCGTCGCCCAGTGGCATGCGGGTGACCGGGCGCAGGCGGTGCGCAGTTGGGAGCGTGCCCTCCAACTGTCGACATCCAGCTGGCGGTTGCTTCGCTGTCTCGCTGTGGCCGATCGGGAGGCCGACCACCACGAGCGCGCCGCCGACCGGTATGCCGAGGCCTTCGACGACCTTTGTCAGGAACGGCGCGACGACGGGGAGAGCTGGACAGCCGCCACGGCGGCGCTCGGCCACGAGGCGATCGAGGCGCTTGTCGCGACAGGGCGCATCACGGACGCGCGCGCTGTGTGGCACCGCCTCCACCCCGCGACGCGCCGACGCGGCCGGTTCCGGCTGATCGAGGCCCGGCTGCTGCTCGCGGAGGGGAAGCGGGAGGCGGCGCGAGCCGTCTTCGACGCGGGGTTCGAGGTGGCGGACCTGAGGGAGGGCGCGGAGTCGATCGGCGAGCTGTGGGCCCGGATCACCGACGAGCCGCTGCCGGCGCACTATGACTTCCGGATGCGGCCCGGGCACGACGACCGGCCGGCGTGAACCGCCCCTCGGCGGTTGTCCGGCTCGTGGGCGGCAGCCATGTACCGCCGGCCGCCGCCGCGAGCCGCTACGCGGCCGGACCGCGATCCGCGTACTCGTACACCGAACCGTCCGGGTGCAGCGCGATCAGGTTGCGGCCGACCGGCGTCGCCACCGGGCCCGCCAGGACGCGGGCCCCCGACTCGGTGAGAACACGCTGCGCCTCGTCGACGTCCTTCACCGCGATCGTGGCCGTGACCTTGCGCAGGATCTCGATCTCGGCCTCGGGCCCGCTCATCAGCAGGAAGCAGCCGATCGCGGCGACCGACACGCCGCCGCGCTCGAAGCGCAGGGCATGCCCACCCGCCAGTCTCTCGTAGAACGCGACCGAAGCCTCCAGGTCGTCGACGCAGATTCGTAGCGTGGCTCCCAGAATTTCCATGCGGGAAAGCCTAGTTGGGGCCGGTCGGGTAGGTGATCGTTTCGGTCGGATCCCGGAACGGCCCGGTCCGGCCGGTGTGCGGCGTGTGAGGCCGTGTGCGCGGTGTTATGCCCGCCGGTGCCTGGGTACCCGGCGGGCATGAACCGTATGGATCACCTGGAACATCTGGACAAGGGCGTGGTCGACGAGCTGGCGCAGGTGGCCCGTGAAGTCGTGCGCGACGAGTTGCGCGAGCAGTCGCGCAAGCAGCGTCGCGCGGCAATGCTGTACGCCTCCTCCGGGGCCGCCGGCCTGTACACGGGCGCCGCGTTGGCCCTCGCCGTCGGTCTGGCTCTGGCGCTGAGCCTGCCCGGCTGGGCCGCCGCGCTGGTCACGGCGGTACTGCTGGGTGGGGCCGCCTATCTGCTGCGTCGGCAGGCCCGCTCCGCCGGCGGGCACGGCGGCATGCCTCGGAGTGCCGAGGGTCCTGTCCTCGGCGGCACCCAGCCCACGCGGGCGGCGGGCCGACCCGGAGTACCGGGTACGGGCCCGTCGGCGTCCGGCATCCCCGGTCGTCCCGCGCCGGGATCCTCGCGGCCGGGAGCGGACCCCGAGGACCCGCGCCACCGGGCCCGGTGAGTGACCATGATCAGGGCCCGGCTGGGAGGGCACGGGCCATCGCCAACGCGAGTCGGTGGCCCGGTCCGGGCCACCGCCGCCCGGGTCCGTTCCCGAACGCCGTAGTGGCGTGTCAGGAACGCCGTACTGTCGTGTCAGGCCGCCCGGTCGGGCCTGCCTGACCCTGGACACGCCTGGCCGGAACGGGCCCGCCCACCCGGACCACCCGAGATCCCCACTCTCGGCTCGCTTCGAACGGGGGCGCCGCCTGGTACGGAGGAACGCTCATGATCACCCGTCACCTCATCGATCTGGCTCAGCAGTTGCGCGTTGACAGCGTCCGCGCAGCCGCCGTGGCCGACTCCGGGCACCCCACCTCCTCGATGTCCGCCGCGGACCTGATGGCCGTCCTGCTGGCCCACCACCTCCGCTATGACTTCGAACGCCCCGCCCACCCCGCGAACGACCGGTTCATCCTGTCCAAAGGACATGCCTCACCCCTCCTGTACGCCGCCTACCGGGCCGCCGGGGCGATCAACGAGACCGAGCTGCTCACCTTCCGCAAGCTCGGCAGCCGCCTCGAAGGACACCCCACGCCCCGCCGGCTGCCCTGGGTGGAGACGGCCACCGGATCGCTCGGGCAGGGCCTGCCCATCGGCGTCGGCGTCGCCCTGGCCGGGCAACGACTCGACCGCACCGGCTACCGCGTCTGGGTGCTGTGCGGCGACAGCGAACTGGCCGAGGGATCCGTGTGGGAGGCCGCCGAGCACGCCGGGTACGAGCACCTCGACAACCTGACCGCGATCGTCGACGTCAACCGGCTCGGCCAGCGCGGCCCCACCCGCCACGGCCACGACCTGGACGCGTACGCACGCCGCTTCCAGGCCTTCGACTGGCACGCCATCGAGGTCGACGGGCACGACGTCGACGCCATCGACCGCGCCTACACCGAGGCCGAGTCCACCACCGGACGGCCCACCGTGATCCTCGCCCGCACGCTCAAGGGCAAGGGCGTCGGCGCGGTCCAGGACCGCGAGGGCCTGCACGGCAAGCCGCTGCCGGATCCCGCGGAGGCGATCGCGGAACTCGGTGGCGTACGCGACCTGCGCGTCGAGGTTCAGCCGCCGCCCGCCGCCCGCATGCTGCACACCGGGCAGGGCGGCCATCTGGAGCTGCCGCGCTACGAGATCGGTGACATGGTCGCCACCCGCGACGCCTACGGGCAGGCGCTCGCCGCACTCGGCAGCGCCCGCGGCGACATCGTCGCCCTCGACGGCGAGGTCGGCGACTCCACGCGCACCGACTACTTCGCCAAGGAGCACCCCGACCGCTACTTCGAGTGCTACATCGCCGAACAGCTGATGGTCGCCGCTGCCGTCGGCATGGCGACACGCGGCTGGATGCCCTACGCGTCGACGTTCGCGGCGTTCCTCACCCGCGCCCACGACTTCATCCGCATGGCCTCGATCAGCGGTTCCGGCATCAACCTCGTCGGCTCGCACGCCGGATGCGCCATCGGCCAGGACGGGCCGTCCCAGATGGGTCTCGAAGACCTCGCGATGTTCCGCTCGGTGTACGACTCGACCGTGCTGTACCCGTGCGACGCCAACCAGACCGCCAAGCTCGTCGCCGCGATGGCAGGCCAGGAAGGCATCCGCTACCTGCGCACCTCGCGTGGGAAGACGCCGGTCATCTATGGGCCCACCGAGGAGTTCCCGGTCGGCGGCAGCAAGGTGCTGCGCGCCTCCTTCAAGGACCGGCTGACGGTCGTCGCCGCCGGAATCACCGTCCACGAGGCGCTGGCCGCGGCCGACGCCCTCGCCGGGGAGGGCCTGCACCTGCGGGTCATCGACCTGTACTCGGTCAAGCCCGTCGACCGCGGCACCCTGCACGAGGCCGCCAACCGCACCGGCTGCCTCCTCACGGTGGAGGACCACCGCGAGGAGGGCGGCCTCGGTGACGCGGTCCTCGACGCCTTCCTCGACGGACGCCCCCTGCCCCGCCTGGCGCGCCTCGCCGTCCGGACCATGCCGGGCTCCGCGACCCCTGCGCAGCAAGTGCACGCGGCGGGCATCGACGCCGAGTCCATCACCGCCGCGGCACGGCTGCTGGTGGAGCACGCCCTCGTGTGAGGGTTGACTCTCGGGCTTGCAGCGCCCCGGGCCGGTCGGGTTCGTGCGATCTGGGACGCCGGGTAGGGCGTCGGCGTGCGGGGCCCCCGCTCCACCGGAGTGATGGTTCGGGGGCTCCCCGTCGCCGCTGGCCGTACCCACACGGCCAGGTCGCCAGGGCTGTCCATCAGCGGCCTCCGGCCGCGGGGGCCTCCCGGGATCGGACCACGGACACGATCCGTGTCGCTGCCCCGGGGTCGAGTACGCCGGGGACCAGTGCGCCGGGGACCGTTCGGGGCGCGCGGCCGAGCGGGCTCACCTCCGCTCAGTCCACAGGAACGGTGCGTCACTTGGTCACCGCGATATCATCCGTGCCGCGCTCCGGCCGCGTGCTTGTGGTGGAGCCCCTTGTGGCGGAACAGGAAGCCCAGCAGCCAGATCACGAACACCGCAAGGGCGATCCACCACAGCACTTTCACCACGAATCCGACGGCGAACAGGATCACAGCCGCCACCAGCAGGACCAGCAGGATCGGAATCATGACGTGCACCTCCTGCGCGCCGAGTTTCCCGAAAGAGGAGAATCAGACGTCCTTTCGGCAAAGAATTTCGCCGTGCAGGACGGAGAACCAGCCGTCCTCCTGCCGCCCCCATTCCCGCCAGGCCTCGGCTACGACCCGCAACTGCCCAGCGCTCGCGTGACCGCCCTCGGCGGCCCGGTCCGCGTACGCGGAGGCGAGCGTGCGGTCCGCCCACAGCCCGCTCCACCAGGCCCGCTCCTCGGCGGTGGCGAAGGTCCAGGTGCTGGAGGTGGCCGTGATGTTCCGCAGGCCGGCCTGCAGCGCCCATGACGTCAGGCGCCGGCCGGCGTCCGGCTCACCGCCGTTGGCGCGGGCGACCCGCTCGTACAGATCCAGCCAGTCGTCCATGCCCTCGGAGACCGGGTACCACGCCATCGCGGCGTAGTCCGCATCCCGGACGGCGATGAACCCGCCCGGCCTGGTGACCCGGTACATCTCGCGCAGCGCCTGCACCGGGTCGCCCACATGCTGGAGCACCTGGTGGGCGTGGACCACGCAGAACGAGTCGTCCGGGTACGCGAGTGCGTGCACATCGGCGACCGCGAAGTCGATGTTGGCGACGCCGCGGGCGGCGGCCGTGTCGCGGGCCTGTTCCAGGATCGCCGGCGCGTGGTCGACGCCGGTCACATGGCCGTCGGGGACGAGGGCGGCCAGGTCCGCGGTGATGGTGCCCGGTCCGCAGCCGATGTCCAGGATCCTCATGTGCGGCTCGAGCGAGCCGAGGAGGTACGCCGCCGAGTTGGCGGCCGTCCGCCAGGTGTGCGAGCGCAGCACGGACTCGTGGTGGCCGTGCGTGTAGACGGCGGTCTCCTTCGGCATGACCTTCCTCTTCCCGTCGGACGGGCCCCGAGGCCGCTGCAGCGGGGCGGTACGCGTCACCGTACGTGCCCCTGCCGAATGGTGAGACCCCCGTTTTGGAATGTGGACGACCGGATTGTGCCGGAGGGTCGATAATCGTTTGCCTGGACGCCGCACGCCCGCCCAGAATGCGCCCCATGGGACACCTGGAAGCCGCGCACCTCGAGTACTACCTCCCGGACGGGAGGGCATTGCTGGGGGATGTGTCCTTCCGGGTCGGAGAAGGCGCCGTCGTCGCGCTCGTCGGGCCCAACGGGGCGGGGAAAACGACCCTGTTGCGCATCATCTCCGGTGAGCTGAAACCACACGGCGGATCCGTCACCACCAGCGGCGGCCTCGGCGTCATGCGGCAGTTCGTGGGATCCGTACGGGACGAGACGACCGTGCGCGACCTTCTCGTCGCCGTCGCTCCGCCGCGCATCCGCGAGGCCGCCCGCGCCGTCGACGCCGCCGAGCACGCCGTGATGACCGTCGACGACGAGGCCGCCCAACTGCGGTACGCGCAGGCCCTCGCCGACTGGGCCGAGGCCCGCGGCTACGAGGCCGAGACCCTGTGGGACATCTGCACCACGGCCGCATTCGGCGTCCCCTACGAGCGGGCTCAGTGGCGCCAGGTCCGCACCCTGTCCGGGGGTGAGCAGAAGCGGCTGGTCCTCGAGGCGCTGCTGCGCGGCCCCGACGAGGTCCTGCTCCTCGACGAGCCCGACAACTACCTCGACGTACCCGGGAAACGATGGCTGGAGGAGCGGCTCGCGGAGACCCGCAAGACCGTCCTCTTCGTCTCCCACGACCGGGAGTTGCTCGCCCGCGCCGCCGAGAGGATCGTCAGCATCGAGCCGGGGCCGGCCGGCGCCGACGCCTGGGTGCACGGCGGGAGCTTCGCCACCTACCACGAGGCCCGCCGCGAGCGGTTCGCGCGGTTCGAGGAACTGCGCCGCCGCTGGGACGAGAAGCACGCCCAGCTGAAGAAGCTTGTACTGACGCTCCGTCAAGCGGCGGAAAACAGCGCCGACATGGCATCGCGGTACCGTGCCGCGCAGACCCGGCTGCGGAAGTTCGAGGAGGCCGGCCCGCCCCCCGAGCCGCCGCGCGAGCAGGACATCACCATGCGGCTCAAGGGTGGCCGTACCGGCGTTCGGTCGATCACCTGCGAGGGGCTCGAACTCACCGGCCTGATGCGCCCGTTCGACCTGGAGGTGTTCTACGGCGAACGCGTCGCCGTGCTCGGCTCCAACGGCTCCGGCAAGTCGCACTTCCTGCGCCTGCTGGCCGGCGGCGACGTCGCCCACACCGGGCAGTGGAGGCTCGGCGCCCGGGTCGTTCCGGGCCACTTCGCCCAGACCCACGCCCACCCCGAGCTGGAGGGCCGCACGCTCCTTGACATCCTGTGGAAGGAGCACTCCCAGGACCGTGGCGCCGCCATGTCCCGGCTGCGACGCTACGAGCTGACCGGCCAGGCCGAGCAGCCCTTCGAGCGGCTCTCCGGCGGCCAGCAGGCCCGCTTCCAGATCCTGCTCCTGGAGCTGGAGGGCGCGACCGCGCTGCTGCTCGACGAGCCGACCGACAACCTCGACCTGGAGTCCGCCGAGGCACTCCAGGAAGGTCTCGACGCGTTCGCCGGCACGGTCCTGGCCGTCACCCACGACCGCTGGTTCGCCCGCTCCTTCGACCGCTACCTCGTCTTCGGGGCCGACGGCCGCGTCCGGGAGACGGCGGAGCCCGTGTGGGACGAGCGGAGGGTGGAGCGGGCGCGATAGGGCCTGCCGTCACATTCCCGTCGTCGCCCGAAGGGCGGTCCCGCGGCGTCTGGTGCGTGCTCCCGGCGTGCCGGGTGGAAGTCCTCGTACTGGACGTACTTGGGCTTTCGCCCGGTGCGGCGAGTGGGGGTACCCCCTGCTCGAAGAGCTTGGGGGAGCGTGCCAGGCGTCGCGGGGCAGACGGGAATGTGACGACAGGCCCTGGCTCCGCCACAAGGACGACCGGAGCGCTCGTGGGGCGTCCGGGATGTTCGTACAGTGGAGGGAGAACGGCGAGAACCATGGCTCCCGCCCGGATACCGCTCGGGGTGCCTGCCGGGTGGGTACCCGGACCGCAGTGAGCAATCCGACGAGCGACGAGCGGGGTACACCATGAGCGGAGTCGACCCGGGCCGGCTGACCGACCAGCAGCTCATGAAGGAGTTGGAGACGATCCACCGCACGCGTCACGACACGCTGCTCCACGGTTCGAACGACGCACTGCGCGCGCACAACGACCGCATGGCGCAACTGGAAGGCGAGTATCTGCGCCGCCATCCGCGCCGCCTGATCGTGGCGAGCCGGACGCGCGACGGGGCCCGGGAACGGGGGACGGCCGAAGCCTGACCCCCGCCCGTCGCGACCGGCTACCCTCCCCGGCCGGGGAACTCCGTCAGGATCGCCTCGTCGAACGCCTTCAGATCGTCCGGCCTGCGGCTGGTGATCAGCTTGTTGGGCCCCTGGTCGAACCGCACCTGCTCGTCCACCCACGTACCGCCCGCGTTGCGGATGTCCGTGCGCAGGCTCGGCCACGACGTCAGGGTCCGGCCCCGTACCACGTCGGCCTCGACCAGGGTCCACGGCGCGTGGCAGATCGCGGCGACCGGGCGGCCCTGCTGGAAGAAGGAGCGGACGAACGAGACGGCCCGCTCGTCCATCCGCAGGAAGTCCGGGTTGGCCACTCCGCCCGGCAGGACAAGCCCGTCGAAGGATTCGGCCTGCACCTGGCCGACGACCGCGTCCACCGGGAACGTGTCCGCCTTGTCGAGGTGGTGGAACGCCTGTACACGACCCGGCTTCGTCGATATGAGGACCGGTTCGTGGCCGGCGTCGACCAGCGCACTCCAGGGGTCGGTGAGCTCGACCTGCTCGACGCCCTGGGACGCCATCAGGAATGCGATACGCATGCTGTTCACTTTCCTTTCCGTCTCCGCGCATGCCTCTCCGGCTCGTCGTTCGCCGCCCCCCTTCCCGCGCTGCGCCCGGTGCCGTCCGGCCCGGACGCAGCAGCAACTCCTCGCCGTACGGCGGGAGTACGGGTCGTCCCGTGCACCCGGGCCGCTATGCGTGGCGCGCGATCCCCTCCGCCTCCACGACGGCCTTGGCGAGTTCCTGGGCGTTGGCGTAGCGCACCGAACGCGGCAGCCGCTTCAGCGGCTCGACGAGCGCGTCCGGGGCGTTGCGGTGGCGCAGCGCGTCGATCAGATCGTCCCGGTGCGCCGGGAACGCCGTACGGCCCAGGATCCGCGCCATCTCGTAGCGCATGTCGGCCACGGAGTGCTTGCTGCCCGGGGCCACCGGACCGGCCCAGACCGCCGGGTCGTCGTCGGCGGTCGGCTCGGGGTCCTGCCACTCCTCGGTCCGCGTCGGATGGCCGGACCGCAGCAGTTCCTGCAGTTCGTGCTTCATCTCGTCGTCGCGGTGCGCGCTCAGTCGGTCACTGCCTCGCTGCATGACTCCCTCCAGATCTTCGGGGTGTTCCCCCGCGTACCCGGTGGACGGCGATCGAATCGGAGGTCCTTCAGGTGGCCGGTGCCGCACCGCGGTCCGCGTTGTCTTTCACCTGGGTGAATCGTGTCGGCGCCGGACGTGGCCGCGCACGCTCCGGGACCGCCGCCGAACGGTGCGTAGCCGATCGCCTCGAAGACGGCCTTTTCCTCCTGCCGCACCCGGGGGACGTACGGCCGGTCCCCGGCCCGTCCCCAGGCGGCGGGCGGGTCGTCGACACCGTAGGGGTCACACCTTTCGAGCCACTCGGGGCATGCGGCGAAAGCCCCTCTGCTGTGGAGTCCCGCGGGTTTGCCCGCATGCACCCGGCGGCGTGGCGTTCCGCCGGGCGGGTCCGTGATGCCGGGCCCCGCGTTCCCCCGGGGCGCGCGTCGCCGACGTGATGTGACGGGACATCAGTGCCTCGCCCGGTGGCAGGGGCGTCGTGGTCACTCGCCCGGCGGTGCGGTTAGCGCGAATGGTGCCCGGCCGCGCGCGGGCGGCGGCTGGGCGGGCTGTCATGGGCTTTCGGGGGCACGGCGGTCGTGCCCCGGAGGAACCGGCCGAAGGAGCCCCCTCATGCGCCGCAGTGCCCGTGTCCTGTCCGCTGCCGCCCTGACCGGTGCCGCGATGGGTGCCGTCGCCCCGCCCGCCTCGGCGGAACCGTCCGCCGACATCGCCCCACGTGCGGTCGTGCCCGGCGGCACGGTCACCGTCTCGGTGACCTGCGACGCGATCAGCGGTACCGAGCCCGACTCCATCGAGGCCACCTCCCAGGGTTTCGAGGGAGGCGTGGTGCAGTTGAAGCGGGTCGGCGGGGGCGGTGAGGGGGTGGCCCGGGTCGTGTACAGCGGCACGGCCCGCATCCCGGCCGCCGGGAAGGGCCGCGCCTCCGACATGGCCGACCGCGATGCGGAGCTGGGCGTCGAAGGCCGGTGCCCGACGGTCCCGGGCGAGCCGGAGAGACGGTGGACCGAGTCGTTGGCGGTGAACCGGGACGGCAGTCGGCAGCAGGAAGCCGGTCAGCCGCAGCAGGGGCAGCAGCAGGCGGAGAACCAGGCGAAGCAGCAGGGCGAGGGCCAGGGGTGGCGGCAGGGTGGGGTCCTGGGGGAGGGCCCGGACTGGGGGCAGGGTAAGCAGCAGGGCGAGGGGCAGCAGGGCGAGGGGCAGCAGGGCGAGGAGCAGCAGGGGTGGCAGCAAGGTGACGATCAGGGCCGGCGGCAGGGGAACGGCCCGGGGTGGCCACAGGGGAAGCAGCAGGGCGACGGCCAGGGGTGGCAGCAAGGTGACGATCAGGGCCGGCAGCAGGGCGAGGGACAGGGCCGGCAGCAGGGCAACGGTCAGGGGTGGCAGCAGGGCAACGGTCAGCAGGGCAACGGGCAGCCGTGGCAGCAGGGCAACGGGCAGCCGTGGCAGCAGGGCAACGGTCAGGGGAGGCAGCAGCAGGGCAACGGTCAGGGGAGGCAGCAGCAGGACAACGGTCAGGGGAGGCAGCAGCAGGACAACGGTCAGGGGTGGCGGCAGGACAACGGGCAGGGCTGGCAGCAGGGCAACGGGCAGCCGTGGCAGCCGGGCAATGTCCAGGGAAGGCAGCAGGACAACGGTCAGGCGGGGCAGCAGGGGAAGTGGGCGGCCGATGGCCAGGGCAGGCTGCAGGGGAAGGAACACGGCGAGGAGCAGGGCAGGCAGCGGGGAGAGGGCCCGGGGAAGCACCCGGGCGAGGAACACGGCAAGCAGCAGGGAGGCGGCCGGGACGAACGCCAGGGCGGGAAGCACGGGGAACGGGAGAACGGGGGGCGGCCACCCGTAGCCTCCCAGCACGGGGTGAACGCGGGCGCGGGCGGCGCCTTCAACGAGTCCGTACCGATGCTCGTCGCGGGCGGCCTCCTGATCGTGGGGGCGCTCGGCGGCGCGATCCACCGGGTGTGGCGGCGCGAACCGTCCCGCGTGCACTGATCCCGCTCCGAGTGACCGGGCGGACGCCCATGACCGGCCACAGCCCTGGGGACCCACAGCGTGACGGCACCGTCGGCACCGTGGAGAAACAAGACCGCGCGAACAGACGGGGGCGACGGGCCGGGTGCGTCAACGCCCGGGGAACCAGCCACGGCACCACGGACTGCGCGGAGGCACGCATGCGGCGGACGGATCCGGAAGGGCGCGGCCCCGTCCGATACGGCCCGCCCCTGCCCGGCCACGGGCTGCCGGTCCTTCCCGGCCTCGTCACCGCGCTCACCGGGGCCGCGGAGCACGACGGTGCCGATCCCTCCACCCGCCTGCCGGCCCTTCTCGACGCCGCCTGCGGCTACTTCGGCCGCCGCGGACTGCCCACCGGGCCCGACGCGCTGGCCGCGGCCCCCGGCGCCCCCGCCCTGCTGGTCGCGGTCACCGCCGCACTCGGCGGCGACGTGCTCGTGCCGCGGCCGTGCGCCGCCTGGTGGGTACCCCAGGTCAGGGCGCTCGGCAGATCCGTGTTCCATGTGGCCACGCCCGCCGAGGGAGGTGGCGTCCCGGATCCGTACGCCCTCCTGGAAACCCTTCGCCGGGTCCGCGCGGAAGGCGGCGATCCGCGCCTCCTCGTGCTGGCGGTCGCCGACGACCCCACCGCCACCGTGGCACCGCCCGAGGTGGTGCACGAGACCGTGGAGGCCGCCGCTGCCGAAGGACTGCACCTGGTCAGCGACGAGACCTGGCGCGACACCGTGCACCGGCCGCACGACACCGTGCTGTTCAGTCCCGCCGAGATGCTCCCGGACCGGGTCACCGTCGTCACCGACCTGGCCGGCCCCTTCCTCCCGCCGGGCTGGCCCGCGGCCGTCGCCCGCTTCCCGGCCACCGCCGACGGCGCCGGGCTGCGTGCCCGGGTCCTCGACGTGCTCACCGCACTCGGTGCCCGCATCGCCGACCCGGTCGCCGCCGCGGCGGCGTACGCCCTCGGCGAGCCCGCCGACGTCAACCGGCGCCTGGCCGCCGGCATCGCGCTGCACGCGCGCGTGGCCGCCGCCGCACACCGTGTCGTGGTCACCGCGGGCGCCCTTGCGCGGCCCCCGCAGGCGGGACGCCACCTCTACGTCGACCTCGGCCCGCTGCGCTCCGCGCTCGGCGGACATGATGTCGGCGACGCACAGGAACTGGAGGACTTCCTCACCGCCCGGCTCGGTATGCCCGCGCCCGGCGGCCACCGCTTCGGGGACGATCTGGCGGCGCTTCGTGTCCGTCTGGCCACCGCACCGCTCCTCGGCGCGACCCCCGAGGAGCGGGCTCAGTGCCTCGTGGCACCCGTGCCATTGGAACTGCCGCACGTGCACTGCGCGTTGATGCGACTGGAATCGGTCTTCGACGATCTACGCGACGACGCTCAGTGAGGGGAGTCTCCTCGATGACGCAGCAGTCCGAGTCGACCACGGGCACCCTTTCGACCCAGCAGGACGCCCGCGAGCCGGCGTCCACGTCCCTGCTGATCCCGGACCCCGCGCCACCGACCTCGCTTCCACCGCTCGCCGAGCCTCGTCCGCTCGGCGAACGGCGCCTGTGGCCGCGCTCCTTCATGGACCGGTTGACCTCACCGCTGCCCGGCCTCAAGGCCCTCGCCCGGCTCGCCCGCGAGGGCGCGGTGCGGCCCGGCCGCGAAGGGCTCCGGGACATCCCGCTGCTGCCCTACGAGCCGGGCCCGCTGCCGCGGGTCGACGTGGGCACGATCGCCGTCTCCTGGGCGGGGCACGCCAGTTGGGTGGTGCGGATAGGCGGGCTGACCGTCCTCACCGACCCGGTCTGGTCCCGGCGCATCCTTGGCACGCCGGCCCGGGTCACCCCCGTCGGCATCACCTGGCACGACCTGCCGGCCATCGACGCGGTCGTCATCAGCCACAACCACTACGACCATCTCGACGCCCCGACCCTGCACCGAATCCCCTACGACACACCGGTGTTCGCACCGGCCGGGCTCGCCGGCTGGTTCAGGCGGCGGCGGTTCACCCGCGTCACCGAGCTGGACTGGTGGGAGGGTGCCGAACTGGGCGGCGTCCGCTTCGACTTCGTCCCCGCCCACCACTGGTCCAAGCGCACCCTGACCGACACCTGCACGACGCTGTGGGGCGGCTGGGTGCTGACGGCATCCGACGGGCAGCGTGTGTACTTCGCCGGTGACACGGGGTACGGCCACTGGTTCGAGCGGATCGGCCGCCGCTACCCGGGCATCGACCTGGCGCTCATGCCGATCGGAGCGTACGAACCGCGGTGGTGGCTCAGCGACGTCCACTGCGACCCGGAGGAGGCCGTCCGGGCGACGGCCGACCTCGGGGCGCGGCGGATGGCACCCATGCACTGGGGCACGTTCGTTCTGTCGGCGGAACCGGTCCTGGAACCGCTGACGCGGGTGCGGGCGGCCTGGGAGAAGGCGGGGCTCGCCCGCGAGGACCTGTGGGACCTCCCGGTAGGGGCGTCGCGAGTGCTGGAATGAGCCCGCCCGGTGCTCACAGAGCGGTCGCCCGGCGCATCCGTCGCCACATACCGGGCACCGCGCTGACCGTCAGAGTCAGCACGACCGCCGTCACCACCCCTTCCCACGGCTCGGGGAACAGGGAGCCTCCGAGAATGCCGATCAACTGGTAGGTCGCGGCCCAGGCGAGGCAGGCCGGCGCGTCGCCGCGGGCGAAGTCCCGCAGCGGCATACGGGCCATCAGACAGGCGAGCATCACCGGTATGCGGCCCGCCGGGACGAGCCGGGACAGCGTGAGCACCGTGACCCCGTGGTCGCCGAGCTTCCGCTGCGCCTGGGCCAGCCGGTCCTCCGGGGCGCGGTCGCGGATCGCCTGCAGCCAGCGGGAGCCGTTCTGCGACCGCATGCCGCGCCGGCCCAGCCAGTACAGCACGAGGTCCCCGAGGAAGGCCGCGAGCGCCGCGACGACGAAGACCAGCACGAGCGAGAAGGGGGCGGTCTGATGGAAGGCGACGACGGCCGCGGAGCTGACCAGCGCCCCCGTCGGTACGACGGGCACCAGCGCGCCGACCAGCACCAGCAGGAACAGCGACGGATAGCCGATCGCCTGCTGGGCGGACTCCGCGGGCACGGTGGTACTCCCGGCGGCGAGGAACATGGCGAGAGGTATCACGGGGCGACCTCTGGACGGACGCTCTCCCCGTGGGACAGGAGGTGCACCGCCGCCTCCGGCGCACGGTGTGCGGCGAGGCGCACGAACTCATCGCCCGGCGCATGGAATTCATGGGGGCGCACGGCGTCCAACCCGATCGGCCAGTACGTGCCGTAGTGCACCGGCACCGCGCTGCGGGGCCTCAGCCGCGCCAGCGCCTGGGCCGCGCGCCCCGGATCCAGATGCCCCTCCCCGAGGTACGGTCCCCAGCCGCCGACCGGCAGCAACGCCACGTCGACCGGCCCGACCTCCTTGGCCATGGACGCGAACAGCCCGGTGTCCCCGGCGAAGTACGTCCGCGCCTCGCCCTCGATGACGTACCCGAGGGCGGGGGAGCGGTGCGGTCCGACCGGCAGCCGGCGTCCGTCGTGGCGCGCCGGTACGACGCGTACGACCAGGTCACCGACCTGGACCCGGTCGCCGGGCGCCACCTCCGTGATCCGTAGCCGGCCGAGCCGGCGCAGCCCCGGCACCTGGGCGCGGGCTCCGCGCGGCACCAGCAGCCGGGTGCCCGGGGCCAGGCGGGCCAGCGACGGCAGGTGCAGATGGTCGGCGTGCAGGTGCGAGACCAGCGCCACATCCGCGACCGCGGCCTCGGGCGGCGGCGGGGCACCGCGGCGGCGTCGCAGATGCGCGAGGCGGCGCGCGAACAGAGGGTCGGTCAGGACGCGTACACCGGAGTCCTCGACCGTACAGGTGGCATGCCCCCACCAAGTGATCTCCACCGGCACTCCTCTGCCTCCTTCACGCGCCTGCCCGAAGCCTACGGGCAGGAGTAGGGTCGACCGCGAAACCCTGAGGTGAGGGGGGCACCATGGGAGAGGCGAACAGCACCTCCGGCGCGAGCGAGGCCACCGGCCGGCCCGCCCCGGTCCGGGTGGCGGCGATCGCCAGTCTGACGCCCCTGGCCGAGCTGGAGGCGGACCCCTTCCTCGTCGACTCCCGCGGCCAGCACGCGATGTGTGCACGCTGGGCGGCGGAGCGCGGCTACGTGGTGACGCGGGAACTTCTCGTACGGGGCCTGCGCCCCGATCATCGCGTGCTGTGGGCGGACGTGGAAGCGGGGCAGGTCGACCTGTTCGTCGCCCCCAGCCGCCGCGTCCTGGAGCGGGCCCTGTCCTGCGTCGAGGAGTTCACCGCGGAGTGTGCGCGACGGGGCGTCCGCGTCGAGACGGTCGGCCGCGCCGAGCCGTCGTACGACGCCTCGATGAAGGCCCGAGTCCACCGCCGTCTGTCGATGCCGACGGCGGGCTACGACGGACGGTGACCGCTTCGCCCGGCCGTCCGGGCGAAGACCGCGCCCCGGGGATGCCGGGCCGTTGTGACAAGGTGGGAGGCTGCCCCGCAGGGACCGACCGTGCGGGCCGGGACGTGAGGTGTGGTGTGGGTCACGGGCGTTGGCGGAGTGTGCTCAGCGGAGTGTGGCGGAGTATCGCCGTGTGGGCCGCGTCCACCGTCACGATGCTCGTCCTCGCCGAGTTCCTTCCCGACTTCCGGCTGGAGTCCGCGAGCGGCGACAGCATCACCGGCGTCGCCCTCACCGCCGCGGCGGGCGCCGGTGTCTTCGGTCTGCTGTCCGCCCTCGTGTGGCCCCTGCTGGTCCGGCTGCTGCTGCTCGTGCCCGCCCTCGTTCTCGGGCTGCTCGTCTTCTTCCTCAACGGCTCCCTGCTGCTGATCGCCCTGCGCCTCAACCCCTCGGGGCGCGGCGAGGCGGCCCCCGAGACCGCGATGGTGGTCGCCGCCGCGATGTCCGCCGTCGCCTCGGCCACCGGCGCAGCCCTGGCCGTACGGGACGACGACGCGTACCGCAGGAGGCTCTACCGGCTCGCCGACCGGCGGCGCGGACGGGACGAGGGGCAGGCCGGGCCCGCCACCCCGGGCGCCGTCTTCATCCAGCTCGACGGCGTCGGACACGACGTACTCCGGGCGGCCGTCGACAAGGGACTCATGCCGACCGTCGCCTCCTGGCTCGACTCCCACGACGGCGGCGGCCCCACCCACCGCCTCACCCCCTGGCGCACCGACTGGTCCAGCCAGACCGGCGCCAGCCAACTGGGCATCCTGCACGGCTCCAACCACGACGTGCCGGCCTTCCGGTGGTACGAGAAGGACCGGCGCGAGGTCATGGTCTGCAACCGGCCGACGAGCGCCGCCGAACTCCAGCGCCGGGCCGTCGAGCGGACCGATGACGGCGGGCTCCTCACCGTCGACGGTGCCAGCCGCGGCAACCTGTTCAGCGGCGGCGCCGACCAGCTCGCCCTCGTGCTGTCCGTGTCCGCCAGGCGGGGCAAGGAGAACCGTTCCCGCGCCGGGTACTTCGCTTACTTCCGCGACCCCGCCAACGCGGTCCGCACCGCCATGTCGTTCGTCGCCGAGGTCGGCCGCGAGATAGGCCAGTCCACCCGGGCGCGCCTGGCAAGGCAGCGGCCCCGGGTCGGCCGAGGCGGTCTCTACCCCCTTGTCCGCGCCTTCGCCACCGTCGTCGAACGGGACGTCGTCGTCGCCGCGGTGATCGGGGACATGCTCGCCGGCCGCGACGCGGTCTACGCGGACCTGGTGGCCTACGACGAGGTGGCCCATCACTCCGGCCCGCACAGCCGCGACGCCCAGAAGGTCCTGCAGAAACTGGACCGCTCGCTCGCGCTGCTCGCGCAGGTCGCCGAGCACGCCCCGCGCCCGTACCGGATCGTCGTGCTGTCCGACCACGGCCAGAGCCCCGGCGAGACCTTCCAGACGCGTTACGGACTCAGCCTCGGCAACCTGGTGCGGGCCGGCTCCGGCCTGCCCGTGCCCCGCCGGGTGGAGCGCACGCACAGCGGGGCCGAGGCGCGGGCGGCGGTGCGGGCCGCGCTGCGCCGTCCGGTGGAGGAGGAAGGCGAGAAGCACCGGCCCGCCCGCCGCCGTTCCGAGCCCATCGTGCTGGCCTCCGGCAACCTCGGGCTCATCTCGTTCCCGGACGTGCCGCACCGGATGGGCAAGGAGGAGATCGACCGCCGCCACCCCGCGCTGCTGTCCACCCTCGCCAACCACCCCGGCATCGGCTTCGTCCTCGTGCGCAGCGAGGAGCACGGCGGGGTGGTGCTGGGGGCGAACGGCGCACAGGTCCCGGCCGACCGGCTCATGGACGGGACGGGTCCGCTCGCCGGCTTCGGCCCCGGCGCCGCCGACGCCGTGCGCCGCACACACTCCTTCCCGCACACCGCCGACATCATGGTCAACTCCTGGTACGACCCGGCCGCGGGCGAAGTCCTCGCGTTCGAGGAGCAGATCGGCTCGCACGGCGGACTCGGCGGCGCCCAGGGCCGCCCCTTCCTGCTGTCACCGGTGACGTTGTCAGCCCCGGCGGAGGACGGCGCCGAACTCGTCGGCGCCGAACGGATCCATCAGGTCTTCCGCCGCTGGCTGCGTGAGTGCGACGGGCCTCAGGTGCCGCTGACCGCACACGAGACCGTGACGGATGTCACAACCGAGGCCGGGGACGAACGCGCCGCCTGACCCGCGGCCCGAAAACACCGCCTCGTCCACCCGGTGCGGCGCACCCGGGTGTGATCGGATGGGGCTGACGGAACCCGGTAACGGGACCACACCGAAAGGAAGAACCGTGGCAACCACGCGCACCGCACACACGGTCTGGGAAGGCAACCTGCTCGAGGGCAACGGCGTCGTCACCTTCGACTCCTCCGGCATCGGCCCGCAGCCGGTGTCGTGGCCGTCGCGCGCCGAGAAGGCCAATGGCAAGACCAGCCCCGAGGAGCTGATCGCCGCCGCTCACTCCAGCTGCTTCTCCATGGCCCTGTCGCACGGCCTGACGGGCGCCGGCACTCCGCCCACCAAGCTCACCACCTCGGCCGACGTCACCTTCCAGCCGGGTGAGGGCATCACCGGCATCCATCTCACCGTCGAGGGCACGGTCCCCGGCATCGACAACGACGCGTTCGTCGCCGCCGCCGAGGACGCCAAGAAGAACTGCCCGGTCAGTCAGGCCCTGACCGGCACGACGATCACGCTGTCGGCCAAGCTGGCCTGACCCTCGTCACGTTCCCGGGTGCCGCGCTCCCCTCGGGGGCGCGGCACCGCCGTATCCGGGGACCCGGTGGGGGCCGCCGAAGGTCAGAGCTTGCGCGCGACCCCGGCGTACACCGGCACGATGCCCTCCGCCATCGCCGCCAGGTCCTCCTCCTCGGGACGCCACTCGGACACCGGGAGCACACCGGGCTCCAGCAGTTCCAGGCCGTCGAAGAAGCGCGAGAACTCGGCGTGCGCGCGCGGGTGGAAGGGGGTTCCGCTGCGGCGGAACAGCGCGGCCGCCTGCTCGATGGCGGCCGGGTTCAGATCGGGCGTGACCTGGGAGAGGACCAGATGGCTGCCGGGGGCGAGCGCGTCGACGTAGCGCTTCAGCAGCCCGTACACGTCGTCGACGTCAACGTCCTCGCTCAGGTAATGGGTGAGCGCGACCAGCGACAGTGCGACCGGCTCGTCGAAGTCCAGGGACTTCGAGGCCAGGGCGAGGATGGCGTCCACGTCGCGGACATCGGCGTGGACGTAGTCGGTGACGCCCTCGGCGGTGCCGTGCAGCAGCGCCTCGGCGTGCCGCAGCACGATCGGGTCGTTGTCGGCGTACACCACACGTGCCTCGGGGGTGATCCCCTGCGCGACTTGGTGGAGGTTGGGCTCGGTGGGGATGCCGGTACCGATGTCGAGGAACTGGCGCACACCCGCCTGCGCCAGCGCCCGCGTCGCCTTGCGCATGAACCGGCGGTTGGCGCGCGCCCCGCGCCGCACGGCCGGATCCACCGCGAGTATCTTCCGGCCCAGCTCCTCGTCCACCGGGTAGTTGTCCTTGCCGCCCAGCCACCAGTCGTACACCCGCGCAGGATGCGGCCGGCTGGTGTCCAGGCGGGTGGACGCTGCTTCATGTCCGTTCGTCATGCGATGCTCCTGAGAAAAGATGGTGAAACGCGGAGACGGCGTCGGGTCAGAAGGTGTCGCGGTACTCCCGCAGGATTTCCCTCGTGCGCTGCACGGAGGCCGCCTTCGCGGACATGTGGTCCAGCACCTCCAGGTGCATGGCCACCTCCGTGCGCGAGTCGAGATAGAGGGCACCGGTCAGGTACTCGCTGTAGACCATGTCGGGCAGTTCCGGCTCCGCGAAGCGGAACAGCACGAACGGGGTGTACGTCCCCGGGTGCGGGCCGGCGGCGTACTCCGAGACCTGCAAGGTGAAGCCCGGGTCCTCGGCGATGTCCAGGAGCCGGTCGATCTGGTCGCGCATCACCGCGGAGCGGGTGCTGACCGGGCGGCGCAGCACCGTCTCGTCCATGATCACCCAGAGATGGGGCGGGTTCTCCCGGTCGAGCAGCTTCTGCCGGGCCAGCCGCAGCGCCACGTGCCGCTCGATGTCCTGGGGGCGTACCTGCCCGATCGTCCCGGCCTCCAGTACGGCCCGCGCGTAGTCCTCGGTCTGCAGCAGTCCGGGCACGAAGTGGGGCTCGTAGGAGCGGATGATGCGGGCGGCGCCCTCCAGGCTGACGTGCAGGCTGAACCAATCGGGCAGCACATCGTGGTAACGCTGCCACCAGCCGGGCTCGTTGGCCTCCTCGGCGAGCCGGACGAAGGCCGTGATCTCCTCGTCGGACACGCCGTACGTCGTCAGCAGCACCTGTACATACGGGATCTTCAGCGCGACATCGGCCGTCTCCATGCGCCGCACGGTGGCCGGGGCGACGTGCAGCACCCGCGCAGCCTCTTCCCGTTTGAGCCCGGCAGTCTCCCGCAGCTCCTGAAGCCGCCGCCCGAGGACCACCTGCCCCACGGTGGGCGCAGCCCGCCGCTCACTCACGCCACGCCTCCCTGATCGCTGAAGTACGCCAGCAGTGTGACATGTTCGGGTGGAAGTCACAGCAGGGCGGTGGCCGGTGGCCGCACGCTCTCATCGGCGGACGTTCACAATCCGCCTGTCAGCAGGTCACATACTCATGGACTGAAGGTACTTCACGGTCGCCGGGTCCGCGGGCAGGAACGTCTCGATGGCCAGCTCCGCGACCGTCACGTCCATCGGCGTGTTGAAGGTGGAGATGGACGAGACGAAGGACAGCACCTGGTCGTCGTGCTCGATCCGCAGCGGGAGCGCGAAGTGGGGGACCGGCTCGTGGTGTTCAGGCTCCGTGCGGTCCGGGACCGGATACGCCGCCACCTCCTCGTACAGCGCACGCAGGGCGGACGAGCGCTCCAAAGCGATCTGACGATCCATCTGATCCAACAGATGGCCGCGCCATTCACGCAGATTCCGGATGCGCGGCGCCAGACCCTGCGGATGCAATGACAGGCGCATCACGTTCAGAGGCGGGGCGAGCAGCCGTTCCGGGACGTCCTCCAAAAGCATGGTGATGCCCCGGTTCGCCGCCACCACGTTGTACATGGCGTCCACCACCACCGCCGGATACGGCTCATAGCCCTGGATCAGCTGCTCCATGCCCGCGCGGAGCGCCGCCATCGACGGGTCGTCCAGGGGCGTCTCCGGGTAGTGCGGGGCGTAACCGGCGGCCAGCAGCAGCGCGTTGCGCTCACGGACCGGCACGTCCAGGTGTTCCGCGAGCCGCAGCACCATCTCCTCGCTCGGCCGTGACCGGCCCGTCTCGATGAAGCTGATGTGCCGCGCCGAGGAGTCGGCTTGAAGCGCCAACTCCAGCTGGCTGAGCCGCCGTCGCATCCGCCAACCGCGCAGCAGCGGGCCGATGCCCAGTTCGGAAGACGCCGGTGACAGTGTGACGGTGCCGGACGCGACAATGGCCATACGTTGACCCTAGTCGAGGAGTGGTGCATGTACGACCGACTCGCCCCGTCCTGGGAGGCCACGGCGATCTACCGGGCCCGTGTACGCGGCTGCCTCCTCGGAGGCGCCATCGGTGACGCCCTCGGGTATCCCGTCGAGTTCGCCTCCCTGGACCGCATCCGGACGGTGCACGGCGCCGCGGGCATCACCGGGCTCGTACCCGACGCCGAGGGGGTAGTGGGCCGGGTCACCGACGACACCCAGATGACCCTGTTCACCGTCGAAGGGCTCCAGCAGGCGCACGAACGCGAACGCCACAAGGGGATTGGCGGCGGCTGGTCCCGGCTGGTCCGGGAAGCGTACGGCCGCTGGCTCGACACCCAGCGCCTGCCCGGCCCGCCCGCGGGTGCCCACGGCGGCCTCGCCGCGCAGCCCTGGCTCTACGCGCGGCGCGCCCCCGGCAACGCCTGCCTCTCCGGGCTCGCCCGGGACTTCGTGCCGGATCCGGGGGCCGAGCTGGGCCGCCCGGGCCCGGTCAACTCCGACTCCAAGGGCTGCGGAGCGGTCATGCGCTCGGCCCCCTTCGGGCTTGTCCGTGCCCCCGCTGACGCTGCGTTCGCCATGGCCGCGCGCTGCGCGCAGACCACCCACGGCCATCTCACCGGCTACTACTCGGCAGGGGCCTTCGCCGCGATCGTCACGTTCCTCGTCGAGGGCGACTCCCTGGAGGGGGCCGTGCTGCGCGCCCTGCGGCTGCTCGCCCGGTACCCCGGACACGAGGAGACCGCGGGCGCGCTGCGGCAGGCCCTCGACCTGGCCGCCCAAGGGTCCCCGACCGCCCGGAAGGTCGAGACGCTGGGCGGAGGCTGGGTCGCGGAGGAGGCGCTCGCCATCGCCGTGTACTGCGCGCTCGTCGAACCGGAGATCCGCCATGCGCTCCTCCTGTCCGTCAACCACTCCGGCGACAGCGACTCCACGGGTGCCATCTGCGGCAATCTCCTCGGCGCCCACCGCGGCGACCACCGCCTGCCGCAGGACTGGCTGGCACATGTCGAGGCGCGCGCCGAGATCACCGTCGTGGCGGACGACTTCGCCGCGGAATGCGTACGACGTTGAGGGAACGGCCGCGCGTACGGGGCCGCAGGCAGGGGATGTGACAGGGTGAGGCGAACCCCGCGTCGTACGGAAGGAGCCGGGCCATGCCCGTAGAACCGCTGTCGCAGAAGGAGATCGAGGACCGGCTGGCGGAGCTGCCGGGCTGGTCCCTGGACGGCGACCGGCTGGCCCGCTCCTACCGGCTCGGATCACACTTCGCGGCCGCCGCGATGGTCGTCCACATCGCCCAGGTCCAGGAAGAACTCGACCACCACTCCGACCTCACCCTCAGCTACCACACCGTCTCCCTCACCGTGAACACACACAGCGTGGGCGGCGCTGTCACCGAGCTCGACTTCGAACTGGCCCGGCGCGTCGAGAAGTTGGCGCCCGGTCACGGTGCGCAAGGGTAGGGTGCCGACATGCTCGACTACGACAGCGAAGTCGACCGGTACGACGCCACCCGCGGAGGCGAGCCCCGGGCCGCGGCGGCGGCCGATGCCGTGCTCGGACTGCTGCCCGAGGGCGCCGGACGTCTGCTCGACGTGGCGTGCGGCACAGGGATCGTGACCCGGCGGCTCGCGGCCGGGCGGCCGGGCCTCAGGGTGACGGGCGCCGACCTGGCGCACGAGATGGCGCGCTACGCCGCCGCCCGGCTGCCCGGCGTCGTCGTCCGCGCGGACAGCCGTCGACTCCCCTTCCCTGACGGGGCGTTCGACGCGGTCACCAGCGTGTGGCTGCTCCATCTCATCGACAGCCCCGAGGACGTGCGGGCCGTGGTGAACGAGTGCGCTCGCGTACTGCGCCCCGGCGGGGCGTACCTCACCACGGTCGACAAGGCCGCCGCCCACGATGTGGGCAGTGACATCGACGCCGTCCTCGCCCCGCGCCCGAGCCAGCCGGCCCCCGACGCCGCGGACACGGTCGCGGCGTACGCTGCGGCGTGCGGTCTGGTCCCTGCCGGGCAGGCCCGCTTCCCCGGCGTCGGCCAGGGCCGCAGTCCCCGCAGCACGGCGGCGGACCTGCGACGCGGCTGGTTCACCACGCTGACCCCCGGCTCCGCGCTCGCCGAACGGATCGCCACAGGGCTTACGATGCTGCCCGATCAGGAACGGCAGCGCCCCGACCCGGTGTTCACCCTGCAGGCCTTCCGCAAGGGTTGAGCGGCTCCTGGCAGGCGGGGCCCCCGCGCGGCCCTCAGGCAGCCGAGGGCCGGCTGAACTCCATGATCCAGTTGGTCACGCAGGTGTCACCGCCGTCTACCGAGAACGCCTGCTCCCACCGCTTGAAGGCGGGCCGCTGGTACGTCGACGCGGACCCGGACCACGCACCTTCCGTGTCGACCAGATCCTCGAACTCGCCACCATCGAAAAGGAGTTCACCCAACCTCGGGATTTCGACCTGGGGGCCTACTGGGCCGCGTAACAAAGAGACTTCCACGAGCGGCTGCACCGGGATGAGGCGGTCGTCCGGCTCGCACCGGGAACCCGCCTCACCGGCCCGGCGGTACGAGCGGTGGATGCCAACGGACTTACAGGCGACGACGGGTGGACCGTCGCCACCGTCCCCATCGAGTCCGTCGAGCACGCCCACGACGAGTTCCTGCGGCTCGGCACCGCGATCGAGGTGCTGGAGCCACCCGAGCTGCGCGCACGCATCACCGCAACCGTGACCGCACTTGCGCGGACCTATGCATAGAGGGCGCTGACCGAAACGCGTCAACTCCCCGTCCTCTCAGCAGGTCCCGGACCGGCAGCCGTGCCGGAACCGATGCGCGCGGGGAGGCCGGGAGCCTCGGCGTTCGCGTGGGAGTAAGGCATAGCCACCCCCTGTACCCGGTATGGGCAGATCGCCCGTCGTCGTTCATGAGCCCAGGTTGCGGACAGACGGGCGAGTCGCACCTGGTGTTGCCGTTTCGGCAACGGAATTGGCCTCGTCGCCGTGCGTCGGGGCACCCTGGTCGCATCGACAGGAGAGGCTGATCACCATGGCACAGGAGCACCAGGGCCACCCCCACGGCGCGCACGACCACCACCATCACCACCACGGCCACACCGACATCGACTGGTCCGAGATGGCCCCGCTGCTGGAGTCCCAGGCGGAGTTGTTCGCGCCGCTGTACCGGCAGGCTATGGCCTGGCTGTCCGAGGAGGTGAGCGCGCCCGGCCTGATCGTCGACACGGGCAGCGGCCCGGGGGTGGTCTCCGGTCTGTTCGCCGAGGTCTTTCCGGACGCCCGGGTCATCGCGGTGGACGGCTCCGTACCGCTCCTCGAACGGGCCCGCACCCGCGCCGTGCGCCTCGGCTTCGCCGACCGCTTCGCCACCGTCACCGGTGAACTCCCGGACGCCCTGGCCGAGCTGGAGCACCCGGCCGACCTGCTGTGGGCCAGCAACAGCCTGCACCACCTGGGAGACCAGCGCGCCGCCCTGGCCGCGTTCGCCGGACACCTTGCACCCGGCGGCACCCTTGCCCTGCTGGAGGGTGGTCTGCCCGCCCGCTTCCTGCCCCGGGACATCGGCATCGGACGGCCCGGTCTGCAGGCCCGCCTCGACGCGGTGGAGGCCGACTGGTTCACGCGCATGCGGGAGGAGTTGCCCGGGTCCGTCGCCGAGACCGAGGACTGGCCGGCCCTGCTGACCTCCGCCGGCCTGAAGTACACCGGCACCCGCAGCTTCCTCCTCGACCTGCCGGCCCCGGTCTCCGAACCGGCCCGCGCCTACGTCGTCGCCTCCCTCACCCGCCTGCGCGAAGCGCTGACCGACGACACCACCGCAGCGGACCGCGCCACACTGGACCGCCTCCTCGACCCAGAGGACGAGGCGAGCGCGCACTGCAGGAAGGACGTCTTCGTCCTGAAGGCATACACCGTGCACACAGCCGTGCGGACCTTCTGAACCGCCCTTCGCGCCGCAGCCGTTTGACTTGGAGCGCTCTCCAAGTGATTGACTCCCCGACCGTTCACCGACAACGAGGGGGCAGCCATGATCGATTCTCCAGTCGCACTCATCACCGGAGGCGGCAGCGGCATCGGGGCCGCCGTCGCCCGGCAACTGCTGGACGCCGGGCACCGGGTGGCCGTCACCGGGCGGGGCGAGCAGCGGCTGCGCGACTTCGCCACCGAACTCGGCAATCCCGAGGGCCTGTTGACGATCGTCGGCAGTACCGCCGAGTACGACCAGGTGACGGCTGCCGTCGAGACCACGCTCAAGGAGTTCGGACGGCTCGACACGGTGGTCGCCAACGCCGGCTTCGCCACGCACGACACGGTCGCCGAGGGCGATCCGGCCGGGTGGACCGAGATGGTGCTCACCAACGTCCTTGGCCCGGCCTTCCTCATCCGCGCCGCCGTCGACGCCCTGAAGGAGACCCGCGGCCGGATCGTGCTGGTCGGCAGCGTCGCCGGGTTCGTGCCCACGCCCGGCAACCTCTACGGGGCGACTAAGTGGGCCATCACCGCGCTCGCGGAGAACACCCGCCGCCAGGTGACCGAGTGGGGGGTGGGCGTGACCCTGATCGCGCCCGGCCGGGTGGAAACCCCGTTCTGGGACGAGCTGGGCAGCCTGCCGCCGGGCCACCTGCTGACCGCCGACCAGATCGCCGACTCGGTGGTGTGGGCGATCCGCCAACCCGAGGGTGTGGACGTCAACACCGTGGTCATACGGCCGATCGGGCAGCCGAACTGACCTGCGCCGAAAGGCGCGGCACCGGACACGCCGGACCCGACGACGGCCCGGCCGCGTGGAACGCGGTCGGGCCGGCCGGGTGAGGTGCCGAACCTGACGGCGTCAGACCATGTCGAACGCGGCCGGGTCGGGGCCGATACGGCGGTCCTCGTTGAGCGCGCTGATCGCGGCCATGTCCTCCGTGTCCAGCGAGAAGTCGAAGACCTGGATGTTCTCCTTGATCCGCGACGGCGTCACGGACTTCGGGATGACGATGGTGCCGAGCTGGAGGTGCCAGCGCAGCACGATCTGGGCCGGGGAGCGGCCGTGCTTCTGGGCGATGGCGACGATCGCCGGGACCTCCAGGAGACCCTTGCCCTGGCCGAGCGGCGACCAGGCCTCGGTGTGGATGCCCTGTTCTGCGTGGTATTCGCGCGCCGCGTGCTGCTGCAGATGCGGGTGCAGCTCGATCTGGTTGACCGCCGGGATGACGGACGTGGCGCCGATCAGCGTCTCCAGGTGCTCCGGAAGGAAGTTGGAGACACCGATCGCCTTGGCGCGGCCGTCCGCGTAGATCTTCTCGAAGGCCTTGTATGTCTCGACGAACGTGCCCCGGGACGGCAGCGGCCAGTGGATCAGGTACAGATCCACGTACTCCAGGCCGAGCTTCTCCAACGACGTGTCGAAGGCGCGCAGCGTGGAGTCGTATCCCTGATCGCTGTTCCACAGCTTGGTGGTGACGAAGAGGTCCTCGCGGCGGATGCCGGACGTGGCGACCGCCTTGCCGACTCCCTCTTCGTTGCCGTAGATCGCCGCTGTGTCGATGCTGCGGTACCCGGCCTCCAGCGCGGTGGCGACGGCGCTCTCCGCCTCGTCGTCGGGCACCTGCCAGACGCCGAAGCCCAGCTGGGGCATCTCGACGCCGTTGTTCAGGATGATCGGAGGGACCTTGCTGCTCACGAGCTCTTGATCCTTAAGTCGACGGATGATACGGGTGATACTGACATCGTCAACGATCACGTCCCGGCATGCATTCCTGACCGGCTGATTCCCCCCGGAATCTCGACAGGGACCACGGATCGGCCGGAAACGGAACGGTCGCCATCGGTGCGGACCGATGCCCGGCCTGCGACAAGACGCGGCGTGCGCCGGGCTCACGCCTGGTACAGCGCCTCCACCTCGTTCGCGTACGCGTTCTCGATCGCCCTGCGCTTCAGCTTCAGCGACGGGGTGAGCAGGCCGTGTTCCTCGGTGAACTGGTGCGCAAGGATCCGGAAGGTGCGGATCGACTCGGCCTTCGAGACCAGGGTGTTCGCGGAGATCACCGCGCGCCGCACCTCCGTCTCCAGGTCGAAGTCGCACACCAGCTGCTCCGGGGGCAGCCGTGGCTTGCCGCGCATCTGCAGCCAGTGCTCCACGGCCTCGGTGTCGAGCGTGATCAGCGCGGCCACGTAGGGGCGGTCGTTGCCGACGACGATGCACTGCGCGACCAGCGGGTGGTCCCGCACGCGCTCCTCCAGCGGCCCCGGTGACATGCTCTTGCCGCCGGAGGTCACCAGGATCTCCTTCTTGCGGCCGGTGATCGTCAGATAGCCGTCCTCGTCGAGTGAGCCGAGGTCGCCGGTGGCGAGCCAGCCGTCGTGCAGGGTCTCGTCGGTGGCCTTGGCGTTGTTGAGGTAGCCCTGGAAGACATTGCCGCCGTGCAGCCAGATCTCGCCGTCGTCCGCGATATGCACGGTCGTGCCGGGGATGGCCTGTCCGACCGTGCCGTACCTGGTGCGCTCGGGCGGGTTCGCGGTCGCGGCCGCTGTCGACTCCGTCAGCCCGTACCCTTCGTAGACCTGTACGCCGGCGCCCGCGAAGAACAGCCCGAGCCGGCGGTCCATCGCCGAGCCGCCCGACATCGCGTGCCGCACCCGGCCGCCCATCGCGGCGCGGATCTTGGCGTACACCACCTTGTCGAAGAACTGGTGCTGCATGCGCAGGCCCGCCGAGGGGCCGGGTCCGATGCCCCACGCTTTCGCCTCGAGCGCGTCCGCGTACGCGACGGCGACCTCGACCGCCTTCTCGAACGGGCCGGAGCGGCCCTCCTTCTCGGCCTTGCGGCGGGCCGCGTTGAAGACCTTCTCGAAGATGTACGGCACCGCGAGGAAGAACGTCGGCCGGAACGCGGCCAGGTCGGGCAGCAGCGCCTCGGCGTTCAGCTGTGGCTGGTGGCCGAAGCTGACCCTGCCGCGGATGGCCGCGACCTGCACCATCCGCCCGAAGACATGGGCCAGCGGCAGGAACAGCAGCGTGGCCGCCTCGCTGCCCCTCTTGGTGTGGAAGACCGGCTCCCAGCGCGCGATGACCGTGTCGGCCTCGAACATGAAGTTGCCGTGGGACACCACACAGCCCTTGGGGCGGCCGGTGGTGCCGGATGTGTAGATGACCGTCGCCGTCGACTCGGGGGTGACCGCGCGCCGGTGCCGGTGGACCACCTCGTCGTCGATGTGCGCGCCCGTGTCGTACAACTGCTGGAGGGCGCCCGCGTCCAGCTGCCACAGCCGGCGCAGCTGCGGCAGCCGGTCGATGACCGTGGCGACCGTCATCGCATGGTCCTCGTGCTCCACCATCGCGGCCGTCGCCTGCGCGTCGTGCAGCATCCAGAAGACCTGCTCGGCCGACGAGGTGGGGTAGACGGGCACCACTTGGGCGCCGATCGTCCACAGCGCGTAGTCGAAGAGCGTCCACTCGTAGCGGGTACGGCACATGATGGCGACCCGGTCCCCGAACCGGATTCCGTCCGCCAGCAGGCCCTTGGCGAGCGCCAGGACCTCGTCGCGGAACTCGGCGGCGGTCACGTCACGCCACCGGCCCTGCTCGTCCTTGCGGCCGAGGGCGACACGGAGCGGATCTTCCTGGGCATAATCGAAGACGGTGTCGGCCAGACCGCCCACTGGTGGCGCCGATGTCATCGGAGGGTTGGTGAACTCGCGCAATCCCCGCTCCTAGTGGTGCTCCGCACAGCGCGGTGAAAGCTACCCCACCGCAGGGCCGAGCGGGAGGGGGCGGAATTCCGGCGGTTTTCCGTATACGCACAGGTCAGCCGGGGGAAAATGCCCGCACATAGGGAAGGGCTGGACAGAATTCCTCGCGGTCCCGTAGGTGCCGGACCGCAATCTCCACGGAATCTGTACGACGCGCTTACGGCACCGCACGTACTGCTCGACGGGGTGGTGGCCGACCACCGGCGCAGGCCCTAACGCCGGTACAGCCGGTCCCCGCCCGCCAGGATCGCCGCCGCCAGGGCCCGGGCCGCGCCCTGCGCCGGGCCCGGACGGTGGCCCTGGACCAGGACGAAGTCGGTCTCGCCCAGCTCGGGCAGGCCGGCGCGCTCGGGGATCCGTACCAGGCCGGGCGGGATCAAGCCCCGGGAATGGGCCATCACGCCGAGCCCGGCCCGGGCCGCCGCGAGCAGGCCGTTGAGGCTGCCACTGGTGCACACGATGCGCCAGGCGCGGCCCTGCTCCTCCAGGGCCTCCAGGGCGCGGGCGCGCGTGATGCCCGGCGGGGGGTAGACGATCAGCGGAACCGGGCGGTCGGGGGCGAGGCGCAACCGCTCGGCGCCGATCCACACCAGCCTGTCGCGCCAGACCAGTTCGCCGCGCGGGTCCTGGGGGCGCCGCTTGGCCAGCACCAGGTCGAGCCTGCCGGCGGTGAGCTGTTCGTGCAGGGTGCCCGACAGCTCGACCGTCAGCTCCAGGTCCACCTCGGGGTGGTCGTGGCGGAAGCCCTCCAGGATCTCCGGCAGCCGGGTCAGCACGAAGTCCTCCGAGGCTCCGAACCGCAGCCTGCCCCGCAGCCGCGTCCCGGTGAAGTACGCCGTCGCCTGCTCGTGCACCTGAAGGATCCGGCGGGCGAAACCGAGCATCGCCTCGCCGTCCTCCGTCAGCTCGACGGAGTGGGTGTCCCGCAGGAAGAGCTGCCGTCCCGTCGCGTCCTCCAGACGGCGCACATGCTGGCTGACGGTCGACTGGCGCAGTCCGAGGCGCCGGGCGGCCTGCGTGAAGCTGAGTGTCTGGGCCACCGCCAGGAACGTACGCAGGTGGGGCGGGTCGTACACACCTACAGGCTATCGCGATACGCGATGACAGTCAGAGCGGTATGGCGGATTCCCGATCGCTCGCGGCAGGAGACGATGAGGAGGGCACGACCGTGCCCGGCACCGGACGTACAGCGAAGTAGTGGAGCACAGTGAATCGCCTGCAATGGCCGCGTTGGATGCCCGTAGACCCGTACATCCTCCTGCTGCTGGGGGCCGTGGGACTTGCGGCCCTCCTCCCGGCGCGGGGAACGGCCGCCGACGTCGCGTCGGGCGCCTCCACGGCGGCGATCGCCTTCCTCTTCTTCCTGTACGGGGCCCGGCTCTCCACCCATGAGGCCCTGGCCGGGCTCAGGCACTGGCGACTTCATGTCACCGTGCTGGCCTGCACGTTCGTGGCCTTCCCCGTGCTGGGCATCGCGACCCGCGGACTGGTGCCGGTGCTTCTGACGCACGACCTCCACACCGGACTGCTCTTCCTCACTCTCGTCCCGTCGACCATCCAGTCGTCGATCGCCTTCACCTCGATCGCCCGTGGCAATGTGCCCGCCGCGATCTGCGCGGGCTCCTTCTCCTCCCTCGCCGGCATCGTCATCACGCCGCTGCTCGCAGCGGTGCTGCTCGGCAACAGCGGCGGTGGGTTCTCCGCGGACTCACTCGTCAAGATCGTGCTGCAGTTGCTGGTGCCGTTCCTGGCGGGGCAGGCGCTGCGCCGGTGGATCGGCGGGTTCGTCACGCGGCACCGGAAGGTGCTCGGGCTCGTCGACCGCGGCTCGATCCTGATCGTCGTCTACACCGCGTTCAGTGAGGGCATGGTGCAGGGCATCTGGCACCAGGTGAGCCCGCCGCGGCTCGGCGGCCTGCTCGTCGTCGAAGCGGCGCTGCTTGCCGTGATGCTCGCCCTGACCTGGTACGGAAGCCGGGCCCTGGGCTTCGACCGGGGGGACCGGATCGCGATCCAGTTCGCCGGGTCGAAGAAGTCCCTCGCCTCCGGACTGCCCATGGCGAGCGTCCTGTTCGGCACGCACGCCGCCCTCGCCGTGCTCCCCCTGATGCTCTTCCACCAGATGCAGCTCATGGTCTGCGCGGTGATCGCCAAGCGCCGCTCCCACGACGCGGAGGCGTCGCCGACCGGCCCGGAGCAGACAGCGGCGTCACGCGCCGCTGCCGGTACGGAGACACGTTCGGGCTGAGGTGTCGCACCGTCTGCGGCTGACGGTTCAGACCAGCAGGCCGCCGCCGTCCACGACCACCACCGAGCCGGTGCTGAAGCCGCCGCGCATCAGATACAGGTACGCCTCCGCGACATCGTCCGGCGTGCCCACCCGGCCCATGGGGAGCGAGGCGGCGGCGGACTCGTAGTGCCGGTTCCGGTCCGCCTCGGGCAGGTCTCGCCACAGCTCGGTGCGGACCACGCCGGGCGAGACCACGTTGACCCGCAGCGGGGCGAGTTCCAGGGCCAGGGCCCGGGTGAGCGACTCCATAGCCCCGCACAGGCTCGCGCCGACGCTCGTGCCCGGCTTCGGCCGATGGCCCGCGATCCCCGTGGTCAGTACGACGGATCCGCCCTTCCGGATCAGGGGCGCGCCGTATTTGACGGCCGCGTACGCGCCCCACAGCCGGGTGTCCAGGAACCGCCTGGCCCGCGTCAGGTCCGACTCCGCGAGGCTCTCCAGCAGCGGTGACTCGCCAGCCGTGTAGACCAGATGGTCGAAGTTGCCGAGCCGCTCGAAGAAGCCGCGCACCGCGGTCTCGTCGGTGGCGTCCAGGGCGTGCCCCTCGGCGCCCTGCGGCAATCGCTTGAGCGCCGCGTCGACGCTCTCCTGTCGGCGGGAGGCCACGACCACCTCCGCGCCCTCCCGCGCGGCGGCCTCCGCGACCCCGAGTCCGATGCCCGACGTGCCGCCGATGATGACGGTCCGTTGTCCCTGCAGGCCCATGCCTTGTCCCTTTCGCGCCAGTGTGAGGGGATCCAGCCTGCGCCTGCGGACGCCCTCTGGTCCACTACCTTCTCCGGCCGCGGCGCCACCCCGGAGGGCTCCCGCTCCCGCTGATCCCGACGGTCGTACCGCAGAGGGGGCCCGGTCAGCCCTGGGGGGCCGTGGCCCGCAGGGCGATGCGGTGCTCGCCCGCGTACACGTTCATGGAGCTGCCCCGCAGGAAGCCCACCAGGGTCAGGCCCGTCTCGGCGGCCAGATCCACCGCGAGCGAGGAGGGCGCGGAGACCGCGGCCAGTACCGGGATGCCCGCCATCACGGCCTTCTGCGCCAGTTCGAAGGAGGCCCGGCCCGAGACCAGCAGGACCGTGCGGGACAGCGGCAGGTCGCCGCTTTGCAGGGCGCGGCCGACGAGTTTGTCGACCGCGTTGTGCCGGCCCACGTCCTCGCGGATGTCGAGCAGCTCCCCGTCCTCGGAGAACAGGGCCGCCGCGTGCAGGCCCCCGGTCCGGTCGAACACCCGCTGAGCCGCGCGCAGTCGGTCGGGGAGGCCGGCGAGCAGCTCCGGCGACACCTGCAGCGGGGGAGTGTCCGCGATCGGCCAACGCGCCGTCGTGCGGACCGCGTCCAGGCTCGCCTTGCCGCACAGGCCGCACGAGGACGTGGTGTAGACGTTTCGCTCCAGTGTGATGTCCGGGAGCACCACGCCGGGCGCGGTTCTCACGTCCACCACGTTGTAGGTGTTGGAGCCCTCGGCTGTGGCGCCCGCGCAGTACACGATGTTCTGCAGGTCCGAGGCGGCGCCCAGAACGCCCTCGCTCACCAGGAAGCCCGCGGCGAGTGCGAAGTCGTCGCCGGGCGTGCGCATGGTGATCGCGAGCGGTTTGCCGTTCAGCCGGATCTCCAGCGGCTCCTCGGCGACCAGTGTGTCCGGGCGGGACGAGACGGCCCCGTCCCGGATACGGATCACCTTGCGTCGTTCCGTGACTCGTCCCATGTGTGATCAGCCCCGGTTCTGTGCGTGCTGGCAGCCGAAATGGCCCTTGATGCGAAGATTGCCGTAGGGCACCGGGTCGCGGCGCGGCGAGGTGACCTACGCGGTCTCATTGTCCTGCACCGGCAGAGTGAGATCGCGGCCCGCGTCGCGGGAGGCGCACGCCGGACACCCGGGGTGAGGGAAGCCGACAACACGCACACCCTATTCCTGTTGATTGTCATGCCGTCGTACCCATGAGTCACTTATCAGACTGGTGGAACCCGACACGCACGGCAACGAGGGGGAACCACCCATGAACGGCTCACGCATCGCCGCAGTCGGCCACTACCAGCCCGCCAAGGTGCTCACCAACGAGGAGCTGGCGGACATGGTCGACACCAGCGACGAGTGGATCAGGAGCCGGGTGGGCATCCGCACGCGCCACATCGCCGGGCCCGACGAGCCCGTCGACGAACTGGCCGCGCACGCCGCCGCCAAGGCGCTCGCGGCGGCGGGCCTGGCGCCCGGCGACATCGACCTGGTCGTGGTCGCCACCAGCACGGCCGTCGACCGCTCGCCGAACATGGCCGCCCGTGTCGCCGCCCGGCTCGGCATCCCGCAGCCCGCGGCGATGGACGTCAACGTCGTCTGTGCCGGTTTCACGCACGCGCTCGCCACCGCCGACCACGCGGTGCGTGCGGGCGCCTCGTCGCGGGCGCTCGTCATCGGAGCCGACAAGATGTCCGATATCACGGACTGGACCGACCGCACGACCTGCGTCCTGGTCGGGGACGGTGCCGGGGCCGCTGTCGTCGAGGCATGCCCGCCCGGTGAAGAGCCCGGGATCGGGCCCGTGTTGTGGGGCTCGGTACCCGGGATGGGGCACGCGGTGCGCATCGAGGGCATGCCGCCGCGGTTCGCGCAGGAAGGGCAGAGCGTGTACCGGTGGGCGACGACCCAGCTGCCGCCCATCGCGCGCCAGGTCTGCGAGCGGGCCGGGATCGCGCCCGAGGACCTCGACGCGGTGGTGCTTCACCAGGCGAACCTGCGCATCGTCGAGCCGCTCGCCGCGAAGCTCGGCGCCGTGAACGCAGTCGTCGCCCGCGATGTCGCCGAGTCCGGGAACACCTCGGCGGCGAGCGTCCCGCTCGCGCTCTCCAAGCTCGTGGAGCGCGGCGAGATCTCGACCGGCGACCGTGTGCTGCTCTTCGGGTTCGGCGGCAACCTGTCGTACGCGGGGCAGGTCGTCCGCTGCCCGTAGTGCTGCGACCGGAAGGGTTCACCGGCTCGCGACTCCCGGCAGGGCACCTCACCCCGTCGTCTTCAAGCAACGGGACTGTTCCGAGGAGAAGTTGTCAATACCCGTGGATCACGCGTTCTGTAGACTCGCCGGATGGTCAGCGATCTTCTGCGTCTCACTGTCCTGGGGTGTGCCACGCCCTATGCGAGCGTGGACAATCCGTGCTCCGGCTATCTGGTGTCCAGCGGCGAAACCCGGGTCTGGGTGGACGCGGGAAGCGGCACTTTGGCGGAGCTGCAGCGGCATGTCCGGCTCGATGAGGTGGATGCGATCTGGATCTCGCACCTGCACGCCGATCACAGCGCGGACCTGCTCACCGCCTACTACGCGGCGCTTTTCGCGGACGTTCAACTCGCCGCGCCCATCCCTCTGTTCGGGCCGCCGGGCATCGCTGACCGGCTGGCCCACTTCCTGACCAACACCTCGACGCGCAGCCCGGTCGAGTCCGCCTTCACCGTCCATGAGCTGTATGACGGGCATCAGACGCACGTCGGCGCAATCACGTTGACGAGCCGGGCAGTGGAACACGGCATCCCGGCCTTCGCCGTGCGCATCGAGGCCGAAGGCCGGTCGCTGGTCTACTCCGGGGACACAGCGCCGTGTGCGAACCTCACGCAGCTGGCCAACGGGTGCGACGTGCTGCTGTGCGAGGCCGAGAGCGCCCAGGCGCCGGCCGAGGGCGTGCAGGTACACCACACGCCCGAAGACACCGGCGACACGGCCGACGCGGCCCGGGCAGGCCGATTGATCGTCACCCACGTCGGCCGATTCCTCACCCCACAGCAGGCGGTGGCACGCGCCTCGACCCGGTTCAACGGTCCCGTCGACCACGCGGCGCCCGGTGCCACCTTCTCGATCGGCCCAGGGCTGTCCGGCTGCTCCGTCCTGGACGGCGGTTGAGTGTCCGTCCCGCTGGCCTGCCCCTTGGTCGCCGACGCCAGGGTTGCCGGGGTGCCACGCCCCGGCACCGTCACGCATCGTGCCTGATGCGTCGCGGTGCGAGCGGAACAACCGTCGAGGACGGGGTGGGCGGCACCCTGGAAGAAGAGAAGGTGTGAAGGCGGGGGAGGAGGCGAGATGCGAACCAGCGACGAGATCTATCACCGGGTCCGCTGGGATCCGCGGTTCGACCCGGCCCGCTTCGTGTTGGGGATCAGCCTGCGCGGGGGTGCCTTCGAACGCATCCCGCTGTCTTCCTTCGTGCCCGGGGGTGACATCCCGTGGCACCGGGTGGTGTTCATCGAGGCGGACGGCGAGGTGGTCTGGGACCGGGCCACGGGCGTGGACCGCATCGACGCGTCCGGCGCCGGCCGGGTGCGGGACCCACAAGTAGACCTGAGTTTCGACACGAGCTCCGGCAGGAGCGAGCCCGTCGGTGTCCTTGACGTGTCCCCGACGGCCCGCACGGCGGTGGCCTGGATCCCGCCCGCGGAGCTGTGGCCGCCGATCCAGGACATCCGCCGGGATTACGATCCACAGATCCACCGGTGGCCGCCGCACGTCAATGTGCTCTTCGGCTTCGTGCCGGAGTCCGACTTCGAACGGGCTGCCCCGCTGCTCGCCGTGGCGACGGCCGGGACGCCGGTCTTCACCGTCCGGCTGGACGGGGTGCGCACCTTCCGGCACAGGGCGTACTTCACCGTGTGGCTCGACCCGACGGCGGCCGGCGAGGCGCCGTGGGCGGACCTGCACCGCGCACTGCAGCAGCGGTTCCCGCGCTGCCGTGGGCCCGCCAAGAACTTCACCCCACATCTGTCCCTGGGCCGGACCCGGGATCCGCGGCGAGTCACCGCCGACTGTGCCACCCGGCTCGACGCCATGACGGCGACAGTCTGGGAACTTGTCCTGCTCTCACGCAGGGGCGACGGGCCGATGCGGCCACGGGCCACGGTCGCCCTGCGATCGGGCGAGGTCCGCCGGCTGCCCTCGCTCGGCCTCGAAGCGCCGGGTCCGGAGGACACGGCTTGGCTCTCCGCGATCACCGACAGGTGAGGCCATAGTCAGGTGAGGCAAAGCGCCCGGAGCCGCGACAGTCCCAGGCGCTAAAGCCCCTGGAGCTTCCACAGCCCCTTCGTGAGGGCCGATATCCCACCGGACAGTGCAAGCAGGAGCACGAGACGACGAGCGTGTCCGTCCGGCACTCGACCCGCCAGCACTTTTCCGATCGTGGCACCTGCCGTCATGGCGAGAACGACCAATCCCCAGACCGACGGGTTGAGCCGCGGCATGCCGTTTGCCGCAAGGGACAACGCGTTCACCACTACCCCGTACAGCTGTGCGTTGGGGACGAACTCCCGCACGGTCCAGCCCGCATTCACGGCGTACAAGGACAACGGTGGACCGCCCACTGCGGCCGACGAGTTCATGAAGCCACCCACGGCCCCCGCCGCCACAGCTCCCCAGGCGCCACGCAGCGCGGGAATGCGCAGTCCACGCATCACCAACAGAACCGCCGCACTCACCAGTGCCCCTACGCCGATCAACAGCACCGACTCGGGTAGCTGTGCGGCCGTCCAGGTCCCGGCCGGTACGGTGCACGCTGCCGCGGCGATCAACGGCATCATTGCCAGCAGGCGTATGTTTCTCCAGCCTTCGGCAATGCCGACCACGCTGATGGCGCCGGCCGCGCAGTTGGCCAACGCCACCCCCGTTCCGGGGCCGAGGACCAGGATCAATGCCGGTACCGCGACGAGCGCGAACCCCATGCCGGTGAGCCACTGCACCGACGCACCTGCCAGGACGATGACGCACAGCAGAACTTCGGCCGGCCAGCCAGTCACCGGCGACTCCCCACACAATTCTCCGTTGGTAACTCAGCACGACTACCCGAGTCCAACCTCCGTAGTCCAACCTCCGTAAAGACTGTTCAGGCAAGACCGCCGTTGCTGAACAGGACCTGGCCATTGACCCAGCGGGCCGGTCCCGCGAGGAAGGCAACCGTCTCGGCGATGTCCTCGGGAAGCCCCAGACGTGCGAGTGGCACGGCCTTGGCGAGGTTGTCGATGACTGCCTCGTCCTTACCGTCGAGAAACAGCGAAGTGGCGATGGGGCCGGGGGCGACGGCGTTGACAGTGATGTCCTTGCCGCGCAGCTCGCGAGCGAGGACCAGGGTGATGGCCTCGACGGCCGCCTTGCTCGCCACGTACGCGCCGTATGCGGGGAACTGTGTGCGGGTCAGCGAGGTGGAGAAGTTGACGATCGTCCCACCGGCGCGGAGCCGTCGGGCAGCCTGCTGGTCGACGACGAACGTGCCGCGGATGTTCGTGCGATGGATCTGGTCGAGGTCATTCAGGTTCAGGGTCGCAATCTGGCCGGGCCGCATGATGCCGGCGGCGTGCACCGTGACGTCGATGCCGCCGAAGGCGGCTTCGACGGCGTCGAAGGCGACGGCCATCGCATGCTCGTCGGCGACGTCGCCGCCAACGGCGATCGCCCGGCCGCCGCCCGAGGTGATCTCGTCGACCAAGCGGTCGGCCATGTCCTTGTTGCTGACGTAGTGCACGCCAAGAGCCAGGCCGTCCTTGGCGAGCCTCCTGACGACCGCGCGGCCGATGCCGCCGGACCCGCCGGTCACCAGGCCGACCCGAGGGGAAGGATTTGGGCTCATGAAATTTTTCTCCCTCGATGTTGTGTGAGGTTATTGAGTGGCGGTTTGAATCTCGAATTCACCTGAATGCAACAAATGAATTCGGTGATGGTAACGCGTTATCCGATGAAATCCTTCCAGGGCTCCTTGCCTATGCCGAAGATTTTCAGCGGGATGACATCCGTCTCCTCGTCAATTTCGTCGTCGCAGGCCGGAGGTCGGCTCGGGCGGCGGAGGGGCTCCGGCCGTTGCCAAGACTGGCTGATGGCCTGGGTCTGGACGGTGACCTTCGGCCACTGTGATGGTCAAAAGTCCGTTTGGCCGGTCGTTCCGCCTTCTTCGCGCAGGTCACGGACCATGCGATCCCACGTCAGCTCGCCGAACGGGTGAGCTGTGGTGGACAGTGGGCGCCGGGGAACGGGGGCCACTTCCCGGCGCGGTGGTCGCGGAGCCAGGTGATCCAGATGTCAGGCGTGGACATGCGATGAGCACCGAGTTGATGACTCCGGTCGGACCACGCACGGTGCGGCCGGTCGATGCACATCCGGCCGTTCCAAGGGCACTGTATGGAGCATCTGGCGGCAGTGGAAGCGTCAGCGACCGAAGTTCACGAGGATGTGTCGGCCAACTGACCGTTCAGCCGCTTCTTTGGAGTGAAAGGGAAGGAGAAGGGCGCGTGTCTGCGGGGGATGTGGATATTCCTTACCTGCACCTGGCCGTTGAGAGCCGCCGCGTGGGCTGGTGTGGACTTTCGAACCGGTGTCGGCCGGGAACGGGGAATATGCGGTGCGCAGGCCGTTGGGATTCCTGCCCACCGGGGAGAAACTCCGTCCGCTTCTACCCGAGAGTAAACAACCATGTCGAATGAGCGTCATTGGTCGAGGCCACAGTACCTTCATGAAGCCGTGACCAACCCCAACATCCACGTGCGAGGCACCCACAGCTATTACAGCCACGCCTGGTCCGGCGACTTCGAGCAGTCCGTGGTGCGCTACCTCCACGGAGATGAATACAGCCGAACGGGTTGGGAACCCGCCTGGTCCATTGACCAGCTGCACATCGGAGACTACGTGTGCATCGGGGCCGAAGCCGTACTCCTCATGGGCGGCAACCACATCCATCGCACAGACTGGTTCAGCCTCTACCCCTTCCGTGACGTTCGCGTCAGGGCTTACCTGGGCAAGGGCGACACCGTGATCAAGGACGGCGTCTGGATCGGCATGCGGGCCATGATCATGCCTGGCGTAACACTCGGTGAGGGTGCCGTCATCGCTGCGCAAAGTGTGGTCACACGTGATGTGCCGCCCTATACCGTTGTGGCCGGCGCTCCGGCCAGGGAAGTCCGTAAACGCTTCACCCCGGAGGTCATCGACAGGCTCCTGGCGCTGGGGATCTACCAGTGGAGCGACGAGAAGTTCGACGCTCTGCGGCCGGTGATCTGCGGATCCGGCATCGATGCCCTCGAGGAGGCGTCCCAGGAATGGGACGCCGCGATTCCGACAACCGGCCGTCATACAGCAGGGGTCTTGAGCCGGGGCTGACGCGGAATCCATCCGCTTATCGCTCAGCAGGCTTGACCGGTCTTACAACGGCTGACCTCGATCTTGCATGACAGTCCGCCGCCGGAGTCGGCGTAACGTTTCGTGTTCTGTGGCTGATGGCGGGCAGGTCATGTGGCCGGTGGCGGGACCACCGGCAGGTGATCGACGGGATTCTGCACCGGGTGCGGACCGGAGTGCAGTGGCGTGACCTGCCGGCACGGTTCGGGCCGTGGAAGCCGGTCGGCTACGGGGTGAGCCGGTTGGGTCCGCGGAAGAGGAAGGTGGCCTCGCGGATCGACTCCAGACCGAGCATCGCCATCAGCACCCGTCCGAGGCCCAGGCCCAGGCCGCCGTGCGGCGGGCAGCCGTACCGGAAGGCGTTCAGGTAGTCCTGCATCGGCTCTGGGCTCATGCCCTTCTCGGCGGCCTGCTTCAGCAGCACGTCGTAGCGGTGCTCGCGCTGCGCGCCGGTGGTGACCTCCAGCCCCTTCCACAGCAGGTCGAAGCTCAGGGTCACGCTCGGGTCGTCGGCCGGCCGCATGTGGTAGAAGGGCCGGGTGCCGACCGGGTAGTGCGTGATGAACACGAACTCGTGGCCGGTGGCCTGCTGGATGTGGGCGTTGATGCTCCGCTCGCCCTCCGGGTCCAGGTCCTCCTTGATGCCCTCCGGGTCCCAGCCGCCCTTGCGCAGGATGTCGTGCGCCTCGGTCATGGTGATGCGGGGGAAGGGCGTCGTGGGGACGGTGATCTCCACGTCGAACTGCTCCCGGACGGCCTCGCCGTGGGCGTCCGCGACCTTGGCGATCGCGTAGGCGAGTATGTGCTCCTCGAACGCCATGACGTCCTCGACGCCGTCGATCCAGGCCAGCTCGACGTCGACGCCGGTGAACTCGGTGGCGTGCCGGGAGGTGAACGACGGCTCGGCACGGAAGACGGGACCGATCTCGAAGACCTTCTCGACGCCGGCCGAGATCGCCATCTGCTTGTAGAACTGCGGCGACTGCGCCAGGTAGGCGCTGCGGCCGAAGTAAACGAGCTTGAAGACCTCCGCGCCGGACTCCGAGGCGGTGCCCATGAGCTTGGGGGTGTGCATCTCCGTGGCGCCCTGCGCGTAGGCGTACTCGCGCATCCCCTGCTCCAGGGTGGTCTGCACGGCGAACATCAGTTGGGCTGCGGGACGGCGGCGCACGTCCAGGAAGCGCCAGTCCAGCCGGTGCTCGATCCCTGTGTGCACGTCGATCGGCAGCGGTGTGGCGGCCGGGTTCAGGACCTCGACAGCCTCTGGGACGAGTTCCAGGCCGCCGAGCTTGACCTGGGGAGCATCCACGACGCGCCCGGTGATCTTGATGGCGGACTCGGGGGTGAGGGCTTGGAGCTGGGCCTCCAGCGGTCCGCCGTCACGTTTGTGGGTGACCTGCACCGGGCCGGTGCCGTCCCGCACGATGACGAACTGCATTTTGCCCTGCAGGCGGAGAGCGCTCACCCACCCACAGACGGTGACGGTACGGCCGACGTGTTCTCGTAGGTCGCAGACGTGTACGCGGCTTTGGATCATTGCGGTCCTCCGAAGGACATCGTCATGATCCCTTGGGAGTGCGGGTGAGAAGGGCAACTCGCGGTACCACCGCACTTTCGCCGCCACCAGGTGGCGGCCTCATTCGGGCCCGGCGACGGGGCCCGGCCGGCGGGGCATTGGGCCAGAAGGGGCCTTTCCTCCCCGCGCTCGGGCGGCGGCGCAGGCGGGCGACCAGCGCCACCACCTTCAATGCTCTCTCTCAGAGCGCGAAGTTCGCCATGCGCTACCTCCAGTGCCCTGCGAAGCTCGGCCATGTCCTCGCGATGCTCGTCGAGAGGAAGGCCGAGGAGGCCGGCCATGCCACTGTGGCGGTGGTCGGACGCCACTGGACCTTTGGCCGGGACGCTTGAGCGTTTACGTTTCGGCTGGTTCTCGTACTGCCGCGCGACACCTGCTGTCACTACCGTCCCCGCCGAACCAGTCAACGGGTCGAGAAGGCCCCAACGTTCGGAGGTCCCGTGTCCCCGTCCTCGTCTCCGGAACTGTCGCGCAGGCGCCTCATGGCCATCGGCGGGGGCGCGCTCGGCGCCGCCGCCGTCGCGTCCTTCCTGCCGCCGTCGCTGCAGCAGGCGCTCGCCGCGCAGGCCGAGGCAGGGGCGCCGCCGAAGGGCGGGCTCGCCGCCGTCGAACACGTCGTGATCCTGATGCAGGAGAACCGGTCCTTCGACCATTACTTCGGTACCCTGCGGGGCGTGCGCGGCTTCGGCGACCGCAATGCGATCCGGCTGCCCAGTGGCAACAGCGTCTTCGAACAGCCGGGCGTGCTGCGCACCGTCATGCCGTTCCCGGTGCGCGAGGCCGCCGCGATGCAGAAGAAGGACCTCCAGTACATCGGCGCCCTCGACCACTCCTGGTCCGGCGGCGCCAAGGCCTGGCACGACGGCTGGCACGACGGGTGGATCACCGCCAAGACCGCGGCCACCATGGCGTACTACACGCGCGAGGACATCCCGCTGCACTACGAGCTCGCCGACACGTTCACCGTGTGCGACGCCTACCACTCCTCCATCCACTCCTCGACCAGCCCCAACCGCAACCATCTTTGGAGTGGCAAGACCGGCTACGAGGCGAACGGCAACCGGGCCGTCGGCAACGACGCGTACGACGAAGGCACGCACCCCGGCTATGACTGGGGCACGTACGCCGAGCGCCTGGAGAACGCGGGCGTGAGCTGGCGGACGTACACCGAATGGGAGAACTTCACCGACAACCAGATCGAGTTCTTCACCACGTTCAAGGCCATTGCCAAGAAGGTGCTCACCGAAGCCGGAACCGGCCTGACCTACATGGAGGCCTTCTACGCCAAGGTGCGCGACGCCGGCAGCGAGAGCCAACGGACCGAACTGCTCGCCGCTCTGGAGAAGGGTGTCGCGACCCTGAGCAAGAGCGAGCGGTCGCTGTTCGAGCGGGCGCTGCGCCGTGTGCCCACCGGCACGCTCGCCGAGACGTTCGCGAAGGACGTCGCCGCCGGGAAGCTGCCACAGGTGTCCTACCTCGTGCCGTCCGCCGTCGACTCCGAGCACCCCTCGGTCTCCTCGCCGATCCACAGCGCGACCATCGTGTACAAGGTGCTCGACGCGCTCGCCTCGCACCCCGAGGTGTGGAGGAAGACCGCCGTCTTCATCAACTACGACGAGAACGACGGGTTTTTCGACCATGTTCCGCCGCCGGTGCCGGGCACGGACAACACCGATGAGCGGTGGAAGGGGCAGCCCACCGGGCTCGGCGTGCGGGTGCCGATGCTCGTCGTCTCGCCGTGGACCGTCGGCGGGTACGTCTGCTCGGAGGTCTTTGATCACACCTCCGTGATCCGGTTCCTTGAGCAGTGGACCGGTGTGCGCGAGCCCAACATCAGCGCCTGGCGCCGCCAGGTCACCGGCGATCTGACCGGCGCCTTCGACTTCCGGCACACCGCACGGCAGCCCGAGGTGGAACAGCCCGGCGTCATACCGCAGTTCAGTGGCCGCTGGGCCCCGCAGCCGCCCGCGAACCAGTCGATGCCCGAGCAGGAGACCGGCACCCGGCCCGCGCGCCCGCTGCCCTACCAGCCCGACGCCCACACGGTCGTGCGCGACGGGAAGCTGACGCTCAGCCTTGCCAACACCGGCCGCTCCAGTGCTCACTTCGCGCTCTACCCGTACGCGGCGGAGTACGCGACACCCCAGCACTACGACGTCGTCAGCGAGGCCGCCGTGACCGTGCCGGTGCGCGACGGGGTGTACGACTTCGTGGTCACCGGGCCCAACGGGTTCCGGCGCGAGTTCCAGGGGCGTACGGACTTCGGCGTCGACGTCACCACGACGGTGGACGCCCGTACGCGGCTGCTGCGGATCGGGCTGCACAACACGGGGAACACGGCACGGACGTTCACCGTGGACAAGCGCACGGTCGTCGTACGGCCCGGCCGGACCGTGACCGTGGTGCACGACACGAACGAGGCGCACGGCTGGTACGACACCGAGGTCACCTGCGAGGACTTCCGCAGGCGGCTCATGGGGCACGTCGAGAACGGGCGGCCCAGCGTATCCGGGTGAGCGGTGCCGGCTGACGCGTCGGTGTCCCGCCCGCACCCGTCGTGGTGGACGCGGGCGGGCTGCCACGTCGGTCGGCCGTTTCAGCGCCTGCGCCTGCCGAGAATGTCATCCATGCAGCTCAGGGGCTCGCAGCAGCACTGCGCGCGGTCGGCAGCCGCAGAGTGCACGGCTCCCTCCCTTCGACGAGGACGGGAGGGAGCGCGACGGCAGGCGTCGTGCATCAGGCGGGTTTCTCGGACGAAGCTCAGCCGAACTCGCGGATGAGTTCCTCGGCTCGAGGCCATTCGCCGTAGCCGGACGCAGGGTTGAGGTGTCCGACAGGGCCGAGGTTTTCCAGGCGGCTGCCCCATGCCCGGGCGAGACCGGTGACACGCTCGAAGCCGGCCAAGGGGTCGTTCGTGCCGGCCGCGACGATGCTGGGGAAAGGCAGGGGTGTCCGCGGCGCGGGCGTCCAGCCGTTCTCTCGCAGGGCTTCCGGCGTGGGGTAGCCCTCCGGCAGCGGGGTGTCGAAGTCCGGCGGCGCAGCCAACAGCGCCCCCTTGACCGAACGCTGGTGGCGTTGCGCCCAGTGCACGGTGGTCATCACCCCGGCACTGTGGGCGACCAACACAACCGGGCCGGAGAGGTCCGACAGCACCTCGTCCAAGGCGGCAACCTGGGCGTCGCAGCTCAGCCTGCCCGTCGCCAGCGGCGGAACCGTACGGGAGTCTTCGATCTTGTTGCCGAGGATGGTCTGCCAGTGGTCCGGCATGTGATCGCGTAGTCCAGGGACGATCACGACCGTCGGCGACGCGGTGAGGCTCATGACTGCAACTCCGGGGTCTTGAGGGCCAGGTCGGGGAACAGCCCCAGGCGGCGCAGATCCTTTTCGTAGGAGAACTTGCCGATGGTGAACGCCACGCTGCCCGCGAGCGCGACAAGCGGGACCACCTGCAGTGCGCCGAGCAGACCCATGCGGTCCGCGAGTACGCCTGTCACTGCGGGTCCCGGGGCAAGCCCGAGCAGGCTGTTGGCCAGGGTGAGCGTGGCCATGGCCGTCGCCGCGATGGCGGCAGGGGTCAGATTCGCCACCATGGCGGCCGCCGGTCCGGCGGTACCGGCGGCCACCAGGGTCCCGGTGGCAATCAGCGCGAGCTGCAGCGGGCCGGCCGGCAGGTGGAATCCGGTCATCAGCAGCACCAGCGACCCGAGACTGCAGGCGATCGCAACGGTCCACTTCCGGATCCCGGCCCGCCGGCTGAGGCGGTCCGCGACGACCCCGCACAGGATCATGCCGGTGCCGCTGATCAGCGCAAAGCACCCGGCACCCAGACCGGCCTTCGCGGGGGCCATGGAGTAGTAGCGGTTGAGGAAGCTGGGCATCCAGGCCAGCAGGGCCATCGCGATGAACATCTGCGTTCCGCTGCCGATGTAGGCGCAGATGACGGAGACCGAGGAGAACAGCCGCGGTAGCAGGGTCCGGACGGGAGCGCCTTCACCAGACGCGCTGCTGTGCTTGCTGGAGGCCGGCCCGAGCCTCTTCTCGGTGACCACGAGGCTGTACACCATGGCCAGCAGCAGGCCGAAGATCCCCATGACGGCGAACGCCCAGCGCCAGCCGTATGCCTGGGCCAAGACGCCGCCGACCGACACACCCAGCACGGAACCGAACGACCCTCCCGCCATGAACGCGCCGGCGAGCGTGGCCCGCAGACGGACGGGGAAGACGCTGAGGACGACCGCGATACCGACGCTGCCGTAGGCCGCCTCTCCGACGCCTACCATGAACCGGCCCAGGAACATCTGGCCGTAGCCGGCGGAAACGGCGCACCCCAGGGTCGCCAGGCTCCACACCATTGCGGCGATGACCAGGCTCTTGATCCTGCCCCAGCGGTCCGCCAGGAGCGACAGGGGGAAGGTCAGCACACCGACCATCAGGGCCACGATGCCGCTCAGCGACCCCAACTGGGCGTCGGAGAGCAGCCATTGTGCCTTCAGCAGGGGAAAGACCGCGTTGAGGACCTGCCGCGACATGTAGTCGGACAGCAGGAGCCCGAAACTCAGGGCGAACACCAGCCAGGCGTAGCTGCGGGGTACGGCTGGTTCGTCGGGAGACATGGCCGGCACCGTAGTGCCGGTCGTGTGCAGTCCCATGGGCGTCACCTTTCCGTCGCTGCTCAAGGCTCAGAAGGGTCTGTCGCCGACGATTCCGGCACGCTCCATCTTGCGGACGGCGGGCCAGTAGTCCTGGACGGCGTAGTGCTGTGTGGAGCGGTTGTCCCAGATGGCGACGCTGTTCTTCTGCCAGCGCCAGCGCACCTGGTACTCGGGGACGGCCGCTTGGCTGATCAGGTACGCCAGCAGGTTGCCCGCCCCGGGGGCGTAGTCCTGGCCGAAGCGCACGTTCTCGGGCGTGTGGTAGTTGACGAAGTGCGTGGTGAAGGCATTGACGAAGAGGATCTTCTCGTCGGTCTCCGGGTGGGTACGGACCACCGGGTGTTCCGGGTCCTTGAACTGGGCCTTCAATTGGTGGCGCCGCTCCATCGGCATGACGGCGCCGAAGGTCGCCTCGATGCTGTGCCGTGCGCGCAGGCCGGCGATCTGCGTCTTGATGTGATCGGGCAGTCTGCGGTAGGCCTCGGCCATGTTGACCCAGATCGTGTCACCGCCCACCTCGGGCGTCTCCACGCAGCGCAGCACCGCTCCCATGGGAGGGCATTCACGCCAGGTCCCGTCGCAGTGGAGCGCGTTCTCGTAGTGCTCGGGATTGCTGTTCAGGTCCTTGTAGATGCGGACCAGCCCCGGGTGGTCCGGGTCGCTGCCGACCACCGGGTGGTCCTCCAACGGGCCGAGGCGGGAGGCGAAGGCGACGTGCTCGGCGCGGGTGATGTCCTGGTTGCGCAGGAACAGGACCTTGTACTGCAGGAGCAGATTCTTGATCTCGGAGAACAGGTCGTCGTCGCGCGCGGCGTCGCCGAGGTTCACGCCGAAGAGTTCGGCACCGATGGTGCAGGTCAGCGGCTCAACCCTGATCGAGGTGCGAAGGACACCAGGGCGCACCGGGGCGGGCGTGTCTTCCCTCGGGCGGATGGTCTGGGGCATGGTGCTCACTCCTGGGATGACTGAGGGGGCACGGCGTGCTCAGAGGACGAAGACGGAAGATCCCGTAGTTCGTCCCGCTTCCATGTCGCGGTGTGCCTGTACCGCGTCCTGGAGGGCGTAGCGCTGATTGATCTCGATCGTGATGCGGCCGGACGCGACATGTCCGAACAGCTCGCCCGCCAGGGAGTCCCGTTCGGCCGGTTCGGCGATGTAGTCCGCCAGCGCGGGCCGGGTCACGAACAGCGAGCCGTGGACGGCCAGCTGCATGGCGTCGAGCGGCGGGACCCCGGAGGCCGTGCCGAAGCACACCAGCAGGCCGCGGCGCTGCAGCGAGGCCATGGATCCGGCGACGGTGTCCTTGCCGATGCTGTCGAAGACGACCGGGACACCCTTGCCGCCGGTCAGCTCACGCACGCGCTCGGCCACGTCCTCGCGCCGGTAGTAAATGATGTGGTCGCAGCCATGGGCCCGGGCGACCTCGGCTTTCTCCTTGCTGGAGACCGTGCCGATCACGGTGAGGCCGAGCAGTTTTGCCCACTGGGAGAAGATCAGGCCGACGCCGCCGGCCGCTGCGTGGAGCAGCACGGTGTCGCCGGACTTCAGTGGGTGGATTCGGCGCAGCAGGTAGGCCGAGGTGAGACCGCGCATGGTCATCGCCGCGGCGGTCTCGCAGCTGATCTCCTCCGGCAGCTTGATCAGCGAGTCCGCGGGCATGACCCGCTCCGTGCTGTAAGCGCCCAGTGGGCTGCCGGTGTAGGTCACTCGGTCGCCCTCGGCGACGTGCTGCACGCCCTCGCCCACGGCCTCGATCACACCGGAAGCCTCGACGCCGAGGCCTGCGGGCAGCGGGGCCGGGTACAGGCCGGTGCGGAAGTAGGTGTCAGCGAAGTTGAGTCCGACGGCAACGTGCCGGATGCGTACCTCGCCCGGGCCCGGGTCGCCGACGGTGACCTCTTCCCACCGCAGGACGTCGGGGCCGCCGGTTTCGTGGAAGCGAATGGCGTGTGCCATGGGTTGCTCCGTTTGCTCGTGTGCGGCGTGGCGGTCGCGGACCGTCTCCGGTCGGCTGGGGTGGATGCCGTCTCGGTCCCGCGACCGCTGCTCGTGGACTGGGTCAGCTCTTGACGCCGCGCAGCATGGGGCCGCGCTGGCCGGGACGGCGGTTGGGTACCATCCCGAGGTGGGCGAGGGTCGCGTCGGCGTCCGAGTACCACTCGCCGATCTTGTAGATCTTCTTCGCCTCCGGTCCGGTGGCGATCTCTCGGCCGAGCACGTTGGCGATCTGGACCATCTGTTCGACCTGCTCCACGGAGGACATCCGCTCGCCCTTGTGCCGCCACAGGTTGTCCTCGTTACCCACTCGCACATGTGTTCCCAGTGCGATACCGATGGCGTTCATCGGCGCCACCGCGCGCATGGAGGCCTCGATGGTGAGCACGGCGCCGTCCGGGACGCGGCGGATGAACTCGATCAGGTCGGCCGGGTGCCGGCCGGCGAACCCGCCGCCGATGGCGACGTAGTTGAGCACCAACGGCCCGCTGTGGATGCCCTTGCGGATCAGCCGCTCCACGGTCTCCAGCTGCGCCATGTTGGCGAGCTGGAAGTGCGGCTGGATGTTGTTGGTGCGGAGTCGCTTGAGGTGCTCGAGGTAGAAATCCGGTCCGGCCTCGACCACCATGTCCCGGTAGGCCTTGTAGTACGCCGGCTTGGCGATGGAAGTGCCCTCGATGTCCTCGTCGTCGAAGAGCTCGACGATGTTCATCTGGTTGGTGTTGATCGCGATCGTCACCTGGTCCGGATGGGGCGTGATCTCGGCCAGCATATGGCGGGTGTCGTAGCTGAGCCACTTGGCGTCGGCGCCCTCGTCCTCGGGGGCGAAAGAGATCGACCCGCCGATCTGCAGGACCATGTCAGGCACAGCCTCGCGCAGCCGGGCCATCAGCTCGTTGAACATGGACATGCGCTTGGATCCGTGACCGTCCAGCTCGCGCACGTGGATGTGCAGAACCGTGGCGCCGGCGTTGTAGCAGTCGACCGCCGCCTGCACATGCTCATCCATGGTGAGCGGGAGGTCGTCGGCGTCACCGGGCAGCCATTCCGGCCCGTAGGGCGCGGCCTGGATGACCAGCTTCTCCTGGTTCTCTGGATACAGGGAGTCGTCGAAGAAGTGCACGGTCCATCTCCTTTGAGGATCGGTCTTCACTCGCTGCACGCATCACTGCCGCGATGCGGGGCCTGGGGTGCGGCGCGAAGTGAAGTGGGATGACAGAGGGGATTTCCGGACTCGCTGGGCAGCCCGAATACGATCAACGGGCCCCGGGGGAGATGCGGTTGCGAGCAGGATCCCTGCTCGTCCCCGTGGGGCCGACAGTCTTCCTTGCGGTAGTGCCACGTTAAGGGCCGACTACGCGGCATGCTTAACGACAGGTGACATTTGATTTATCACTTGGGGACCGTCCCTCCCCGGCTCGCGCCGCCCGGCTCAGGGGCTCGGCCGAGGCCGCGTGAGCGATCGCGCTTCCCGGTAGCGGGTGACCGTCGGTGGTCATCCCTCGGTGAACGGTTGCTGCCTGGTCCTCCGGAGTCGCCACTCCCGGGGGCTGCAGCCGAACCGCTCGCTGAACCAGCGCGAGAAAGCGCTGGATGCGGAAAATCCCAGCAGCCTGGAGATCTCCGTCAACGAGCGGCGCGGGTTCGCCACCAACTGCTCGGCGAGCTGCGTACGCGTCGCGTTGAGCAAGGAGGAGAAGGTCTCGCCCGAGGCCGACAGGTGCCGGTGCACGGTCCTCCGGTCGACGCCGAGACTGCCTGCGACCTGTTCGATCGAACAGCGTCCGGTCGGCAGCAGGACTTCGATCAGCTCGCGCACACGGTCCAGTTCGGTCGTGTCCCTCGAGATGGCGATGGACTCGAAATACTGCCGGGCGTAGGTCCGCAGCAGCGGGTCCGACATGAGGTTGGGAGCGTCGAGGTCGCTGGCGTAGAAGACGATCCCGTTGAATTCCCGGTCAAATTCCACGACAGGGCCGAAGATGCGCCGGTGGGTTCGGGTGTCGGCTGGAGCGCCGTGTGTGAAACACACGGCCACCGGCTGCCATCGAGTACCGAGAAAATTGCGGAGGACCTGGTGGAAGGCGCCCACGGCCAGCTCCGCGGCCTGGCCGGCCGCCGTCGCCTCACCCAGGTCGAGGCACAGCTTCAGGGTGGCCAGGCCGTGCGCCTCGGAGAGCCGACTGCGGAGCATCTCGTTGTACATGTACTCATGGCGGATCAGAAGCTCGAGTACGCTGCGGACGTCGGGCTCCTCGCGGATGACCAGGCTGATGCGGCCGAGGTTGGAGAAGCGGCGGCGCTCGGCGAGGAGCAGCCCGAAATCCTCATGGTGCGAGGCCGCCGCCGAGAGCTCGAGCAACTGGACCACGGCCACGCCGGAGATCCATCTGTCCTGGACCGCCAGACCGACGGGGTCCAGGCCCACGTGCTTCATCAGGGACAGCGGGTCGATGCCGAGTGACTGGCTGACCTCGACGTAGCTGCTCAGCGCGGCGTTGCGGACACGGGGCTTCATGGGCGCACTCCCAGGGCTCTGTCCCCAGTTGATAAGTCAGATGTCACGTCAGGTCAAGCGATGAGCCGGGGCGTGACTTAGCGTTGCACCACTGCATGGGAGCTCGCCGTCTGGATTCAGGTCCTGACCGACATGAAATTCGACGGAGCACACCATGACAAAGAGTCCAACCGTTGACCAGCCCTGGAAAGCGATAAGGAATCTCGATTCGGGTGGCCTTGGGCGGAAATGCCTGCGCCGAAGTCGTGGGGTTCCTCCGCGAGGAGAGGAGAAGGGGCGTGTGTGCGGTTTCCGGTCCCCGGTCAGCCGGGAGTCGCGCAGCTCCGGCCGGGCGGGCACGCGACCCTGGAGAGGTCACCATGACGAGCGTGATCGAGGTGCTGCGCCGGCCCTGCACCGGGCCGGCTGTGTGGAGAGGCCCGGACCTGGCGGACTCCGAGGAGTGGGTCCTGCGGCTCTCACCGGCACAGATCGGCGAACTCGAGGCGGCCCTGCGCACAGTGCGTGAGCGGAGTCTTCCACTGCTGAAGGTGGACGCCGGTGACTTTCCGGTACCGGCTCTGGCCGGCGAGCTGGAACGCATCGCCGACGTACTGGAGAACGGACGCGGCTTCGTGCTCGTCAAACGCATTCCGGTCGAGCGGTACAGCCCGGCGGCTGCGAGCACCATTTTCTGGGGTCTGGGTCGGCACCTCGGTATTCCGGTGTCGCAGAACGCGGCGGGCCACATGCTCGGCCACGCCCGGGACACCGGCCGTTCCATGGCCGATCCCGCGACGCGCGGCTACCAGACCAGGGCGGGACTGCCGTTCCACACCGACGGGTCCGATGTCCTCGGGTTGTTGTGCCTGCGAGCGGCCCGCTCCGGCGCACGCATCACTGTCGTCAGCTCGGCGGCGGTCTACAACGACGTGCTGGCGCGGCGGCCGGATCTGGTCGAGCGCCTGTACCGGACCCATTTTCTCGACCGCCGGGAGGAGCAGGTCCCCGGCGAGCAGCCGTACTCGGCAGTTCCACTCGCCTGCTGGTACGGGGGCAAACTCAGCCTGCGCTACAACCGTTGCTACCTGGAGTCCGCGCAGCGCTTTCCTGCTGTACCCGCCCTGGAGCCGGCAGACGTCGAGTTGTTCGACCTGATCGACGAACTGGCGGATTCCCCGGAGTTGCGACTTGACGTCGATTTCGAGGTCGGTGACCTGCTGCTCCTCAACAACCACACGGTTCTGCACTCCCGCACGGAGTACGAGGACTTCGCCGAGCCTGAGCGGCAGCGGCACGTGCTGCGGCTGTGGCTGGCCCTACGGCAGGGACGCGACCTGCCACCGGACTTCTGGGGAACCCTGCACCGCAGCGGAGGCGGTCCCGGCCGCGGCGGGATCACGCCCCGGGACGTGATCGCGACACAGAAATCCGCGGACCTCGGCGACACCCGCCGCCACGGGCACCGTCACCCACCCAAATCCTAGGGGAGACCGAATGAACAACCTGGCCACACTCCTGGTGGAGTCGGCATGGGCCGACCGCGACCGGGTCGCCGTTCGCCAGGACGATCTGGCCCTCACCTATGCCCAGCTGAACGACAGCAGCGCCCGAGTCGCCGCGCTGTTGCACGCCAAGGGCGTCCGGCCGGGTGATCGCGTGGCATTGGTCATGCGCAACGCCACCGAATTTCCTGTCACGTACTACGGCATCCTCCGTGCCGGCGGCGTGGTCGTGCCGATGAATCCGCTACTGAAGGCCCGTGAAATAGCCTTCGCACTCAGGGATTCCGGATCCCGGATCGTGCTGGCGTGCCCGCTGTTCGCAGACGAAGTCGCCGCGGCGGCGGCAGAGGTCGGGGCCGAATGCCTGGTCACGGACCCGACGGCTTTCGGATCCCTGCTGCAGGCCACCGACCCGATACCCCAGGTCGTGGACCGCGCGGAGAATGATACGGCCGTGATCCTGTACACCTCGGGCACAACGGGGACCCCGAAGGGCGCCGAGCTGACCCATCGCAACCTGATGACCAACGCCGCCACCGCGGCCGAGACGTTGCTCCATGTCGGGCCGGACGACGTCCTGTTCGGGGGCCTGCCACTGTTCCACGCCTTCGGACAGACCTGTGCTCTCAATACCGCGGTCGCGGCTGGGGCGACTCTGACCTTGCTGCCGCGGTTCGAGTCGGCCAGAGCGCTGGAGATCATGCACCGGGACAAGGTCACCGTTTTCCTCGGCGTCCCCACGATGTACACGGCCCTGCTCCGCGCCGGGATCCCCGATGGCTACGAGCTTTCCCGACTGAACTTGGCCGTTTCCGGCGGCGCTTCCTTGCCGGTCGAGGTACTCCACGGCTTCGAGCGGGAATTCGGCGTCACTGTGCTCGAGGGCTACGGGCTGTCGGAGACGTCGCCGGTCGCCGCATTCAACCCTCCGGACCGGCCACGCAAGGCCGGCTCGATCGGTCTGCCCATCCGCGGAGTCGAACTCAAACTCATCGCAGACGATGGCACCACCGTGGGCCCGGGCGAGGTCGGCGAGATCGCGATCCGCGGTGAGAACGTCATGAAAGGCTACTGCAACCGTCCGGACGCGACCGCGGAAGCCATCCGGGACGGGTGGTTCCACAGCGGTGATCTCGCCCGTGTCGACGAGGACGGCTACTACTTCATCGTCGACCGGAAGAAGGACCTCATCATCCGTGGCGGATACAACGTCTATCCGCGCGAGATCGAGGAGGTGCTCTATGAACACCCCGCTGTTGCCGAAGCCGCTGTCATAGGCGTGCCGCACGAGATCCACGGGGAGGAGGTGGCCGCCGTAGTGACGCTCCGGGACGGTGCACAGACCACCGCCGGTCAGATACGTGACTACGTCAAACAGAGGGTTGCTGCCTACAAGTACCCGCGGATCGTCACATTCACCGATGGACTCCCCAAGGGAGCAACGGGCAAGATCCTCAAGCGGGAGATCGCCGTCGAACAGCAGGCGTCCAAGGCCTGAACGGTGAAGGCTCCGTAGCGGCCTTCGTGCCAGGGTGGCAACACACATCTGCGGTGCAATGGCGTCAGGCGCCCAACTCGTCGCTGAGCGGAGGGCCATGGCGGTGCAGAGCCCAAGTCCGGTGTTCAAGCAACGGATCCATGTAGTCAGGGATGTGGGTCAACTACCACACACCCACCGGTCCGGCGGCAGCAAGCACCGTCTCAGACGCGGTCGAGCAAGCAGCGCACAGGGCACGAATCACAGCATCAGCCGGCCCTGTCGTGGAACTTTGGTTGCGAGGTGCTTCCCACCTGGGAGGCCGCGTGCGGGGCGTCCCGGGTGGAATGCTGCCCGGGCAAACGGTCGATGGTGACATCACGACAGCCGGTTAGGGTTCGGTCGAGGGCAATCCGGTCCATGCGAGCAGTGCCAGGGCCGGACACGGTGCTCACCCGAGGAGGAGCTGGATGCTGCAGGCACTGGGACTGGGGCCGGTCGAAGAGGCCGTCTACACGGCACTCCTGGCCCGCCCGACAGCCACCGCGCAGGAACTCGCCCAGCAGACCGGACTCGGGCAGGCCGAAACCGCCCGCATACTCCTTGACCTGACGACACGCGGCCTGGCGGCGGTCGCCAGCGAGGCCGAGAGGGGGGCACCTGACTCGGCTGACTGCGGGGCCGGCCCCCAGCCCGCCCGCTACCGGCTCACACCGCCCTCGGTCGCCCTGGCCCCGTTCCTCGTCGAGCAGCGCAACGCGCTGCACCGGGCCGAGACCGCGGTCTCGATGCTCATCGAGCAGTACCGCAGTACCGCCGCACACCCCGCGGGCAGCGTCGTGGAGGCGGTCGTCGGGATGGAGCAGGTCGCCCACCGGTTCCACCAACTGCAGCGCGGCGCCCAGCAGGAGTTGCTCGTCTTCCTCGTCGGCGCGCCCGTCGCGGTGCCGCGCGAGGACGCCGACATGTCGGAGAGTCTCGCGCTGGATCGCGGAGTCGACTTCCGGGTCGTGGCGGCCAAGGACTACCTCGACGGCCGCGACATACAGCGGGATGTGTGGGCGTCCATCACGGCAGGCGTCGAGATTCGCCTGGTCGACTCGCTGCCGCTGAAGATGGTCGTCTCGGACCGGGAACGCGCCATGGTGCCACTGGACATGGCGGACTCCGGCGGTGAACCGAGCGCGCTCGTGGTGCACCGCAGCGGCCTGCTGACGGCCCTGGTCCATCTCTTCGAGAGGGAATGGGACCAGGCCCGGCCGCTGTACACCACCACAGCGGGTGTGCACGCGGAACCGACAGGTGATCAGCAGCCAACCGAGGGCGAACTGGAAGTCCTCGCCTTGCTGCTGGCAGGATTCTCCGACCGCCGGGCGGCCTCCCAACTCGGTCTCTCCATACGCACCGTGGAGCGCAGGACACGCCGTCTGATGGACCTTGCCGGAGCGGATTCGCGCCTCCAACTCGGGTGGCACGCCGCACGTGCGGGCTGGCTTTGACCTCCTCGGCTTGAGGGCCGAGGAGCCTTCGTCCCTGGTGGTCGCCCTGCGAGGGTCGCCGCCAACTCCTGCCGGTTCCTGCTGCGCCGCGCGCGGGCCCGTGATCCGAGATGGAGGCATCCCCTTGCCCGCAACCTCAGCCTCCCAGCGGGCCGCGGCCGATGTGCGATCCGACCGCAACTCGCTCATGAGCCCCGGGCCTGACCCGCGGCGGCGGCTGGGAGCCCGCCCGGATCCGGCGAAATCGGCGTGACCGCAGGGGGTTGAGGAAGGCTGGGCCTGCTGCTGGCCAAGAAGTGGGCAATGCGCCCACGCCCCCTCCGGCGCGATCACCTGGGCAGACGTCGGGCCGACGGAGTATACCCCCACCGGCCAGGTCCGAAGCCTCACCGAGTCGACGTACCAACTGATGTGACCGCGTGACGGAAAACCGTCATGCGGGAAACCCGCCACGCGCGGCGTCCCCACGCCATGCGCATGTCTGCCAGGCTGCGGCCCCGGAATGGCATGTTCACAGCGTCGTTAACTAGGAGATTCATGCGCTCCATATCCCGTATGGCCTTGGGTGCGGCGACCGCCGCCGTCCTGGCCGTCACCGCAGTCGCACCTTCAGGGGCGGCGGAAACGCCGCCTGACGGGGCCTCGGGGAAGAGACCCGTCATCGGCAGCGGGACCCCGGCAACGGGCGGCAAGCAGGTGACGGTCACGCTCGTCACCGGCGACAAGGTGCTGGTGACCACGGACAGGTCGGGCCGCAGTTCGGCGGCGGTGCTGCCCCGCGTGGACGGTACGCAACCGATGGCCCAGACCTATCAGGTGGGCAAGGACCTCTACGTCTACCCGGAGGATGCGGCCCAGGCGATCGCCGAGGGCAAGGTCGACGAGCAGCTGTTCAACGTCACTGGGCTCATCCGCCAGGGATACGACGACACACACACCGACACGCTGCCGCTCATCGCCACCTACCGGAACAGTGTGAACGTTGCCGAAAGCGCGCCGGCGGCCCCTCGCGGGTCCGAGCGGGGCCTGAGCCTCCCCGCTGTGGACGGCGTCGCGCTCACGGCGGGCAAGGACACCGCCGCCGCCTTCTGGCAGGACATCACCAACACCCGCTCACGTTCTGGCTCCACGCTGAAGAAGCTGTGGCTGGACGGCAAGGTCAAGGCCACGCTGGACCGGTCCACCGCGCAGGTGCACGCGCCGGAGGCCTGGGCGGCCGGCTACGACGGCAAGGGCACCAAGGTCGCCGTGCTGGACACGGGCGTGGATGCCGAGCACCCGGACCTGGCGGGCCGGGTCACCGCGTCGCAGAACTTCACGGACTCCAAGACCACCGACGACCGGGTGGGCCACGGCACTCACACCGCCTCCACGGTCGGTGGGTCCGGAGCGGCCAGTGACGGCCGGAAGAAGGGCGTCGCCCCCGGTTCCTCCCTGCTCATCGGCAAGGTCCTCAACGACGCAGGCTACGGCCAGGACTCCTGGATCATCGCGGGTATGCAGTGGGCCGTCGACCAGCAGGCCGACGTCGTCTCCATGAGCCTGGGCAACCCCACCATCCGCGACTGCACCGACCCGATGGCCCAGGCCACGAAGCAGCTCTCGCAGAACACCCACACCCTGTTCGTCGTCGCCGCCGGCAACGCCGGCCCGGGCATCGAGACCGTTTCCTCGCCCGGCTGCGTGCCCAGCGTGCTGACCGTCGGTGCCGTCGACCGCGACGACACCACCGCGCAGTTCTCCAGCCGCGGTCCGGTGGCCGTCACCCACACCCTCAAGCCCGAGATCGCCGCCCCCGGCGTCGACATCTCGGCGGCCAGTGCGGGCGGCCGCGGCGTCTATGCCTACCGGACGATGTCGGGTACCTCCATGGCCACCCCGCATGTCGCGGGCGCCGCGGCCGTCGTGCGTCAGGCCCACCCGGACTGGACCGCGCAGCAGATCAAGGCCGCCCTGGTCTCCTCAGCCCGCACCGGCGGCAAGGTCGCCGGCGCCGACCAGACCGGCGGTGGGGTGCTCGACGTGTTCGGCGCGGTGAACCAGAAGGCGCTCTCCGCGCCGGCTGTCCAGGCCGGCAGCTACAACTGGCCGCAGGACCCGTCGGACCGCACCACCGTGCAGGTGCCCTTCACCAACACCGGCGACAGTGACCTGACGCTCCATCTGAAGGTCAGCGGTGTGCACGGCAACGACGGCAGCGACGTCACCGCCGGAATCATCAAGCCGGCGGAGAACAAGGTGACGGTCCCGGCGGGGGCCACCGCTCAGGTGCCGCTGCAGATCGACCCCACCGCCCGTCTGAAGGACGCCCAGTACGGTGCGGTCACCGGCCGGATCCTGGCCACCGACGGCGATGTGCACGTCTCCGTGCCCGTCACCCTCTACGTCCAGCCGGAGACGGTCACCCTGCGGGTCAAGGTCGTCGACCGCAACGGCAAGCCCGCGACCGGCCCCTCCTCCCTGGACCTCGCCAGCCTCGACACCGACAAGGGCGAGCGCCGCACCAACGCGGGTGCGCCCGAGCAGACCTACCGTGTGCGCCCGGGCGACTACGCCCTCAGCAGCTTCGTGACGACGCCCGACGCGAGCAACACGCCCGAATCGGTCAGCTACCTCGCCCATCCGCAGCTGCGGATCACCAAGGACACCACCGTTGTCCTCGACGCCCGCAAGGCCCACCAGCTGAGCCTGCACACCGACCGCCCCTCGACGCTGCAGGGCACCACGTTGAGCTACGCCCGCACGTGGGACGACACCTGGAAGCTCAGCGGAACACTCGCGGCCGGCGGCGCCGTGCAGAAGTTCTACGCAGACATCGACGGGCGCGCTCAGAAGGGCACCTTCGAGTTCCGGCCCACCTGGCGCGCGACCGGCTCCGAGGACGGCTCGTCCTACGTCTACAACCTGTCGTTCCCGACCGAGGGCCCGCTGCACTCCGACCAGGCCTACCAGCCGAATGACTCCCGGCTGGCCCAGGTCACCGAGACGTGGCATGCCCTGGGCAAGGAGGCCGACTACATCGACGCGCTGTTCCTCCGTCCCTCCGGGAGCAGCGACACCCAGATCCCCGTGAGCCTGTACCAGACGGTCCACGTGCCTGGTACCCGCACCGCCTACTACACGACCGGCGACGACGCCTGGTACCACGGCGCGATGACCAGCTTCCCGTTTGCCGCGTTCATGTCGGACCACGATCGCACCTACCGGGCTGGACAGCGGAGCGCCGAGGAGTGGTACCGCGGCCCCCTGCGGCCCGCCGCGGCGCGCGACGCCGACGGCAACCTGATGCTGGCCGCCGAGCGGCAGGGCAACCTGATCGGCATCCAGAACGCGCTCTGGGTCGACGGCTCCGGCGACCACTGGACCTACGGCGGTTCCTTCGGCGACATCGGCAAGCTGACGCTGAAGCGCAATGGTGAGGAGATCGGCCGGCTCATCTACCCCTACGGCGTGTTCAAGGTACCGGACGAGGACTCCGCGTACGAGCTCACCCAGCACCTGGAGAAGATCTACTCCGGTGACCGCAACTGGCTGCGTTCCACCGCTGTCGACACCACCTGGAGCTTCCGCTCCCACCTGGAGTCCGACGTCTACTCCCGCGGCCTGCCGCTCCTCTCCCCGGCGTACGACCTGCCGGTGGACGGCCTGAACACCCTGCCCGCGCAGAGCGGCATCAGGGTCGGCCTGTCGGTCGAGGGCCACGCGGGGTACACCCCGGGCGCCATCAAGGAAGCCTCGCTGTCCTACTCCTACGACGACGGCGCCACCTGGACCCAGGCGCCGACCGAGCAGCAGGACGGCAACTGGACGGCCGTCCTCGACCACACCGGCGCCTCCGGCAAGCAGGTAACGATGAAGGTCACCTTCACCGACGCCAACGGCAACGCGGTCTCCCAGACCATCAAGCGCGCCTACGACGTGCGGTAACCACACAGCCCGGCCGGGCGCGCCTCCCACAACAGGCGGTCCGCTCGGCCGGTCGGTGTGCCCTTGGGGTGTGTCCGGGACTTGTGCAAGTGCTCCGGCTTCACGTGGTGTTGAGCCGGCCGGATTCGCGGCGGGACCGGAGCGAGGAGTAGCCGAACACAGCGGAACCGGGCTGGTTCCCACGAGAGTTGGGGACTCGAGCGCGCGGGTCTCCCACACCAAGTGGACAACGGCGGGGAGGACGCGGGCTTCTGTGTCGGACTGGCTGCGTGCGCGTGGGCGCGGTGTCGGTGACCACCGCTATGTGACGGGTGGCTGAGGGAATCCCGCCCCGGGCTCCTACAGATCCCGGCGTAACAACCTCCCGCCACCGGGCTCTTGTCAGTCGGTTCCGCCCAGGCCCGGTGAGCGAAGTGCCGGGGCCGACGAGCGACCGCGGCACGCACCGCCGGCTGAGCCTTCTTCCAGGCCCTCGGCCTCTTGTGCCTGTTCGTGATCCATCCCTCGCCCATCGTCACATCCGCGCCGGCGGCGTCCGCGAACTCGTTGCCGCCACCCACCTGCGTCCCCCGCTGGACACCCGTCACGTTTCGGTAACCTGGCTGAAACCCTTGACGTTTCTCCCGGCTCGTTCATAACCTCACTGCACCGCGTAATCAGCAGTTCCAGCAGTTCACGTGCTGCGGCGCTTTCCGCAGTGTTTTGACAGGCACAGACACAGACCACCTGTCGGTGGCTTTGTCGTGCCTTTTTTCTGTGCTCCCCATGCCGCCGGTAGGTCTTCCTCGAAGGCGGATTCATGGCACAACGTCCGAGCGTCAGAGGCGTCGCAGACGTCGTTGCGCTCATCGATGGGCTGGGAAAGATCACCGGCCGGGCTCAGACCATCTGGTTCCTCGTGTTCGGCGGGCTGTTCCTCGACGCCTACTCGAACGCCGCACTGAGCGCCGGTCTTGGGCCGATGACGACCCAGATGGAGCTCACCAGCACCCAAGTCTCGATCCTCACGGCCACTGCTCCGGCCTTGGCGATCATCTTCAACCCCTTCGGTGGCTGGCTCGCCACCCGCATCGGCCGCGTTCCCCCGCTGCTCATCGCGAAGGTGTTCGCGATCGCGGGTGCCCTGCTCGCCGCGTTCGCCGGTGACTTCACCGTCGTGTGGCTCGGCCGGGTTCTGGTGGGTGTCGCGTACGGCATCGACTTTGCGGTCGCCATGGCGCTGCTCGCCGAGTACACGCCCGCGAAGCTGGGCGGCCGGCTCAACCTGTGGCAAGCCGTCTGGTACGTCGCCACCACCAGCAACCTGGCCCTGGCTCTGGTCTTCTTCAACCTGGACGTCGGCGCCGACATCTGGCGCTGGTCGGTCGGCTCGGCCGCGGTCGTCGCCATCGCGCTGCTGCTGAGCCAGGCGCTGATGCTCAAGGAGAGCCCCACCTGGCTGGCCAGCAAGGGCCGGCTGGAGGAGTCCGTCGCCAACCTGGACCGGATCTACGGGATCAAGGCCGTCGCCGGTACGCCCGACGCGGTGACCCGCACCGCAGCCGAGGCACCCGTCATCGGTTTCCGCCAGGCCGGGCTCCTGTTCAAGGGCGAGTACCTGCCGCGCACGATCCTCTCCTCGGCGATCTCGCTCGGGCAGTCGATGCAGTACTTCGCGGTCGGCTGGTACCTCCCGTTGATCAGTCTGACGATCTTCGGCGAGAGCTTCGAGAAGGCCACCATCGGCTCGATGGTGTTCAATGCCTTCGGTATTGCGGGCGGGCTGCTGTCCGCGTACTTCGGTCGCCGCCTCGGGCTGCGGCTCAGCTCCGCCGCCGGTTTTGCCGGGGTCTTCGTGGCCCTGGTGGCGATGGGGCTGACCTTCGAGAAGGTGCCCACGGCCGTGGCATTCCTGCTGCCGGTGCTGTTCATCCTCTGCCACTCGGCGGGCCCCGGCGCCAACGGCAAGTCCATCGCCGCGCTTTCCTACAGCAGTGACGTCCGAGCCCTGGGCACTGGTGTCACCGGGATGGTCGGTAGTTTCGGCAGTGTCGCCGGCCTGTACGTGTTTCCGCAGATCAAGGACTCACTCGGACTCGCCGACACCTTCCTGGTGCTGTCTGTCGTGCCGCTGATCGGACTGATCATCTGCCTGATGATCAAGTGGGACCCGACGAAGGCCGCCTCGCCCGACGAGGTCGCCGGACAGGACCGCGACACCGCTGCGGCGCCCTCCGTGACTGCGCCCTGACCCGCCGCCGGACCTGGCGCACCACGCTTTGGTCCCTTCCCCTCCACATCCGTCCTCTCCGTATCCCTCCGCACGGCTCGCGCGCGATGCTCGATTGAAAGGGCTGCCATGACGCAGACGTTCCCCGGCGCCTCCCCACGGCGCGGTGTGCTGTCCATCGACGAGGGCACCACGGGCACCCGGGCCGGAGTCGTGCTCGACTCGGGCGCCACCCACGAGGTGTTCTACCGGTCGATCAAGGTCAGCCATCCGAACGACCTCTCGGTCGAGCAGGACCCGATGGAGATCTGGACCGCCACCGTCGAAGTGGCACGCCGAGCCGTCGGCCGGGCACGCGAAGAGGGCATCGAGATCACCTCGGTCGCGCTGTCGACACAGCGGGCCACGGCGATGCTGTGGGACCGGGTCACCGGGCGACCGCTGCTGCCCGCGGTGGTGTGGCAGGACCGGCGGTATGCGCACGAGCTCACCGCCCACGAGGCGGACTGGGACGCTGTCCTGCTGGCCCGGCAGGGCCGGCCGGTCGGCGCCCGCTCCCCGTTCCTCTGGGCCGCCCGCCAGATCGCCGCGCACCCGGAGACGGCCGAGGCGCACCGGACGGGACGGCTGCTCTTCGGCACCGTCGACACCTGGCTGATCTGGCGCCTCACCGGTGGCGCTGTGCACGCCACCACCCCGACCAACGCCGCGTCCACCGGTGGCTACCTGCTGGAGCGGCACGCCTGGGACGAGGAATGGATCGGCCACCTCGGCTTCCCACTCGACCTGCTGCCCGAGCTCCGCTCCGACGACACCGGTTTCGGCACGACCGACCCGGCCGCTCTCGGCATCGCCGTCCCGCTGACCGCCTCCATGGGCGACCAGCACGCCGCACTCGTCGCGCTCGGCGGTCTCGCCGCCGGGCAGGGCATGTGCATGTACGGGACGGGCGCGTTCGTCGACGCGGCGACCGGCACCACGCCCGCCCTGCCCCGGCCGGACATCTCCGGGGTGCTCGCCCAGCCCGGCCGACGGCAGGGCGACATCAGCCACTACAGCCTGGAGGCGTACACCTCTACCGCGGGTTCGGCGCTGCGCTGGCTCTGTGACGATCTGGGGCTGTTCGCGTCGCCGAAGGAGCTCGGTGAGGAAGCGGGCCGGGTCACCAACCGGCCTGGCCGCACCCCGCGTTTCGTCCCGGCGCTCGCCGGTGTCCGTACGCCGGTCTGGCACCCGGAGGCCACCGCGTCCCTCACCGGGCTCACACTGGCCACCACTCGCGCCGACCTCGCCCGCGCCGTGCTCGACGGGATCGCGCACTCGGTGTGCGACTTGATCGACGGGGTCGCCGACACCATGGGCACCCCGTTCACCCGGCTACGCGTCGGCGGTGGCGTCTCCGGTAGCGACCCGCTGATGCAGATCCAGGCCGACCTGACCGGCCTGCCGCTGGAACGGGTCTCCGACTCCGCCACCGCGAGCCTGCGCGGCACCGCGTATCTGGCCGGGGTCGCCCAAGGCCTGTGGTCCTCGCTCGAAGAGGTCGTCGAAGCACAGCCGCAGGGCCAGGTCTTTGAGCCGTCGATCACGGCAGCCGAGCGCACCGAGCTGCGAGCCGCCTGGCGCGACGTGCTGATCGCCCATCTGAACGACCCCGAGCTGCTCCCCCTGCGGGAGGACACGCCCGAACCTCACACCCCCCACTGACGGCCCCCGGCCGTCGCACCGGCAGCCCGCACACGATGACAGGGCCGCCGAACCGAAACACCAGGAGTTGATGTTGTGATCACCATGCCCGCCCGGAAACCACGGCGCAACGCCGCGGCGACCCGCCGGACGCCTCTGCTGCTCGACCGGGCGGCCCTCAAGCGCCGACTGGCCGACGACATGTACGACGTGCTCGTCATCGGTGGTGGCATCACCGGGGCGTACGCCGTGCTCGACGCCGCCTCGCGCGGTCTGCGCGCAGCCCTGGTCGAGAAGGACGACTTCGCCTCCGGCACCTCGTCGAAGTCGTCGAAGATGGTGCACGGCGGTCTGCGCTACATCGAGCAGGGCAACGTCAATCTGGTCCGCCACTCGCTCCTGGAGCGTCACCGCTTCCGGAAGAACGCCCCACACCTGGTGCACCGGCTGCCGTTCCTCTTCCCGATCCTGGAGAAAGAGGGTGTCTTCGACGCCCGCCTCGCCAAGGGCTTCGAGGGCCTGCTGTGGACATACGACCTGGTCGGCGGATGGCGGATCGGCAAGCTCCACCAGCGGCTCACCGTTCCCGAGGTGCTCGCCCAGGCGCCGACGCTGCGCGCCGAGAACCTCAAGGGCGGGCTGATGTACTTCGACGCCCGTACCGACGACGCCCGCCTCGTCCTCACCATCGTCCGCACCGCCGCCGCGCTCGGAGCGACGGTCCTCAACGGGGCCAAGGCAGAAAGCCTGCTGATGCAGCTGGGGAAGGTGTCCGGCGCCCGGGTCACGGCTGACGGCGACACCATCGACATCCGCGCGCGGGCCGTCGTCAACGCCACCGGGGTGTGGACCGACGAGCTGGACGCAAAGGCGGACGAAGGTCACAAGCCTCAGGTCCGGCCCGCCAAGGGCGTCCACATCGTGGTGCCGTGGGACAAGGTGCGCATCAACTGCACGGTCACCGTGCCGATCCCCGGCCGGGCCCGCCGCGCGACCTGCACCCGCTGGGGCAACAACGTCGTGCTGGGCACCACAGACGAGGACTACCAGGGCTCCCCTGACGACGTGCACTGCACCCGCGAGGAGATGGACTTCCTGCTGGAGGGCGCCAACACCGCCTTCGAGGGGAAGCTCACCCCGGACGACGTGGTCGGCTCCATCGGCGGTCTGCGCCCGCTGGTCGGCGGCAAGGAGGGCGCCACCCTCGACATGCGCCGCGACCACCGCGTCACCGTCGGCCGCACCGGCATGGTGACGGTGACCGGCGGGAAGCTCACCACCAGCCGGCACATGGGCGAGCTCGTCATCGACAAGGTGATGACGGTCCTCGGCCGCAGGGGGAAGAGCCGCACCACCGACCTCCCGCTCCTCGGCGGCGCCGGTTACGACTCCGAGGCCGTCGCCGCGTCCGGCGGCATCGCCGCACACCTGGGCGAGCGCTTCGGCACCGAGGCCCGCTTCGTCGGCGACCTCATCCAGGACGACCCGTCCCTGGCCGAACCGATCGTCTCGGGCCTCCCGTACACGAAGGCGGAGGTCGTGTACGCGGCCCGCGCCGAGTTGGCCCGGTCGGTCGACGACGTCCTCTCCCGTCGCACGCGCGCCCGGCTGTTCGCCCGGGACGCCTCCGTCGACGCCGCCGAGGCCGTCGGCGCGATCCTCGGCCGGGAACTGAACCTCCCGGAGGCGGAGGTCGAGCGCTCGGTCGCCGAGTACGTCGCAGCCGTCCACCACGAAAAGTCCGTACTCCTCGAAGGGGCCGCAGCATGATCAGCCGTCAGACCATCACCCACCCGTTCAACCGGGGCAACTACACCATCGGCGCCCCCAGCTTCTCCAAGTGGGCGCAGAACACCCCGATCGGCGACGGCGAGGCCGCGCTCCAGGTGAACCCGGTCGAGGTCCCCGAGTCCGTGGTCGCGGCGCTGCGCGAGGCCGCGCACGCGGTGCACACCTCCCGCGAGGAGGTCGTCACCCGGACTCGTGACTGGTGGGCCGGTTCGATGATCGGCGAGACCGAGGGCCGTCCCGCGACCCCGAATGCCGTGATCGTCGAGGCCGCCGACGCCGACCAGGTCGCGGCCGTGCTGCGGATCTGCCACGAGGCCGGCATCCCGGTAACCCCGTCCGCGGGCCGCTCCAATGTCACCGGCGCTGCGCTCCCCGTCTTCGGCGGCGTCGTCCTGGACGTGTGCGGGCTGAACAGCATCGTCGGCTTCGACGCCGAGTCGAACATCGTGGACGTCCAGGCCGGCATGTTCGGCGACCTCTTCGAGAAGCAGCTCCAGGAGGAGTACGGCGTCACCACCGGCCACTGGCCGTCCGCGTTCGCCGTCTCCACCGTCGGCGGCTGGATCGCCTGCCGCGGCGCCGGTCAGCTCTCCACCCGGTACGGCAAGATCGAGGACATGGTCGTCGGCGTCGACGTCGTGCATGCGGACGGCACCCGAGTCACGTACGGCGACTACGCCCGCGCCGCGGTCGGCCCGGACCTGCGCCAGCTGTTCGTCGGCTCCGAGGGCACCCTCGGCGTCATCGTCTCGGCCCGGCTGCGGGTCCACCCGCTGCCGGAGTACGCGAGTGCCGCCGCGTACGGCTTCAAGACGTTCGCGGAGGGCCTGCATGCCTGCCGCAGGATCATGCAGCGTGGTGCCACCCCGGCCGTCCTGCGCCTGTACGACACCCTGGAGTCGGGCACCCACTTCGGCCACCCGGAGACCAACCTCCTGCTCATCGCCGACGAGGGCGACCCGGCCATCGTCGACACCTCGATCAAGGTGGCGAAGGAGGTCTGCGAGGAGTACGGCCCCGAGCTGGACAGCCAGGCCGTCTTCGAGCGCTGGCTGGACGAGCGGATGTTGGTCGGCAAGTCCGCCGACGGCTTCAAGCCGGGTCCGGGCTTCGTCGCCGACACCCTGGAGATGGCCGCGTCCTGGACCGACCTCCCGGTGATCTACGACGAGGTCGTCGCCGCGATCCAGGCGGTGGACGGCACCCTGGCCGCCTCGGCCCACCAGTCCCACGCGTACACCGACGGCGCCTGCGTCTACTTCTCGCTCCGCGGAAACGTGGCGCCCGAGTCGCGCCGCGACTGGTACCGCGCGGTGTGGGACGCGGCCAACGCCGTGCTCATCAAGCACGCCGCGGCGCTCAGCCACCACCATGGCTGCGGGCTGCTGCGCGGCCCCTACCTGGAGGAATCCCTCGGGGCGGGCTTCGCGACGTTCGTCGCGGTGAAGCAGGCCCTGGACCCGGCCGGCATCCTCAACCCTGGCAAGCTGGGCCTTCCCAGCCGCTTCGGTACGTCTCCGCTGAGCTGACCTCAGCAGCCACGGACCCTTGATCCCCAGGTAGGCCCTTGCCATGACTCCTTTCCCGTCCCGGTCCAGTGCCGCACTCGACGCCCGGCTGGTCTCCGCGCTGGCCGAGGTCCCGGTCATCGCGTCGGTCGTCGGCACCCAGCCGCTACGGCAGTTCCTGACCGCACCGGCCAAGGCGTGCATCGCCGCGTCGCTCACGGTGGGGCAGCTGCCCCAGGTCGTGCCGACGCTGGTCCGGGCGGGGAAGACCGTGTTCGTGAACGTGGACAGCAGCCCCGGTCTGGCCCAGGACCGGGGCGCGCTGGAGTTCATCAAGAACATGGGCGCGCACGGCGTGGTCAGTACCCGGCTCTCGCTGATAGAGAAGGGCCGGCCGCTCGGCCTGCTGACGATGATGAAGGTGTTCGTCACCGACCGGTCCAACCTGCGCCGCTCCACGGACGCGATCTCGCGCGGGGCGCCGGACCTGGTCGAGATCATGCCCGCCCCGATCGTCGCCCGGATGAGCGAGCAGGCACTGCGCGCGATGTCCCCGTCGGTCGCCGCGGGCTTCGTGGAGACCCCCGCGGACGTGGCGCTCGCACTGGCCCTCGGGTCCGTTGCTGCCGCCACGTCCGACCCCCGCCTCTGGCACCTGCACCGGGACCAACTGCCGCCGGTTCCGTCCGCCGCTCTGAAGAGGCCTGCCGCACCATCCCAGGAGTAAGCCCCCATGTCATACGTAGTCGTCGCCCGCTACCACACCAAGGAGGGGAAGGAGAACACCGTCCTCCCCTTGCTCGACACGATGGCCGCCGCGTCCCGCCAGGAGCCGGGCAACCTCGCCTACCGCGTCCACCAGGGCACCGAGGACCCGCGGGCGATCGTGCTGTACGAGGAGTACGGCTCCGAAGCCGACTTCACCGCGCACTGTGCCACCGCGCACTTCCAGGAGATCGTGCTCGGCAAGGTCGTCCCACTGCTGGAGAGCCGTGACGTGCTGCGCTGCGCCCCGCGCCCGGAGGTGCGGGCATGAAGACCCGTGCGGTGGTGCTGCGCGGCGTGTCGACTGCCCGCCCCTACTGCGAGAGCCGCCCGGTCGAGGTGGAGGAGCTGGAGCTGGGCGCCCCGCGAGAGGGCGAGGTGCTGGTCCGGATCGCGGCCGCCTCGCTCTGCCACTCGGACCTGTCGGTGGTCAACGGCGACCGGGTCCGCCCGCTGCCCATGGCGCTGGGGCACGAGGCGGTGGGCGTCGTGCAGGAGACCGGACCGGGCGTCAGCCGGGTCCGTCCCGGTGACCACGTGGCCCTGGTCTTCGTGCCGAGCTGCGGCTTCTGCGCCGACTGCGCGGCCGGCCGGCCCGCCCTGTGCGCACAGGCTGCCGCGGCGAACGGGTCAGGGGCGCTGCTGCACGGCCCGTCGCTGTTGACCGACGCCTCCGGCGCCCCGGTCCACCACCAGCTGGGCGTCTCCGCGTTCTCCGAACACGCGGTGCTGGCCCAGGAGTCGGTGGTGCCGATCCCGGAGGACATCCCGTTCACGGTGGCCTCGATGTTCGGCTGCGCGGTTCTGACCGGTGCCGGAGCCGTCATCAACACGGCTGCCCTGCGCCCCGGCCAGTCGACGGTGGTCTATGGCCTGGGCGGCGTGGGCCTGTCCGCAGTGCTGGGTGCCCGCGCGGCGGGGGCGTACCCGGTCATCGCGGTCGACCCGGTGCCGGAGAAGCGCGAGCTGGCCCTCCAGCTGGGCGCGACCCACATGTACGCCCCCGGCGAGGCGGTCGAGGCGATTCGTGAACTCACCTTTGGTGGTGTCGAGCTGGCGGTCGAGGCAGTGGGCAGCCCGAAGGTGATGGCCGAGTGCCTGACGGCCGTGGCCCGCGGCGGCACGGTCGTCTCGGTGGGCTTGCCCGCCCCCGACAGGGTGCTGGAAGTCCCGGCACTGGCGTTCGCCGGCGAGGGCAAGTCCCTGTTGGGTTCGTACATGGGCGACGCGGTACCGCGCCGCGACATTCCCCGGTTCCTGGACCTGTGGCGGGCAGGCCTGATGCCGGTGGAGCGGATGCACACCGGCACCCTGCCTCTGACCGGCATCAACACCGCGATCGAGGAGCTGGCCTCGGGCCGGGCGATCCGTCAGATCATCGACACCTCGGGGATGCTGAACGTCTGACCCAGCCCGGCGCACCGTCAGGGCGTCCGACGGTGCCCCTTCCAGTTGCGGAAGGGGCACCGTTGCCGGCCCGGGGGATCCACCGACGTCACTCGGGCCGCCGGTCCGCACCGGAAAGGCGCCGTGCGGTGACCTCGCTGCGGCCGATGCACCACCCTTGCTCGCCGCGCACGACCATGTCTCCATACGTCACGCTGCCACAGCTGCCGTCCGCCCCGAACCCGATCTTCTTGGACCGGGCCCGCACCTGGCCGCCGCTCACCTGCTGTACGAGCAAGAAGCGTCCGGGAAGGCTCGCCTTCACGCCGTCTCGGTGATGGGACCGGCGACGATGCCACGAGGGGCGCTCTCGGGTGTCCACATCAGGCCGGAGCGGCCGGGCCCGTAACGTCGGGCATGGAACTGGGGGTGAACACGACGGGCAGGTGTTCGGGACCGCGCAGGACGCTTGGCCTCCAGCGCAGTTCGCCCGGCGGCACGGCCAAGGCGAGATCGGGAAGGCGGCGCAGGGCGGTCCCGATGGCGACCTGACCCTCCAGCCGGGCCAGCGGCGCGCCCAGGCAGTAATGGATGCCATGGCCGAACGCGAGGTGAGGGTTGTTCCGACGGGTGATGTCCAGACGATCGGGGTCCGGGAACCGTGCCGGATCGCGGTCGGCGATGGCGGAGGCCACCAGCACGGTGGCGCCGCGCGGGATCGTCACGCCCGCGATCTCGAGAGTCTCCCGCGCGAAGCGGGCGATGCCGGGGTTTACCGGTCCGTCGTAGCGCAGGAACTCCTCGACCGCGTCCGGCAGCAGCGCCGGATCGTCCCGCAGCAGCTCGAGCTGGTCGGGGTGGGCGAGCAGTGCTGCGATGCCGCCGCTGATCAGGTTGACCGTGGTGATGTATCCGGCCACCAGCAGCAGGAACGCCATGGCGATCAATTCGTCCTCGTCCAGACGCTGCTCCTCGTCACGAGCGGTGATCAGAGCGCTGAGCAGGTCGTCTGCGGTGTTGGCTCGTTTGGCTTCCAGAAGTTTGGTCAGGTACGCGCGCATCTGTTGCCAGGCAGCGTCGGCCACGGCCGGGTCCGGCGGCTCGGGTCCCCGGAGGATCATGTCGTCGGTCCACCGCTGGAATTCGTATCGGTCGGTCGTGGGCACTCCGAGCAGCTCGCTGATCACGGTGACTGGAAGCGGCAGCGCGAAGTCCGCGACGAGGTCCGCGCGGCCGGCCTGCACGATCGCGTCGAGCAGCCCGTCGGTGATGGCCTGGACGCGGGGCCGCAGCTCGGCCACCCGGCGCGCGGTGAACGCCTTCGAGACCAGGCGGCGCAGGCGGGTGTGGTCGGGCGGGTCCGCCCGGAGCATGTTGCGCAGCATGGACTCGCGTTCCGTCGCGGCCAGTTGTTGCAAGAGCCGGGGGTCCGACGAGTCGCGGATGTCGCTGCTCAGCCGCGGGTCGGAGAGCGCGGCGAGTCCGTCCTCGTACCGCGTGACCAGCCAGGCATCCAGGCCGCCGGCGATGACCACGCGCCGCATCGGGCCCTTCTCGCGCAGCTGTCGGTACAACGGGAACGGGTTTGCCACGAAGGCCGGGTCGGCATAGGGGAGAAGGACCGGCTGCTCGCTCATCGTGGTCTCCTGAAGTGCTCGACGTGCGTCGCAGTGCATCTGGGTACGCACCGGACCGTGCGGCGGACTTAACAGGTCTTGATGGTATATGTCACCGTATGGCCAATTCCGCGATTTACGCTGAGGGGAAGGCCTGCCGTGCACCGAATCAGTCAAGCAGTGCGGTCGCGCCGAGCCCCGCGCCGACATGAAAGGAGCGCTGCGGCCGACGCCCGCCGGCCGCAGCACGCGCGGGTCTTCCGCGAGCCGCGGCTGCTGAGCGACGGACCGGGGCGGCGGGCGCAGGGGGCGCCCGCCGCCCCGGTCCGTGCAGGACCGCAGCACCGGCCGGTGGGTGTCGGGGCACACCCCGGGCAGCCTCGGCGCGGAACCGGTCGGCCCCGCCCCGCCGGAGGCCACCCAGGAGCGCCCCGTGTCGTGCACCGGCGGCTGGACTGGCGGCTTCGACCGGCCGCACCTACCGGGCCGCGGCCCGGCGGATGCGCGCCGTCCGCAACGAACTCACCGCCCGTCAGGCCTGCGGGCCGCGGGAACGCATGTCAGCCGCCCATCGGGAGAACTCTCACTCTCCGGCCCAGCGCTTGATCGTGGCGATGGCCGCGTCCCGCTGGTCGGCGGGCAGAGCGGAGATACGGGCGCCGTGGTTGGAGCCGGGGACGATGTACTTGTACGAGTCGTGGGAGCTCGGCTCGAACTGCTCGGCGCTCCAAGGGTCGTTCTGCCCGTAGACGAACATCATGCGCTCGGAGTCGCTCCGCACCCACTTGTCGACGTCGGAGATAGCCTTGCCGTTGTAGTCGGTGCGCATGTCGGCAGGCAGCACCGAGTTGGGCTGGTAGATGTCCGGGAAGTGGCGGACGCCTTTGAGGTGCTTGAACTTCAGGTCGGCCCAACCCAGTTGAGCGGCGGCCTGCCGGTAGTACGGGCCGGAGCCGTTGGCGCCGAGTGAGCTGTCCTCGTAGACGGACAGGCCGTGGCCGAGCGACCAGGTGTAGAGGTCGTCGTCGGACACGGTCTGGGCGTCGGGCACGGTCGGGCAGTCGGCGGCGGTGCCGGTCTGCCAGAAGTTCCAGACCTGGTCCAGCACGGCGAACTCATAGGCGCGATCGGTGGTGCCGAGGGTGTTGGTGAAGGTGTAGCCCTTCTCCTTCGCCGTCGCCTCGAACTTGGGCAGCAGGGTGTCGCGGCGTTCGAGCATCGCACGCTGGACCGCGTTCAGCGCATCACGGCACTCCTTGGTGCCGACGGTCTCGAAGAACCGCTCGTAGCCCTTGTCGTCATGGTTGTTGGCGTCGTTGGGAGCGACGTAGGCGATGACCGCGTCAACGTCCTCGGGGTAGTAGCGGCGGTGGTACGTCTGCGTCATGCCGCCCTTGCTGCCGCCGGTGCTGAGCCACTTGGAACTCTTGTCGTACAGCGGGCGGATCGCCTCGACGATGGCGTGCTCGTCGCTCGCCTCCTGCCAGACGGTCATCTTCGACCAGTCGACGTCGGCCGGGCGGGAGGGACCGAAGAAGCGGTGCTCGACGCTGAGCTGGTTGGCGTCGAGGATGGTGGTGGGCTCACGGGTGGCGCTGGAGAGGCCGTAGCCACCGGTGTAGAAGACGACCGGCTTGGTCACCGACTTGTGCCAGAGGGTGAAGCGCTGCCCGAAGGTGCCGAGTTCGGGCTTGCTGTGGTCGATCGGCTGCGTGATGGTGAGCGAGTAGAGCGGGTAGCCGTCCTTGTCGGTGACGCCGGTGACGGTCACGCCGGGTATCGCGCGCAGTTGGTCCGCGAAGGACGCCTCGGCGGTGGCGGCCGTGTCCGCGGTGGCGGCCGTGACCACGGCGGCGGCGGGCGCCGCGGTCGTGGCGAGGACGCCCGCGGTGAGGGCGGCGGACAGCAGCAGGGTCGGAATGGTGCGGGTATGCACTCTGGCCTCCGGTTTTTCTGGGCAGCGCGGGGGGTCCGGCTGACCTTGCCTCACCACGTGGCCCCTGAGTAATCCCAAACCGTCATAACACCAAGCGGTTATGGGAAGTTAGGGTTCATCCGTGCAACTCGAAATACGACACCTTCGGGCACTCAGCACCATCGCCGAACACGGCAGCGTCACCCGGGCTGCAGCGGCGCTGGGCGTCTCACAACCTGCCCTCAGCGCCCAACTCCGGCGTATCGAGAAACTCTTGGGCGGAGAGGTGTTCACGCGGGGACGGCACGGGGTGAGGCCGACGCCGTTCGGCGAGTTCGTGATGTCGCGCACGCGTGCGGCTCTCGGCAACATCGACGACCTGCTGGACCGCGCCCTGGGGCGGGCCGTGCCGCAGTCGGTGGTGCGCTTCGGCGCCTACGAGAGCCCGCTGGCGCTGGAGGTCGTGGAGCGAGTGGCGACGCTGCTGCCCGGGGCCCGCACCGAGCTCCAGGTCGCCTACTACACCGGGCTGCTGCTCGACTGTATCGCCACCGGCCGGCTCGACGGCGCGCTGCTCGCCGACTACCCGGGCTTCGAGGTGCGCCCGCAGCCGGCCGTACGGTACGCCGAGGTGGCCACGGAGCCCGTCCATGTGGCGCTGCCCGCCGGGCATGCGGCGGCCGCCCGGGAGGAGGTGCGGCTGGCGGATCTCGCCGACGAGGACTGGGCGCTGTCGCCTTCGGACGGCACCGGCTGGCCCGAGCACCTGCTGGACGAGTGCGAACGCGCGGGCTTCCGTCCGCGCGTGCGCTACCGGCTGGAGCAGACCGGCATGCGGACGGAGCTGGTTGCGGCCGGCCGCGCGGTCTCCGCCTGCCAGGCCTCGTACAGGGGCGGCGAGGGCATAGCGGTGCGGCCCATCGCCGGCGGGTCCGTGCGGATGCGGTTGCTGCTGGCATGGCACCGCGACAGCGCGCTCGCACCGCGCGCCCCAGTGCTGGTGGAGGCCGTACGGGAAGTGCACCGGCGGGCGACGCAGCCGCCGGGAACGGCCGCGCGGGGCTGAGGCGGTCGGCCGTGATCGTCACCGGGGCGGTGAGGCCGCTTTGAGCGAAATCGCCCGTAATGCCACAAAACGGCCTCGCCGTCGACGCGCTCGCCGCTGCTGAGCGCACCCGCGCGGGCCTCGCCAGGTCGATCACACCCACCGATTACGTGGCGCAATCAACCTCGCGGGCCGAGCGGGACCGGGCCGTGGGGGCGCGGGTCCCTCCCCGTTGAGCGGCGGTTCGCCCCCGCTCAGATGCCTCACGGACGTATCCGTGAGGCTCTTCGATCTGCTGGGACGAACGCCGGAACCGCAGACCCTGACCATACGCTTATCCGCGCGGCCTCTAATATCGTCTGACATTCTTCGGCGGACGCTGACGCCCGCTTGGCCATGCCCGCCGCCCAACGCCCAACACGATACGACGACGTCCACCGCATGGCGATGGAGTCGAGCATCGAGGAGAGGAACGTTTATGCGTGCCCGGAGCATCGGCGCGGCCGCCGCAACAGCATTGGCGCTGGTGGCCGCCCGCGACCTCATACAGAAGAAGCACGCGCTGCTCCGGAACTTCCCGGTGATCGGGCACGCCCGGTACCTGCTGGAGATGATCGGGCCGGAGCTGCGGCAGTATGTCGTGACCTCCAACGAGGAGGAGCGCCCGTTCAGTCGTGACCAGCGCACCTGGATCTATGCGTCGGCGAAGGAGGAGAACAACTACTTCGGGTTCGGAACAGACGTCGACGTCGAGCACGTGCAGGGGCACGCATACCTGAAGCAGCGCACGTTCGCCGACACGCTGCCCGACGCGCAGGACCCGCAGGCCCCGCTGCCCTCGGCCAAGGTGCTGGGCGGGCCGCGCGGGCGCGCCAAGGCGTTCCGACCGGCGAGCGTGGTGAACATCTCGGCGATGAGCTTCGGATCACTCTCCGGCGCGGCGATCACGGCGCTCAACAAAGGGGCGGCGCTGGCGGGCACGATGCACAATACGGGCGAGGGTGGCCTCTCGCCGTACCACCGCAACGGCGGCGACCTCGTCCTTCAGATCGGTACGGCGTACTTCGGCTGCCGCAACGAGGACGGCAGCTTCAACCTCGACAAGCTCAAGGATGTGGTCGCCAGCGCCCCGGTCAAGGCGCTGGAGATCAAGCTCTCCCAGGGCGCCAAGCCAGGGCTGGGCGGGATGCTGCCGGGCGCGAAGGTGACCCCGGAGATCGCCAAGATCCGCGGCATCCCGCCGGGCAAGGACTGCGCCTCCCCGTCGAGGCACACCGCGTTCAGCGACGTCGACTCGATGCTCGACTTCGTCGAGCTGCTCGCCACCGAGACCGGTCTGCCGGTGGGGGTCAAGAGCGCGGTGGGAGAGATGGATTTCTGGCAGGAGCTGGCCACGCTGATGGCGCGTGGTGACCGTGGTGTCGACTTCGTGACCATCGACGGCGGCGAGGGCGGTACCGGGGCGGCGCCGCTGATCTTCAGCGACTCGGTGTCGCTGCCGTTCCGGATGGGCTTCTCCCGGGTCTACGGCACCTTCGCCGAGCGGGGGCTGACCGACGACCTGACCTTCATCGGCTCCGGCAAGCTCGGCCTGCCCGAGAACGCCGCGGTCGCCTTCGCTCTGGGGGCTGACATGGTCAACGTGGCCCGTGAGGCGATGCTGTCGATCGGCTGCATCCAGTCGCAGAAGTGCCACACCGACAAGTGCCCCACCGGCGTCGCCACCCAGAACCCGTGGCTGGCCCGCGGCCTCGACCCGACCTCGAAGGCCACCCGGGCCGCTGTCTACCTGCGCACCCTGCGCAAGGAGCTGATGAAGGTCTCGGCGGCCGTCGGCGTCGCCCACCCGGCACTCATCACAGCCACCGACATCGAGATCATGAACGGCGACTACGACGCCCGCACTTTGGCCGGCGTCTACGGCTACAAGGACGGCTGGGGCGAACTCGGCCCGCATCTTGCCGATGAGATCACTGCACTGCTCGCCACCAAGCCGACCTCCTTCCAGAAGCCAGCCGTCTGACGCACCGACAGCGGCAAGCGCCGCGCTCGCTGCTCTCCCGCTCGGAGCACGCGCGCGGCACCAGCCGGTGGTGCGTTCAACACCCGCCACCGCTGCTGGGCGGACTCGGCGAGTTTGAAGACCATGGCCAGGGCGGCGGTGCGGGAGCCAGCACCACGGGCGCCCTTGGTCCGCAGCCGACCTCCCGCACGATCCGCACCTGCGGCTCGACCGAGGCTGCGGCAGCCGTCGTCAGCTGGCTTCACTCCGCTCCTGAAGCGGGGCCGTCACCGAAGCCCGTGCTCCGTCCTGCTGTGGGCGCCTGTCCAGCGTCAGCCGCAGCAGCACGGTTGCCAGGGCGGCGAGGGCGAAGCCGATTCCGGTCCAGGGCAGCGAGCGGGTACTCAAGGAGGTCAGCGCCCAGCCGGCGGCCGTCGTGCCCAGGGTGATGCCCAAGTTGGAGAAGGAGACGAACAGGCTGTTGCCGAACTCGGGCGCCTGCTGGGTGTCGCGGCCCAGCCAGTGCTGGCACACGATGAGACCGCCCGAATGCACGGCCGCCCAGAGCGGGACGACGGCCACCATCGGCGCGACGCGCCTGCCAAAGGCGAACACCAGCACGTAGACGAGACAGCACAGGACGGGAAAGAGGACCACGGTGCGCGTGGCACCGGTGCGCAGCAACGTGGCGAAGGCGAAGTTACCGAAGATCATCACGACGCCGAAAGCCATCAGCATGGCGCTGATCCACGACCCGTTCATCCCGGTGACGGTCCCGAGGTACTCGGCGAAGTAGCCGTACACGGAGAACAACGCCGCGAAGACGAGGACGACGGACAGCAGCGTCAGCCATGTGCGGCCGCTGCGCAGCACGCCCAACTGGCTGCTGTAGGAGAGCCGTTCGTCCACGGGCATCGCGGGCAGGAAGCGCAGGACGCTGATGAGGCCGAGGAGGTTGACGGCCGCACCGAACCAGAAGGCGGCCTGGAGTGAGAAGTGATCCGAAAGGTAGGACGTGAGCGGCACGCCGAAGGCGAAGCCCACGGTGACGCCTGCGAAGACTCGTGCGGTCGCGCGGGCAGCATCGGCGCCCTTCCCGAGCCGTACGGCGGTGGCCAGGGCGACGGAGAAGAAGACCGGATGTGCGAGGGCAGGGATGAGCCGGAAGGCGAGCATTACGGCGAAATGGGTGGTGAGCGCGTAGACGGCGTTCGAGAGAGCGAAGACGCCCATGGCCGCCGCCAGGACGGTCCGGCGGTCAAGGCGTGAGGCCGCGAGGGTCATGAATGGGCCGGAGGCGGCCACGACGAGGGCGAAGGAGCCCACGAGCAGACCCGCGGTGGAGGTGCTGACGTCCAGTCTGTCCGCGACCTGCGGCAGGACTCCGACGATGCCCATCTCGGTCGTGATGATGCTGAACACGCCCAGGGCGAGCGATGCAACGGCAAACGGACTTCTTCTCATGAACGTCTTTCTTGTGCGGCGACCGCAGCCCCATGAATAGCTACATATCGCGGTTTCTAGATATATGGAGGTGCTCGTGTGCCGCTGCGATGGGCGCGCCTCGGCCGTGCGCGGCGGTGCGGCGTGCTGCCTGTCGGGGCGAGTGGGGAAGGTCAGAGCTCGTTGCGGACGTACTCGGCGAACGCCTCGATCGTGCGCTCGTTGCGCCGGTAGTACGTCCACTTGCCGATCCGTTCGGACTCCAGCAGTCCGGCGTCCTTCAGTGTCTGCAGGTAGCTGGACACCACGGACTGGGAAAGGCCGGAGCGGGCCTGGATGTCGCCGACGCAGACACCGATGTGGAATCCGAGGCCCTGCTGGCGGTAGGCACTCTCGTCGAAGTGCTTCGCCGGGTCCTTCAGCCACTGCATGAACTGCAGGCGAGCCGGATTGGCCAATGCCTTGTGTGCGGCCAGGGGATCCATGGTGCTGCGCTCCTTCCAGCCTGCATCGCCGCTGTTGTATCTACTTTTTCAGATGTTTAGGTTTACGTCAATCGGGGCGACTGTCGTGATCGGCACGGCCGCCGGCTCCACCGCATCACGGGGGTGGTGTTGACCGGCTCCTGACCGCGGCCCGCCGCCCTGAGTGCCCGGGTGCGGGCCGCCCCATTCCGGCGCTCAACAGCGCTCACAGGAGCCCGATTACGGGTCGGGGGTTGAGATGGGCAGGCGTCGTTGATCGTGTGGTCTGAGTTCAGCGCATGAGCCACCACCCCAGCAAAGGAGCATTCCTGTGACGGACAAGTCCCACCCAACGGCCGGTTTCAGTGGCGGGTTTGCGGCATGGAAGAAATACGACGCCGCCATCCGTTGCTACGCCCGTGGCTCGAGTGTCAGAGTGCTCGACGGCCAGCACAGGCTGCACCGCCCCGGAGGTGTTCATCATGTACCCGGAGCTCCAGCATCTCGTTGACTCGCTGGCGACCGCACTGTCGCGCCCGGCGACCGTCGAGGACCGTCGACAGCGGCTGGTGGTCTACAGCCGGCACAGCGAGCTGCCCGACGCGGTGCGCCGTGCTTCGATTCTGCAGCGCCACGTATCTGCCGAGGTGCTGGCATGGCTGGGACGGTTCGAGCTGGCCAAGGCGCGACACCCGGTCCGCATTCCCGGCAATGTCTCGCTCGGCATGCTGCCGCGGGTATGCGTACCGATCCGGCACCACGACCTTCTGCTGGGATATGTGTGGCTCATCGAATCCGACAAGTCGATGAGCTCGGAGGAGATGACGCTGGCCGAAACCGCCACCCAGGACTTCGCTCTCGCGCTTTATCGTGAGGTGCTGTTCGGCGAACTCGCGTCACATCGAGAGACAGAGGCGATCAGAAACCTGCTGCTGTGTGGCAGCGATGTCCAGGCAGATGCGGCGCGCGCCCTCATCGACGGCGGGCACTTCGACCCCTCCCTCGGCGTTGTCGTGCTGGTGGCCCGGCCGGTTCTCACCCCCGACACCGAGCCGGATGACCGGGTGTGGCTCGCCCTCGAACGTGCGCTCGTTAACACCCGTCATCGGCTGCCCGCACGACACGCCGTCCATCTTGTCTCTCACAGCGACGGGGTGCTCCTCTTCGGTACGGAAGGGGAGGCCGACGAGCTGACGGTGAACCGCTGGGCCTCCCAGTTCGACCACGCCCTGCAGACCGCGTTGGCCGGACTCGAACAGGTGTCGTCGTCTTTGATTGGCGTCGGACAGCCACGGCCGGAGCTGGCGCAGGCACGTGGCTCCTATCTCGAGGCCGACCAAGCTGCTCGTATCGCTGCTTCCATGCCCGACGTCACCCGGATTGCCCGATGGTCCCAGCTCGGCATCTACCGGGTACTCGCGCAGCTGCTCAGCCAGGACCCCGGCGAGCTTGTGCTTCATCCCGGGCTCGAGCGGCTCTTCACCAATCCGGAGGCGCTGCCTCTGCTGCAGACGCTGGAGACCTACCTTGATCTCTCCGGGAACGCACGCGCGACCTCCGAACGCCTGAAGCTGCATCGCACGTCGTTGTACTACCGCATTCAGCGCTTTGAGCACTTGGCGGACGCCAACCTCAAAGACGGCAACGAACGTCTCTGCCTGCACCTCGGACTGAAAATCGCGCGGTTCACCGGCCGCTACCGGCCTGTCGGCTGAACCCTACGGCCTCGACATAGCCATGGGGCTCCGCCATCGGATCGATGGCGGAGCCGCAGCCTGTGTGCGGGGCCGGGCCGGCAAGAGTTGAGTGGCCATCACGAGCAGTGGTTCCAGTTCTTCTGAGGACGTGCGAGTAGCGCGCCATGCGCGGGACGGTTGAGGTTAGCCCGACAGGCCAAAATGGGTTTTGGTAACTCACGTTGGCTCAAGTTCCCTGGATAGCTTGTTACTTGTCGACAAGTGATTAAACGCGACGCTATGGCTGCGGGGGAGGAGAAGGCACTTCGGGTAACCCCCCGCCGGGGCCGGAGAGGGGCCCATGGACGGAGATGTTGTTGCCGCGCCCCGAAGCCTCCCCAAAGCCCGGAGGAGTCCTACCGGGCCTTCGTCCGGGCGCTGTACGCCTGTTCGATGAAGCCGATGATCTTGTCGACGTCGCCTCGGTGTCCATGAACATGGGGGCGGTACCGCGGCGACAGTTCGCTTCGTGGAAGCGGGAGATGACATCGGGGCCCTCCTCAGAGGCGGCATGCACGGCGGGAACCAGCCATCGAAAGACACCCCGGGCACATAGTCCGGGTGCGGATGAATGAGATCCGAGCATGTGTGACTCCCTGCACGCAAGGTTCCGTGCCCGTTGCATTCAATGCCCGGTCACATGTGACACCCGAGGGGGCGGGATGGGTGCACGAGAAACTCCAGGTCAGGCAAGTGTGGCACCGTGATGTGACGCAGATCACCGTGAGGGGCGGTGTCAATGTCGACGCCGCCCTCTTGTCGAGTCGAGATCGTACGTGCTCGGATTAATTCCGTCAGCGGCGTTCCAGAGCACTGCAACCAAGGCGTCGACATCTGTCCGCATGGCTGGATCCAGGCCCCCTCACTCGCACGCCCGGGCCGTTCGATCACCGTTTCCCGTCCATCGCTTAGGAGCGAGACATGCTCGACCTCACCTCCGTTGATCTGCTCGACGCGTTCACCCGCGAGCTGAAGCTGTGCAAGCTCCGGCCCGACGAGCACGTCGTCGTCCTGTCCGAGCCGACCAGCCGCGGTGACTACGTGGCGGCCGCGTTCGGCGCGGCGAAAGCCTGCGGCGCGCACGTCATCGCCGCCACCGTCCCCGGCGGCAACCCGTCCCCCGCGGACAGCACCCGCACCGGCGCCGGGCCCGGCCTGACTGCGGTGCTGAACGACTCGACAGCGCAGGAGCTGCTCAAGGCGGCCGACCTGGTCGTGGATCTCACGCGGGAGGGCTTCATCCATGCCCCCCTGCAGCAGGAGATCCTGCGGGCGGGCACCCGCATCCTCTTCGTCTGTGACGCCCCGGACGTCCTCATCCGGAACCTGCCCAAGGAGGAGGACAAGGCGGAGGTCCTCAAGGGTGTGGAGCTGTTGAAGAGTGCATCCGTCATGCGGGTGACATCCGAGGGCGGCACTGACCTTGTCGTCGAACTTCCGGGCTCCAAGCCTGAGTTCCAAGTGGGCTTCGCCGACGACCCGGGTCGCTGGGACCACTGGCCGAGCACCATGGTGCTGTGCTGGCCGCGGCTCTCCGACGGCAGGATTGTGCTGGCAGAGGGCGACATCCTGCTGCCGTTCAAGGAGTACGTGCGTCAGCCGGTCACCTTGGAGATCGCGGGCGGACACATCGAGAAGGTTTCCGGGGGAGCCGAGGCCCAGCTGCTGAACACGTTCTTCGAGGACGCGAACGACCAGTGGGCGCGGAGCCTGTCCCACATGGGCTGGGGCCTGATGCGGACCGCCGACTGGTTCGCCACCGCCCTGTACGGCAAGGAAGAGCTGATGGGCATGGACGCGCGGGCGTTCGCCGGGAACTTCCTGTGGTCCACCGGCCCGCACCCCGTGCTCGGCCGTGAGTCGTACGCGCATCTCGACATCGCCATGCGTGGCTGCACCGTCTCCGTCGACGGCCAGGAGGTCGTCACCGCGGGCCGACTCGTCGACTTCTGACACCTCCTGCCCGCACCTGCATCTGGAGAACACATGCGATCTACTCAATCGTTCGAAGTCGTCATTGTCGGAGGTGGGCTCGGTGGGATGACTGCCGCGCTATCGCTACGGCAACGAGGCCTGAAGGTAACCGTGTTGGAGCAGGCGCCGCAGTTCGGCGAGATCGGCGCAGGCATCCAGACGGCACCCAACGCAAGTCGGATCCTGCTCGGACTGGGGCTGCGCAAGCAACTGGAGGCCATCCGCACCGAGCCCCAGGACCAGGTGCGGCGGAGGTGGAAGGACGGCAGCATCGTCGGGTTGACCGAGCTCGGTGACTTCTGCAAGAAGCGTTACAACGCGCCGTACTGGCACTACCACCGCGCCGATCTGCACCAAGTCCTCACGGACGCCTGCATCGATCCGGCCGGACCCGGACCCGTCGTCGAACTGCGCACGGCCTGCCGGGTCGTCGAACTGGACCGCAGCGATCCCCGCCGCCCGATCGCGGTGACCGAGGACGGCCGGCGCTTCGCAGCCGACGTAGTGATCGGCGCCGACGGCATCCGTTCCCGCGTCCGCGACCTCATGGGCCTGCCGGACACCCTGGAGTTCTCAGGGGAGATGGCCTTCCGAGCCCTGATCCCCGGCGACCTCATCGCCGCGGACCCGGCGACCCGTTTCCTGATGGACCGGTTTCAGAGCACCATCTGGTACGGCCCCGGCCGGCACCTGGTCCACTACATGATCCGCGGCGGTGAGTACCTCAACGTCGTCGGCTGCGTCCCGTGCACGGACGAGGTCGCCGAGAAGTGGACCGTCACCGTCGATGCCGACGCGCTCGTGAACGCGTACTCCGACTGGGACGACCGCGTCGCGGCGATGCTGTCCAAGGCCAAGGACGACGTCCTGGCCTTCGCCCTCTACCACCGCCGCCGCGATCCGGTCTGGGTGGACGGCCGTGTGGCCCTCCTGGGCGACGCCTGCCACGCCATGCTGCCCTACCAGGCCCAGGGCGCCTCCCAGGCCATGGAGGACGCCGCCGTCCTCGCCGAGGAACTGGGCCGCGTCACCGCCGACGGCATCGAGGTCGCGCTGCGCCGCTACGTCGACCGGCGCGCCAAGCACGCAGGCATGGTTCAGGACGCGTCTTTGCAGAACAAGACCTTCTACCACTACCCGGACGGCACCCAGCAGGAGGTCCGGGACGACCTGCTCAGGCGTGGCTTCGACGGCGAGTCCGACGTCTCCTACCACTGGCTGTGGAGCGGCACACCGCTCAGCGACCCGGACCTGGGTGCATACGACTACCGCTTCGCCCGCTGACGGAACCAGCCCGCGCTTCCGCTTCCCCGCTCCCCAGCCTTGGCACCCCCGGTGTCCGCTCCGTGCGGGCGCGTCCCCCTCGAACACCCGTGGAGTGAACGTGAAAACAGGCGACCAGATTGTTCAGGACCTCCCCTGGAGATGGGGAGTTCAAGGCAAGATCTTCATCATCGGCGGCCTCGGCTACCTGTTCGACGCCTACGACATCGCCCTCAACGGCTTCCTCATGCCGCTGCTGGGTGGGCACTTCGACCTCACGCTCTCCGAGCGCGGCCTCGTCGCCACCTCCAACCTGGTCGGTATGGCCGTGGGCGCGGTGGCCTGGGGCGCCGTCGCGGACCGCATCGGCCGCAAGAAGGCGTTCAGTATCACGCTGCTGATCTTCGCGCTCTTCTCGGTGGTCAGCGCCCTCGCCCCGAGCTACTCGGTCTTCCTGGCCCTGCGCTTCGTCGCCGGCATCGGACTCGGCGGATGTATCCCCGTCGACTACGCGCTGGTGGCGGAGTTCTCCCCGAAGAAGTACCGCGGGCGTGTCCTTACCGCGCTGGACGCGTGGTGGCCGGTCGGTGTGACGCTGTGCGGTCTGGTGTCGACGGCCATGCTGACACTCGACAACAACTGGCGATGGATGCTCACCACCATGACCGTCCCGGCACTGCTGCTGTTCTGGGTACGCCGAGGCGTCCCCGAGTCGCCGGTCTACCTCAGCAAGAAGGGCAGGGAGACCGAGGCGCGCGCCGTCATCGATGACCTGGTGGCCCGCACCGGAGCGCCGGTCGAGCCGTATGCCATACCTGCCCCGGTCGAGGACGCCGGGGCCACTGGACCCAGAGCGGCCCTCGAACAGCTCCGAGACGTCTGGAAGTTCAGCCCACACATCACCTCCGCCGCCTGGCTGCTGTTCGCAACCGTCATGCTGGTGTACTACGCGGCGCTGAGCTGGATGCCGTCGATCCTCAAGGCGGAAGGCCTGGGCGACACGGCCGCCTTCATGAGCACCACGCTGATGAGCGGCGTCGGCATCATCGGCGTCCTGACGTCCACCGTGCTGGTGGACCTGGTCGGCCGGAAGTGGCTCATCGGTGTCACGGCCCCGTTGGCCTCCCTGGCGCTGGTCACGTTCGCGCTCCTGTTGGACATGCCGACAGGATCCGTGGTGGCCATAGCGGTCTTCGGCTTCCTGATGCAGCTGGCCATCCCGGCCATGTACGCCTACGTGTCCGAGTTGTACCCGACGCTGCTGCGGGCCAGCGGTTTCGGCTGGGCGTCGTCCTTCAGCCGGGTGCTCACCGGCTTCGCACCGCTGCTGTTCGGCTCGGTGATGTGGCCGCTGCTGGGGCTGCCGCTGACCTTCGCGGTGCTGGCTCTGACTGTGGTGGGGGCCGTCGTCTGGATGGCGGTCGCAGCTCCCGAGACGAAGGGACGGGCACTGGACGGCGGCACCGAGGACGCTCCGAGAGCCCGACCGGCACCGGTACCGGCATCCGATCAAGCGGTGCTCTGAGGGCGCGCACCGCCTGACCGGGCACACTCTGCCCGCCGACTCCGTACGACAGGAGAGACATGAAGCCCGCTCCCTTCCGCTACCACCGGGCGCGCGACGTCGAGGACACCACAGCGCTCCTCGCCGAACTGGGCGACGACGCCAAGGTCATCGCCGGCGGCCAGAGCCTGGTCGCGATGATGAACTTCCGGCTGGCCCGCCCGGCGCACCTGGTCGACATCGGCTGCCTACGTGAGCTCGACCATCTCGGGGTCGGCGCCGAAGGCGAGCTGCGCATCGGGGCGCTCACCACTCATCACACGGTGGAGATCTCCCCGCCGCACAAGCTGGGAGCGGGTTTCGACATCATCCGCGACGCCATGGCGTGGATCGGTCATGTGCCGATCCGTACCCGCGGCACGGTCGGCGGCAGTATGGCCCACGGCGACTCGACCGCCGAGTGGTGTCTGCTCGCCGTACTGCTGGACGCCGAATTCGTGGCCCAGAGTTTGCGCGGCCAACGCCGCATTCGGGCCCGGGAGTTCTTCTTCGGCTACTACACGACCGCTTTGGACGCCGACGAGATCCTTGTCGAGATCGTCTTCCCGCGTCCCGCGCCCCACGCGGCGCTCACCGAGTTCGCCGAGCGCCGCGGGGACTTCGCCATCGTCTCGGCCGCCGTCGACCTGGACTCCGACGGCCGGGCCGTCCACGGCGGTCGAGTTGCCCTCGGCGGTGTGGCCGCGATGCCGGTACGGGTCCAGGAGGCGGAGGCGGTGCTGGCCGCCGGCGGCACCTTCCGTGACTGCGCGAAGGCGGCAGCGGCAGCCGTGGACCCTCCGGGAGACGCGAATGGCAGCACCCAGTACCGCAAGCACCTGATCCGCACTTTGGTCGAGCGCGCCTGTGAGGAGGCGATGTCCCGATGAGATCCGCCAAGGACGACCGGCTGGTCGGCAGGGCGGTGGCCCGCCGCGAGGATCCCCGACTGCTGACCGGGCACGGCCGTTTCGTCGACGACGTCGAACTGCCCGGCATGCTGCACGCGCAGTTCGTCCGCAGCACGGTCGCCCACGCGGCGCTCGCCGAGGTCGACCTCACTCAGGTGCGCCAAGTGCCCGGTGTCGTCGCCGCGTTCACCGCCATGGACCTGGACCTGGGCGACATCACAGCCCAACTCGGCCGCCCGCTCACCGAGTTTGTGCCCACTGCGATGCCCGTCCTCGCCCGCGACCGGGTCCGCTACGTCGGCGAGCCCATCGCCATCGTCGTCGCCATTGACGCCTACGCCGCCGAGGACGGCCTGGAGGCGGCCAAGGTGACGTACGAGACCCTCGCACCCGTCACCTGTGAGGATCAGGCCCTCGCCCCCGGCGCCCCGCTGGTGCACGAGGAGGCCACGCACAACACCCTGGTCGATGTCTCCCTGTTCGCCACCGAGGGCATCGATGAGATCTTCGACAACGCCCCCTGCGTCGTCCGCGTGGAGGCGAGGACCGGCCGGCAGAACGCGCTGCCGCTCGAGACCCGCGGTGCGGTCGCGCACTGGGACGGCCGCGAGGAACAACTCGTCCTGCACACCTGTACCCAGGTCCCGCACCAGGTGCGCACCGTCGCCTCGCGCTGTCTGCGGCTCGACGAGCGCGCGGTGCGCGTGATCGTGCCCGACATGGGCGGCGGATTCGGCCTCAAGTGCGTGGTCGGCCGCGAGGAGATCGCCACCGCGGCGGCTGCTCTACGACTGCGCCGACCCGTCAAGTGGATCGAGGACCGCAAGGACGCCCTGTCCGCGTCCTTCCTCGCCCGCGAACAGCACTACACCGCACGCGCCGCCTTCGACGTCGACGGTCGGATCCTCGGCCTCGACGCGGACGTGGTGTGTGACATGGGCGCCTACTCCTGCTACCCGTTCACAGCCGGCATCGAGCCGTTGATGGCCTCCGCCGAGATGTCCGGCGTCTACAAGGTCCCCGCCTACCGGGTACGCGGCCGGGCCATCACCACCAACAAGGCGCCCACCGCCCCCTATCGGGGTGTGAGCCGACCGCAGTACGTGATGGTGGTCGAGCGGCTCATGGAACGCGCCGCCCGCGCACTGGGACTGGACCCGGTCGAGATCCGACGCCGCAACATCATCACCGAGTTCCCGTACACCGGCGTCAACAACATCACCTACGACCCCGGTTCCTACCTCGAATCCCTCAACCTGTGCGAGCAGGCACTGAAGGAGGCGGGCTGGTACGGCCGGCAGGCCGCCGCCCGAGCCGAAGGACGACACATCGGCATCGGCTACAGCTGCTTCAGCGAACGCACCGGCTACGGCTCCACCGCCTTCGCGGCGCGCAAGATGGAGGTCGTCCCCGGGTTCGACCTCGCCGAGGCCCGCATGGACACCAGCGGCGCGGTCACCGTCACCAGCGGAACGATCAGCCACGGGCAGAGCCACGAGACGACCATGGCGCAGATCGTCGCCGACGCGCTCCACGTCGACATCGCCAAGGTCAAACTCCACCAGGGCGACACCGATCGCATCACCTACGGCTGGGGCACTTTCGCCAGCCGTTCGATCACGGTCGGCGGCAGTGCCGTGCGCCTGGCCGCGGCCAAGCTGGGCGACAAGCTCCGCGCGATTGCCGCCGCCGAGTGGGGCATCCCCCCGGAAGAGACCGAACTGGACCGGGGCCGGGTGCGCCGCCGCGATGACCCGGACGCAGTACTGACCCACGAGCACCTGGCCGAAACCGCGTACCTCAAATCCCACCTGCTGCCCAAGGACATCGACCCCGGCCTCACCGCCACCGCCGCCTTCGACGTCTTCAACGACGGCACCTTCTCCAACGCCACCCACGGCGTCGTCGTCGAACTGCACGAGGGCACCGGCCAGGTTGAGATCCTCGCGTACGTCTGCGTCGAGGACTGCGGTGTGGCGATCAACCCGCAGGTCGTGGAAGGCCAGTGCCGGGGCGGCATCGCCCAGGGCATCGCAGGGGCGCTCTTCGAGCAGGTGACCTACGACGGGCAGGGCGAGCCGTCGGCCACCAGCTTCATGGACTACAAGGTCCCCACCGCCCACGAGATCCCCGAGGTCACCATCCACCACCTGGAGACCCCGTGCGCCTTCACCGAGACCGGGGCCAAGGGAGCCGGGGAGGGCGGCACCATCGGGGCCCCGGCCGCCGTACTCAACGCCGTCAACGACGCGCTGCGCGCCACGCGCGTCGAACTGGACAACACACCCATCACGCCGGAGACGGTCCACCGCGCCCTGACCTCGCCCGCACTGGAGCAGACACCATGAACGACACCGGCAGCCTGGGCGACGACGTCCAGCTCCTCACCCTCGACGTGAACGGCACGTCGTGCGAAGTGATCACCTCGCCGCGCCGCACCCTGGTGGACGTGCTCCGCCACAACCTGCGGCTGACCGGTACCCACGTCGGCTGCGAGCACGGCATCTGCGGAGCATGCACCGTGCTCGTCGACGGGCTCCCGGTGAGGGCCTGCCTGATGTTCGCCGCACAGGCGGAGGGAAAGCAGCTCACCACCGTGGAGTCCCTTGCCGACCCCGGCACCGGCGAACTCAACGATCTGCAGCGGGCTTTCACCGAACACCACGGCCTGCAGTGCGGCTTCTGCACCCCCGGCTTCCTGATGCTCGCCCAGGGTTTCCTCACGGAGCGGCCCGAGGCAACCAAGGAGGAGATCCGGGAGGTCGTCGCCGCGAACCTGTGCCGGTGCACCGGCTACCAGACCATCGTCGAGGCGATCGACGCCTGCGCGACCGCCCGGCGCGCCCAGCGGGCCGCGGGCACCGAGGAGACATCATGCAACTGATCAACACCGTCCCCGTCAAAGCCGCGCCCGACGCGGTGTTCGCCCTGATCAGCGACGTGCAACGAGTGGCGTCCTGCATGCCGGGCGCCACTCTCGCGGGCCGTGACGGCGACGCCTGGCGTGGTGCCGTGAAGGTCAAGGTGGGTCCGATCACGGCCGCCTACGCCGGCAGCGTGCGCTTCCTGGAGGTCGACGCCGAGAAGCGGTACCTGCGTGTCCACGCCAGTGGCGCGGACACGCACGGCAGCGGCGACGCCGAGGCCGAGGTCCGTGTGGAGGTGCTCCCGGCCTCGGACGGCGCGCAACTGAACCTCACCACCGACCTGGTGATCCGTGGCAAGATCGCCCAGTTCGGCAAGGGCGCCATCGCCACAGTGTCGGACCGGATCCTCCAGCAGTTCGCCCAGAACCTCGGAAACCTCCTCCTCGCCCAGGGCGATGCGGCCGTTCTCCCGGCCACCGCCGCCGCACCTCCCGGCCCGTCCGCACCCGTGGCCGGCACGGCTCCCGGTACATCCGCCGCCGTGGCCGCCACGCCCTCCGCCGAGCTGAACGGGCTGTCGCTGATCGCCGGCCCGCTGCTGAAGAAGTACGGGCCGGTCGCCGCCGCCTTCCTCTTCGGGTTCTTCCAGGGCCGACTCCTGGGCAGGGGCCGATGAGCAGGGGAATCTACGGTGCCAGCACCCTTCACACCTACACGAAGGCCGGTTTCGGCGCCCCGGTCCGGCGCGGCAGCCGTCCGGCGATCGTCGTGGTGGACCTGACCCGGGGCTTCACCGAGGACTCGTATCCCTCGGGCGCCGACCTGACCGGGGTCGTGGCCGCGACCACCCGCCTGATCGAGGCGGGACGCCCGGCCGACGTTCCGGTGATCTTCACTGCCATCGCCTACACCGAGGCCGAGTCGACCGGCGATTCGATCGCCTGGCTACGCAAGGCACCGGGTCTGCGCGAACTGGTCGAGGGCAGCGACGCGGTGGCCATCGACCCCCGACTGCCCATGCGGCCCGGACACGACCTGCTGGTGGTGAAAAAGGGAGCCTCCGCGTTCTTCGGCACCCACCTCGGCGCCACCCTGACCGCACTCGGCTGTGACACCGTCGTGGTGTGTGGTGCCACGACCAGCGGCTGCGTACGGGCCACCGCTGTAGATGCCGTCCAGTCAGGCTTCCCGGTGCTGGTACCCCAGGCCTGCGTCGGCGACCGGGCCGACGGCCCAGCCGAGGCGGCGCTCTTCGACATCCAGGCCAAGTACGGCGACGTCATCAGTCTCGACGACGCCATCGGCTACGTCAGCTCCCCGTCCGGGCCGACCGCCCCCCGTACCACCCGACGCGCACACTCTTGAGGAGGAATCCCGTGTCCCAGCGATCGGTCCTGCAGTCCGGGCTCGCCGACCTCGCAGCCACGCCCGCCACCAGCAGATGGGTCCGCTCCGGCGGCCTCCGGCTGCATGCCCTCGACTACGGCGGCGACCTGCCCCCGCTGGTCGTCCTTCCCGGCATCACCAGCCCCGCCATCACCATGGACTTCGTCGCCCGTGAACTGACCGATCTGGTCAGACCCGTGGTGCTGGACGTACGCGGCCGCGGACTGTCGGACGACGGCGAGGGCTACGGGCTGGAGGACTACGCCAAGGACACCGAAGCTCTCATCACCGGACTGGAACTCGAACGGCCGTTGCTGCTCGGCCACTCCATGGGCGCGCGGATCGCAGCCGTCGTCGCGGTGCGGGCCAAGGTGGTCCTACGGGGGACGGTCCTGGCCGAACCGCCGATGAGCGGCCCGAGCCGCGGACCGTACCCCACCCGTCTGGACGCTTTCCGGCGGCAGCTGTCCGAGGCCCGGCGTGGCACAGATGCCGACGAGGTAGCCCTCTCCTGGCCCGACTGGCCGAGGCGCGAGCAGGAACTGCGGGCGCGCTGGCTGTCCAGCTGCGCCGAGGAGGCCATCGTGGCCACGCACCACGGATTCGAGCACGAGGACTTCTTCGACTGGTGGCCGCGTGTACCCGAGCCCGCGCACCTGATGTACGGCGCCGACAGCCCGGTCGTGACCGACGCGGGGGCGCAGGAGGCCACCGTGAGCAACCCGTCGGCCTCGCTGCACCAGGTCCCCGGAGCCGGGCACATGATCTTCTGGGACGCCCCGGCGACCGCTCTCACGGCCCTGCGTACGGCTCTGAGCACCATCCTTTCCCGGCCTCGCACTGGCGCCTAGTGCCGCGGCAGGCAACGGGGCGAACGTTGCCTGCCGCGGCACAAGCCCCACCCACGCCGTGACGGCGGGCCACGTCCATTGACGACGCCGCACACTCAACCGGAGGACCCCACCCATGACGGACCATCACATCGGCCTGATCGTGCCCAGCTCCAACCTGACGATGGAAACCGAACTGCCGCGCATGCTGAACGCCCGCGAGGCCGTCGAACCCGATGACCGCTTCGTGTTCCACAGCAGCAGAATGCGGATGAAGCATGTCACCCCCGAGGAGCTGCGCGGAATGAACGCGCAGACCGAGCGGGCCGCACTCGAACTGGCCGACGCCCGACCCGACGTCGTCGCCACCGCCTGTCTGGTCGCCATCATGGCCCAGGGACCGGGCCACCACTGCGTGGCGGAGGCCGAGATCACCTCCGCGCTGCGCGCCGAAGGCGCCAAGGCTCCAGTGGTCTCCAGCGCCGGTGCCCTGCTCAGCGGCATCAGTGCTCTCGGCGCCAGGCGGGTCGCCGTCATCACGCCGTACATGAAGGAACTGACCACCCGGGTCGTTGCCTACATCGAGGACGCCGGCGTCGAGGTGGTCGACGCGCTCAGCCTCGAAGTGCCCGACAACCTGGCGGTCGCCCGCCTCGACCCCGCCGATCTGCGCGAGCACTGGCGGCGCCTCGACCTGCGCCGGGCAGACGCCCTGGTGCTGTCGGCGTGCGTGCAGATGCCGTCCCTCGCGTCGATCCAGCCGGTGGAGGACGAAGCCGGATTGCCCGTGCTGTCGGCGGCCACGTCGACGGCGTTCAGCATCCTGACGGAGCTCGGCCTGCCCCCCGTCGTGCCGGGCGCCGGAAGCCTGCTCAGCGGGCGGGTGACCGGCTCGACCGCGGGCTGAGGCACAAGCAAAGTCCGGAGAGCGCTCGGGTGCCAAAGGGAGTGACTCATGCGTGACGTGCTGGACCCGCTGGTGTCCTGGTGGGCCGAAGGCAAGGCGTCGGCGTTGGCCACCGTGGTGGCCACGCATCGCTCCGCTCCCCGTCGGCCGGGTGCTTCGATGCTGGTGGGCCCGGCCGCGGAAGCGGTCGGCAGCGTCTCGGGCGGCTGCGTCGAAAGCGCCGTCTACGACCTGGGCCAGGAGGTCCTCGCCGGAGATCGTCCAGTGCTCCAGCGGTACGGGGTGTCCGACACCGATGCCTTCGCGGTCGGGCTGACCTGCGGCGGCACGCTCGACGTGTTCGTGGAGAAGGTCGATCCGGAGACGTTCCCCCAACTGGGGGAGGTGGCCGCGGCGGTGCGGGCCAGGCGGCCGGTCGCCGTTGCCACCGTGATTGTCGGGCCACGGGAACGCCTCGGTCGCCGACTGATCGTCTGGCCGGACCGGGTGGCGGGCGGGACCGGCTCGGACCGGCTGGACGGCATCCTGTGCCAGGACGCCCGTGGCCTGCTCGACGCCGGTCGGACCGGTGTACTGCGCTACGGTACAGACGGGCCGTGCCGTAGCGAGGACAGCGAGGACCCGGACGTGTCCGGCGACGGGCTGGAGGTGTTCGTCGAGTCCTTCGCACCGCCACCCCGGATGATCGTCTTCGGTGCCATCGACTTCGCGGCCGCCCTGGCCCGCACGGGCTCGTTCCTCGGCTATCGAGTCACGGTGTGCGACGCGCGCCCGGTGTTCGCCACCGCCGACCGGCTGTCCGGCGCCGACGAGGTCGTGGTCGAGTGGCCGCACCGATACCTCCAGGCCGAGGCGGAAGCCGGGCGGATCGAGGGGCGCACCGTGATCTGCGTGCTGACCCACGACCACAAGTTCGACATCCCCCTGCTGCAGGTTGCGCTGCGCCTGCCGGACGTCGGCTTCATCGGCGCGCTGGGTTCCCGACGCACTCACCGGGACCGGTGGAACCGGCTCATGGAGGCAGGGTTGACCGAGACCGAGCTGAAACGGCTGTCCAGCCCGATCGGCCTCGACCTGGGCGCCCGGACCCCGGAGGAGACCGCCGTGTCCATCGCGGCCGAGATCATCGCCCTCAAGAGCGGCGGCAGCGGACTCCGGCTGACCGACCTGACGGGGTCGATCCACCCCGGTTTCGGCCGTTGACCGAGGGGCCACTCCCGCCGCATTCCGACCACTGCCGCTGTCGCTCGGTCCAGCCCGTGCGTGCTTAAGTAGGCCCCATGACCGACCAGATCCCAACAGCCGAGACCACGCCGGAGATACCGGCTGCTCTGACCGCCGCGCCCGGCTATCAAGTCCGCCGTCTCTACCAGGCATATCTCGCGGTATGGGCGCGCGACGTGGATCCGGTGCTGACCGGCCCGCAGTTCGCGGTACTGCAGGCGGTCGAAGCCAACCCGGGGCGCGACCAGCGCTCCATGGCCGCTGCCGTGTCCCTGGACACATCCACCATGGCCGATGTGGCCCGTCGACTGGAGAACCGCTGCCTGCTTGCCCGCCGCCCCGATGCCGCCGACGGCCGCCGCAAGCTGCTCTACCTCACCGACGCGGGCAGCGAGGCCCTCCGCGGGGCCCATGACCGGGCACGGGCGCTCGACAAGGTCCTCCTGGAGTCCTTCGACGAGACGGAGCGTGCACCGTTCATGGCCACGCTGCACGAGCTCGCCGACCACTGGGAGAGGCTGGCGGAGAACTCGTAGCACAACTGCCATGCTTTTGGGGCGAGTTCTACTCCTGCCCACCAGGACGCTGACCACCGCGAGCACCATGCCGACCACCGCGACACCCAACGCCACCACCATGGGTACGCGACTGCCCGCACGGCGCGTCGTTGGCGGCTGCGGCCACGCGTACGGCGCGGATGCTGATTGCCGGGATTCGTACGACGGCGGCCCACATGTCGTCCATCTGAGTAAGTTCCCTCCTCTCCGTCACCGGCTGTTCAGGCAGGCTCGAAGAACGGCTCGGCCACGGCATCGGCCACGGTGCAGGGCCGGAATCCTGGATCGGTGAGAATTCGGTACAGGAACGACGTGGCGGTCAGGAAGCCGGGTCGGTCACGCGGAGCACGAGTTTGGTTCCGCCGGTGAGGCCCCTCGAGGACCGGTCGAAGGCGCCGGGGCCCTCATCAAGGGGAAGTACCTCCGTGGGCAGGTCGAGTGCGCCGTCGCAGAGCTGGCTGGCGAGGACAGCGAGAGTCTCTGCGTCCGGACGAACGTAGAGATCGGCCGAAGCGAGTTCAGCGCTCGCGGCCGGGGCGTCCGAGGTGATGGAGCACAGCCGACCACCTGGGCGGACAAGTTCCCCGGCGGTGGCGGCCGTTCCGGGAGCTGCGGCGAGCGCCGCATCGAAGACACGCCCGACCTCGCGCGGCCAGGCGGGGCGCTGGTAGTCGATGACCTCTGTCGCGCCCAGGCGGCGCAGCCGGTCAAAGGAGCGGGGGGACGCCGTCGCCGTCACATGGACTCCGGCCGCGAGCGCGAGTTGCAGGACGAGGGCCCCGGTCACTCCCGCTCCGTTCGTCACCAGCAGGTGCATGCCGCTGGACAGGTCCAGCCAGTCCAAAGCCTGACAGGCGGTCAAGCCGTTGACGGGAAGGGCCGCCGCCCGCGCCGGGTCCAGGCCTTCGGGCAGAGGTGCCGCGTCCGCGGCTCGCAGCAGCACCTGCTCGGCCCACAAGCCGCTGTGACCGGGCAGCGGAGCACTGTGGGCCAGCACCAGGTCACCCACGGCAGGGGCCGTCACATTCGGCCCCATGGCGACGACACGACCTGCGCCCTCCACCCCGAGGGCCGCTGGAAAGCGCAGGCCCACGTCCCATCTACCGGAGGCAAGCAGCCGGTCCCAGGGGCCGACCCCAGCGGCCAGGACGTCGAGCAAGATCTCGCCTGGCCCGGGTGACTGGGGCCTGGGCAGCCGTAGCGACTGGACCGGACCGGACATTTCGGCGACCCCGCAGGCCCGCATCTGTGCATCAGCTGGCTCCGACTGCGGCATGACACCTCCGGGGAGGGCGCGAGTGGTCTATACCTCACGTCGGGGTTCGGGTATACGTTGTTCGATCCCGCCCAAAAGGAGGTCAGAGTGAGCATAAATCAACATGCGTCTCGACTGATCAGAGTGTTGGTGCTCGGGGTGTTCGTATCCTTCCTGGCAGTCCCATCAGCGGGTGCCGAACCCACCCCAGCGACAACCGACCGCAACGCCCGGCCCGCCGTGGTGCCCGCCCTTCAACAATGGCAAGGCGGAACGGGTCAGTTCCAGCTGCGCAAGAACAGCCGGATCGTGCTGGCCAAGAAGCAGGTCGGCCAACTCGACGACCAGGGCGCGCAACTCTCCACCGAGATCCAACAGGTGACAGGGCACAAGCTGGACGTCTCCCCCCGGGTCCCACAAGACGGCGACATCGTCCTGTCGATCGACCCCTCCCTCACCGACGCGGCGGGTGGCGCCCGATTCGCCGAGGAGGGGTACATATTCACGGCCAGCGACCGCAACGTGACAATCGCCGCGCCGACGGAGAAGGGTGTCTACTACGGAACCCGCAGCCTGCTGCAGATCCTGCTCCTCGCAGACGGTCGCGATTCCGTCCCCGTGGGCACGGCCGTGGACTGGCCCAACTACAAAGTCCGCGGGTTCATGCTGGACGTCGGGCGGCGGTTCTTCACCCCCGACTACATCCGCGACTACCTGCGGGTGATGGGCTGGTTCAAGCTCAACGAGCTGCAGCTTCACCTCAACGACAACGGCTTCCCGCGTGGCAGGCCCTGGAGCCAGGTCGAGGCCGGCTTCCGGCTCAAGACCGACAACCCCGAGCTGGCCGGGCTGGCTTCCAAGGACGGGGCGTACGACCGCGCCGACTGGGACTCCTTCGAGGACACCGCCGCCGCGAACGGCGTCACGATCATCCCCGAGTTCGACGCGCCCGCCCACTCGCTGGCGTTCACCCGGTTCCGCCCGTCGCTCGGCCTCAACAACGGCGATTCCGACCACCTCGATCTGTCCAAGCCCGAGACCACCGCGTTCATGAAGTCGGTGTTCGACGAGTTCGTGCCCTGGTTCCGTAGCCCCGACGTGCACTTCGGTGCCGACGAGTACACGGTGGACAAGCCCCGCTACAGGGACTACTTCAACGAGATGGCCGCCCACATCCGCTCGCTCGGCAAGCATCCACGGGCCTGGGGCAGCCTGTCGGTCATGGCGGCCAATGCCGACGGTTACGACCGCGACGTGACCATGAACAGCTGGAACAACGGCTGGTACGGGCCGCAGGCGCTCAAGCGGGACGGCTACTCCTTCATCAACACCAATGACGCCCTGCTCTACATCGTCCCCTTCGCGGACTACTACCACGGCCACGGGCTGGACGGGAAGTACCTCTACGACCAGTGGGAGCCGAATGTCTTCCCCGACGGGCAGAGCGTGCGCCCCGGCGACCCGCAGTTGCTCGGAGCCATGTCGGCGGTGTGGAACGACCTGACCCTGGACAACTACTCGGAACTCGACGTGCACAGGCTGGTCGAGCCCACGTTCGGCACGCTGGCGCAGAAGATGTGGAGCGGAGCCAAGGCCGACGTGCCGTACAGCACCTTCCTCGACACGGTCCGCAAGCTCGGCGTGGGCACCGGACTGACGAAGGTCTCCACCACACTCGCCACGCCGGCGTCAGGAGAGGTGAGCCTGGGCAAGGAGTCGACCGCCTCCGCCGGTGAGGCGGCCGCGGCCTTCGACGGGGTGCGCACCACCACGTGGGCCAGCGGTCCGGGAGACGAGGCATGGCTGCGGGTCAACCTCGGCAAGCCGGTCGCGATCAGCAAGGTCGAGCTGGACTGGGCGCCCGCCTACGGGCGCGACTACGAGGTCCAGGTGTCACGGGACGGCGAGAACTGGACGACCGTCGCGAGCCGTACCGGCCGCGACGCCGCGGGAGTCGACACTCTGACGTTCGAGCCGGTCACGGCACGGCACGTACGGCTCGTCGGCACGCAGGCGGACAAGAAGCAGAACGGGTACGCGCTGTGGAGCATGCGTGTCTTCGAGGTGCCGGACCTGGCACTGCACCGGCCGACCATCGCGTCCTCGTCCGAAGTGGCAAGTCTGGGACCGGAGAACGCCACCGACGGCGACGGGAGGACCCGGTGGGCCAGTGCCTACCGCGACGGCGAATGGATCCAGGTCGACCTCGGTTCCCCGCAGACCGTCCAGCGTGTCCTGCTCGACTGGGAGACGGCCTCCGGCCGCGACTACGACATTCAGGTCTCCAACGACGCCGCTGACTGGACGACGGTCGCTTCGGTTCGCGACAAGCCGGCCGGCGCCCGCGTCGACGAGCTCACCTTCGCCCCGGCGACCGCCCGGTACGTGCGGATGCAGGGCATCAAGCGGGCGACCGGCTTCGGCTACTCGCTGTGGCGCCTGGAGGTTCACTCCATGAGCCCGGAGCCCGACCCCGCGTAGCGCGTGAGGACGCGCCGATAGTCCTTGTTCATCGGGCCTTTCTCTGGATTCGGACCGTATCTGTCCGACACCAGAGGTGGCTTCCTGTCCCCCGGAAGCTGTGTGTGAGACGACGTCGCCGACACCTGCTACGAATCACCGGGCCCGCCGTAACGGGCGCCCTGGCACTGCTCCTTAGGGCAAGCCCATCGACCGCCTCCGCATCCGACAACGCCTGAACCGACCGCTGCACCGGCGACTACGCCTCGCTGGAGAAGCACCCCACGCCGAAGTGGCTCGATGACGCGAAGTCGACGAGCTGAGCTGAACCCGCGCCGCCCGCATGTGGCGCACCGGTTCGCTTCGGCCCCTTCCGATCCCTCCGTTTCGACCCTCTTGACAGGTACACCACCGGCGGTGACGTGCTGATCGCCGCCGGTCCGGACCACGGAGATCCCATGAGAAATCGCAAGATCACTTCCAGAGCCTGCCTCGCGCTGGCCACGACCCTCGGCGTCGGTGCGCTTCTGCCCGTGCCCGCGGCCCATCCCGCGTCCGCATCCTCTGTTCAAGCGCCTGTCCCCGTGGTGTCACCGACCCCGCAGTCACTCGTCGGCAGCGGTGACGCCGCCGTCGTCACCGGTCGCGTGCTCGTGGTCGCCGACGACCGGACCGACCCCGCGGCTCGCAACCGGCTCGTCAGGGAGCTCAAGGCGCACGGCGCGGACCGGGTGGACATCGTCGGTCCCGACGGGATTCCCGCGGCCGCGGCCGGTCTGCTCAAGGTGCGACTCGGCCCGGCCGAACGCCCGGACATCTCGCAAGCGCTCGGCGACACGGCCGTACCCGACAAGGCCGAGGGATACGCGCTGCGGGTCTCGGGCCGCAATCCGCACACGGAGATCACTCTCGGCGGCAGCGACGCCGCAGGCCAGTTCTACGCGGTGCAGACACTGCGCCAGTTGTTCGTCCGGTCCGACGACGGCTGGAAGGTGGCGGGCGCCCAGATCAGCGACTTCCCGTCCATGCCACTGCGCGGCACCATCGAAGGCTTCTACGGCGCGCCGTGGACGCACGCCGACCGGCTCGACCAGATGGACTTCTATGGTGACGTCAAGGCCAACACCTATGTGTACGCTCCCAAGGACGATCCGTACCACCGCGACAAGTGGCGCGACCCCTACCCGGCGGACAAGCTGACCGAATTGGGCAAGCTGGTAGCACGGGCCGGAACCAACCATGTGCACTTCACATTCGCCGTCTCACCGGGCGGTTCGATCTGCTATTCCAACGCCGCGGACCGCAAGGCCCTCAAGGAGAAGCTCCAGGCGCTGTACGACCTGGGCACCCGGTCCTTCTCCATCCCGCTTGACGACATCAGCTACACCCGGTGGAACTGCGCTGCAGACCAGGCGGCGTTCGGCGCGCCCGGACGTGCCGCGGCAGCGAAGGCCCAGGTCGACCTGCTCAACGACCTGCAGCGGAACTTCATCGCCACCCACGAGGGCGCCCAGCCACTGCAGACGGTGCCCACGGAGTACGGAGACCTGACCGACACCGCCTACAAGCAGACCATGCGGGCCACCCTCGACCCCGCGGTCGTGGTGATGTGGACCGGCACCGACGTCGTCCCCCCGGAGATCACCAACGCGCAGGCCGACAAGGTGTCGACGCTGTTCGGACGCAAGGTCTTCGTCTGGGACAACTACCCGGTCAACGACTTCGGCAACACCAGCGGGCGACTGCTGCTCGCGCCGTACGACAAGCGTGAGGCCGGTCTCTCGGCGCACCTGTCCGGCATCGTGGCCAACCCGATGAATGAGCCGTATGCGAGCAAGGTCGCGGTCTTCGGCACCGCGGACTTCACCTGGAACGACAAGGCGTACGACGCGAAGACCAGCTGGCCGCGCGCGATGGCCTATCTCGCGGGCGGCGACCGCGCGGCCACCAAGGCACTGCTCGTCTTCAGTGACCTCGAGCATCTGGCGCCGACCTTCGGCAGTACCCCCTGGCAGCCCCAAGCACCCGCGCTCGCTGCCCGCGTGGCCGAGTTCTGGCGGGCGTGGGACGACGGGCGACGCGCCGACGCGCTCACCGCGTTGCGTACCTACGCGAACGCCATCGCCGCGGCCCCGGCCACCCTGCGCGGCGGAGCGGTGGAGAAGGGATTCACCGATGACGCCGCGCCCTGGTTGGACGCCACCGAGCTGTGGGGCAAGGCGATGGTCGCCATGCTTGACGCGCTCGAGGCCCGGCAGGCCGGGGACGAGACCAAGGCCGCCGCGCTGCTGGCCGATTCGCAGGATCTGCAGCAGCAAGCGCGCGCCGTCCGGGTCAGTCCGCCGCGCAACACCTGGGGCTCGGTCCAGCCCAAGGTCGGCGACGGGGTCCTCGACGTCTTCCTGGTCCAGGCCGACGTCCGGCTCCAACTGTGGGACGCCGCGGGCGGCGGCAAGAACCTCGCCCTGGACGGCACGGCGACTGCGTCAAGCGTGGAGCAGGGTCTCGACCGGCTCGCCGCCCGGTATGTCAACGACAGCGATATGGGCACCCGTTGGGCCTCCGGCTACTCCGACAACGAATGGGTGCAGGTCAAGCTCGCGGCGCCGGCGAAGGTCGCGGCAGTGACCCTTGCCTGGGAGAACGCCTGCGCGACGGAGTACCGGATCCAGACCTCCACCGACGGCACCAACTGGACCACCGTCTCAACCCAGCGCCCGGACACGTGCGGCAACGACGTGGTCCGGCTCACCGCGGACGAGCCGGTGCAGTACGTTCGCATGCAGGGTGTAGGGCGAAAGACGACGTGGGGCTACTCCATCTACGAAATGGGTGTCTACGGATCCCCCGTGTCCTGACCTGGGTCGGATCGCGGGAGAGGAGGGCCGGGGCATCCGGCATCCGGCCCTCCGCTGTGGTCACCGGGCCGCAGTGCGGCCCGGTGTGCGCTGCAACACCGGGGCGGCCAGGTGGACGGCGTCAACACGCTGCCGGACCGTCCAACACCAAACGGTCTCACGCACAACGAGGCGCCGAAGGCGTCGGTCGCTCTTCACAGGAGCACCCCGAGCCGGGGGTCATCCATGAGGCATCGGGGATCGGCAGGCCGCGGCTCAGCGCCCGGGGCACGCTGCCTTCGTTTCCTGGAACCGATCGCCTGCGCAACCCAGCACACAAGTGCGGGGTGCCCTGGGGAAGTTCGACCATCACGCGTCGGCAGGCCGGCTCCGCACCCTGGGCAGGGATGTCAGCGGAGGCAGTTCGCTGGTCACTCCCTTGTGCCGCTCCAGCGGGGTGGGTCCCTTGGCGAGGATCAGCAGGACCGTACCGACGTCGGCGCCGTTTTCGAGCCCCGTATCCTGACCGGAGCCCGCCTGTACGCCTTCGCCGTCATCGAGCACGCGACCTGCAGGATCCGGATCCTCGGCGCCACCGCACACCCCACCGCAGAGTGGATCGTGCAACTCGGACGCAACCTCCTCATGGACCTCGAAGACGCCGGCAGCACGGCCAGGTTCCTGATCCGCGACCGCGACGCCAAGTTCACCGCCGCCTTCGACGCCCTCATGGCCGGCGCCGGCCTGAAGGCCGTCACCACCGGCATCCGGATGCCACGGATGAACTCCCTGATGGAGCGCTGGATACAGACCTGCCGCAGAGAGCTCCTGGACCGCACTCTGATCTGGAACCAGCGCCACCTCCTGCACGCGCTCCGCGAGTTCGAGACCCACTACGACCAGCACCGGCCACACCGAGCCCTCGGACAAGCCGCACCGCTACGCCCTTTCCCCGAACCGATCAACCCGCCAGCCCACATCACCCACCTGGACGTCCGACGACGAGACCGACTCGCCGGAACCCTCCACGAGTACAGACATCCCGCTTGACCAGCCTGGATGATGTATCGGCACCCGCAGTGTCAGCCCTGCACGCTGGGCCCCTCTTGTCAGTCCTGCACATTGGCCCCCGCTTGTCAGTCCTGCACGCTTCCCCCTCTTGACCGTGGCGCTCGCACGGGCCACACTCCCATCAACTCTCAACCGGTCTAGACCACTTGATGGAGGCATCATGTCAAGATTTGGGCGCCGTGGCGTCCCTCGTCACCAGGGGGCGGTGAAGTTGCGCGTATCGGGACTCGCTGGCTGGCTCGCAGCCCTGACGGCATGCTCGGTGCTGGTGTCGCCCGCAATGGCGAGTGAGGCAGGCGCGAACCCTGCTGTTCGGACAACGCCCGCGGGGGCCCAAAGCGATGTCGCCGACCCACGCACGACCCTGCTGCCGGTTCCGCAGAACTGGGAGCCCGCCGGGGGAGAGCTCACCCTGGCGAACACGACCAGGGTCGTGATCGATCCGGCCACTGCCGGCCGCTGGACCGTTGTCCCGGGCATGACGACAGAATCCGACCCCATTGTGTCGACCCGGCCGCTGCGTGAGGTCGCACGGTATGCCGCCCGGGACATCGAGGCCCGCACGGGTGTCCGCTTGCCCCTCACCCAAGCGAACAGTGCGAACGACAATGGCATCCAGGTGGCCCTCGATGCGGCTCTCGCACCCGAGGTCGGCCCCGAGGGGTACCGGCTGGAGATCGGTCGGACGGTGCGGCTCACCGCGCCCACGGCCAGCGGCATCTATTACGGGTCGCGCAGCCTGATCCAGCTGCTGGTCGGGAGCGCCGACCAGCGCACCCTGCCCACTGGTGTCCTCACTGACCGCGCCGACACCACCGTGCGCATGAACACGATCGACGTGTCCCGTGAGTACTGGAAGCCTCGCGCCGTGGCCGACGTCATCCGGCAGATGGGGTACCTCAAGCAGAACTACCTGGTGCTTCACTTCGATGACGCCGAGGGTTTCCGACTCAACAGCCCCAAGTACCCCGGGCTGGCCGAGCCAGGCTTCAGCTACAACCGGGCTGACATCGAGAGTCTCGACCGGATCGCCCGGGAGAACAACGTGACCCTCGTTCCAGGTTTCGAGCTGCCGGCCCACGTCTCACCCAAGTCGGCCTACTTCCACATCGGCATGGCAGACGGCCCGCGTGAGGTCGAACCGGGGTTCGGTGAGCGCGACACGGGCGCGACTCCGCAGAACACCTGCCAGGGCTACAGCTACAGCCACCTGACCGACGACTTCACGTTCAACCTCATGAACCCGAAGGCCCTCAAGGTCTCCCAGGAGATGCTCGACGAGTTCCTCCCCTGGTTCTCCTCGCCATGGGTCCACCTCGGTGGTGACGAGACGCCCCCGAACATGAACCGCTGCCCCGCCCTGCGGGACTACGTGGCCAACTCGAACGGCAAGTACGCCACGACGGCCGATGTCGAGATGGAGTTCATCAATGAGGTGAATGACCAGGTGCGAGCCAAGGGCCGCACCTCAGTGGTCTACAACGGCTCCGAGGGGTCAGCGCACAACATCCCGCTCGACACCAACGTCATCGTCATGGACTGGACCGGCAGTGGAACCGCCGCCCACCTGAAGCCCTACGACAAGATCGTCGCTGACAGCAGCTTTCTCTACCTGGTGCCGGCCCGTTCAGGCCGCCCCAACCAGCAGCGCATCGCCCAGACGTGGACCACACCCACTGACCCGAAGATCCTCGGGTGGGGCATGCACGTCTGGGGTGACGACTTGGGCTGGGCTGAAGGCCAGTGGCTCGAGTCGCTGTCGATCATGCCGAGAGGTCGGGTCGCAGACCGGCAGTGGAACACCCGCCCGCGCACCCAGACGGAGTACGCGGCATACGAGGCCACCATGCAGACCATCGGTACCGCACCGGGATACACGGGCGTTCAGCAGCCCAACACCACCACGAACGCTCGACCGATCCACCAATACGTCATGGATCCGGAGTTCCCCCGTGGCACCTATGACGCGCACACGTCGAACAACCGACGCGGAATCATCGACCGCTGCGACCTCAGCGGGATGACCCCGCTGTTCGTCTCGACGCGCTCAGCCACCGACCCGGACAAGGGCCAGGTGAAGGTCATCGACTCCGGCGGCTACTGGCTCGGGGCCTCCAACCTGACCGGACCCTGGTCGGTCACCGGCACCGCCAAGGTGAGCGGAACGGTGACTCTGCTCGGCCAGGTCGACTCCACGAACCGGGTCACCCTGAGCCCGACCGACGTCACCGTGCGCTGGAACGGTGTGACCCAGAGCTTTGGTCGTGGCCTCGGGTCAGAGCAATGGGCCGACTTCGCTCTCACCAGCGACGGTTCGACCGTCACGCTGTATCTCGACGGCGAGCGCGTCGGCAGCGTCACCAGTGAGCTGACGCTGCCCCGCTCGCGGATGCTCTACGGCGCGACCGGCACGACTCTCGCCGCCCTGGACATCTACGCACAGCGCCTCACAGCCGACCAGGCGTCCTCCGTGCGGACGCAGCGCCCCGAGGCTGTTTGCGCGACCTACCCCGAGGCGCCGACACTGCCCGCGCCCCGGCCTGCCGGACCACCGACACGTAGCTGAGGAGGGCCCTACTGCTCATCGCTCAGGATTTCGCCCGCCCCCGACAGTCCCGCAACGAAGATCGCGACGACGAGCCACGAGCGTGAACATCTCCTGAGCCCGCATCGGTGTGCCGAAATCGAAACACGGTGGCTAGCCAGCCTCCGTGTTTCGGCTCGCGTTGGCTGATCTGGGGGTGATCCCTGTGTCGGAGGTCGCGGGGCTGCCGTCGGGCAGTGGATATGCCAAGGGCCCGGCGCGACTGCCGGGGGCGTGGAGGTTGCGCAGGGACTCCTTGGTGATCCACGCGGTCAGCAGGGTCTGTCCGATCTTCCCCTGGCCGAGCACGTTCTCCGGTCCTGGGGCCCTGCTCTACGCCGGCAGGCCGAGCAGCTTACGAGCCTGGGCGACCTGGCCGACCGCGGACCGGTCCTGGACCTCGGTGAGGGCGGCACGCAGGGTGGCCACGTCCTTGGCGCGGGCGGCCTTGTCCCACGAGAGGCCGGTGACCTGAAGCTGCCGCACCACGGCGTCCACGGCGGAGCGGTCAGCGGCGGGCAGGTCGGTCCGCCTCAGGTTGCTCACGGTGTCCTGGACGGCCCCGACATTGAGCCGGGCCCACGCCGTGTACTCCGTGAGGTTGCCGTCGGTGGGCTCTTCGACCGGCATGTACAGGCTCGCGGCGTTGAGCGGGTGGAGGGCCTCGACGAAGGCGCGCTGGTCGGGGTTCAGGTCAGTGGCGGACTGGCGGACCGACTCGCGCAGTGTACCGGAGGGGGCGCCGATCCAGCACAGGACGCCTCGTCTGCCTGCCGTCCAGCCGGCCTGGTCCGGCTGGTAGAAGTACATACGGACCCGCGGCATGGCGTACAGGTCGGCGACGTAGGAGAAGAGGGGGTCCACGCAGGCCTCGCGGGACAGCCGGGTGACGGCAGCGTTGCCGGGGTAACGGTCCGGGCCGTGGACCGTGGCGACGCCGTAGGCCTCACCCTGGTGCGGCTGGTCACAGGGGACGATGTCCACCTTGAGGACACCCGGATTCCGTTTGGTGCCGTCGGGCAGTCCGCTCTGCGGGGTGAAGCAGTCACCCTTGCGTAGGTCGATGACGGTGGCGCTGGTCTTCTGCCCGACGGACCCGTCGTTATCGCGCTGTACACCGCTGGAGAAGGTCCACACCCGGATCACGCCGGTCAGGATCAGGACGGCGACGAGAGCCACCGCCCCCGAGACGGAGACCGCGGCCACCGCGAGGCCCTTGCCCCGCAGCGGCCGGCCCTCCCGGGCCCGGCGGGCGAGACGGACGAGGGCCACGATGCCGAGAACCAGGCCCACCGGGCTGAGGACGAGAGTCACGGCCAGGACGAAGGCGGTGACCGCGAGTCCGCTGGTTCCGGAAGGCTCCGGAGACTGGAACGCGGGCGGGTACGGATAGGCGTACGGGTACGGGTACGAAGACTGGGGCTGGGGCTGGGGCTGGAACCAAGACTCGGACTCACGCGGCGCTGGGACCGGCGAGGGCTCCTGCCATCCGTACGCCTCAGCAGAATCCGGACCGTGCGGCGGCGGGGGATCCAACTGCCCGTCAGATCTCGGGGGTTCGGCTTCGTACGGCATCCTGCGGCCTCGTTCGTCGCTGTGCTGTGGCGGGAGAAATCTCACACATCCTGGCCGGACAGGACAGTCAAGTCTATGAGCAGCGTCATACCGGGTCTTCGAACTTGAGCGGTGCATCTCGTTAGGCGCGCTGACTGTTCGTCACTGCGTGTGATGTGCATGGCGGGACTGGCCCCTGGACGCAGGACGCCCGTGGTCCTGCGTGATCATTTCTGTTCTCTACGCAGAAGGATCATTGGGGAGCCACGGGCTTGGTCAGCGATACGACGTTGCTGCTCGGTCTCGACGGTGTGTCCGTCGTGCGGGTGGAGTCACCGGCCGACGGGACGCGTCGGGTGCACCTGATCACGGCGGACGAGGCAGCGCGGGCCTGCCCGTCCTGTGCGGTCTTCGCCACCCGCGTGAAGGGGGCGGCGGTGACCCGGCCGCGTGATCTGCCCTACGGGGAACGGGGGCTGGAGTAAGCGGTTGATGTCGGGCCGGTAGTCGCGGAATCCCATGTCGTACGTCTGAGAGTCCACGTCCCAGCGCTTGCCGTAGAACCGGCAGGCGTTGTACGGCTCCCGCGTCGGGTCGGTCGCCACCGGCTTGTCGATTCCCGTGTACTCGGAATCGTCGTCGTTGCCGTAGGCGGTGTAGCCATAGGTGGCCACGGCTTTCGCAGGCGCTGGGAGCTCAGGCATGGCAGGAGTCAGGGCTCGGGGATCCAGCCGATATCGACGAACTTCAGCGCAAGATCACCAGGCTGGAACAGCAGAACGTCGAGCTGACCGCCGCGTTGGAAGAAACGCGCTCCGACCTCCTTGCCGCACGGGCAGCCAACCGGGACCTGACCAGAGCTCTGAACCAACGCGGGTGAGCCAGGCCGTTACGTTTGGGTATGCGAGGCACCGCGATCCAGAAGAGACGCGCTGAGTCGCTGGCGGAGGCGTGCCTTGTGGGTCACACTGCCCTCATGGATCAGGGGGTCGCCGCACTGATCGGCGCGATCATCGGAGCGGCGGGGGCCGCCGCGGCAGCCCTCATTACGGTGCGTTTGAGCGCACGCGGCGCGTTGGCTCAACTGCAGCAACAGCGAATGCAGTTCGAACAACAAGGACTTGCCAACCACGTGCGAGTCCGCCGCGACGCCCGAAGAGGCGCGTACGCAGCGTTCGCCGAGTGTTTCTACACCTTCATGGACAACGTCAAGCGAACGCATGAGATCGCGGAGACGGGTGACACACGAGGGGCGCTCGCACTCATTCAGGTTGAGGCCGCCACCGCACATGGCCAGCTACTGCGCGCGTTCTCGGTCATATCGATTGAAGGCCCCGATTATGTCACCGCGGCGGCCGAGGCTGTCGGTGACCGCGTCCACATCTGGATGGAGATGCGCTTACGGATGGCAGGCATCTCCCGGCAATCGCTCGGGGCTTCGGACTACGCGTCGATCGAATCCGGATTTCAAACCGCCTTCCGTGCATTCTTGGAAGCCTCGAACCGAGCGCTCGACGATGAGGGCGTCTGGTCTGACTCCTGAACGTCTGTGACGGGCTAGAGGTCAGCTGAGCTTTAGCAGTAGCGCCAAACGTGTTGCACTCGATACTGTCGAACGCACCGGCGCTGAGCTGCGCAAAGTGGCCTCCACTCGCCTCGCGCCACGCGGTTACCCTCAGAGAAGGCGGCTGGCCGCGGTCAAGCAGCAGTACCTTGCCGAACGACCAGCGGGGCGATGTCCACGTTCACGGCCAGCCGAAAACAGATGGCCGAGCACGCGCCGGCATGGCAGCCGCAGAGCAGGTGAGCGACCTGCCGCGTACCTATCGGCTGGCAACCCAGCAGGCTGGCGCGTTGCCGACGGCGCACGGCGGACTCGGCTCGGTTCCACGGGTTCTGGGAACCAGCCAGGCTGCTGTGTGAGTCTTCCACGCCAAGCTGATGGCGGCACAGAAGGGCGGGGTTCGGTGGCGGAGTAGCTGAGCGCATTCGTGGCCGTGGTGTCGGCAGCCCATCGCCGTGTATGCGGCGTACTGGGCCGGGCGCTCGGCACGCGGCACCTTTGCGCACACGGCGTACGAGCTGGCGCGCACCCTGCACACGGACCTGGTTCGAGGCTCTGACCAGGCCGTCGGACATGACATCGGAGGGATGGGCAAGACGTGTTCGACGCCGTCTTCGGGGACGACATATGGTTCCTGGCCGGGCTCACAGCCGTGGCCGCCGTCCTGGGGCTCCTCGCGTGGGACATGGCGCGCCGGCGCCGTATCGCCCACGCGGGCTGGTGGGCGCCGCTGGTGTTCTGTCTCACCGGAGTCCTCGGGGTCACGCTGGCGCTGCGCGGCGGCACGAGCGGACGTGCCGAGTGCGTGGCCAACCACGACCTCACCGAGCCGCTGTACACCACGCAGGGCCTGTGGAACCTGGCGATGTTCGTGCCGCTCGGCCTCTTCGGCGTGCTCGCCCTGCGCCGACCGCTGCCCGCGCTGGCCGGCGTCCTGGCACTGCCGGTCTTCATCGAACTCACCCAGGCACTGGCCCCGTTCGTGAGCGGCATCTGCGACAGCGCCGACGTGGAGATGAACGCCGGCGGCGGTGCGCTGGGCGTGGCCGCGGGGCTCGTGCTGCTGCGTGGGCGCGTCGCCTGGCGGGCCTGGGCCGCGCCCACCGTGGCCGTGACCGCCGTCCTCGCCGTGCTCGGGGTGGTCGTCTGCCGGACCGCCGTCACCCTGAACCACATGGATGGCTCCAGCGTGCGGGAAGCCCGCGGTGACGAGCGCGTGGCCGCCGAGCGGGCCGTACACCAGGCCTTCGGCGACCGCTACCGGGTCGGCGCCGTCAGGATCAGCCCCGGCCTCGACGGCTACAACGGCTGGATGAACATCCAGTTTGCGGGCGGGTTCCCCGCGGAGCTGATGTGGCCCGGAGGACGCCGGCTGAACGTGGACTTCGGGAACACCGCGGGTATGGGAAGCATGGAGAAGGTCGGTTACACGGTACCGGGCGCCGGCACGCCCCACGGCACCGCCGACGCCTACCGCATCGCCCGCACCTACATGCGCGCCCACTACGCCTGGGCCGAGTCGGCGTCCTGGCACGCTACCCGAGCGGTCCACGACAGCGCCGGCTCCGGCTGGGTGACCTCCTGGCGGTTCAAGGACCGGGGCGTGGAGATGCCCCGCAGCCTCGACGTACGGATCAACCCCGCCGGACGCGTGTACGGGATGCAGGTCGACCTCGGCCCCACGCGTGTGCCCCTCCCCGCCAAGCTGATCTCGGCACGGCGGGCCGAGGAGATCGTCCGCGAGAAGCGGAGGAAGGGTGCCGACACGACCGGGCTGCGGATCGAGGCCGGTCCGCTCACCACCGAGCGGACCATGGGCCATACAGGTCCGTGGCGCGCGGTGTGGTCGGTGGTCGTCACCGACACTCGGTGCACACCCGACGCGGACGGAGACGGCTGCGAACCGATGACGGAGTCGTTGGACGCGGCCACGGGCGAAAGCACGGGCTGAGGGGGAGCGCAAGCGCGCCAGTGCACTCTTGGTCCCTGGCGCGCTGTGTGGACGTCTGCCTCAGCCAGCCGGTAGGTCGTCACGCTCACGCGAGTGGGACGGGTCTCGGCGGCACCTCCTGGGGTAGGTCATGGTGGGGGAATCTCGCGTAGCGTGCCGAGTGCGCGGGCCACGCGTAGGGCGAGGCTGCGGCCCTGGTCCGGGCCGTCGGCGAAGCCTCGGTAGATCGCTGGGGAGTCGGTTTCCAGTGTTGCGTGGCACACCACATGGCCTTCGGCTTGCCGCGCCTGGCTGACCATGTCCGCGACTCTGCCCGGTTGCAGGTCCATGAGGTTGCCTGGGCGGAAGATGCACGTATCGCAGAGTCGGGCGCACAGTCGGACGGTGCCCGTTCGCGGGTCGGCGACCGCGTCGTACGGTTCGCTGTTCGCCGCCTCGACACCGTCATGGTCGTCGGCATACTCCATCGACGCCTCCACGTCGCGGTGCCGGCGGCCCCGGTTCATCGGCGTCCTCCGCAGCCCGCGTGTCCGCAACCCACCGCAGAAGCTGCGGCTGTTGCACGGGCAGGGGCAGCGTCCGGCCGTACGGCGCCGCGTGGCCGGGCTTGCGGCCGGGGCGGGCGCGCTGCGTGTGGGTGGCATTTGCGCTGTGGGGGTGGTGTGTCGCGCGGCTGCCGCGAGCAGGTCGACGCGGGCCGTACGGGACAACTGGTCGAGGGACTGGAGGGAGTTGGTCATGTCCTGGCCCCGCGGTGGGACGGTGGTGTGATCGCAGGCCAGCAGTTGGACGGCGGCCTCGGTAACGATCCAGGCCAGGGCAGTGGGGGCGAGAGTCGCGCGCTCCTCGGCCAGCATGCGGTCGGCAGCGATGGCGAGCACCGCTGACAGCGGCGGGGCTTCTTCGTCGGGGGCTGCTGCGAGGGTTGAGTGCGCGTGATGGAGGAGTTGGTCCACGAGCTGGTGGTACTGGGAGGCTTCGGGGGCTGGCATCGGGGAGACATCCTTTTTGATGAGGGGCGGGCCGGCGCTGTGGCTGCGGCCTGCTGTGCGGGTGTAGCGGTTGTGTAGGGGGGCCTGGTTGTCGGCCCCGCCACGGGTCAATTGCGGCCGGTCACGGTGGTGCTCTGGTAGCTCGCCGGCGCGAGGGTGAGCTGGTTGATGTGCTGGGCGAAGCAGCTGTGGCCTTCGTCGTGGGTGAAGGTGTCCGGCAGCCTGTCGGCATTCATGAGCTCTTCGGGTTTGAGTGGCGGGTGGGCGAGGTGGGTGCCGAGGTCGGCGAGGTGCCTGATCTCGGCGAGTGGCACGGTTCCGCGGCACTCGGGGCAGGGGCCGAGGAGTTCGAACGGGTCGTCGTGGTAGATCGGGGTTCGTGCGAGGAAGGTGTACGTTTCGCCGGTGTCGGGGCAGGTGGCGGTGGCCAGGACAGGCTCGCCAGGGCCGTTGCGACGGCGCCGCCAGTCCGGGTTGGTGGTGATCTGGTCCAGGTCGAGGCCGAGGGTGGCGGCGAGCCGTACGGCGGTGCGGGCGTGTTCCTCGCCCCGGTAGGGGCCGTGCAGGCTGACGACGTTGTGGTGGCGGATGAAGTCGGCGGCGGCGTGGGCGCGTTCGGCCAGCGATGTCATGGCACGTGTCTCCTTCGTTGCCAGGGGTGTGAGGTGGTGCTGGGTGCCGCCCCGGTGCTGCCCGGGGCGGCTGGGGCCGGTTTACGGTTCGCGGGCCGGGGCGGCAGGGGCGGTGTCCTTCGGCGGGGCGGTGGGGGAGGCAGGCTCGGTGTGGGCGCTGGTGCGGTGCAGGTGGGGGCGGAGGGTGAGGAGGCGTTCGCTGGTTTCGGCGATCCTCCAGAAGTCCCAGCCGCCGCGGATCGGGGTGACGTTCGGGCGCCACAGTGCGCAGGACTGCGGCGGAGGCGCCGCTGGGGGACGTGTAGCGGCCTTGGCCGGGGCCCTCGGTGATGGTGAGGCTTCCGGTCGTCAGGTCGAGCTGCCGTTGATGCGGACTCGGGCGTAGATGGCGTAGACGGCTACATGGTCGGCGTCCGTGCCCTGGGTGGGGGTGTTGAAGTGTTCGATGTGCCGGCGAATGGCCTGGGCGGGGGTGAGGGACCAGGCTCGGGCCAGGAGCGTGATCTTCTGGTAGGTGTCGGCGTCCAGGGAAACCGAGTGGGGCGACGTCATGGGAACCGTGTCTCCTTCAATGGGTGCGGCCGGGGCTGGGCCGGTGCCGCCCCGGGTGGGACCGGGGCGGCATGTCGTGGATGCGCAGGCGGGGGCGCCGGCCGTGGGCGGTGAGCAGGACGTCGGTCATGTCGCGTCCTGCTCGGGGGTGAGGTGGAACAGCCTGAGCGGGCTGGGGTCTTGGCCTGGCGTGCTGCCAGTTGTGGTGCCGTCAGCGGCGATGTGCCAGCGTGTGGCGCCAGGGGGCGTAGTGCTCAGGGTGAGGACGATCAGGGTTCCGGGGCGGCTGCGGGTGGCCAGCGCCTGCAGTTGTCCGGTATGGGCGGCGTCCGGTACGGCGAGCAGGAGCAGGGTGCCCGGTCCGGCCTCCGGGTCAGCGTCCGTGTGCGCCGGCCCGGTTGCTGGCGAGGCGGTGTTCTGTTCGTCCTGGGTGCGGGCGTGGGCGATGAGGTGCTGCTCGGTGGCTTGGATGGCGTGGGTGAGATCGGGACTCTGGGTCAGGGCGGTGAACTGGGCGGGGAGGCTGGGAAGCAGCGTGTCGGCCACGTCTTTGGGGACGATTGCCGTGACGTGTGGCGGCGCAGGGCGCTGGCGTTCGGCAGCGGTGAGGATGCCAGCCAGGAGGGCGCGAGCTGCGCCCTCAGGACCAGGGCCGGTCCAGGAGCAGCCTCCGGGCGTGGAGAGTTCGTCGAGCAGGACCTCGGCGCCTTCTCGGACGCCGATGGTGACGGTGCCTGAAGGGTAGGGCTGTTGCGGCGGCGTGCGGCGGGTGATCAGAGCGTCGGGATCCCGCGGTTGACGGGGCTGGGTGCGCCGCGCACGAACGCCCATGCTGCTTCTTGCTCACCCTCTCGCGCTCCTGCCTGTGGTCACGAGTGACGGGCCGACCACCGTAGGATTGACCAGGGCAAGAGCGGACCGGACATGGGCCTCGGCCGGGTGCTGATGGTGCTGCTCGGTCTGGAGTCGATCCGCGAGGCCACCTTCCTGTTCCGCGGACCGAACCGGCTCACCCCGTAGCCGGACCCCGGTTGCGCCCCACCACGGCACGGGCTTGAGCCTCGTGCCGTGGCACCGCCTCTCGCGAGGGTGCCCATCACACGAACGCCGGCCGCGCCCAGGCCGCCGTGCGGCGGGCAGCCGTACCGGAAGGCGTTCAGGTAGTCCTGCATCGGTTCGGGGCTCTGGCCCTTCTCGGCGGCCTGCTTCAGCAGCACGCGGCGCGGGCGGTGAGACGTACGGTTCTCCGGCTTTGAGGCGCATCACCGCCCCCCCACTGCCCGTGCTCGAGCCACCGCAACGCACGTTGTCGGTCCTCGGCATCGAAGCAGGAGAGCAGCAGCCGTATCCAAACCGGGGCGGCTTCCGCTCCGTCCGAGACGGCAGCAGACGCCGTCGACGACGATTCCGGCGAACAGCCACAGCGCCGCGAAGAACCGAACAGCGGCGACGGCAGACTCGATGACATACGCCGACAAGCGGAGCTCCACGAAAGCGCAGGCCTGGGGCTACTGGAGCCGTGACCCCCGCGTTCATAGCCGATCCGCTCCGCGATCACCGTCACGGGCATCGTCGCATTCTGCTTCAGCAACTCGCGGATCGCCGGCTTGACCGCGTCCACCACCGAGTCCTTCGGCGCCCGCCGGTAGGCCGGCGGCCACTCCGAGGCCAGCGCCCGCAGCACGGTACTCCTGGAAATCCCCAGCTGCCGGGCCACCGTCTGGGCAGAGAGCCCCCCACTCCGGTGCACCGAGAGTGGCCCGCTTTTGATCCGCTGTCCGTAGCCTTCGATTCACCCGTTGCCGAGACGTGGCGGTCAGGCGGGGGAGGAGGCACCGAGGCGCTCGGCGATGTGGTCGCCGACGCGCAGGGCGTTGGCGATGGCGGTCAAGGAGGGATTCACCGCGCCGATGCTCGGGAAGAAGCTGGTGTCCACGACGTAGAGGTTGTCCAGGTCGTGGGCCTTGCAGGTGGTGTCGAGCGCTGAGGTGCGCGGATCGTTGCCGAAGCGTATGGTGCCGGCCTGGTGGGCGGTGGCGCCGATGGGCATGTCCTTGTGCAGGTAGAGGGTGTGCGGCAGCAGATAATGCGTGTGCATGCCCAGGTGGCCGAGGATGCTTTGCAGCTTGCGGCGCAGGTGGGTGACTGCGGTGATGTTGTTGGTCTCGTCCAGAGCCAGGTGGATGTTGCCGGCGCTGTCAAGGGTGACGCGGTTCTCCGGGGCGGGCAGGTCCTCTCCGCACAGCCAGAAGTCAACCGCGTGCTGGGCAAGGACTTCGAAAGGCATGTCCGGGGAGGCGAGGCCGGCCCAGCGGGGTGCTTCGCCGCGGATCTGGTCGGCGTCGGACTTGCCGAGCATCTGGATACCGCCGAGCGGATAGTCGAAGTCATCCGCGCCGAGGTACCAGTCATTGACGGCGAGGGTCTTCTGGAAGCGGGTGTTGTTGGGCTCGTGGGAGACGGCCATCAACGCCAGGTTGTTGTGGCGCATGTAGTGGCGGCCGACGATGTCGGCGCTGTTGGCCAGGCCGCGCGGGTGACGGTCGTTGGCGGAGCGCAGCAGCAGGGCGGCGGAGTTCACCGCGCCGCAGGCGACGGCCACGATGTCGCCGTGGAAGCTGGCGGAGGAGCCGTCGGGGAGTTCGGCGACGACGTTGGTGACGTTGCGTCCGCCGGCGTCGGTCTCCAGGCGGCGCACGTTGGCACCGGTCACCAGGGTGACGTTGGGGTATTCCAGGGCGGGGTCGACGCAGATGACCTGGGAGTCGGACTTGGCGCCCAGCAGGCAGGGGAATCCGTCCACCCGGTCGCAGCGGATGCAGGCACTGCGATGGGTGGGGCGCCCCTGCTCATCCTGGGTGAGGTTGACGCCGATGGGGAGGTGGAAGGGGCGCAGTCCCTGCTTCTCCAGGTCGTCGCTGAGTTGCTGGATCCTCGGCTCGTGCTGGACTGGGGGGTGAGCGTACTGGGCGCTGGTAGGTCCTTCGGTCGGGTCCTCTCCGTGGCGCCCGTGGACGAGGTAGAGGTGTTCGGCCTGGGTGTAGTACGGCTCGAAGTCCTGGTAGCTCAGGGGCCAGGCGGGGGAGATGCCGTCGTGGTGGCGAAGTTTGCCGAAGTCCTCGGGGCGCAGCCGGAACAGCGCGGCCCCGTAGAACTTGGTGTTGCCGCCGACGTAGTAGTTGACCTCCGGCGGGAAGGTCCTGCCGTTCTGGTCGTACCACAGTTCGGGGGCGCGGTACTTGGCCCTGACGAAGACGGCGGAGGAATCCCAGTTGTCGCGCTCGCGCGGCAGGTAGCCGCCGCGTTCGAGAAGGAGGATGCGCTTGCCGGTGCCGGCGAGGCGGTGAGCGAGTGTGCCACCGCCCGCGCCGGTGCCGATGACGATGACGTCGTAGTGCTGTCCTGTGTCGGAGTGCGGGCCGGTCGGCTCGTCGTGCATGGTGTTCCACCTTCTTCGCTCAGAGAATGGCGATCGGATTGACGGGGCAGCCGGTGGCAGCCGGGAGCCGCAGCGGCGCGACGACGCACAGGAAGGACCAGCGGCCCTGCTGCGCGCACTGCGGCGCCAGCTCTTCGAACTGCAGGTAGTCGAGGAGGTGCAGTCCCAGGGCATGGACGGCGAGCACGTGCACGGGAAAAGCGACTCCGTCGACGGCGCTGGGTGCCGGGTCGCTGTTGCTGTCACAGCCGAGCGCGGCGATCTGCCGTGCGGCGGCGAACTCCAGGGTGGTGGGGTGCAGCCCGGCGCGTGCCCGGGTCACGTCCCAGGCGCCCAGGTCGATGCGACGTCGCCGGTGCCCCACGCGCACGAAGAGCAGGTCGCCGCGGCCGACCCGGACGCCCTGGGCCGCTTCGGCGGCGGCGAGTTCCTCGGTGGTGACCTGGGTGCCGGGCTCCAGCCACGGCACGCCGTTCAGCCTGGGGATGTCGAGCAGTACGCCGCGTCCGACGATGCCGTCGTGGGTGAGGTCGAGGGAGAGGGCGCCGGCCCCGGTGGAGGTGAAGGAGTCGGCGGGGAGGTTTCCGTAGAGTGTTCCGTCCCAGATGACATGGCAGAGGGCGTCGAGATGACTGTCGACGTCATTGTGGACGTTCATCGCGAAGCGGTCCCGGGCGAAGTGGAGCGCGTCACCGGGCGGCTCGCTGTCGACCGGGGCGGTGAGCTGGTGCCGAGCCGGGTCTGGAGCATCGGGTGCCGGAGTCGTCTGCACCGGCGCGGCCAAGGAGACGGCGCGTCCGGAGCGGACTTCCGCCGCGGCGGTGAGCACCTGCTGTGGGGTGATCGTGGCCAGGGCACCGCGCTCTGGTCCGCCGGCGCGTGCGGCGTGCAGGCGGCCGTGCAGGAGGCGGAAGTCCGTGGCGCTCAGAGCGAGTGGTCCGCCGGATTCCGTCCGGTGAGCCATGGGGCTGGTTCCTCGCGTTCCGGCCCGCCGCCGTCCTGCCGGCGGCGGTCGAGGGCGTCGTCGAGGGTGGAGGCGGCCATGATGAGCGAGAGGTGGGTGAAGGCTTGAGGAAAGTTGCCCAACTGGGCACCGTCCGGGCCGATCTCCTCCGCGAACAGGCCGACGTGGTTGGCGTAGGTGTGCATCTTCTCGAAGGTGTAACGCGCCTGGTCGAGCCGACCGGTCCGGGCGAGTGCGTCGACATACAGGAAGGTGCACAGGCTGAAGGTGCCTTCCGAGCCGCGCAGGCCATCGGGTGAGGCGGCCGGGTCGTAGCGGTAGACGAGGCTGTCGGAGACCAGCTTGCGGTCGATGGCGTCCAGGGTGGACAGCCAGCCCGGGCCCAGCGATGGCAGGAAGCCCACCCGGGGGACCAGCAGCAGGGAGGCGTCGAGTACGTCGCCGTCGTAGTGCTGCACCAGGGCCTGCTCGGTCTTGCTCCAGCCGCGCTCCATGACCTGGGCGAGGATGGCGTCGCGGGCCGCGGTCCAGCGTTGGACGTCGGCCGGGCGACGCCATTCGTCGGCCAAGCGCAGTCCGCTGTCAAAGGCGGCCCAGCACATCACCCGGCTGTAGGTGAAGTCTTGGCGTCCGCCACGGGTCTCCCAGATGCCTTCGTCCGGGCGGTCCCAGGAGTCGGCGAGCCAGTCGAGGGTGCGGGCGAGCGCCGTCCATTCGTCGTAGCCCACGTGCATGCCCAACTGGCGGCTCTCTGCCAGGGCGTAGAGGGCCTCCCCGTAGATGTCCAACTGCACTTGGGCGGCGGCGGCGTTGCCGGCTCGCACCGGGGAGGAGCCGCGGTAGCCCTCGAAGTGGTCGAGGATCTCCTCGGTCAGCCGGGGGTCGCCGTCGACCCGGTACATGATCTGCAGGGGCTCACTGCCGGGGCCGCCCTGCTCGTGCAGCCGCTGGCCGAGCCAGCGAACGAACGCGACCGCCTCCTCGACGAAGCCGAGGTCGACCAGGGCCCGCACTGACAACGCACCGTCTCGGATCCAGGTGTAGCGGTAGTCCCAGTTGCGCTCGCCACCGACCTGCTCGGGCAGGCCCATGGTCGCCGCCGCGACGGGGGCGCCGGTGGGGGCGTAGGTGAGCAGTTTCAGGGTGATGGCGGAGCGGTGCACCATGCCCGGCCACCGGCCGCGGTAGCGGGAGGTAATCAGCCAGCGGTGCCAGAAGCCGACCATCCCCCATAGTTCGCGGGCGAGCTCGTCCTCGGTCGGCTGCGGCGGAGCGGGGCCGCCGGCGCGGCAGACGGTGAACAGTGTTCCGGCGACCTGCCCCTCGCGCAGCGTCACTTCGCCGCGGACGTCCTGGCCGTCGCGCTGTAGCGGGAAGGTGCTGCGCAGGTGGGCGGTGAGGTGGGGGCTGTGGAAGGCTGCTCCGCCGGGATCCAGGTCGAGGGTGTGCTCGGCGCGGGCGTAGTCGAAGCGCGGCCGGCAGTCGAGGGTGAAGCGCACGGTGCCGCGCACTGCCCGGGCGACCCGCACGAGGGTGTGCCGGTCGGTGGCCCGGCACGAGGGGTCGGGGACCATCCCGTCGATCACCTCCCCGACTCCGTCGGGTGACATGAATCGGGTCACCAGCAGCGCACTACCCGGGTAGTAGAGCTGGCGCCAAGTGCCCTGACCGCTGTCTTCGGGCGCCAGCCGGAACCAGCCACCGCGGTCGTGGTCGAGCAACGCGGCGAAGACGCTTGGCGAGTCGAATCGCGGGGCCGCGAACCAGTCGACGACGCCATGATCCGAGATCAGAGCGGCTGTCTGCAGGTCCCCGACCAGTCCATGGTCGGCAATGGGAGGGTACCGATCCATATCTCCAATATGCGACTCTTTTTGACTAATTGCGCGCCCAGAATGGCACCGAGGCGAGCACCCAGAGTTATCATTTGGACACGATCCGCATTGCACCGCCAAGGTGGGGTTCATGAGCCGGGACCACCGCGCACGCGGTGCTCCCGGGAGCAGCTTGCACCCCGGGGCGGGCCCGGGCGACGGACAGAGACGGAGACCCACCCGTGGCAACCACCGCCAGCGAAACCCGGCCGCTTGCTGCCTTGCCGCTGCTGAAGGGGCAGAAGGCGCTGGTGACCGGCGCGAACTCCGGCATCGGCAAGGCCACCGCCATCGGTCTGGGCCGGGTCGGCGCCGATGTCGTGGTCAACTACGTCGCGGGCAAGGAGGCCGCCGAGGACGTCGTCCGGGAGATCCAGAGCTTCGGGGTGCGCGCTTACGCCCACGAAGCAGACGTCTCCCAGGAGGACCAAGTCGTCGCGATGATCGCGCGCGTGGTCGAAGAGTTCGGCACCATCGACATCATGGTGGCCAACGCTGGGTTGCAGCGGGACGCGTCGGTCACCGACATGACTCTGGCCCAGTGGCACAAGGTCCTGGACGTCAACCTGACCGGGCAGTTCCTGTGCGCCCGCGAGGCGGCCAAGGAGTTCATGCGCCGTGGCGTCGTCCCCGAGGTGTCCTGCGCGGCAGGGAAGATCATCTGCATGAGCTCGGTCCACCAGATCATCCCCTGGGCCGGGCATGTGAACTACGCGGCTTCCAAGGGCGGCGTGCTGATGATGATGCAGACCCTGGCCCAGGAGCTCGCACCCCACCGGATCAGGGTCAACGCGGTGGCGCCCGGCGCGATCCGCACTCCCATCAACCGCAGCGCCTGGGACACTCCTGAAGCCGAGGAAGCCCTGCTGCGGCTGATCCCTTACCGGCGGGTGGGTGACCCGGAGGACATTGCCAATGCCGTCGCGGTCCTGGCCTCGGACTTCATGGACTACGTGGTGGGCAGCACCCTGTACGTGGACGGCGGCATGACACTCTTCCCCGGCTTCGCCACCGGCGGCTGACGACGGCGCATGTGGAGAGCCTGCTGGCGCAGACCCCGGCCCAGGAACTGCCCTGGCGGGAACTAACTGATGGCCTTCATCCTCGCCGCCCACATCACCCTGATGCCGCTCGCGGTGGCACTGCCTGAGCACACATCTGCACGCAGCTATTTGGAGTGACGAGGTCCTCATGAGTCGGCCTGAGGGTCAACCAGACAGAAGGGGCAGGGCGGAGGAGGCGCGCGCAGCCACTGGCGCGGCATCGGGCTCCGACCCTCTCGGCGCCCCCGATCCCCTCGAGAACGAGCTCAGCTCTGCCGAGGACCGCGTCGTCGTCGCGGAGTGGTCGCGGCGGATCCCCCCGATCAGGGCGCGGATCCCGGAAGTGCGCATCGGCAAGCGCTGGTACAGCACCGCCTGGCTGATCCCGATAAGCGTCGCGGGGCTGATCGTCTGGATCGCGGTGTGCCAGCAGTTGCGTACCTATTCGGCGGTGCAGAGTTGGCTCGCCAGCCATCCCGGGACGGGCGACTTCCAGCCGCCAGTCATCAGCGGGTTCCCGTTGTGGCTGCGCATCCTGCACTTCCTGAACTTGCTGTTCATGCTGTTCATCATCCGGGCTGGGATCCAGATCCTGGCCGACCATCCACGACTGCAAACAGACGCCGGGTCCATGCCCGGCCGGGAGCGACTGCGGCTGCGCGGCCCTGTGCCGCCCGACCGGATGGCGCAGGAACCGCCAGAGCGTGCCTGGACGGCCAAGGACGACGCGGTCACCCTGCCTCGCTGGCTCGGCCTACCGGGGATCCGGCACTCGATCGGCCTCGCCCGCTGGTGGCACTTCAGCTGTGACTTCCTGTGGGTCCTTACCGGCGTGACGTTCTATGTGCTGCTGTTCACCACCGGGCAGTGGGCGCGGCTGGTGCCGGTGAACTGGAGCGTCATCCCCAATGCCATCTCGACTGCTATCCAGTACGGGTCGCTGGACTTCCCCGCGAACAAGGGCTGGACGCAGTACAACGGCATGCAGATCATCGCCTACTTCGTTGTGGTCTTCATCGCCGGGCCACTGGCGCTCATCACCGGCCTGCTGCAGGCGCCGGCCATCGCCGCCAGGTTCGGGCTGGGCTGGGGCCGGATCAACCGCCAGACGGCCCGCATCGTCCATTTCATGGTGCTCGTAACTTTTGTTGGGTTCATTTTCATCCACACCGTCATGGTCTGGATCACCGGGCTGCTCAAGAACCTCAACCACATCACCATCGGCATGAACACCGCCTCCTGGACCGGATGGTGGCTGTACGTCATCTGGATGGCCATCGTGGTGGCCGTCTGGTGGGCCGCATCACCGCTCACGCTGCGCTATCCGCGGGTGGTGCAGAAGACCGGCAGGTTCCTTATCGGCTGGGCAAAGGCGCTGTTGGAGAATACGGATCCGCGCGCAACCTACCCCGAAAAGGCGATCTCGCCGTTCTTCTGGCCCAACGGCACGCTGCCGGACAGTCAGGAATACGCAGACCTGCGGGACAACGGCTTCCGCGACTACAGGCTGCGCGTCGACGGACTCGTAGACAAGCCCGTCACCCTGTCCTACGAGCAGCTGAGGGCGATGCCCAAACAAGAGCAGACCACCCAGCACTACTGCATCCAGGGCTGGTCAGGCGTCGCCAAGTGGGGCGGCGTGCCAATGCGGGAGATCCTCAAGCTGGTGCAACCATCGCCGAAGGCGCGTTTTGCGGTGTTCTACTCCCTCGCCTCCGGTGCCGAGGGCGGGGTCTACTACGACGCTCACAAGATCGAGCACATGCAGCACCACCTGACCATCCTCGCCTACGAGATGAACGGTGAACCGCTCAATGAGCTACACGGCGCTCCGCTCCGGCTGCGTAACGAGCTTGAGCTGGGTTTCAAGCAGGTCAAGTGGATCCGGGCCATCGAGTTCGTCGAGAGCTTCTCCCACCTCGGCGCGGGGCAGGGCGGCTACAACGAGGACCATGAGTTCTACGGCTACCGAATGCCTATCTGACAGCCCATCGCCAGGAATCTCTGCCGCCCCTGCGGCGCGCTCCGGCGAGGACGGCATCGCGTTGGGAGCAGTGCCATGCTGGCGAACGTGACCTGTCGCAGGACCCATGAGGAAAGTACGCCCGGGGACGGCAGCCGGACCCTGGTGGCCCATGTCCGGCCTCGCCGAACGCAGGCGGAGGCGAACCGCGACGAAGGGCTGCATGACGTCGCCCCCGCCGTGCGACCGCGCTGCCGGCACGCCCGCGAGCCGCGCCGCCTCAACGACCTGGCCCGAGGCTCGCACCGGCACTGCGGAAGCCTAATGCCGTGTCGGTCTCATCCGAGATCGCGATCTTCGCCGGTTCGCGCGCCCGTGATCGAATCACGCCACCACACCTGGCGAATCCCGTCAGGAGGTGAGGATGGAGATGCCATCTCCGAGCAGTTTCAACCCGAGAACGAAGAACAGGATGGCCATCACAGCGACGCTGTGCTGAGCTGCCCACTCTTTCCAGTTGCCGAGCGTGGTCTTGGCTCGCTCTCCCCCGAGGAGAAAGACTGCCAGCGGGGCCAGCAGGCCGAGGGTGGCGATCACGACGAAGATCGCCAGCGATGCGATCTGCTGCCCGACCGGTAGTCCTGCTGAGCCGATCGCGGCGCCCGCGGCGATGGTCAGCGGTGCGTTCTTGGCGTTGAGCGCGGCCAAGGCCAGTCCGAGTGCGAAAACCTTGACCGGCGTGAGGCGGTCGGTCGCGCCCATCCACTTCGGCAGCTGGGCTTGCGAGGGATCCCTTGGGCGTCGGCGCCACTGCCGGGCACCGAAGGAGACGAGGAACACGCCCAGAGCGAGCTTGAGCGCTCCCACCCAGGTGGCCGGGTGCTTGTGGGCGGAGGCGCCTGCCGGGGAAGCGATCGCCAGCATCACCGCGCCCAGTGCCGCGAGTCCCAGGATCCAGCCGACGGTGAAGAGGACGCCGTTGAGCCGTCCTCGGGGCGTGGCGAGTATGAGGATGACGGCGATGATCGGGAGGGGACTGACCGCGACGGCCGCCGCGAAACCCAGCACGTCACCGAGAACTGCGCCCATGGTTGCCTCCGGATGGCGATCCAGTGGAGCGGGCTTGGCGGAAGCGGGTGATCCGACCCTCTGTACGGTGCAACGGCTTGTTCTGTGATCGGCTGCGCCGTTGTCTTCACGGCTGTGCGGAAGTGGTTGCCAGAAATGGCGACGGCGGCATACTCAGCACGTCCCACCGCTTCCATCTTCCTGTGCCTATCCGGATCTGTCCTCGGGAGCTTCTCGGGACGCGAAGCCCCCGGGACTGGTCTGCCGCACCCACTCTGATGCCGTCTCGGAACCGGTCGGCAAGCTGGCACTCGAGGCTGCTTTTCCTGCTCAGCACCATGACGGAAACGCTGCACGGAACGTAGTCGCCCCTGGTGGGGGCATCGTGAAGTGGTCAGGATGAACACTCGCCAGTACCGGAGTTTCCCAGGGGAATCCGTCCCAGGTGAAAGCGTCGATCAGGGTTTGAAAATGCGAGGCAGAGCATCCGCCGAGAGGATTGACATGTGAGGGCGATGGCGCTCCATGTTCGGGTGCTTGGCGACCCTCGCACCGATCCGTGGCAGGAGAGTTTCACGATGACTGCGACGACAGGTGCAGCCCAGTCAGCGCGCCCCGAGCGGCCAGGCAGGTCGGATGGGGTCTGCAGCGAGTTCACCGTCTTCACCGAGATCAAGCCGGGCCATGCGGAAGCGTTGCGTGAGGATCTCGCCGCGATGGCTGACGCGGCGGCTGCCGAGAGGACTCATGCGGCGGTGCGCCAGATCGGCACCTTGCACGACGCACGGCATGTGATCTTCGACAACGACACCCGGTTCATGTTCGCCAGCGTCTTCGACGGCTCCTGGGACACCTACATCGACGACTTCGCGAAGACGGTGGTCGGGGAACGCTTCGACAAGGTCTTCTCGCACAGCGAAGGGTTCCCCGGCGTCAAGGATCCTGGGGTGAAGGACTGGTTCCTCGCCCACCAGGAGCCCGCCGGAGTGTTCGTCAGCGCCTATCCCGACCTGACCGTTCAGCAGATCTACAAGGACCAGCGCGTGGACGACGCGTTCCAGGAGGTGCTGGACACCCCCGAGTTCCGGTCGGCCCTGGAGAACCCGGCCAACGCGGAGTTGGTGGCCACGCCTGCCTTCCAGAAGCTGTTGGAGCAAGCCTCGGCCTAGAACCCGGACACAACCGATCCTCGGAACCGACCCAACGTTGGACCGCATCGGCGGGTGCGGCCGCAGCGGTGTTGCCCAGGCAGAGACCGATGTGGAGGCACAAGCGATCATGAACAGCGCGGACAGCAGCAGCGCGGCCGGTGTGAGCGTCGAGATCGACGATGTCCAGAGCGGGGCGCTGCGTCCGAGGCCCGTGCCGTACGAGGGAAAGTTCGTCTTCCTGCGTGTCGATGACCGTCATGCCGGGCGCGCCCTGCTGCGGCGGCTGCTCCCGGTGACCTCGGGTGGTTTGCCCAGCGTGGAACGGAGCCAGGATGCCTGGGTCGCCGTGGCGTTCACCTATGAGGGGCTGAAGGCCCTAGGGGTACCCCAGGCGTCGCTGGACAGCTTTCCGCGGGCGTTTCGTGAGGGCATGGCCGCGCGGGCGGAGCTGATCGGCGACGTGGGCGAGAGTGCACCGGCCCACTGGGAGGCACCGTTCGGAACGGGCGGTGTCCACATCGCGTTGAGTGCCCTCTCCTCAGATACGGCACAGCTGGACAAGGAACTGAAGCGGGCCCGTGTCGCCTACGAGGAGACACCCGGTGTCCAGGTGATCTGGCAGCAGGACGTCCACCAGCACCCGACCGGGCGCACCACCTTCGGCTTCCGTGACGGCATCAGCCATCCGAACATTGAGGGCGTCGGACTGCCCGGCTCCAACCCGCAGGAAGCCCCCATCAAGGCCGGCGAGTTCATCCTCGGCTACCTAGATGAAACCGGCAGCCTGCCGCCCATGCCCAGCCCCGATGTGCTGGGGCGCAACGGGACCTACGCGGCCGTCCGCAAGATCCACACCAACGTGGCGGCCTGGCGCCGGTACCTGCGCGCGAACAGCTCCAGTGCCGAGGAGGAGGCACTCCTGGCAGCCAAGATGGTCGGGCGCTGGCCGAGCGGAGCGCCGTTGACGCTGACCCCGGAGCACGATGATCCGGAGCTGGCGGGCGATGCGCACCGCGTCAACAACTTCCTGTACCGGGAGAACGACGACCGGGGGTACCGGTGCCCCGCCGGTGCGCACATCCGGCGCACCAACCCCCGTGATTCCATCATCATTGGCGATGCGCGGATGCACCGCCTCATCCGCCGTGGCACCACCTACGGCCCGCCGCTGCCGGAGGGCGTGCTTGAGGACGACGGCGCCGACCGGGGCCTGGTCGGAGTCTTCCTCGGGGCCCATCTGGAACGGCAGTTTGAGTTCATCAAGGCCGAATGGGTCAACGACGGCAATTTCATCGGCTACCCCGGCGAGAAGGATCCAGTAGCCGGGCATCACGGCGGAACCGGCAGCGTCACCATCCCGGAGAAGCCGGTCCGGCGCCGTCTGCAGAACCTGCCCAGCTTCGTGGTCACCCGGGGCGGCGAGTACTGCTTTGTGCCGGGGCTGCGCGCTTTGCGCTGGCTCGCCGAACTGGAGGGCTGAGGGTAATTCCAAGCCCCTGAGGTGCGATCACGGTCTCCGAGAGGAGAGGTCGAAGTCATGGCAGCACAGTTCGTCCGCTACACGCCTGACGTCGAAGACGACGACCCGGACTTCGACCGCAACGTGCAGATGGTGATCGAGAAGACCGAGAGCTACATCGCCGAGTCGGTTAAGGCCGGCGGCACCGGGCGGGCCCTTCGGGACGCTCATGCCAAGGGTTACGGGCTGCTCCGTGGGGAAGTGGAGATCCTGGACGGGCTGCCCCCGGAGTACGCCCAAGGTATCTACGCGACCCCGGGAACGCACGATGCGCTCATTCGCTTTTCCAACGGCTCGCCTCACACTGGAGCCGACGCACGACTGGGCACCGCCACCGGACTGGCGCTGAAAATATTCGACATCCCGGGCCCGACCTTGCTGGAAGACGAACCGGACACGGGCACCTTCGACTACGCCAACATCAATGGACCGATCTTCTTCTGCAACACAGTCGAGCACTACCTGTTCATCCAGGAACTGTTCCTGAACGCGCCGGCCTACTTCTCCCAGGGCCGTCCCGGAGCACATCGCTTCTTCACCGAGTTCGTGACCGGAAAGGGAACGCTGGACCAGGACAACTGGGCATGGGACGAGTTCCTGGCCTTCCTGCGTCTCTCCAAGACCCCTGCGGTGAACCTGCTGCTTTCGAGCTACTGGACCATGGGCGCGGTCCGGCACGGGGACTACATCGCCAAGGTGCGCATCACCCCCGACCCGTCCTTCGCCGCCGCGGTGGTCCGGCGCACGATCGACCCGACCTCGGGGGCGGAGGTCTTCCGACCGGCCCTGCAAGCCGAGCTGCACGAGCGACCCTACGCCTTCGACATCCAGGTCCAACTCTGCACCGACCTCGAGCGCATGCCGGTGGAGGACACCACCGTGGAGTGGCCCGAACAGCTCTCGCCTTCCGTCACCGTGGCCAAGCTGCGCCTGCCGCAGCAGGACATCTCCGAGCCGGAGAATCTGGAGAAGATGGACGCCCTGTCCTTCACGCCCTGGCGGGTCACCGCCGAGCACGCGCCCCTGGGCAACATCATGCGTGCCCGCAAGGAGGTCTACCGGCGATCCTCCATCGCGCGCCACAAGCTCAACCAACAGCCACGCACAGAGCCGCGCAGCGCCGACGAAGTACTTGGCCCGGCCCAATGAGGCCGACTGATGTAACGGCAAGCGACCCCCAATTTCGGGGCAGAGTGTGCGGGTGCCGATAAAGCATCCGCCCAGGTCACGACCTTGATCGAGTATCTCGGCTGTGGTCGCGGCTCGCCCCGGACCTTCACCTGCCGGGGGCATCGGCGGCATGATGACCTGTCGTACTGCTGCGCCTGGCCTATCTCGCTGTGACCAACGCCTTCGCGCTCCTGCGCCTGCTGCCGATGAGCGGCCGGGACAAAGACCTCGAAATCCTGGCGCTGCGGCACCAACTCCTGGTCCTGCAGCGCCAGGCCGCAAAACCGGTGTTCACCGACACGGACCGCGCGGTCCTCGCCGGCCTGCTCCACCACCTCCCTACCGACAGGCTGCGGCGCCTCCTGCTGCTGGTCCGCGCGGACACAGTCCTGCGGTGGCATCGCGACCTGGTCGAACGGCGCCACGCCACCGCCTGCGTGCCGAAGCGTCGCGTGCGCCCGCCTACCGTCCGCTCGATCCGCGCCCTGGTCCTACGCATGGCCCGCGAGAACAGCTCGTGGGGCTACCGGCGAATCCACGGCGAACTCGCAGCCCTCGGCATCGAAGTCGCCGCCTCCACCGTCTGGGAGATCCTCCGCAAGCACGGCATCCCACCAGCGCCCGAGCGGCAGAGCGCGACCTGGGCCGACTTCCGGCGCAGCCAGGCCGACGCCCCGCTCGCCTGCGACCTCTTCGAGACCCGTGCCCTGACCGGAGCCCGCCTGTACGCCTTCGCCGTCATCGAGCACGCGACCTGCAGGATCCGGATCCTCGGCGCCACCGCACGCCCCACTGCAGAGTGGATCGTGCAACTCGGACGCAACCTCCTCATGGACCTCGAAGACGCCGGCAGCACGGCCAGGTTCCTGATCCGCGACCGCGACGCCAAGTTCACCGCCGCCTTCGACGCCCTCATGGCCGGCGCCGGCCTGAAGGCCGTCACCACCGGCATCCGGATGCCACGGATGAACTCCCTGATGGAGCGCTGGATACAGACCTGCCGCAGAGAGCTCCTGGACCGCACTCTGATCTGGAACCAGCGCCACCTCCTGCACGCGCTCCGCGAGTTCGAGACCCACTACGACCAGCACCGGCCACTCCGAGCCCTCGGGCAAGCCGCACCGCTACGCCCTTTCCCCGAACCGATCAACCCGCCAGCCCACATCACCCACCTGGACGTCCGACGACGAGATCGACTCGCCGGAACCCTCCACGAGTACAGACATGCCGCTTGACCAGCCTGGATGATGCATCGGCACCCGCACAGCTGGCGCAGCGTCAAGTCCGTGCGCCAGTACGCCGCGACCAGCAGCACCCGGTCCTCCAGCGGCAGTCCCCACCGCCGTCCGCGCCGCACCTCGTCAGCGCCCTCGCTGCGCAGTGCGGTCACCAACTTGCCGGAGTAGCGCGGGCTCAGCCCGGTGAACGGGGCTATCCAGGACGGCTCGGACGCCGTGATCACACCAGCCACAGCAAGATCATCTCACCGTGACCCAGTAGTTGAGGAACGATCCTTAGTTGATGATTTCGGCGCGGTCATCCATGCGGATTGCAGCCAGCCGGTCTCGCCACACCTGGAGAGCTTCGGGTGTCTGTCGCGTCCAGTCGGTGACCTCGCCAACGATCCGGAGCGGTTCCCTGCTGCGATAGGAGCGGGTGGGGTTGCCAGGGAACTTCTTGTCGGTGACGTTTGGATCGTTCTCGAACTCCCCGGTCGGTTCGACGACGTACACTCGCGGGGCTCCGTCGCCTGCGGCGAGTTCGGCGGCGAGTCCCGCGCCGTCGCGCAACGCGGTGAAGTAGATGTGGTTCATCACGATTTCGGGCCGGTAGTTGGAACGGAAACCGGCGGTGAGGTGATCTCCGACCCGGAGCTCGGCCTTTGTGCCGTGAAAGAATGGCCCCTCGTCCAATGCCTCGTCCATCGCCACAGGTTATCAACCCAGGCTGTCGTGACGGCCAGCTATCCAGGACGGCTCGGACGCCGTGATCACACCAGCCACAGCAAGATCAGACCGAGCACGGCATCCCGCACACCGTCTCGTGCCGCGCCCTGGGCGTGAGCGAGTCGTGGTTCTACAAGTGGCGCGACCGGCGGCCCACCGGGCGTGAACTGCGCAGGCAGCGCCTGACGGACGAGATCAAGGAGATCTTCACCGAGTCCGGTGGCACCTACGGATCACCGAAGATCTTCATCCTGCCGGTCCGCAAGGGCTGGCGCATCTCGGTGAACACGGTCGCGAAGCTGATGGCCGAACTCGGCCTCGCTGCCCGGGTGGTGAGACGCCGGAGCGGGCTGACCAGGCCGGGCAGGCGGCCGGCCGTACCCGACTTCGTCAAGCGGGACTTCGCTACCGAGGAACCCGACCTCGTCTGGGCGGGCGACATGACGGAGATCGTCACCGAGGAGGGCAAGCTCTACCTCGCCACGGTCATCGACCTGTTCTCCCGGCGCCTGCTCGGCTACGCGATAGGCGCCCACCACGACGCGGACCTGGTCGTGGCCGCGCTGAACATGGCAGCGGTCACCCGCGGCGGCGACGTCCATGGCGTGATCTTCCATTCGGACCGCGGCAGTGAATACACGTCCCGGAAGTTCGCCCGCGCCTGCCGCCGACTGGGCGTCACCCAGTCTATGGGCCGGGTCGGCTCGTGCTTCGACAACGCCGTCAGCGAGGCGTTCAACAGCGTCCTCAAGGTCGAGTACGTCCACCGTCACGCCTTCCGCACCCGCACCGAGGCGCGGAGCAGGATCGCCACCTGGATCACCGACTTCTACAACACCCGCCGACTACACAGCGTGTGCGGGTTCAAGAGCCCGATGGACTACGAGAACGAGTACTGGGCCGGCCTCACCGTGAGACTGGCTGCCCAGGAAGGACTCCACAGTTCGAGGGGATTGACAGTATCCCGTGCCCCTCCGCCCATGATGCTGCCCGCAATCCGCACCGCACGAAGATCGCCTGGATGCGAGGAAAGACATGCCTGTGATGGGATACTCGCCGGGGTGGCGAGCACCGGCCGCACCGAGCCCTGAGTCAAGCGACTCCGCTCCGTCTGCTGCCGGAGGCCGAATGCGGGGTTCTTGGTCGAGGTCCTGGCCGGGCGGATGGGCCCGGGGCTGAGCAATGCGTACACCTGCCCTAGTCCGACCGGGCACGATGTCGCTCATGACAGCAACGCCCCCTCACCTTCCCGGGCTTCCGTATCACCGCATGGCCCGGTACACCGCTTTCCACCGCTGGTGGCGACCGCTGCTCGGCACTCTGATGCTGGTCTGCGGGTCGCTCCTGGTCACGGTCTTCCTCTACATCCTCGCCGACTTGCTCGGGAGGGCCGCCGGCTACCCGGAACTGCCGGACGGCGACGTCGACTTCGGCCCGATTCTGGGCACGGCACTGGATCTGGCGTTCATAGCCCTGGACCTGCCGCTGGTCCTCCTGGCCGTGCGCTGGGTGGGCCGGCGTCCAGCCGGCACGGTGTCGTCGGTGACCGGCCGCCCGCGTTGGCGATGGCTGGCCTGGTGCCTGCTGGCAGCAGTACCCGCCATGGTGCTGCTGCCGGTGGTCTCGATCTTCCTGCCGGACGAGCAGGGCGGCGCCGGAACGGCCGACGTATGGGTGGGGTGGCAGACGTTCCTCCTCTCCCTGGCCATGTTGGCCGCCCTCGTGCCTCTGCAGGCCGCGGCAGAGGAGTATGTCTTCCGGGGCTGGCTGTTGCAGGCGACAGGGAGCTTCGTCCGTTACCCCTGGTTCGCGGTGCTGCCGCAGGCGGTGCTCTTCGCGGCCGCGCACGGATGGGGAACGGCCTGGGGATTCGCCGATCTGGTGTTCTTCGGCCTGGTGGCCGGCTGGCTGACCATCCGCACGGGTGGCCTGGAGGCATCCGTCGCCCTGCATGTGATGAACAACCTGCTGGCCTTCGGTCTGTCCGCCGCGTTCGTGGACGGCCTCGCGTCCGACGACACGGCGGCCGACGCCCCCTGGCAACTGGCCGTCGCCGACATGTCGACGGTCCTGGTCTACGCCGCGATCGTGCTGTGGCTGGCCCGGCGCCGCTCTCCGCTGAACGTGTCTCGCCCGGCCCCGGCGCTGACCGCGCCCTTTTTTCCGTACCCGCAGGCACCGTACCCGTACAGCCCGTACCCGCAGCCGCAGGGCCTGTACGGCTCCTACCCGCAGCCGCAGGGCCTGCACGGCTCCTACCCGCAGCCGCAGGGTCCCTACGGGCCGTACCCGCCATCGCAGAGCACGTACGGGCAGTACGGAACGCCGCCCCCAGACCCGGACGTGCCCGACGCCGGTGGGCCCGACGCCCACGAGCAGCCGCCGCACCCTCGGGACAGCTGAGGCGCCAGGCTCGACACCGCTCGGGTGAGAACCACGTACAGGAGGCATAGGCCGGTGCGTTCGCCGGGTTCGCCATCGACCACGGTGCGGCTCGTCGAGGACTACCCAGTTACACCCGAGGCCCTTCTCCGGGGTTCCGTAGCTGCGGCGTGAAGCCGCAGCTCTGCGGGTGCCAAATATTGCGTCCTTGTAGGTCAACCGGCACGAGCGTACTCGTGGAGGACGCCGCCGAGTCGATCACGTCGATGGACTTCGACCGACACCGGCCACACCAAGGCCGAGATCAACTCGCTCCCCTCGACGACCCGAACGTCACCCCCCTTCCCCGCCGCCAGGATCGAGCGGCGGCGGCAAGCCGTCGCCAACCTAATCAACGAGTACCACAGGGCGAGTTGATCAAGGGACAACCTCCCAGGTCAGAGCCTGTGAAGCCGTTTTGAAGCACTACGGGCCGCAGTACCGAGTGCTCCGCTGGCACGGGAGGCGAGACCCGCAGGTCTTGCAGCAGGGCCGCGACCTCGGGCAAATTCGGCCCGTCACCTCGCCTTCGGCGGGCGCAGCAGGACGGCCGTCATTGCGGCGGTGACGACCAGGCCGATGGCGGCGAACCTGAGCACGATGGTAAAGCCGTGGTCGTAGGCATGTTGTGCCGCGCGCAGCAGTGTCTGGGCGGTTTCGGGCGGAAGGTTGGCCATCAGGTCCTCGGCGTGCGCGAACGATTCCTCAGCCGTCGCCCGCCCGTTCGGGCCGAGCCCCGGTACCTGGGGCAGGTCGGTTCGGTACACGGCGGTCAGGACGGTGCCGAGGACGGCAACGCCGAGCCCTGCGCCGAGTTCGAACGACGTCTCCTGGATGGCGGCCGCCTCCCCGGAGCGTTCCGGCTGTGCGGCGCTCATGATGGAGTCGGCTCCCAGGGTCATTACGATGCCGGCGCCGTACCCCGCGCCCAGCAACGGCACGAGCAGTACTCCGTAGTGGGCGGTGCCGCCGACGACGGCCATGGCGGCGAGGGCGGTGGCGAAGAGGGCGAGCGCCCCGGTGAGCGCCCACCGGTTGCCCCATCGGTTTGCGGCCCAGGGCGCGGTGACCGCGCCGACGGCGTTGGCGCCGGCAAGTGGCATCAGCGCGAGTCCGGCGCGCAGCGGCGAGTACTCGCCCACCTGCTGCAGCCACTGGGTGAGGAAGAACAGCAGGGCGACGTAAGAGCCGAAGCAGCTGATGACGCACAGGGTGGCGGTGGTGAAGCGGCGTTCACGGAAGAGGGAGAAGTCCAGCAGCGGCTCGGTGATGCGTCGCTGACGGCGTACGAAGAGGTAGAGAAGGACGCTGCCGGCGGCGGCCGTGGTGATGATGACGCCGTCTACTCCGGCGTGCTCGCCGGCCTGCTTGAGCGCGTAGACCACGCCGGCCAGGCCGGTGACGGACAGAGCCACACCGGCCAGGTCCCAGCGGCGGGGAACGGGGTTCTGGGACTCGGGGATGACCCAGACGCCAACGGCCAGGATGACGAAGATGACGGGCACGTTGATCAGGAAGACCGCGCCCCAGCCCCACTTCGCGGTGACCAGACCGCCGACCAGCGGACCGATCGTGGCGCCGACGCTGTGGGCGGCTGTCCAGATGCCGAGGGCGACAGCCCGTTCGCGGTCGTCGGTGAAGACGACCCTGATGATCGCCACCGTGGACGCCATGAACATCGCCGCGCCGATTCCGAGCGCGGCGCGCGCGGCGATGAGTTGCGCCGTCGACGTCGAAAAGGCGGCCGCCGCCGAGGCGAGGCCGAAGGTGACAAAGCCGTTGAGCACCATACGGCGCCGGCCGATCCGGTCGCCGAGCGTACCGCAGGTCACGAGCAGGGCCGCGAGCGTAAGCGAGTAGACGTCAACGATCCACAACAGCCCGGCGGGAGAGGGCTCGAGCTCCCGGCTCATGCTGGGTACAGCGACGTGCAACACGGTGAGGTCGATACCGCACAGCAGCAGGCCGCCCGACACCACGGCCAGCACCAGCCACCGCTGACTGGGCGGGGCGGCCGAAGTCTCCGTATGCTCCCTCTCTTCGATCGCACGCACCGGTGCGGGTGCCTCCTTGTTCGACATAGCCTCAGTTTCAGGGCGTATCAACTCGGGCCACAAGTACTGTCTTTGGTGTCCCTTAGTGCCACGCTGTATACCAATGGAGGTCAGTCGTGCGTTCCAGCGTCGAAGAAGCCCCGGATCACTGCGCGATAGAGTTCGCCATGGAGATGCTCGGGGGCCGTTGGAAACTGGCCATTCTCAAGCAGTTGGTCGTGGGCACCCATCGATTCGGTGAACTCAGTCGCGCGCTGCCAGGCATCACCCAGCGCATGCTGACCCGCCAGTTACGGGAACTGGAAGCCGACGGCCTGGTGACGCGGACCGTGTACCGCGAGGTGCCGCCGCGGGTCGAATACGCGCTCACTGACGTCGGGCACAGCCTGGACTCCATCACGGAGGAGTTGGACAAGTGGGGCCGCTGGTACCGCGAGACAGTGCGCCGCGCGGGCCCGTCCGGCCCTCGACCACCCGCGTGACCTGGGCGAAGGCCGGTCGGCGCGGCGTCACAGTGACGCACACACCTCGCCGTACGCCTTCAGTACCGACGCTGCGCTTGCCGGAAACCTCGTCCGTGCAGGTCACGCGGCATGTTCGTACTCGTGGAGGATGCCGCCCAGCAACGCCGCCAGGAACGTCCGATCGCTCGCGTCGAACCGCGGCCTGCTCCCGCCCAGTTGCCGTTCCAGCACCGTGATCTGATGGCGCAGCTCCAGGATTTCCACCTCCTTGTCTCGGTCGCTCATCGGCAGCATGCGCAGCAGGGCGAACGCATTCGTCACGCCCAGGTAGGCCAGTCGCATCAGCACGATCGATCATGTTGCCGCAGCCGTCGGCAGCCGCGCCAGAGCACCGACTCGAGCGACCGGTGTCAAGATCCCGCGCACCCCGCATACTGACCCCCACCAGGACGGATGAGGTTTTCGGCAAGGGCAAGGCTAGGGAAGGCGTGCAAACGGGCAGGCCAACTCCCGTACGGGACTTTCGGCACCCCACAGGGGTGCTGGTGCACAACTCCGGCCCCGGCGGCGTCGGGGTCACCGTGGCGTGGGGTTGCGCCCGCGAGGCGGCCCGGCTGGTGCTCGGGGGCCGGGCCGCCTCGGTCTAATCGAGCGAGTCCCTGTCCTCGTCGTGCAGCCGAAGGGCAGGCATGACGAGGACCCAACTGCGGTGGGTCGTCAGCACTTGTCCACGGGCGTGCCCGCCACGAGCTCGTACTGCGCACGCGTGTCGAGCAGCAGCGGTACCAGCGCGCGCATCGACTGCCGCAGCGGCACGAACGCGCCATCGCCCTCGGGCCGCACCGTCACGCCGTGCAGGGCGAGTTCGTCCTTGACGTCGGCGTACTGGGCTGCGGTGAGCCGGTAGCCGCAGGGCGCGTTGTTCAGTACCTCGGACGGCTGTGCGGGCTCGTTGTCCGCGCCGCCGAGGTAGACCGGGCCGCGGTCGCTGTAGCCCGCCGTCCTGGCGGAGTGGGTGGCCGACACGATCTGGCCGTGCTGCTCCCTGGTGAAGTCGAACAGGCCGCCGAGAGCGGAGAGGTGGGATTGCACGCGACGACGGTGGTTCAGTGCCGGGTCGGCCTTCTCGGCGTCACTGAGCGCGTCGACGCGGCTCTCGATGAGCAGGCCGACGGAGTGCTTGACCCCCGCCATATTGCGCAGGATGCGTTCCTGCCCGTCACCGGCGGTCTGCTTGAGGGGCTCATCGGTGACCGGGTCGGTCCAGATGCCGTACGTGCCGGTCGAGTAACCGGCACCGTTCGCGGCCGGCCGTACATACGAACCCGACAGGGCTTCGGCCGTCTCGTGCACCTTGGGGTCGGTGTTGAGATTGCGCGGCCACAGGTCGAAGAGGTCCTTGTCGTAGTACTTGGGTGTGGCGCCGTACTCGTGCAGGTCGTAGATGACGTCGGGCTTCTGGTCGCGGATCACGGCGGCCATGGCCCGCCCTTCGGCGGTCTGCAGGGCAAGGTGGTCGCGGTTGATGTCGACGCCGTCGGAGTTGCCCCGGGTGTTGGCGGCGCGGCCGTCCGGGTTGGCGGTGGGCACGACGAGGAGGGTGCTGTGGGCGAGCCAGTTGCGGGTCCGCGCGTCCTGCGCGAAGGAGAGGTCGCGGATGGTGGTCAGACAGGCCTCGCGTCCGGAGGGCTCGTTGCCGTGCTGGGAACAGACCAGCAACACCGTTTCGGCGGTGCGGTGTTCGCCGATTCGTACGAGCTGGAGCGGGCGCCCCTGCTTGGTGGTGCCGATCCGGGACACGGACATCCGGTCGCTGGCCTTGTTGACGGCGGCGAGGAAGTCCTGCTCCTCGGGCTGGGTCGTCCAGCGCGCACCGCCGGAGGTCTCGAATCCGGTACGGGGCGGGGAGTCGGCGGCCTGCGCGGGCGCCGTCACCAGGGGTGCGGCAAGTGCGGCCGTCGCGATGGCCAGGGCGAGGGTGCGGCTACGCGGTGTCATCAGAGACTACCTCCCGGGATGCGGTGGGCCGGGCGCGGCGGGGCCACGCCCTCGGAACGGGACGCGTGGGGGGTGACAGACGCGGACGGCACGGAGGTGCCCCCTGCTCGAGCGGAGCCGAGAGCTTGGGGGACCTCGGTGGCGCGTACGAAGGCCTCGGCGCCGCCGACGAACGGCACCCGGGCCGAGGTACGGGCCAGGTCGAGGGTGAGGGTCGGGGTGCTGGACGGCGGGTCGATGAGGTCCTGGTCGGTGCCGGCGACGATCAGGGCAAGGCGGTGTCCGGCCGGGACGACGTGGTCGCTCGCCGCGAGGGACAGGGCGATCGTGTAGGGCTTGCCGGGGGTGAGGGGCCGGCCCTTTCCGGGGTCGGCGTAGGTGCCGAGGTCGGCCCAGCCGCGGCTGAAGACGGTGTGGTTGACGTCGGTGGTCTTCGCCTTGGTCTCCTTGAAGCAGGAGCTGTCGCCGCTGGTGCTCGTGCCCCAGCAGGTCCGGTCGGTGAGGGTGGTGATGCCTTCGCCGGAGCCCGCGTAGTCGCGGATGGTGGCGGGTCCGAGGTCGACGAGGACGGCCGACAGGTGAGCGGTCGTGGTCGTGGGGGTCGCGATCACGGTCACCGTGGACGAACCGGACAGGCGCAGGTCGTGGGCTAGCGGCGGCGTCACGAATCCGGCCTTGGCGGCAGTCGGTTGGTCGATCCCGGCGGCCCAGTCGTCCTCGCTCAGCTCCGGGTCGTCGGTGAAGGTCTCGGTGGCGCCTGCGGGGGCGCGGTGCAGGCCGAGGGTGCCAACGCCCGGTGTGCTGCCGTTTCCGGGATGCAGGGTGGTCGCGGCGGTGGAGCGGGGCGGCCAGACTCGGTCGGTGGACCAGTGGTCCGGGGTGCGCTCGATGTCGGCCATGGGCTCGCGGTCGATGCCGTTGTCGTAGCCGAGGAGTTCATGGTCGAACCAGCGGTGCAGGGTGTGGACCCACTCCGCGCGCCGGAAGTCGAAGGGGTCGACATGGCCGGTCTGCGACAGCCAGATCTTGCGCTCGACGCCTGCCTTCGCGAGGGCGTCCCACCACTGTCCGAAGTGCTTGGTGCGCACGTTCAGGTCCTGCATGCCGTGGATGACGAAGACGCTGGCCTTCACCTTGTGGGCGTCCTTGACGTAGTCGCGCTCGTTCCACAGCCGGGTCCAGTCGCCGGTGCGCGGCGCCTCGTCGACCAGGCGCTTCTGCACGGCGGCGCAGCGGGCGCGGGCGGCCGGGCTCTCCACGTAGTCGGACAGCCAGTCGGGTCCTGAGTCGTAGAGCGGGGCGCCCTGCGCGAAGTAGTAGTCGTACCAGGAGGAGATGCCGCCGATCGGGACGATCGTCTTGAGGCCCTTGACGCCGGTCGCGGCGACGCCGTTGGCGATGGTGCCGTCGTAGCTCTTGCCGATCATTCCGGTGGCGCCGTTGGTCCAGGAGGCTCCGACGCGGTCGCCGCCGGTGCGGGTGGCGTAGCCGCGGGCGCGGCCGCCGAGCCAGTCGACGACGGCCTTTGCGGACTGGATGTCGGAGCGGCCGCCGACGTCGACGCAGCCGTCGGAACGGTTCGTGCCGGCCAGGTCCACGGCGACGAAGGCGTAGCCGCGGGGCACGAAGTAGTTGTCGTAGAAGAGCGGGAACTGGACCGGGTTGCCGTGCGCGTCGTAGGTCTTCTTCTGGCTTTCGTTGCCGCGCCCGCAGCAGGAGTAGTAGGGGCTCGCGTCCATGATCACGGGTATCTTGCGGCCCTGGGCGGCGGGTTCGCGGGGGCGGACGATGTCGACGGCGACGCGGTCGGTGCGGCCGTCGCCGTCACCGTCGAGCCCGGTGTCGACCCAGACGGTTTCGCGGATCGCGTCGGCGTACGAGTAGACGGGCTGGCTCTCGCGCGGAGTCGCGGCAGCGGCTGCTGCGACTCGCTCGGTTCCGGGGGCGCCATGTGCGGCACCCGGGGACAGGAACACGGTCATTAAGGCGGCGGTGGCCGCGGCCGCCAGTGAGGTGCGTCTGAGGCGCGTGCGGCGGACGGATATCGGCATGCGCGGAAGGTACATCGGTCAACTGCTGTGCAAAAGAGGGCAGTATGCGATCGAGGAAGGTCCGGGGGGTGGATTTACACGTGTCGGCCGAATGGCGATCGCACGACACGTGCGGCCATGGACACGCCAGAGGCGACCGAGGCTGCAAGGTCAAAGAACCACGTGTGCCTACGACTTGGAGCTTCAGTGCACCGCAGACTCATCGCCCCGGGCGCGCTCGCGGCCTGCCTCCTGCTGGCGATCCCGGCGTCGGCCGCCGACTACTCGCCCGGGTCCCCGGGCATCGGGGATCCCCACGCCGAAACCTGTGAGTGCCGACAATCCTGTCACGTACGCTGAGCTGCGACTTGGGGGTCACGATGTGATCACGTCGAAAGCACTCGTGAGCGCGTCGGCGCACGCTTGGAAGTCGTGACGTTCCGTCTGGTCTACCGATTCGGCTGACTGCTGCTCGGCTGGCTGCGCCTGCTGGCGCGGTCCTCCGCGGCCAAGGACGTCGAGATACTGGTGCTCCGGCGCCAGCTGACCGTCCTGCAGCGCAGCAGCCCAAAGCCCGTGCACGTCTCGGAGACCTGCCACCCACCGTCCGACGGCGACCGGCCAACCCACCCGAACCTGATCACCAACGTCACGACCACCTGTTCCGCCCTGCCGGACGGCAAAGCCCTGGACACGATCCACCAGGTCCTTCGCCGCCGCCACCTGCTGTGACCGGAGCCCGCCTGTACACCTTCGCCGTCATCGAGCACGCCACCCGCAGGATCCGGATCCTCGGCGCCACCGGACACCCCACCGCAGAGTGGATCGTGCAACTCGGACGCAACCTCCTCATGGACCTCGAAGACGCCGGCAGCACGGCCAGGATCCTGATCCGCGACCGCGACGCCAAGTTCACCGCCGCCTTCGACGCCCTCATGGCCGGCGCCGGCCTGAAGGCCGTCACCACCGGCATCCGGATGCCACGGATGAACTCCCTGATGGAGCGCTGGATACAGACCTGCCGCAGAGAGCTCCTGGACCGCACCCTGATCTGGAACCAGCGCCACCTCCTGCACGCGCTCCGCGAGTTCGAGACCCACTACAACCAGCACCGGCCACACCGAGCCCTCGGACAAGCCGCACCGCTACGCCCTTACCCGAACCGATCAACCCGCCAGCCCACATCACCCACCTGGACGTCCGACGACGAGATCGACTCGCCGGAACCCTCCACGAGTACAGACATGCCGCTTGACCAGCCTGGATGATGCATCGGCACCCGCAGAGTCCAGCACGGTGAGGCCTGCCTCGGCCCCGTCGCGCCTGGCGATGGCCACGGCCCGGTTCAGTGCGACGAGCGGGGATGGCTCGATCTGGAGCAGCACGTCATAGAGTGCGACCATCTGTGGCCAGTCGGTCGTCTCGAAGCCGGGCGCCTCGTCGTGCAGCGCCGCGATCGCCGCTTGCACCGTGTAGGGTCCGACGCCGGGGCCGGTCAGGGCCGGCACGACGAGCCGCTGCCCCTCGGCGATGAGGTCGGCGTCCCATAGAGCGCGGTCTTGATCTTCGAGCAGCACCTGGCCTCCCGCAGCGTCGATCCTGGCCGCGCGCCGGGCGTCGGTGAGAAGCAGGAGCGCGAGCAGCCCGGTCACCTCTCGTTCTCGGGGGAGTAGATGGTGCCGGATCCGAGCGAGCCGGATGGCTTCGTCGGCCAGGTCGGGGCGCAGCAGGTCGTTGCCGTAGCTGGCGGCGTACCCCTCGGTGAAGACCAGGTAGATGACCCACAGCACACTCGGCAACCGCGCGGGCAGTTCATCCGGCCCTGGCACACGGAACGGGATGCGCGCACTGCGGATCTTGCGTTTCGCGCGCACGATCCGCTGGGCCGTCGTCGCGGCAGGGACCAAGAATGCCCGGGCGACCTCGGGTGTGGTCAGGCCCGCGAGAAAGCGCAGTGTCAGCGCGGTTTGTGCCTCCAGTGAGAGCGCGGGGTGGCAGCAGGTGAAAAACAGCTGGAGTCGTTCGTCGGGGATGTCGTCGAAACCGGGCTCGGCGGGGACCTCAGCGGCGACCCGATCGCTTTCCACCTACAGCACCGCCAGCCGCTCCGCGTACGCCCGGTCGCGCCGGATGCGGTCGACGGCCTTGCGGCGTGCCGTGGTGAGCAACCACGCCAGCGGCTTGCCCGGCACTCCGTCGACCGGCCACCGCTCCAACGCGACCTCGATCGCGTCGGAGGCGATCTCCTCGGCAAGGTCAAGGTCTCCGAACCGGTTAGCGAGCAGAGCGAGCAGCCGGCTCCGGCCTTCGCGGAACACCGCCTCCACGGAGCGGGCCGCTCGCTGCTCGTTCACGACTGATCCGGCTCCCAGACCGTCCGGACCTCGACGGTGCCGTGCCGGGCCCCGGGGCACCGAGCCGCCCAGTCAAGCGCGGCATCGAGGTCGGGAACATCGATCAGGTAGTAGCCGCCGACGATCTCCCGGGTCTCGGCGAACGGCCCGTCGGTCACGACGCGCTCGCCATTCACGCGGACGCGTACGGTGGTCGCGTTCGAGGTGTCCAGGGCGTTGCCGTCGAGCTTGACGCCGGAATCGGAGACGGCCTTGTCGAACGCCATGAACTCTTCCACGGTCGGTCCTTCGGCCGGTCGCTCTTCGGTGGAGTCGAGCGAAGCGGTGTTGATCAGCAGCAGGTACTTCACGGTGCGCTCCTCGTGCATCGGGTCGGTTGCACAGATATGACGAATGACCGGAGGAAGAATCGACAGGACAACCGGAGAATCTTGTCGTGATTTTAGGGAGACCGGGAGTGCCGCTGGCGCGCCATCACTTCTTGTCGGTCATGTCCCGGTCGCGCAGCGGCCGCATCCGCGTATTGCTTCAAAACCCCTTCACCGCTGCTGACCTGGCCCGACGCGCCCGACCGGACGACCGTCCGGCATCATCGGAACTTGTGCTCGTACGGATGATCTACCTACTCGCCACCCGGATCTACACCTGGCTCGTCCTGCTGTGCCAATCCTCCGCCGCCAAGAACGCCGAGATACTGATCCTTCGGCACGAGGTCGCAGTGCTGCGCCAGCAGGTCGACGCCCCGAAGCCGACCTGGCCGGACCGCGCCCTGTTCGCAGCCCTGGCCCGGCTGCTGCCGCGGATCCTGCACGACCACCGGATCGTCTCCCCGCGCACCCTGCTCGCCTGGCACCAGCACCTGGTCAAGCAGAAGTGGACCCGGCCCTGATCGCCGGGACGGCCACCGATATCCGACGAACTTCGCCACCTCATCATCCGCCGCAGGCCAAGACCTGGTCGCAGCGCGGCCGCACCCCGGTGGTGCGGGTACGCGGCCGCTTCCGCAGACGGATCTCCTGGCAGGACCAGCCGTTGCGTGCCCGCAGCTTGCGCACGCCCTGAATCGTGTAGGTCAGGTGGAAGCGCCGGCCGATCAGTTTCTTCACCCGGCTCAAGGTCCAGCGCTGTTCCTCCCAGCCGTGCGCGGTCAGCCCCTTGGCCAGCTCCGCCTCCAGCTGCACGAACTGTGCCTCGCTCAGCCTCGGCAGTGACGCCGGTCCTTGTGATCGAAGAGCTCCGCCGCCTCGGCATCGACGTCGAAGTCGTCCAACGCGACCCCGGCGTCAAAGGGTTCAAAGTAATCCCTCGACGCTGGGTCGTCGAGCGGACCTTCGGCTGGCTCATGCACCACCGCCGACTCGCCCGCGACTACGAAACCCACCCTGAACCTCGAAACAAACAACCCCGCCGGGTCAAAACGCTCATTAAGGTCGGCGAAGATCCGTCGATTGCGTCCGGCCGGGCAGACACCGTTGGGGACCGACGCCATTTCGGTGTCGGTCCCCAACCTTCGAACGCGTTCTGTGCTCTCCTGCGGCGGAGTCCGCAGGTTTATGCGATTGCAGGTGAGTGCAGTCAGGAGGTGATGGGCCCGAACTGGATGGCGCCCTTGGGCGGGGCGGGGATGCATGCGGGCGGGGTGCCGTCGATGGTCCTGCCTTCGATGATGGACCAGGCGTGATCAGGCTCGGTGTGGGCCAGGGGGAAGCTGACCATGAGCTTCTGCCCGGCAGGAATCTTGTCGGGGCGGACGTAGAGGACGGGCTTGCCGTTGTTCACTTCAACCCTCCAACTGGAAGCTGGGTGCTCGGACGCCAGGCCGCTCGGGGTCCGGGATACTTCGGGCTGTGAGGCGGGCGCAGTTGGGATCGGGTCAGGGGTGGAGGTCGGCGATGAACTGGGGTCGGCGGGGGTGGGGCAGTTCGGGTCTCCGGCGTAGACGCGGGCCGGGACGCCGAGGCGGTCCAGGTCACGCTGGAGTCCGGGCAGGTCGAGCTTGCCGGCCGGGTCGATGATGGCCAGTCTGACCAGGCCATGGTCTTCTTGCTGCAGGGTGTAGGCAGCGGCGGTGATTTTCAGCGGCTGTCCGCTGCTGCTGTGCTGATTTGCCTGAACCGGGTTGGTGGCATGACCGGTGGCCAGAGCGGTGAAGACGGCGCCGGCCGCGACGGCGGTGGCCAGCGGGATAGCGAGGAAGGCCTTGCGGCGTCGGGAGCGGGCGGGGACAGCAGCATCGGGGTCGGCGTCGTGGTGGATCTCGTTCATCAGGTAGTCCTTGAAGAGTTGATGCCGGCCCGCAGGCAGGTCCCGTTCGGCCGGGACCGGCAGCAGCCGGGCCATCTCCTCGCGTTCGGCCGGGTCGGGCCGGAACGATTGGCGGCTCATCGGGTTTCCTCCTGGGTTGGCCGGGCCGCGGTATTGCGGCCACCTTCTACCTGTCCGCAGCCGAACTGCGGTTCCCGATTTTTCACAGAAAGTGCAGCATCAGTGAGTTTCTGTAGTTTCTTGCGGGCTCGGGCCAGTCGGGAGCGCACCGTTCCCACCGGAATGCCAAGGGCCTGAGCGGCACCGCCGTAGTCCAGTCCGGCCCACACGCATAGTGTGAACACCTCGCGCTCACTACGCCGTAGCGTCGTCAGCGCGGCCCGGGCGGCGGCGAGCCGCTCGGTGTCGTCAATCCGTCCGACCAGCTCGTCGGCGAAGTCCGGCATGATTTCATCGCGCGGGAGCCGGGCGATTGCCGCTTCATGCCGCCGGGCGGCGCGAGCGGTGTTGCGGGCAGCGTTGGTCGCGATTCCCAGCAGCCAGGGCCGCAGCGATCCACCGTCGAGGTCGACCTTCGCGCGAAGCCGCCAGGCCTCCAGGAAGGTCAAAGCCACCACGTCCTCGGCCGTGGACCAGTTGCCCGTCAGTCGAAATGCATGGTTATAAACCGAACGGGCATATTGATCGAATAATTGCCCGAACGCAAGGGGATCCCCGGTTCGTATCCGGGCGCGCTCATCCTTCTCCACACCATCAAGCTGTCCGGCTGCCTGCAGCCAGTTCCCGTGACCTGCATCACAGTGAGCTTGTCGTCGATGCGGTCACGGACATTGGGGCCTGGGTGCGATTGGCTCACTGAGCCCTTCTCGGTAACGTCTCGTGACGGATGGTGATCTTCGTTCAGCTGGTGCGTCCTTGTTCGAGCTGGAGCAGGACGAGGGCGGCTCGGGCGATGTGGGTGATGGCCGCGGGGTCGAGGCTGACCCGGCGCAGGGCCTTGAAGGTGACCTTCAGTAGGGCGTTGGCGCGTTCGGCGACGGCGTGGATCCCCCGGATCACGGCGTTGAACGTCTGGGCTTGTTCGGTGAGTTCGCCGCGCTTGGGTTTCTTGACCGGGTGGCGGAAGCCGTCGTCCGCGTTGTCGTAGCCGAGGTCGGTCAGGGTGGGGATGCCCGGAGCGGCGGCGAGCCGGTTGCGGGCATGGATCAGACCGTGGGCGCGGGCGCAGGTGACACAGGTGACCGGTACGCAATGCGTTCCTCCGTTCGTCTCTGCCCCCTTCGACGGAGCGGGCCGGGCGCGGGGATGTCACGGGACGTGAGATCTCTTCGAATTGTTTTTTCTGACGTCCCGTGACCTCCCCGCGCTGCATCCGCTCCGTCGTTCCTGTCGAGACATGGAGCAGGCGGCGCCCGCGTCCGTGGCGTCCGCCCGCGTGATGCGGGCGGACGCTGCCGCGGGGCCGCGCGATCGAGAGGACACGTATGCGACGCATACGTACGACAAGCCCGCCGACCGCCGTCGTGCTGGGCGCACTGCTGATCGGTACGGCGGCCGCACCGCCCGCCGGGGCGGCCCCGCCCCGCGCGGCCACCGCGGCCGGAACGGGGTCCGTGGTGAACCTGACGCTCATCACGGGCGACAGGGTCACCGCCCGGGTCGGCGCCGACGGCACGGTGTCCGTGGTCACGGTACGGCCCGGTCCCGGACGCGAGGACATCGCGTTCGCCCAGCAGGGCGCCGGGGGTTCGGTGTCGCTGGTGCCGCAGGACGCGATGGCGCCGCTGCACGCCGGGCACCTGGACCCTCGCCTGTTCGACATCACGGGGCTCGTGGCCCAGGGGTACGACGACGCCCACAGCCCGCAGCTGCCGCTGATCGTCACCTACGACGAGGCAGCCGGCAAGAAAGCCGCACCGCAGCCGCCGGCCGGGGCAACAGCGGTGCGCGCCCTGGCGAGTGTGCACGGCGCGGCGCTGCGGGCCGACAAGAAGCGGGTGTCCCAGGTCTGGAAGCAGTGGGGCCCCGCCGTGTCGCAGCAGAAGTCGGCGGCAACCCTCGCCCCGGGCGTGGCCAAGGTGTGGCTCGACGGCAAGGTCGGCGCCAGCCTGGACCGCAGCACGGCCCAGGTCGGTGCGCCGCAGGCGTGGAAGTCCGGCTGGACCGGAAAGGGCGTGAAGGTCGCGGTGTTGGACACCGGCATCGACTCCACGCACCCCGACTTCTCCGGCTCGATCGGTGAGTCGGCGGACTTCACGCAGGACAACGGCGCCGTCGGCAGCGGCGTTGTTGACGGCGACGGTCACGGCACGCACGTGGCCTCCATCATCGCCGGGGACGGCGCCGCGTCCGACGGCCGCTACCGGGGCATGGCGCCCGACGCCGAACTGCTGGTCGGCAAGGTGCTGGACGACGATGGCGGCGGGCAGGAGTCGTGGGTCCTCCAGGGCCTGGAGTGGGCCGCGGCGCGGGCGCCGATCGTCAACATCAGCCTGTCCGGCGGTGTCACCGACGGCACCGACCCTCTCTCGCAGGCCGTCGACAACCTCGCCGCGAGCCACGGCACGCTGTTCGTCGCGGCAGCCGGCAACCTCGGACGCCCCGGCACGGTCAGCGCGCCCGGTACGGCCGATGCCGCACTGACCGTGGGCGCCGTCGAACGCAACGACGCGCTCGCCGACCTGTCGAGCCAGGGGCCGCGCCTGGGCGATCACGCGGTCAAGCCCGACCTGACGGCACCGGGCATCGGCATCGTCGCGGCCCGCGCAGCCGGCACCGACGGCGAGAACCCGGTCAACGACCGCTACACCGCCCTGTCGGGCACCTCGATGGCCACGCCGCATGTCGCCGGCGCCGCCGCGCTGCTAGCCCAGGCCCACCCGGACTGGAAGGGGCCGCAGCTCAAGGCCGCACTGACCTCCTCGGCGAAGCCGATCGCCGGACAGGGGGCGTACGAGCAGGGCGCCGGACGCCTGGACGTGGCACGGGCCACCGCCCAGAGCGTGTTCGCCACCGCCGAGGACACCGGCGTGTACTTCGCCGACCCGAAGACCACCGAGCCGGTCACCCGCACCGTCACATACCACAACACCGGCACGACGATGGTCTCCCTCACCGCGGCCGCCGCAACCACCGGCCGGACCGGCGAGCCGGGACCGAAGGGGCTGCTCACCGTGTCGCCGAGCGGTCTGACCGTCCCCGCCGGGGGCACGGCCCGGGCCACGGTCACCATCGATCCGGGGACCGCGGCGGCCGGTACCTCCTTCAGCGGACGTCTGACCGCGACCGCCGAGGACGGCACCGTGGTGACCGGCCCCGCCTTCGCGGTCACCAAGGAGGCCGTACAGCGCCAGGTCACGGTCGCGGCCGTCGACCGCAACGGCGCCCCCCTCGGCCCGGGCTCACGCGAACAGGGCATCTCCACCGTACAGTTGACGAGCCTCGCCGACGGCCGGACGTTCGACCTCACCTTCGACGACGGCACAGCCACCGCCCGCGTGCCGGAGGGCCGCTACAACCTCGGCGGCACCCTGGTCACCCCCGGAACCAACGGCGCCGCACCGACGCCGACCATGTTCCTCCAGCCCGAGCTGGACGTCCGCCAGGACAGCCGGCTCACGGTGGACGCCCGGCAGGGCAAGCCGATCACCGTCGCCGTCCCGGCCCCGGGGGTTCAGCCCTACTCGCTGTCGGCCGGCTACTGTTACCACGCGGCCGGGGACAAGACGTGCACGGACCAGGTCGCCCTGCTCGGCAGGCCCGGACGGCTCTACGTCATACCCGGCAAGCAGGTGTCCGACGGCACGCTCGGCTTCTACGTCCGCAGCATCCAGAACGCCACGCAGGCATCGAAGGGACGCCTGCCCGACCACTACGACCTGCTCCTGCTCACCACCGGTTCCCTCCCCGACCCGGCCTTCCGCCTCGCCCGGAAGGATCTGGCCGCCGTCAAGAACGACTACTACGCACAGGGGCCCGGTACCGCCGGCACCATGGACAGTTGGCCCACCGAGTCCGGTCTGGGCGGGATGAGCATCGCCGAACCGGACTTCGCGCTGCCCGCGGCACGCACCGAGTACATGACCGTGCGCGGCCAGCACCGCGAGACGTACTTCAGCCAGCAGGTCGGCGAGGGGGGCGAGTACCTGCCGCTGTCCGTCACCCAGACCGGCATCGTCTCGTGCACGGCCGGCAGCACCTGCGCCGACCGGTGGAACGCCTCCGTCATCGGCCCGGGCCTGGCGCCCGTCAAGAACGACGCGTCGTCGATCGGCCGCGCCAGTGACGGCACCATCAGCGCGGAACCGCAGCTGTTCAGCGACGCAGCCCCCAGGCACTACGGCGGCCCGATGCCCCACTGGCAGCAGGACACCGTGCACATCACCCTGGCGAAGAACGGGCAGAAGCTCGGCTCCAGCGACTCCCCCAGGGCCACCTTTGCCGTCCCCCGGGACGCGGCCACCTACCGCCTGACCGCCCGGGCCACCCGTGAGGAGCCGTGGGCGTCGCTGTCGACGACGGTGGAGACGGCATGGACGTTCCGCTCCGCGGCGGTCGCCCCCGGCCCCGACGACGAGGTGCGCACCGAAGCGCTGCCACTGGACGTCGTACGCTTCATCGCCCCCGTCGACACCACCAACCAGACCGCCCGCACCAGGCACACACTGACCGCACGGGTGGAACGGCAGGCCGGCGCCGCGGAGTCCAGGACCAAGAGCCTCACCGTGCAGGTCTCCTTCGACGACGGCGCGACCTGGCAAGACGCCCCGGTGGCCTCGGACGGCACCGCGAACCACCGCGTCACCATCACCCCGCCCGCAGGCTCCGGCTCCTTCGTCTCCCTGAAGGCCACGGCACGCACCACCGACGGCGGCACCGTGGAACAAACCATCCTGCACGCCTACCGCCTGGCCCCCTGACCGCGGCGAACCACCCCGCGCAACACACCTTCCACTCCCCGAGCCGCCCCGGCAGACACTGCCGGGGCGGTTCCGCAGGATCTGCGGAACTGCCACCGCCCTCGCGCCTGGCCGGATCGCACGGTCGGTCCTGCTGATCGGCCGACGCGCTCCGCCCGTTCGAGTTGTCCGTCCTCGCCCGTGCGAGCGTCCCCACCCGCTAGGCGGTCCCAGCCCGGTAGGCCGAGCCGCTAATTGATCTGGTGGCTGTGGGCCGACAGGCTGAGACCTCTCACCCGCAGCACGTCCGTCGCCGCCTTGGGCGCCCTCGTTCTGGGCATCGCGACGCTCACCGGTTGCGGCGGATCCGGGCACGGCGACGCCAGGCCACGCGCCGCCGCAGCCCAGGTCGCCCTGCCCGCGCCGCGTACCGCTCCTGCCCCGGCGCCCACGCTCACTCCCGCTCCCCGCGGCGGCGAAGTCCGCATCGAGCAGGGCCCGTTCACCGACCGGATCCGACTCGCCCACCTCACGCTGACGAAGAAGCCGGCGGTCACCGGGCACCTGAAGATCACGTCCGACGTCAGCGACGTCCTCGCCCTGGAGCTGCGCGCCGCGTACTACGACGCCCACGGCCGGCTGCTGGGCACCGGCGACTTCGAGTACCAGAAGGAGGGCGAGGACGCGCACGGAGCCGAGCACCACGACGGCCCGCGGGCCGGGAGAGACGGCATCGACGTCGTGATCCCCGCGAAGCACCTCACTGACACCCCGGCCGCCGCCGTGGTCTCCGTGCCCGTCCTGGTCAACGAGTAACCCGCGCGGGAGCGGCGCGAAGCCTCGCTGTCGGCTGCCGGATGCCGGCTGGAGAGCACACGTCGGGCCCAGCGCAGTCCGTCCGCATGACGCAGTGCGAGGGGCACCGGATCACGGTCACCACCACCTACGACCAACTGCCCTGAAGCCATCGCCGCGCCCACCGCCCAGTCGAGCCGCGCCGCCGGATGCGTGACTGCCGTTGCGGTGCCTTGCGGGCGGAGCCGGCGGCGCGTCGGGGCCGGGAGACGGCACCGCCCCCGCCTACGGGGGCGTGGCTGGGGCGGCGGTCCGTGGTCTGACACAGGGTCAGACCGTCTCGGGGTTCTTCTGAATGGCGGCCGGGGCGGCATCCATGGGCGGGTGCGACTTGCCGGGGGCGAACAGCGCGGCGACCACGCCGACGGCGGAGGAGACGGCGCCCAGCACCAAGGCGGCGCGGAAGCCGTCGATGGCGGAGGCCGCGTTGTCGTAGCTGCCGTTGGCTGCGAATACCAAGCTGAGGAAGGCCACGCCGAACACTCCGCCGACCTCGCGCATGGCGCTGTTGGAACCGGAGGCGATACCCATGTCCTCCGGGGCGACCGAGCCGAACACCATGTTGATGGTGGTGGGCAGGCACATCGCGATGCCGACTCCGCCGAGGATCAGCGGGACGACCAGGGCGCCATAGCCGGTACCCGGGCTGGCAACGTCGGCGATCCAGGCCAGGCCGACCGCCTGGAGCAGCAGGCCGCCGACCATGAACGGCCGGTTGCCGTGCTTGTCGGCGAGGCCACCGGCCAGCGGGGCGACGATCATCGGCATGGCGGTCCAGGCGAGCAGCCGCAGGCCGGTGCCGAGCGGGCCGTGGCCGAAGCCGACCTGGAACAGCTGGGAGAGGATGAACAGCGCGCCGATCAGCGCGAAGTGCTGGAAGAATGCGGAGATGTTGGACACCGTGAAGCCGCGGTTGCCGAACAGGCGCATCGGCAGCAGCGGGTGGGCGGTGCGGCGCTCCCAGGCCACGAACAGGATCAGCAGCAGCACGCCGACAGCCAGCGAGAGCAGGACATCGCCGCTGCCCCAGCCGACGCCGGGGGCGCGGACGGCGGCCCAGACCAGGCCGAGCAGGCCGAACGAGGCGAGCAGCAGGCCGACCAGGTCGATCTTGGGCGCGGTGCCGTAGCTCTCGCGGAGCAGCACGGCGGACAGCATGGTGCCGGCGGCGCCGAACGGCACGTTCAGCCAGAAGATCCAGTGCCAGTTGAGGCCTTCGGTGATGAAGCCGCCGACCATCGGGCCGGCCGCGACGGCGAGGCCGGAGACGCTGCCCCAGATGCCCATCGCCCAGCCGCGCCGCTCCGGCGGGTAGGCGTCGCCGAGCAGGGTGAGGCTGACTGGGATGGCGATGCCGGCCGCGACGCCCTGGAGCACGCGGGCGAGGATCAGCACCTCGACATTGCCGGCGACGGCGGCGAGCACCGAGGCGAGGGTGAACAGGGCAAGTCCGAAGACGTAGACCTTCAACCGGCCGAACCGGTCGCCGAGGGCCGCGCCGGTGAGCATGAGGCAGGCGAACGCCAGGTTGTAGGCATTGATCGTCCACTCAAGGTCGGCGAGGCTCGCGTTGAGCTCGGTGCGCATGGTGGGCAGTGCGGTGACCACCACCATGACGTCCAGTGAGGTCAGGAAGGCGCAGACCGCTACCAGTGCGAGCGCCCAGCCCGGGCGCACCGGGCGGTTGGTGGAGTCTGTCCTGGTTCTAGTTGTCACGGCGTAACCCCCGTGGGGTCGGGGCCAGCGCGTTCCTGGCCATCGCTGCTTCCGTTTCGGTGCGGTGGTGCGGGTGGGACGGTCGGTGCGGGTGACGGCGGGGGCGCCGTCGGCACTCAGTCCCCGTACTCGTCGTGCAGGCGCCACCACTGGTAGGGGGCGGTCTGCGGCCGGCCCTCCGGGGAGTCCTCCCAGGTCTCCTGGCGGCCGTACGGGGTGAGGTCGAGCAGGTTGAAGTCGGCGCGCAGCCGGTCGACGCCGCGTGAGGTGGTGAAATAGGTGCGGAAGATCCGGTCACCGTCGCGCAGGAAGACGCTCAGGCCGAAGCCTCCACCGAGGCCACAGTCGGCGTTGAAGTCGCTGCCCTGCGAGGAGTACCAGGGCAGGGTCCAGCCCATCCGGGTGCGGTAGGCCTCGATCTGGGCGAGTGGGGCCGGGGAGGCGAGCACCATGGTGGTGTCGCGGGCGCGCAGGTGGGCCAGGTTGCCGATGTTGTCGGTGAAGGTGGAGCAGCCCTTGCAGTAGTGGTCGGAGCCGGGCTCCATCATGAAGTGGTACACGATCAACTGGCGACGGCCCTCGAAGAGTTCTAGCAGGGTTGCCTTCCCGCCCGGGCCGTCGAACAGGTACTCCTTCTCGAACGCGACCATCGGGAGCCGACGACGTTCGGCGGCCAGGGCGTCCAGGGCTCGGGTGGCGGCCTTCTCCTTGACAAGCAGCGCGCCCCGGGCGGCCTGCCACTTCTGGGGCGACACGATCGGCGGAAGGCTCATGACATCTCCTGGCGGTAGTGCGTCCGGCTAGTGACTTCGAATACAGTAGCAGTTACTCCTAATTTCTAAGCAACCATACTTCGATAAAGAAGCAACCCGGGCTATGCTGGGACCGTGGCAGGTAAACGCAGATACGACGACGGGTGCGGGGTCGCGCACGCCCTGGAGATAGTCGGCGAGCGCTGGGCGCTGCTGATCGTCCGGGACCTGCTGCTCGGCCCGAAGCGCTTCACCGACCTGCAGGCCGGACTGCCCGGAGCCGGGCCGAACGTGCTCACCCAGCGGCTGCGCGACCTGGAGCAGGCCGGGGTGGTGCAGCGCCGCACGCTGCCCCCGCCGGCCGGCTCCCGGGTCTACGAACTCACCGAGTGGGGCGGCCAGTTGGAGCCCATCGTGGTGGCCCTCGGACTGTGGGGGTCGCACTCCCCGGTGCTGCCCCTGGAGGGCGCTGTGCGCGCCGACTCGCTGATGATCTCGATGCGCTGCGCCTTCGACCCGGGCACCGAGCCGGCCTGGTCGGCCAGCTACGAGATCCGGCTGGACCGGGACCGGTTCACCGCCCAGGTGGTCGATGGCCGGCTGGTCGCGCTCACCCGCGGCCAGCCCACCGAGCCCGCCGACGTGGTTCTGGAGACCGCCCCGGCCACCCTGGACGCCGTGCTCAGCGGTCGCACGTCCACCGACGCGGCGCTCGGCGACGGCTCGCTGCGGCTGACCGGCGACACCGAGGCGGCCTGCCGGCTGCTGCGCGCGGCGCACTCCTGAGATCGACGAGCCCCCGGCGTCTGCCGACGAGTGCGCTAACGAGGCACAGGTTGGTGGCTTCACCGACATGCAGCTTGAACAGTGGCCGCTCAAGGTGGGCAACGGGGAAGCTGTGCCCGAATCGCAACTCGCGTGCATAGCCGGCATGCCGGGGTCCGGGCCGGTGCAACGAGCCGACGTACTCGTGAAGGCTCACGGGCAAGTCCGGAAGCGAAGTGCACGGGAGCGAGCGCCAAGGCCCTACCTGCCGACGCGAGCTCCTGGACCGCACCCTGATCTGGAACCAGCGACACCTGCTCCACGCGCTACGCGATTTCGAAGACTTCTACAACGCCCACCGGCCCCATCAAGGCATCCCCGGCAGATTCGCCTGCGATAGGTAGGTCGCGGCCCGGCGCAGGACCTTGTTCTCCTGCTCCAGCAGCTTGATCCGCCGACGCGCCTCCCGTAGTTCCGCGTTCTCCTGCGCGGTCGTCCCCGGTTTCACACCGTCGTCGATGTCCGCGCGGCGCATCCACTTCGACAGCGTCATCACATGGACTCCGAAGTCAGCGGCCACCTGCTCGAGCGTCACGCCCGGGCCGCGGTCCTCGCGGCCCGCACGACATCCTCACGGAACTCCTCGGGACAAGGCTTGGGCACAGCGACATCCTTCCCACCTGCCCTACAGGGCAAGCCAGTTCAGATGTCACCCGATCGTGCATCAGACCCTGCCCCGACCCCATCCCTTGTCAACAAACCAGCCCTGCCCTGCAACGTCCTCCCGGCGGGGCTGGTCAGCATGGGTGGCCGCGGAGATCGGTCGCCTACGCGGCGAAAGGCAGCTTCAGCTGAAAACCATCTGCGGCTCGATTCCGCGTCGTCGGCGGACAAGTCGAGATCTTTCTCGCCGGCGCAAGGGCCGGCCTCATTTGCCTGGACGGTACCTTCGCTCGATGTGACCCTTGAGGTCATCCGCATAGAAGTAGACCGGCCGCAGGTCACCCTTGGCGTAGCGTTCAGCCTGGTCGTCGAAGTGCGGTGAATCGGGATGTCCGCTCGCACCGCCCGCAGTCACCGCCCAGGCGCGCAGTCGCGGCCCGAACTCCACCACGGCCACGAAGCTGTTGCCGCTGGTGCCGTAGTAGCGCTTCGTTCCCGGGTAGGCCTTCGCTCCGAACGAGGCGAGGGAGCCCCAGCGCGATGAGGCGAAGGGCACCGGGATGCTCGGCTTGGCGTCGCTGAACTGCTGGACGATCGCTCCGTTGTTGCGCTGGTAGCGGTTGATGTCGCCCCAGGGCACCTTCCAGCTGCCGAAGTCCCGTGCCAGGCGCCGTGTCGCGGTCTCGAGCGCGTCGAGTCGCTGCGCGTCACTGGCGCGGTCGGCCATGTAGTCCCACACCGACATTCCTGCGTCCGCCGCCGCCTGGGCGGTGAGTGCCCACAGGTCTTCACCCCAGAACACGGCCACCGACGTCGCGGTCGACTCCGCGGCCCACCGGTGGTCCCAGTCACGCAGCAGACCGACAGGGCCGGCCAGCGTCGCCTTCTGTCCGTTGTCCTTGGGCAGTTGGTTCCACGCTGCGACGAGCCCGGGAGTCAGCCGCGCGAAAGCCGTCAGGTACGGATCGAACGCGGCTTCGATCAATGTCTGCGGGGTGAAGTCGTCACGCGCGGACAGCACCCGCTCCGCCTGTGGCCCGCGTGGGTTCTCGCCGACCCTGTCGAAGTACCGCGGGTAGTCTGCCGCCTTGGGGCTGTCCGCACCGGCGGCGGTCCACGGCCAGTTGTTCGTGTTGAAAGCCCAGCCGTTCTTCGGGTTCACGACGTGCGGCATGCTGTCCAGGCTGTGCAGTCCGTGCCAGTCGGTCGCCGGATCACTGCCGTCGACGGGCCTGCGGTAGTCGAAGCGATCGTCTCTCACAGGCATGAACTGCGGCATCAGGAAGGCAATCTCACCCTTCGAGTCCGCAAAGAGCGTGTTGTTCGAGCTGTTCGCCTTCAGGCCCGCCACGCGGAGATAGTCCGCGTAGTTCCCCGTCGTGGTGCGCAGGAAGCTCTGCTTGAGCGCCTCGACGGGCTTGTTCATCAGCGCACACGCGATCCACTTGCCGTTCGCCTCGCGCACGATGGGGCCGTGATGGGTGGCGAACGTGGTGAAGCTGCGTTTGTCCTGTCCCCCCTCCTCGGTACGGAAGGACAAGGTGATCGTCGTCGTTGTGACGGGGCGCAGTTCGTCGCCGTAGCGGTAGTAGCGGATTCCGTCGGCCCCCGTGACGACCGTCTCGGTGAACTCGTCGATGTTGTCGACACCGCTCGTCGTGTGCATCCACCCCGTGTGCGCGTTGAAGCCCTGGTAGATGAAGAACTGGCCCCAGGTGGCGGCACCGTAGACGTTGAGCCCCTCGCCGCTCGTCACATGCTGTTCCGAGCGGAAGAAGAAGCTGGTGTGCGGGTTGATCAGGAGCAACGCGTGGCCGTCACGCGTGTGGCTCGGCGCGACCGCGAAGCCGTTCGACCCCGTGGGTTCGCGCAGCACCAGCCCGCGTTCCTCGTCTGTCAGCGGCACGTCCCGCTTGTCGTAGAAGGCTTCGAGCTGGGTGAGCAGCACCGACTCGATGTCGCCGCCGATGCTGCCCTCCGAGAAGCTCAGCGGCATCCACGGCTCGAACCGGTCGAGCACACGCGGACGCACCTCGGGGTGTGTCGCAAGGTAGTAGTTGAGCCCATCCGCCCAAGCCTGCATCAACGTGCGCAGCCACGCGGGGCACTTCGCATAGTCCTTCTTCAGCGCCTCCGGGTCGAGGAACAGCCGCTGCCGCAGGTCCTGCCAGATGGCGCTCTTTCCCTCGGCCTCGGCGAGGCGGCCCAGGGCAACGAGGTAGTTCTGTTCGATCCGGTTGAAGTCGTCCTCCGCCTGCGCGTACATCATTCCGAACACCGCGTCGGCATCGGTCTTGCCCACGATGTGCGGAACGCCCCAGTCGTCCCGCGTGATCGTCACGTGGGCGGCGTGTCTGTTCCAACGAGCCTCTTCGGGCAGCGTCTGCGGCGGTGCCGCGAACGCGGCTGCGGACGGCACTCCCGCCGCGGCCGCGGCCAGTCCGGCTGCCGTGCCCAGCACACGCCGCCGACTCACTCCCGTCTTGCGCACATGACCCACGAGCTGCTCCACCTTCCATCCGGAAATCAACGGATCGTGCAGTTCACACGCTCGGGAGGAGGGCGGTCCACGCGCAGGGTCCACTACGCCTTCGGCCGTCGGCGCGCACGCGCCATATCACTGCAGCGCCGCCCCTCCACAACGGACAGTTGCACCGGTGGACCGCAGCCCGACCACCGCAACGGCAGCAACCACATGCGCAGCAACCGTCACAGCAGGAGACACAGACCTTCGGTGATCACTCACATCGGCAGTTTTATCCGCCACGTGGCCCACTGACAAGACCTCGATCGACAGTGAACGGAACGCCATCTCGCATCGCCCCGCCCAGGCGCCAACTCCATGACAGCTCCTGGTTATTGTGCGGGCGACAACCGGCGGCCCGGTCTGCTCGGGCCGCGATCCGGAAGGCGTTCAGCGTGACCTTCGCCATGCCGGCCCGCGAATGCGCCAGTGCCGGGTAGCAGCGTTGCACAGCCTCCCGATGTCTGCCCGGGACGTCCGGTATCGCGGGGCACGCATCGTGCGCCTGCCGAAAACCCCACCCGCACACAACTCCCTCGACATGAACGTCGAGAACGAGTTCCCCCGGTGGGACGACGTCAGCGCGAGCAGCAGCGCGGTCAGTAACGCGAGCACGGCGCACGAGGCCAATCCGCAGTGGCCTCGCCCTCGGCGGCACGCCGCTGACCGCTCAGGAGGATCCGTTGCTGGGGTTCCCCGACTCCGGAGGGGGCTCTGGTGCGCTGTGTCCGGGGGCGGCGTTCTCCTCTTCCGGCTCCTCGAGGTCGGGCCAGAGTCCGAAGGAATCGTGTTCTCCGGGGCCAGCGGCGCCGAGCACGCCGGGGCCCTTCCAGCGGTGGGGCGGCATGGGGACCACTGGGTGTCTCCGTTCCGGGTTTGCGCGAGCAGCTGGGCCACCACTTTGTCGGAGCCGTCCTGAGCCTGGCGGGTCAGGTCGTCCAGCACGTCGTCCCCGTCCAGGACTTGCGCGGTGAGCCGTTCCATCAGCTCCGGGTCGGTGCCGCTGCCTGGCCCGGTGATGCGGGCGCGGACCGGACGGCCGGGGGCCGATGACCTGCGTGACAGATGGGCAGTGGGCGGTCGCCGCTATCAAGCTGTGACCAGCACCGTCGAAACATAGCCGGCCGGCTGCTGATTACCGCCGACGCGGGCGGTTCCAACGGCTACCGCACCCGCACCGGGAAGACCGAGCTCGCCCGGTTCGCAGCTCGACGGCGTACAGCTCGGCCTCCGTGTGCTGGGCGGCGACCAGGTCGCCGGGGAAGTCGTGCGGATCGAACGGGGCGGCCGCAGCCGTCTCGGGGGCAGGGGTGGTCATGCTTCGGAGCCTAGTTCGACCCAATGACAACGCCCGGCCACCAGGTGCGGGGTCGGGCGCAGCCGGGAAGTGACGTGATGCGGCATCCCACACCCGTACTGCGTCACGTCACCTAAGTACCTACTTCCGAGCCGCCTGACTTCCGTGGCAGCGTGCTCCTCGTGGTGCGCACCGCGCGGCGGGGGAGAGAGATGACTGTGGGGGTTTCGATGGGGCACATGAGTCCGTCGCAGAGCGACTTCCTCATCCATTTCACTGGCCCAGGCCGCAGGCCGCACCCGGACTGGGTGGATGCGGACATCCGGAGCATGTCACCGGAGGAGCGCCTCCGGTCCATAGTCAGCGGCGGACTGATGAGAACGTTCCCTCCCTACGGCGCAGAGATGGGCTGCGTGTGCTTCTCGGAGACGACCATCGAGCACCTACGTTTCCTGCTGGGAGACGGCCGTTACCTCCCGTGGGGCATCGTGCTGACACGTGAGCAGGTGCTGCTCAAGGGCGGCGGCACGGTGGCCTGCATACAGGAGGAGAAGACGCTGGCGAAGTTCAAAGAGGCGGGGCTCGATCACTGGGCGGTGCGCACTGGCGGCTTCACCGACTGGACGCACGAGTGGGAGTGGCGCATCCCTTGGCACAGGCCAAAGATGCGCCTGGGCGAAGTCCGGGCAATCCTTGTACCCGATGCGTCCTGGCGGCCGGTGCCCAAGGGCGAGGAGCTGCCGGAGCTGTGGGTGAAGTCGCGGATCTGGGTGTGGAACGCCAAGGAGAAGAAGGTCGGGGAGCACGAGCCCGGCACGCTCGTGTGAAGGTACTGGGAGCGGCAGTACAGCGCAGCCCGGCCTGCCGCGATGCGGCGATGGCCGGTTGTCCTGCGCGGTGCCCGCCCGTCACCGTGGGACGCGCTCAGCGTTGCGACAGGTCAGTCGCAGTCAGCAATCTCTCTGGTCTGGCCCGACCTGTACACCCAGGACGAGTCGCCACCCGAACGGGGTCGACTGACGTCCAGTCAGCCTTGGCCGAGTGCGGTGACCCGCGCCGCAAGGGCCTGGTTCATCAGCCGGAACTGGGGGAGCGTGGTGCTGTCGAGCCAGCCGCCGAGGAAGGGCACGGCCACGCCGGTGAAGCTCTCGCTCTGGGTAAGGCGCACGCGGTGCGGCCCGAGCTGCTCGATGGTGAACCGGTGCTCGCCGTCCACGATCCAGCCCGGACCGAACCGGCCCAGCCAGCGCAGCTCCCGGCCGGGGGAGACGGTGAGCAGTTCCGGGGTGAAGACGGTGGTGCTGCCGTCGGCAAAGTGCAGGACGTTGCGCAGGTGCGCGCCCTGCCGCAGGGCGCCTCCCGAGGAGGTCACCTGTGCCGAGGTGATGAACGGGTTCCACTCCGGGTAGGCCGGCAGGTCGGTGAGTACCTGCCAGACCTGGTCGGGCGTCGCGTCGATCTCGACGGAGGCGGTGAGCCGGGTCGGGTGGGTGGTGGTCCAAGCGGTCCAGCCGGCGAGGAGGGTCACCAGTGCGGCGAGCGCCCCCAGGAGGAGGCGGCGCCTGCGGTTCCGCCGGGGGCGGACGGGGTGCGCGGTGCGGGAGGTAGCGGAAGATGCTGTCACGGTCATGGACTCTCCACTTTCGCGTAGGGCCGTTCCTTCCGGGCAGGCCCGGGGGTGGGTCAGCGGGCCGCTCCCTCGAGGGCCGTGCTGACGAGGCGGCCGACGTATGCCCCGTCGAGGGGTCGGCCGGTGACGAGCAGGCGGTAGTACAGGGCTCCGGCGAGCTGGTCGAAGAGGACCTCGGGATCCAGGTCGGGGCGCAATTCCCCCTGGCTTCTGGCTTCTTGGAGCAGGGCGAGGACAACGGCGTTGCGACGGGCGAACATGGCGTGCACAGCCGCGCCGACATCGGCGTGTCGGGCCGCTGCGGCGGCGACCTCGGCGACGAGGCCGGCCGAGGCGTCACCGGAACCGGCCGGACGCCCGGCCCGCCGGACCCGGTCCAGGCCGTGCACGATGGCGTTGAGGTAGCGGGTGAGGTCGGCCCGCACGTCGCCGCTGTAGCGGACCGGCACCTCGTCCTGCATCCGGGCGACCACCGCGACGATCAGATGGTCCTTGGTGGGCCAGCGCCGGTACAGCGTGGTCTTGGCGACGCCGGCGGTGGCTGCGGCCTCGTCCACGGAGAAGCGGTCGTAGCCGCGTTCCAGCAGGAGCTCCAGCGCCGCCCCAAGGATTTTCTCGTCGGCTCCTTCGGCGCGGGGGCGTCCGCGTCGTGCAGCAGGGACCACGGCTCGGGCCTCCCTTTGAGTTAGTTTCGCTACGGCCGTTTCGTAAAGGACGGTAGAGCCGGCGCGGCCGTTTACGCAACAGGCGGAGCGGAATTGTCGATGATCGGTCAGCGACCGGAGCGACTCGCGCGGCTCCGGAACGGACTTGTACCGGCCCTGGAGTACGGGCTGTTCAGGACATACGTGAAGGGGGGCGCTGCCGATGGGCCCCCCTCGATCGTGGTGGCCGGTTACCGTGCGGGGGCGACGGCCCCCTCGCGCAGTTCCAGGCGCGACCCTGTGAAGTCGGCCCGCATGCGGCGGTCGTGGGTGACGAGCATGTCCTGGGCCGAAGAGGACGATGGGCTGAGGGCGGCGGCTGCTGGGGCCTTCGCCGGCCCCCAGACCCCCGCTCCCGCCCGCCACCACCGCTCGGTCTGGTTGCACTGGCTGCCTTGCTTCCTCGACCCGGGCTTATCCCAGTCGACGTTCTCCCGGACCCACTCCAGCGCCCGCCTGACCTCCAGGATCGACGCCCGGACCTCGTTGACGGTCAGCAGCCGCTGCGCCTCCCGCAGCGTCCGTCCAACCTCGTCCCGCTCCGGATCGCCGAGCGGGTACGGCACGGCCATCTCGAACGCCGCTGACGGCCCCAGCTGCGCCAGCTGCTGTTCCCACCGGCTCTTGGCGATGGTGATGTGCGCCGTATCCTGGGCGCTCCCCGGGTACCCGGGCGCCCGGTCTTCGCCTGGCTGGCCCGCTACAACACCCGCCGCCGGCACTCCGCCAACGGCCACCTCAGCCCCAACGAATACGAACGCCGACACCACGCGGCTAAACTCACGCTCGCCGCGTGATCAACGAAGCGTGTCCACCATCACGGGGGAAGGCCCCCCTGGGTCAAGCGGCCCGCTCCGCCTGCTGCCGGAACCGATCACCGAGCCAGGACAAATCAGACCCCGGAGATCCGCTGACGAGATCTGCTCGGCGGCACCCTTCGCGAGTACCGACATGCAGCCTGAGCTGGGCGGATGAATAATCGGCACCCGCACTGCCGCCGAGCTTCGCCTCCACGAGCCTTTCCGCCTCGTTGATGGACCGCTGGCTGGGCACGGGTGCTCCCTCATAATCGTCACCGGGCCGCGGACCCGGTGGGGTCCGCGGCCGTTCGGTGTCGAATTGTACGGGCGCACCGGTCGCGTCCGCCGGGTGCGGTACCCGTGAGGGTTGTGCGGGTACCGCACGCGAAGCCTCCCGAAGGCTGGCGCGCACCGGATAACGCGCCTTCCGGGCAGACCTTGCTCCCTGTCAGAGTTCGAGTCCGGCGACCGCGACCGCGATCACGGCTGCCGCGTCGATCAGCTCCTGCTCGGCAAGATGCTCCGCGGGACCGTGCGCGAGGCTCATCGGGCCGGGGCCGAAGAGCACGGTCGGGATTCCGAGCTCACCGTAGAAGCCCGCGTCGGATCCGGCCGTGAGCGCACGGGGGGCGGTGTCCCGTCCGACCTGCCCGACCGCGCCGAGCATGGCCCGGACGAGTGGCGAGTCGGGGGGAGTGCTCCAGCCGGCCAGGCCCGCGACCACCTGGAGGCGCGACGGTTCCGGCCACTCCCGGCCCGCGTCGACCGAGGCCACCAGGTCCGTCAAGGAGGCGGCGGCATCCGCCACCTTCTGCCCGGGGGCGAGACCGAACCGGACGCTCATCTCCGCGTGTGCGGGAACGGCGTTGCGGTATGTCCCCGCACTCACCACACCGGCCACGAAGGGAAGCGGGACCGGAATCCCGTCGAACGCCGGATCGTCGAGCCCGGCGTTCTGTTTTTGCGACCTCGCGGCGAGCGCGGCGTGCATACGGAGCAGATGCAGGAACGCATCCCTGCCCAGCCAGGGGCTGGAGGTGTGCGCGGTCGCGCCGTCCACCGCGAGTTCGCACTGGATCAGCCCGGAGCTGGCGGTGACGACCCGTGAGTCGCTCGCCTCCAGGACGATCGCCGCGGCCGGGCGCGGCCGGAGTTCGAGTGAGGCCCGGGTTCCGACCCCGGAGCGCTCCTCTCCGACCACCAGGTGCAGAGCGACGTCGAACGGCGGCCTCTCCCCGTGTCGGCGCAGGGTGTCCAGCCCGATCAGCGCCGCGACGATGCCGCCCTTGGTGTCCACGGCACCGCGGCCGTGGACCGCGCCGTCGACCCGGGAGCCGCTGAAGGGGTCGTCGTCCTTCCAGCCTTCCGACGGTCCCGGGGGGACCACGTCGATGTGGCCGTTGACCACGAGAAGCGGCGCCCTGGTCGGGCTCCAGGGGTACGCCAGGACGTTGGCGCGCTTCTCCACCCGCTCCTCGTCGGCGATCTCGCCGCGACGGTGGAGCTCCGTTCCCGTCAGGGGTTGGATCTCGACCGTCCACCCGTGCGACCGGCACCATTCGGCGAGCACGCCGGACACCTCGTCCTCGTACCCGGTGACACTGGGGCAGCGGATGATCCGCGAGAGGAGGTCCGCCGCCTCGTCGGTGCGTTCGGCGACCGCCGCCGCGAGCTCAGCGCCGCGCATGCGTGCCTGCTCGCTGTTCGTCGGACGGCGTGGTCGGCCACAGGGTGGCGGGCGAGACCTCGCGCTGGGTGATGTCCGAGAGCGTTTCGCGGCGGCGGACGAGACGATGCGCCTCACCGTCGACCATGGCCACGGCAGGCCGCGGGATGCCGTTGAACTGTGTCGAGGTCATCTCGGAGTAAGCGCCCTGGTTGAGCACGACCAGCACATCGCCGACCTCCACGTCGGGGAGCGCGATGTCCTCGGCGATCGAGTCGTACGCGCACGTCGGGCCGACCACCTCGACCGGGCGGCCGTCGACCGGGTGGTCAGGGCCCTTGCCCGCCACGAAGACGGGGTACCCCACCCTCGACGATCCGCGGCTCGTGAACATGGTGGCCGCGGTGTCGACCGTCAGGAACCGACCGTGCGTGAAGTGTTCGGTGTCCTTGACGTCCTGGATCGTGGTGAGCAGGACGCAGGAGTTCGCGACCTGGAAGCCACCGGTCTCGAACTGCACGACAGGCCGCGGCGCATTGCCCCAGCCCTCGTCGATGCCCTGGCGGACGGCGGCGACGTAGTCGCGTGTGGACGGCAGGGGATGGTAGGCCGCGTCGCCGCCGTCGCCCGGCGTCGACAGCATCACGTACTTCCCCGAACGCAGGCCGCCGCCGACGTCGAGGCGCTCCGTGTCGATCCCGAGCCCGCGCAGCGTGCCGGCGAACTCGCTCATCTCCCGCGCGCACTCGCGCAGGTGCATCGTCTGGAGTTCGGGACGGTAGTTGGCCCGGTATCCGGCGAATCCCGCGTGGTGCGAGAGGCCACGGAATCGCAGCGCATCGCTGTCGGTGATCGCGTTCGCGACATCGATCGCCTCGCCGGTGACCGTGCTGCTGCCGAACTTGGCCTCGGCGACGCGCAGGGTGCGCTCGTACGACGGATCGACGGTCAGCAGCCGCTGGTATCCCAGCTTGACGCGCACCACGCAGTCGACCGTGACACCGAGCTCGCGGGCGATGCGCTCGAGGCGCCGCACCTCGGCCGACGAGTCGACGTTGATCTGCCGCACACCGAGCGCGGCCGCCGCAGTGAGGTACGACTCGGCCTTGCCGTTGCCGTTCACGATGATCCGGTTCGCGGGCGTGCCCGCCTGCACCGCGATCTGCAGCTCGTACTCGGAGCTGCAGTCCACGAAGGCGCCCTCCCCGACGAGGGTCTGCAGGACCGCCCGGTTGTTGTTCGCCTTCATCGAGTAGGCGATCTCGGTCGAGCCGAGCAGGTCCTCCGCCGCGTCGCGCAGCTCGTGGAAGTTGCCGCGCAGCTGTGCGGAGGAGAACACCCACAACGGGCTTCCGTACTCCCGCAGCAGTGTGGCGAGCGGCACGCCCTCCACACGGTCCACTCCGTCCGGGCCGTACGGTACATGGCGCGGGGTGATCTCCACGGGGTCGATTCCGTGGGTGTCCGTGACCTTCACTTCAGTGGCCAACGTGGCGCTCCTTTCTGAACGGGGGAAGCTCGTGCGGGTCCAGGACGACGTCGACGACGGACAGCCCGTCGTGGTCGAGCGAGGTCCGCAGCACGGGCAGCAGAGCGTCGCGGGACTCGACCCTCACACCGTGCCCGCCCACGGCGCTCGCCAGGACGTCGTGATGGACATCGACGAACTCGAGGTTGCGCGCGTGGGTCCCATTGAGCTCGTGCCAGAGGACCTGGTAGGCGAACATGGAGTTGTTCAGCACGACGCAGGTGATGTTCGCGCCGATGCGTGCCGCGGTCTCCAGCTCGCCCCAGGTGAAGCCGAACCCGCCGTCGCCCACCAGGGCGACGACACGGCGGTCCGGGTACGCGACCGAGGCGCCGATGGCGCCGGGGAATCCGAAGCCCAGAGTTCCGGCGGCGCGGCCGTATGTGATGCGGTGGAAATGCTCGCCCTGAGTGAGGTAACTGAGCGCCCAGACACTGCTGTAGGCCGCGTCGCAGACGAGGAGGTCGTCGGGGCGCAACGCCTGTTGCAGCGCGCCCATCAGGAACGACGGCCTGATGACCGGTGATCCGGCGGCGATGCGGTCGCGCTGCGCGTCGCGCACGACGGCCCACTTCCGCGCCAGCGCTTCGCGGGTCCCCCGGACACTCGCTCCCGGGAGGGCCGCGGTGAGAGCGGGAACGTAGGACGTGATGTCGGCGAGCACCGTATGCGCGGCGCGGGTGTCGAGCGCGAGCGTCCCGGCGTCGACGTCGACCCGGACGAGGGTGGCGCGGGCGGCCGGAAGACGGCCCCCGTCCGTGGTCACACCGTCCATCCCCGTACCGAGAGCGAGCACCACGTCGGCCGCCGCGAGCATGGCGTTGGCGACCGCGCCGGAACCGTCCTCGCGGTCGCTCATGAATCCGCAGACGCCGGCGAAGAGGTGGTGCCTCTCGGGGAATGCTCCTCGACCCGTATGAGTGACGCACACCGCCGCGTCGAGCCGTTCCGCCAGGGCGACCAGGTCCTCGCACGCGGTCTGGAGGGCCCCCGAGCCCAGGAGGAGAACCGGTGCGGTCGCCCCCGACAGCTCGGTGACGACCCGGGCGTCGGCCGGTGTCGCTGTCAGCGTCACCGGGGGCGCCGCGTACTCCTCGGCCGGCTGCTCCACTGTGAGGACGTCGTTGGGCAGTTCGACCAGCACCGGCCCCGGGCGGCCCGACGTCGCTACGCGGATCGCCCGTTCCAGGGTCGAACGCACCCGGTCCGGTCGTTCGACGCGCGCCGCCCACTTGACGAGCGGCCTCGCGGCGGCGACGTGGTCGGCTTCCTGGAAGGCGCCAGTGCCCTTGGTCGTGGTCTCGATCCCGCTGATGAGCGCGATGACCGGAGAGCTGGCTTCGCGCGCTTCGAACAACGCGGTGGTCAGGTTGAGCGCCCCCGGCCCGTGGATCCCCGTGGCGACCGCGGGGCGTCCCGTGAGGCGCGCGACCGCGTCGGCCGCGAATCCGGCAGAGCGCTCGTCGCGCATGGTGGTCACCCTGAACCGGGAATGGTCCAGCACGGCGAAGAGGAGCTCCGGCGAATCCTGGCCGAAGATCTCGGTGATGCCGTGTTCTTCGAGTACCTGTGCCACGACGTGTCCACCATGGCGGCGGACGGTCGCGTCCGCCGTCACGGTGGCCCGTGGCTGCGAAAGGGTCATGACTTCTCCTTCGATCGCATACGTGTATACAGAATGGGCGACACGTGTCCCTTGAACGTGTCCACGCCGCCGTTACCTCGTCGCCTCGCGCTCCAGGAGGACCGGTTCGAGCAGCGCTCGCGTCCGCGCGAGGTGGCGACGCGTGATCTCGACCGCTGCCGCCTCGTCCCGCGCGCGAAACGCGTCGACGAGCTCGTGGTGTTCCCTGCACACCTCGGCCTGCGTGCGCGACTGGTCGAGGTCGCGGAACGCGCGGCGGTACTGCTGGGACGCGTTCTGCAGCTCGGTGACGAGTTTCCAGGCCCGTTTTCGGGGCGCGCCGGACATGGTCAGGAGGTGGAAGTCCCGGTCCACGCTCAGCACGTCCCCGTGCGACTCGACGCACTTGTCGAACAGGTCGGCGAGGGCCTGGAGGCGGTCCAACTGCTTCTCCGTCGCACTCCGCGCCGTCACCCCCACGACGTACGGCTCGAACAGCTCGCGCAGGTCGTAGATCTCCGCGAAGTCCGCGGCGTCGAGCCGCGCCACCTTCGCCGAACGATTGGAGGGGATGACCACCAGGCCCTCGGACTCCAATTGACGCAGCGCATCGCGAATCGGGATGCGGCTCATGTCGAGGCGCGTGGCGATGGACTCCTGTGGGATCTTCGACCCCGGCGCGAGTACGCCGGTCAGGATGCCTTCCCGGATGACGCGCGTCGCATATGCGGCCGATGATTCTCCGGCCAGCGGTGGCGAGAGCTCAAGCCGATCGGCGGCATCCGAGGTTGCGGTCACATCCGTCACAGGGCGAGCCCTCCATCGCACCGCAGTACCGTTCCCGTGACGTAGTTCGAGAGCGGCCCGGCCAGGAACTCCAGGACGTCCGCGCAGTCCTCGACTGTCGCGATGCGCCCGAGGGGGATGCCGGCGACCACGCCCTCTCTCCCCACAGATTCGATCTTGCGCGCGATCCGCACCGTCTCCACAGCCCCGGGTATCAGACAATTCGCGTGCACACCGTATGGAGCCACCTCGCGCGCCAGCGCCTTAGTGTACATCACGACACCGGCCTTGGCAGCGGCGTAGTGAGCGTAGCCTCCGTCCGGCCGCGGCACGATCCCCGAAGTGGATCCGACCGTCACGACCTTGCCCGCTCCCCGCTCCACCATTGCCGGTACGGCGGCGCGGCACACCGTCGCAGTCGTGACGAGGTTCGCCTCGTTGGCACGGCGCACGGCCTCGATGTCGATCTGGAGAGGCGAGTTCTCCCACATCTCGCCGCCCCCGCCCCCGCCGGCGTTGCAGACGAGCACGGATGCCGGGCCGAACGCCTCCGTCACCGCGCGGACCGCGGCGTCGGTCCGGTCCTCGTCGCTGAGATCTACCTCGATCTCCAGAGTCCTCACCCCCTGCTCCTCGACCTCGTCGACGGTCCGCCGGCCGTCCTCGGGCAGGGAGAGGCAGGCGTCCAGGACGGCCACGTCCGCCCCCATCCTCGCGAGCCGGCGAGCGTACGCCTGACCGATCCCCCGCGCCCCGCCGGTCACGATCGCGACCTCGCCGCGCAACGGGCGAGAGCTGCCCGTCCATGTCTCGGCGCTCAATATGAGGCCCTCCCTCCAGAAACATCCAGGACCGCCCCGGATGTGAACGTGCAGTCCTCTGACACCAGCCAGGCGATCGCTGCCGCCACCTCCTCCGGCTGCGCCATCCGCCCCAAGGGGGTGCGATCCACAACGTACGACACGTTCTGGCCGCCATGGCCACGCACGAGAGGGGTATCGGTGGCACCAGGCGTCACGCAGTTGATCAGGACGCCTTTGGGCCCGAGCTCGCGGGCGAGAGACTTCGTCATACCGATCACACCTGCCTTCGAGGCACTGTAGGCGACACTCCCGGGGTTGCCTTCTTTTCCGGCGACCGAGGAAACGGTGACGATGCGTCCGCTCCCTCGGGGAGCCATCACCGCTGCAGCCGCTCGAAGCACATTGCCGACCCCGATGAGATTGACCGAGACGATTTCCCGGAATTCCTCGTCCGTGAATTCCGCGAACGGCGCGATCCTCCCTCCGATACCGTGGCTGCACACGACAGCGTCCACACCGCCAACGCGACGGTCCAGCTCGCCGAGGGTGCGCGTGACATGGGCGGCGTCCTGGACATCCAGAACGACACAGCGCGCCCTGCCTCCGAACTCTCGCACGGAGGCTTCGATCGCCGACGCCTCGGCACGATCGGCGAGCAGCAGGTCGAACCCTTCGGCTGCGAGGCGGCAGGCGGTCGCCCCACCGATGCCACCGGCGGCACCGGTGACCAGAGCCGTCGGGCGGCTCATCCCTCGGGCTCCGGGAACACGATGCCTGAAGCCGGCTGCCACGCCATCACCACCGACGTCCCGCGCACGATCACCGGATCGACGGCACTCGCCGGTACGCGGACCTGCCGGGTCTCGCCCCCGGCCATCTCGATGACGTACTTCAGCGACGCCCCGATGTAGACGACGTCGCGGACGGTGCCGTCGACGTGGTTCGCCCCTTCCGGGATCTCCGCGCCCCGCGCCGTCACCGACATCCGCTCCGGCCGGACGACGAGCACCGCGCGTCGGCCGCTGCTCATCCGCGGCGCATCGCCGAGCGCGAGAAGCTGTCCGCCGTCCGTGCGCAGCGCGAGGCCGCCCGGCCCCGGCTCGACGGTGCCCGGGAAGGTGTTCGACTCACCGATGAACTCCGCCACGTACCGGCTGGTGGGCCGCTCGTACAGATCGTCGGCACTGCCGACCTGGAGGATGCTCCCGCTGTGGTAGATCGCGATCCGGTCACTCATGGTCAGGGCCTCCTCCTGATCATGGGTGACGTAGATGACGGTCATGCCGAGCTCGCGGTGGATGCGCATCACTTCCAGCTGCAGGCTCTCGCGCAGGCTCTTGTCCAGCGCGCCCATCGGCTCGTCCATCAGCAGGACGTCCGGGCGGAAGACGATCGTGCGGGCTATCGCCACACGCTGTTGCTGGCCGCCTGAGAGCTCGGACGGCTTACGATCCTCGAACCCGTTCAGGCGCACCGTTCGCAGCGCCTCCGCCACGCGCTCCTTCCGGTCCTCCTTGGGCGCACGACGTGCGCGCAGTGAGTACGCGACATTTTCGGCCACCGTCATGTGAGGGAAGAGCGCGTAGTTCTGGAACACCACGCCGATGTTCCGCTTGTGCGCCGGACGAGTCGTGATGTCGACCCCGTCGAGCAGGAGGGAACCGCTCGATGGCGAGACGAAGCCGGCGATGCACTGCAGGGTCGTCGTCTTGCCCGAACCCGATGCGCCGAGCAGCGTGACGAACTCACCGCGCCGCACGTCGAGATCGACCCCGTCGAGTGCGACGGTCGCTTTGTATCGCTTGGACAGCGAACGGATCGACAGGTGGGCGCTCTCCGCCCCGATCGTGGTCATGAAGACCTCTTTCGTCGTGAAACGGCGCCGATGATCGAAGCGGAGGCCAGGAGCGCCGCGGTAACGGCCAGCAGGATCGACGCCGCGGCTGCCACCGAAGGATCGACACCACTCGATATCTGACTGAAGATCAGCGAAGGCAGGGTCCTGACCTGCGGGCTGCTGAGGAACTGCGAGATGATGGCTTCGTCCCACGAGGTGATGAACGCGAACAGCGCACCCGACAGCACGCCGGGCAGGAGTTGCGGCAGTGTCACGGTGAAGAACGCGAAGAGCGGACTCGCTCCGAGGCTGTAGGCCGCGTTCTCCTGATTGCGATCGAACCGGCTCAGGCTGTTCGACACCGACACGACGACGAACGGCAGGCCCAGAACGGTGTGGGCGGCGATGAGACCGGCGGCTGTCCCGGTCAGCCCCCACTTGACGAAGACGAAGTAATTGGCGACCGCTGTGATCACCACGGGGACGATCATGGGTGAGAGAATGGCGATGGTCGCCACGTTCTTGCCGCGGAACCTGCCGCGCGACAGTCCGAGGGCGATTCCGGTACCGAGCACGGTCGCGGCGAGCGCGGCACCTGCGCCGACCTTCAGGCTCGTCATCGTTGCCGATCGCCACGTGGGATCCGTGAGCACCTCGTCGTACCACTTGAGTGAGAACCCGTGCGGCGGCCAGTTCAGCACCGAGTACTCGGTGAAGGAGAGCGGAATCACCACAAGGGTCGGGGCGACGAGGAAGACGGCCACCAGTGCTGCGGCTGCGCCGACAGCGGGATTCACACGCCTCATGACTCGCCTCGCAGTCCGACGATCTCCTTGAGGTCGACGAACCTGGCGCCGATCAGCAGGATGACAAGAGTGAGAACGAGCAGGATGATGCCGAGCGCACCGCCGCCGCCGAAGTCGAGCAGCGTGTTCACACGCTCAACGATGAGCTGGCTGATCAGCGGCTTCGTCGGGTCGCCGAGGATCGCGGGGGTCAGGTAGAAGCCGAGCGCGGTGACGAACACGATCAGACCGCCTGCGAAGACGCCGGGACCCGAAAGCGGCAGGAACACCCTGAGGAAGGTCCGCACCGGCCCCACACCGAGGCTTCGGGACGCCAGTTCGAGCGCGGGATCGATCCGCTTCATGGCGGTGACCAGGGACAGGACCATGAACGGCAGCAGCACCTGCGCCATGCCGACGGTCGTCCCGAGCGCATTGCCCATCAGAGCCATCGGTTCCCTGATCAGCCCGAGGCGAAGCAGGAACGTGTTGATCAGGCCGTTGTCCTGCAACCACACGGTCCACGCATAGGTGCGGACGAGGATGCTCATCCAGAACGGCATGAGGACGCAGAATCCGAGAATCATGGAAATCGGACGCGAACTACGCGCCATGACATAGGCGTACGGGTACCCGAGGACGAGGCAGACGACCACCGTCCACACCGCCACCAACAGCGTCGTCGCGTAGGACTTGAGATAGATCGACGAGGTGATGACCTCGACGTAGTTCCTCGGCGACGGGTCACTGAGCGACCGCACGAGCATGTACGCCAGCGGCACCACGAAGAACACGGCGAGGGCGGCTGCGCCGGGCAGTGCCAGAGCGCCCCACCGGCTGCGCACCCCCCTGAACCGCACGGCCGCGCCGGGAGAAGGCGCCATCTGGGAGGACATTGTCACTGCTGCAGCCATCTCTGGAACTTGGTTGTCAGTGTGCTGTAGTTCGACGCGTACCAGGCCCCGTTGAGTGTGTACTGATGACTCGACTTGTCAGGGGTCGGGAGGAAATCGAAGGTTGCGGTGGTCTTGTCGACCCGTGCTTTCGGGTTGCCGGGGCCTACGGGGTAGATCTTGGCCAGATCCGCGTTGGTCGCGGCATCCGTCATGTAAGCGGCCAGCTTGTTCGCGTTCGCCACGTGGGGCGCCCCCTTGGGGATCACGAGGTAGTCCACACCAAGACCCATGCCGTCCCACGCGACCTTGATGTCACCGCCGTTCTTCACCTGCGCGTACGCCTGGCCCGAGAAGACGTTTCCCATCACAGCAACGCCGCCGGCGACCAGGTCCGCGGTCTGCGTCGGGCTCGTCGCCCAGACAATGCTGTTCTTGATCGTGCCGAGCTTCTTCAGCGCCCGATCGACGTCCAGCGGGTAGAGCGTGTCCGCGGGAACGCCGTCGGCCAGCAGTGCGGCCTCGAAGATGCCCGAAGGGCCAGCTTCCTTGAGCAGCGCGCGCTTGCCCGGGAATTTCTTCACGTCGAAGAAGTCGGCCCAGTTGCTCGGTTCACCCGAAACCTTGGACGGGTTGTAGGCGAGGACCGACGCATAGGCGTGCAGGGGTAGCCGGTACGTCTCCGATTCGCCCGATGGACATTCGACTACGGCGCAGTCGAACGGTTGGAGGAGCTTCTGCTGGTCACCGGTGCCGAAGTCTGCGTTGACATCGGCGAGGTCCCACCCAACGTTGCCGGCCTGGATGGCCGCGACGAGCTTGGCAGGGTTGGTCGAGCCCGTGTCCTGGACGACCTTGATCCCGGATTTGGCTTTCTCGAACGGGCTGAAGTACGCCTTGGTCTGGGCCTCTTGAAGCTGACCGCCACCACCGATGAACGTGACCGACGCGGACGCCGAACCGGCGCCCGAGCCCGAGGAGCAGGCCACCAGGCCGGCCCCCATGGCGATGACGACGCCGGCCCCGAACATCCGCTTGAACGGACGCGACGAGAGGATGTTCCTCACTCTCGCGTGATTATTCGTTGCATGCATGAGCTGCTGCTCCTTCTGGCGGCAACGGCGAACGAATGTTGCGCGAGCAGATTCGCACCGGCCTCCAAGTGTATTCAAGTATACGATGTAACGATCAAATAACAGCCAGATCGTAGTGCGGCTGCCGTTCTAGGGGGGGGTCTGTACGGTCAACGGTGGATCTTCGAACAGGAAGTGACACCTGATGACAGATGTGATCGTCTCGGCTGAGGCCGTCGAGGAAGTGCAGCCCGCCGGGATGCCGGAGGCCCTGGACGACCAGTTGATCGGGCAGCTGGTGGACCGCGCGAAGGCTGGCGGGATCAAGTTGACCGGTGAGGGCGGGCTGCTGCAGCAGCTGACGAAGAGGCTCTTGGAGTCCGCTCTCGAGGGTGAGATCACCGATCATCTCGTCCACGAGAAGCATGAGAGGGCCGCCGACGGCAACACC
>NZ_MLYP01000059.1 GCF_001866645.1 Streptomyces colonosanans
CCTCCGTACGGTGCACCCCCGCCCGGTGGCCAACCCCCTTATGGCGCACCTCCCCCCGGCGCCGGAGGCCCGTACGGCACGCCCCCGCCCTACGGAGGGGGCCCGTACGTCGGCAGGGACCCCCTGGCCGGAATGCCCCCGCTCGCCGACAGCCTCAAGCGCGTGCTCGCGCGGATCATCGACATGATCCTCGTCGGGGTGGTCGTCTGGTTGCTGTCCCTGGCGTTCCACACCACCAACTACAACGTCAACGCCGACCAGGTCCAGTCCGGCAAGTCCCTCGGACAGTCGGTGATCGCCGCCATCCTCTACGTCGGCTATGACACCTTCATGATCAGCAGGTCGGGGCAGACGTTCGGCAAGAAGCTGCTGAAGATGCGGGTGGCCAACCTCGCCGACGGCTCCACCCCCTCGGTGCAGACCGCCCTGATCCGCGCGGCGGTGCTGTGGCTCCCGTTCGCGTTCTGCTGCGCCTGCGTCTGGACCATCATCTGCGGCGGCTGGAGCTTCTTCGACCGGCCCTACAAGCAGGGCCTGCACGACAAGGCGGCCAAGACGGTAGAAGTCAGCACGGAGTGAGGGGGCGTTGAGCGAAGGGGCGGCGGTGGTGTACGGCGGGCCTGTGTGTCACGGGCCCGCCGGTTCGCGTACGGACTCGGTGCGCGAGGCGGATCCGACCGACGTCCCGGGACGCACGGCTGCGGCGGGCATCCGGTCGGCGGACCGTCCGGCCGCGGCCGACGCGGACTTCGGCATGGGGACCGTCAGGGCGACGAGCAGCCCGAGCGCGAGCGCCGCAAGGGCGATCACGGCGATGCCGAGGCCCGAACTCGTCTGTGACAGCAGCAGCATGGCGAGGGTGGAGAAGATCACGGTGCAGGAACCGTAGGCGAGCTGTGCGGCAGTCGGACGAGGCATGGCCATTCCTCGGGGTGGGGTGGCCTCCCCCCGTGCCTCACGCTATGGGGGAGGATGCGGGCAACTATGGGGCTTGTGGGGCACAACGGGTCTGACTGGGAATCACGGGATGACAACGGTGTCGACAGGGCAATCCATCGCCGTTCCAGCAGTTCGCCTGTCGACTCTATTCGCCTGCATGCCCGAGCGGAACAGTTGGTAAGCGTGACCTAACCCACGGTGTCGGTGCATGGGGGGCGCACGGATTCATGCAGTCCACCGACTGGACCTATGCGCGCGCCGGTTGACAGGCGATTATGCCGATCGTATGGCGAACGCCAGTTCTCAGTAATGCACTTGGCCTGTCCAAGTCAAGATCTGTCTTTTCTTCTGAACCTCCGGTCAAATGTCGTCACTTGACACACGCGTACACCGCGCGCGGACCTCTCACGATCGATTCGTCATCCGCGTGATCGGACGCGTCGGGGAGGACTTCAAGTGACCAGTAGGCCCTGGACGTTCAGAGTGGCCGCGATAGGCGTGACGCTCGCGGCCGCCTCCGCCACGTTCGCGACCTTCGCGGTGGCGGAGGCGAACACGCCGTCGGATCCCGCCGCCGTGAACCGGCACGACCCGCAGCCGGAGAAGCAGAAGGAGCACGACTTCGACGGCCCACTGAGCAAGACCCAGGAGGCTCAGCGCCAAGAAGCGCTCAGCCAGGTCGTGTCCGGCAAGGCGAAGGTCAAGAACAACGACGGTTCGAACGTCGTCCAGCTCAAGGGCAAGAAGGGCGACAGCAAGTACGTCGAGCTCGGCCGTGAGAAGACCGACAAGATCTTCACGATCCTGGTCGAGTTCGGCGACAAGGTCGACAGCCGCTACGGCGGCACGCCCGGCCCGCTGCACAACGAGATCGCCGCGCCCGACCGCAAGAACGACAACAGCACGGACTGGCGGGCGGACTACAACCAGAAGCACTACCAGGACCTGTACTTCGGCACCGGCAAGGACACCGAGTCGCTGAAGAAGTACTACGAGGCGCAGTCCTCGGGTCGCTACTCGGTCGACGGTGAGGTGACCGACTGGGTCAAGATCCCCTATAACGAGGCCCGTTACGGCTCCAACGAGGCCGACGACTCCGCTGCCTGGTACGCGGTCCAGGACGGCGTCAACGCCTGGGTCGCCGACCGCAAGGCCGAGGGGATGTCCACGGCCGAGATCCGCGCCGAGCTCGCCCAGTTCGACCAGTGGGACCGCTACGACTACGACAACGACGGCAACTTCAACGAGCCCGACGGCTACATCGACCACTTCCAGATCGTGCACGCCGGCGAGGACGAGTCCGCGGGCGGCGGCGCCCAGGGCACGGACGCCATCTGGGCCCACCGCTGGTACGCCTTCGGCACCGACGCCGGTGTCACCGGCCCCGACGCCAACAAGCTCGGCGGCACCCAGATCGGCGACACCGGCATCTGGGTCGGCGACTACACCATCCAGCCGGAGAACGGCGGACTCGGCGTCTTCGCCCACGAGTACGGCCACGACCTCGGCCTGCCGGACGAGTACGACACCAACGGCGGCGAGAACTCCACCGGGTTCTGGACGCTGATGTCGTCCGGTTCCTGGCTGGGCACGGGCAAGGAAGCCATCGGTGACATGCCCGGCGACATGAACGCCTGGGACAAGCTCCAGCTGGGCTGGCTCGACTACGACACGGCCAAGGCCGGCGTGAAGTCCTCGCACAAGCTGGGCGTGGCCGAGTACAACACCAAGGACAAGCAGGCGCTGGTCGTCTCGCTGCCCGACAAGGCCGTCACCACCGAGGTGGTCCCCCCGGCCCAGGGTCAGACCCAGTGGTGGAGCGGCAGCGGCAACGACCTGCGCAACACGCTGACCCGCTCGGTCGACCTCACCGGCAAGTCCTCGGCCACGCTGTCCCTGGACGGCTGGTACGACATCGAGGCCGGCTACGACTTCCTCTACGCCGAGGTGTCGGCCGACGGCGGCACCAACTGGACCGCTCTCGACGGCACGGTGAACGGTCAGCCGGTCCCGCGCGACGCCAGCGACAAGCCGGCCCTGACCGGTTCGATCGACGCGTACGCGAAGCTGTCGTACCCGCTGGACGCCTACGCGGGCAAGAAGATCGACCTGCGCTTCCGCTACCAGACCGACGGCGGTGTGGCGCTCAAGGGCTTCGCGGCCGACGAGATCGCGGTGACCGCGGACGGCTCGGCCGTCTTCTCCGACGACGCGGAGAGCGCGGACGCGGCCTGGACGGCGAACGGCTTCTCCCGGATCGGCGCGTCCTTCACCAAGGACTACGAGCAGTACTACATCGCCGAGAACCGGCAGTACGTGTCGTACGACAAGACCCTGAAGGTCGGCCCGTACAACTTCGGCTTCTCGACGACCCGTCCGGACTGGGTGGAGCACATCCCGTACCAGAACGGCCTGTTGATCTGGAAGTGGGACCGCTCGCAGGCGGACAACAACACCGCCGCCCACAAGGGCACCGGTCTGATCCTGCCGGTCGACTCGCACCCGACGCCGCTGAGGTGGGCCGACGGCACGCTGCTGCGCAACCGGTTCCAGGCCTACGACTCGCCGTTCACCCTGGAGAGCACCGACGCGATCACGCTGCACAGGGCTGGCGTGCCGGTGACGATCAAGTCGCAGAAGGGGGTGCCGGTCTTCAACGACCACACCAACACCTACTACGACGAGTCGAACCCGACTGCCGGCGTCAAGATCACTGACACCAACACCAAGATCAAGATCGACAACGTGACCAAGGGCGGCTCCGTGATGGAGCTCAAGGTCGGGCCCGCGGTGAAGTAGTCCACATCTTCGCAGGTCAGAAGTGCATCGGCGGCGATCCCGTGGCGGGTCGCCGCCGATCGTGTTTAGGTGCGTTCTGTGGCGCGCTGATGGACACCGACCGGAACGGGGGCGTGACCGAATGGCCGCAGGAGGTTTCTGCAAGCTGCCGAACGGCAGCGTGGTGGTGGCGCTGAACCTGCCCAGCCCGGGGTCAGGCAGCGGCTCCGTCCGCGTGCTCGTCCTCGCCCGGAACCGCGCCCGGGCGCTGACACGTCTGCGCAACCTGGGCCTGCGCGCCGTCTACCTGCGCGGCAACGTCGCCCCACCGACCCCCGACGAGATCACCGCGGTCCTGCACCACCCCGACGGCCTGATCTGGCGCACCGCACCCGACGGCGCGGGCCAGGAGCTGTCCCAGGAGCTGTGGCACCCGATCAGGGCGCTGCTGAGGAGGCCGACGGCGCAGGCGTGAGCGCAGCCCTCGGGCGGTGCGTCCGGGTCGGTGCGGTCCCCGGCCCGGTTACGACACGACCGGCTTGCCGGACAGCTCCACCCCGGCCTCCCGGAGCTCCTCCAGCGCCCGTTCCGTGGCCGCCTCGGACACCCCGGCGGTGAGGTCCAGCAGGACCTGCGTACGGAAGCCCTGCCGCACCGCGTCCAGAGCGGTGGCCCGCACGCAGTGGTCCGTGGCGATCCCCACCACGTCCACCTCGTCGATCTTCCGCGCCCGCAGCCAGTCGCCCAGTGGCACCCCGTTCTCGTCGGCGCCCTCGAACCCGCTGTAGGCCGCCGAGTACGCGCCCTTGTCGAACACCGCGTCGACCATGCCGGAGGTGACCACCGGGGCGAAGTTCGGGTGGAAGCCCACTCCCTCCGTGCCCGCCACGCAGTGCGCGGGCCAGGAGTGGACGTAGTCGGGATTGTCGGCGAAGTGCCCACCCGGGGCGATGTGGTGGTCACGGGTGGCGACGACATGGCGGTACCCGGCGGGGGCCTGCCCGATCAGCTCCGTGATCGCGGCGGCCACATCGGCGCCCCCGGCCACCGCGAGGCTGCCGCCTTCACAGAAGTCGTTCTGCACGTCTACGACGATCAGGGCGCGGCGCATGGTCGATGTCCTTCGGCTTGGCGGCGGTTCGGTGGGGGAGGGGTGCGGGCCCGGCCGTCCGGATGGACTACCGAGCCTAGAGACTTCAGGGGCGGGACGGGAGGGGCATGCCGGGGCGGATCGGATGCGCGGGTGCGCTGCCGTTGCATTCCCGCCGGCCGCCCGTTCATGCGCCCGCGGACCGGGCAGGCCGAAGCCACACTCCGCCCTTACCTCCAGGGTCGCCCTTGAACCCTTCAGAAAGACGTCACAGGTATTCGGTCGGAAGCACCGGTTCCCCACGGGACAACTGCGTCGCCGACAGCGGCAGATTGGCGCGTGCGGCCGCGTGCCGGTCGCGAACGACGTCCAGCGACTCACGGGCGACGACCTGGCCGCCCTTGACCAGCTGGACCAGCAGCTGGCGGTCCGCCAGCTCGGCCGGCACCGGCCCGGTGCCGATCACCTCGGCCTCGGCCACCCCGTGCTCGTCCAGCCGCCTGGCCGCCCACTTGCGCCCGCCGATGGACGTCTTGCCGCCGCTCGCCTTCTTCGCCACCGGCACCAGCGGAGCCTTCGGGTCCGCCGACTCGGCGCGGGCGACCAGCTTGTAGACCATCGAGCAGGTCGGATGCCCGGAACCCGTCACCAGCTGGGTGCCGACGCCGTACGCGTCCACGGGCGCCGCCGCCAGCGAGGCGATGGCGTACTCATCCAGGTCCGAGGTCACGACGATCTTCGTGCCGGTCGCGCCCAGCGCGTCGAGCTGCTGCCGCACCCGGTGCGCGACCAGCAGCAGGTCGCCGGAGTCGATGCGCACGGCGCCCAGCTCGGGCCCCGCGATCTCGACGGCCACCCGGACGGCCTCGGCGACGTCGTAGGTGTCCACGAGCAGCGTGGTGTCCCGGCCCAGCGAGTCGATCTGGGCCCGGAAGGCGTCACGTTCGGTGTCGTGCAGGAGCGTGAAGGCATGGGCGGACGTCCCGACCGTCGGGATGCCGTACCGGAAGCCGGAGGCCAGGTCGGAGGTGGTCGCGAAGCCGCCGACGTAGGCGGAGCGTGCGGCGGCCACGGCGGCCAGCTCATGGGTGCGCCGGGCGCCCATCTCGATCAGCGGCCGGTCACCGGCTGCGGAGGCCATTCGGGAGGCGGCGGCCGCGACGGCGGAGTCGTGGTTGAGGATCGACAGGATCACGGTCTCCAGGAGCACGCACTCCGCGAAGGTGCCCTCGACCCGCATGATCGGCGAGCCCGGGAAGTACACCTCGCCCTCCGGGTAGCCCCAGATGTCGCCGCTGAAGCGGTAACCGGCCAGCCACTGAAGGGTCTCCTCGTCGACGATCTCGCGTTCCCGCAGGAAACCGAGGACGTCCGAGTCGAAGCGGAAGTTCTCGACCGCGTCCAGGACGCGCCCGGTGCCGGCCACGACGCCGTAGCGGCGGCCGTCCGGCAGCCGCCGGGTGAAGACCTCGAACACGGACCGCCGCTCGGCGGTGCCCGCCTCCAGGGCGGCCTGCAGCATCGTCAGCTCGTAGTGGTCGGTGAAGAGTGCCGTCGAGGGAACGTCCACCGGCAGCCCAAGGTCCGCTGTCTCCATGGTGGACGATCGTACCTTCATCTCGTCAGTCTGACGATTTGTGACCTCGTTTGTGCGCGCACCCAGCAGTGGTGGCAGCATGGGGCCTGTGACGGCTCCCGCACCCCTAGAGATCGAAAAGACCGAGTCGGCGGAGGAAGCCTTCGCCGTACCCGCGCCGGACGTCCCCTGGGTGACGATCGTCCACAATGACCCGGTCAACCTCATGAGCTATGTGACGTATGTCTTTCAGACGTACTTCGGCTACCCCAAGGACAAGGCCACCAAGCTCATGCTCGACGTCCACCACAAGGGCCGGGCGGTGGTGTCCAGCGGCACGCGCGAGGAGATGGAGCGCGACGTCCAGGCCATGCACGGCTACGGTCTGTGGGCCACACTTCAGCAGGACCGCAAGTAGTCAGCAGGCCCGTCAAGCACCGAAAAGACCCATGCCAGGACACTTCGAACCGCTCCCCGGCGGCGGCGCGGCCGTCGCCCTCGACGACGTCGAGATCTCCATCATCCGCTCGCTGGCCGTCCAGCTGCTGGAACTCATCGGGCCGGGCCCCGGGGCCGCAGACGGCCCCGAGGACCCGCTCGCCGAACTGTTCGCGGAGGGGCCGAGCGAGCCGCCCGCCGACCCGGTGCTGCGCCGCCTGTTCCCGGACGCCTACGGCGGCCCCGGCGATGCGCCGGCCTCGCCCGAGGAGGCGGAGGAGCGGCGCGCCCACTCCGCCGAGTTCCGCCGCTTCACCGAGAACGACCTGCGCGCGGGCAAGCGCGAGAACGCGCTCGCGGTGATCCGCTCGCTGGACGCGCTGACTCCGGTGGGCGACGAGGCCGCCGTCCTGGAACTGTCACCCGAAAAATCTCGGCAGTGGCTCGGCGCCCTGAACGACCTGCGTCTGGCGATCGGTTCCCGTCTGGAGGTCGCCGACGAGGACGACGCCGACGAGCTCTACCAGCTGCCCGACGAGGACCCGCGCAAGCCGATGGTGATGGCCTACCTGTGGCTGGGCGGCCTTCAGGAGACCCTCGTCACGAGCCTTATGCCCTGATATGCGGGGATCACCCCCCGTGCGCCACCCTCCGGTGTTCGCTCAGCGGACGTTCAAGTCCGGATAACGATCGCGTCACAACGGCGGTCGTTTACGCCCTTTTCGGTGACGTTTTGTCCGCTTCTTCCGGTGATGTGCGCCACATACCGGACAGCCGATCAATGCTGCGGCCGTGGTACATCTTCACGACCGCCCGACAGGACGCCACCCATGTCCGGTCGGGTGCGCCACCGAGCCGGCGACCGTCGGCCAGGCAACAACTCCATCAATCCGGGGGGATCGGAACCCGGTTCGAGGCCGACGAAAGGCCCGGATCGGCATGGAGAAAGGCGCACCACATGACCTCGACGCAGGTCGACCGGGATCGCGACGGCCATGGGGCCGCGCGGGCCGAGGACGGCGAGGGTTATCAGCGCGGGCTCGGTGCCCGGCAGATCCAGATGATCGCCATCGGCGGTGCCATCGGCACCGGCCTGTTCCTCGGTGCGGGCAAGGGTATTTCCAAGGCCGGTCCCAGCCTGATTCTGGCGTACGCCATCGCGGGCTGCGTGATCTTCATGATCATGCGGGCGCTCGGCGAACTGCTCATGTACCGCCCGGTGTCCGGTTCGTTCTCGGAGTACGCGCGCGAGTTCATCGGTCCGTTCGCGGGCTTCGTGACCGGGTGGACGTACTGGCTGTTCTGGGTGGTCACCGGCATCACCGAGGTGACGGCCGCGGCCGCCTACATGACGTACTGGTTCGACATCCCCCAGTGGGTCTCGGCCCTGATCTTCACGCTCGTGCTCTACGTCGCCAACCTGATCTCCGTGAAGCTCTTCGGTGAGCTGGAGTTCTGGTTCTCCATGGTCAAGGTCACCGCGATCATCGGCATGATCCTGATCTGTGCGGGCATCCTGACGCTCGGCTTCTCCGACGCCGGCGACACCGCCTCCGTGAGCCACCTGTGGAACCAGGGTGGCTTCTTCCCGCACGGTGTCGGCGGCACGCTGATGACCCTGCAGATGGTCATGTTCGCCTTCCTCGCCGTCGAACTGGTCGGTGTCACCGCGGGCGAGTCCAAGGACCCCAAGAAGGTGCTGCCGAAGGCGATCAACACCGTGCCCTGGCGCATCGCCGTCTTCTACATCGGCGCGCTGATCATGATCCTCTCGGTCGTGCCGTGGACGAACTTCCACCCGGGCGTGAGTCCCTTCGTGAAGGCCTTCGAGGAGATGGGCCTGGCCGCGGGCGCGGGCATCGTCAACTTCGTGGTCCTCACGGCCGCGCTGTCCTCCTGCAACTCCGGTATGTACTCCACCGGCCGCATGCTGCGCGACCTGGCGCTCAACAGCCAGGGCCCGAAGTTCTTCACCAAGCTGACGCGCACCGGTACCCCGCTGGTCGGCACCACGTTCTCCGCCGCGCTGATGATGGTCGGCGTCTGGATCAACTACCAGTGGCCGGGCAAGGCGTTCGACTACGTGGTGTCCTTCGCGACCATCTCCGGCATGTGGGCCTGGATCGTCATCCTGATCTGCCAGATCCGCTACCGGGCCAAGGCGAACCGGGGACAGCTGCCGCAGAGCGAGTTCCGTGCGCCGGGAGCCCCGTACACCAGCTACTTCGCGCTGGCGTTCATCTTCATGGTGATCGTGCTGATGGGCGTCGACAAGGACGCCCGGGTCTCGCTGTACTGCGCGCCACTGTGGGGTCTGATCCTCGGTGTCTCCTACTGGGCGCTCAGGCGCCGTAACCCGCAGGCCGCGGCCTTCCGCAAGCGCTGACGCCGCCCCCCGGGACACCTCTCCGGGACGTCCGGCGGCCGGGAGCACTCGTGGCGCCCCGGCCGCCGCCGCTCAGGTCGTCCAGCATGTGGGCCGCTTCGTACCGACCCTCGGTACGGGGCGGCCCCTCTGCTTATCCTGGCCACCATGCTGACCCTCACCCAGGCCCTCTACGACCAGATCGTCGCCCACGCGCGCGAGGACCACCCCGACGAGGCGTGCGGCGTGGTCGCCGGCCCCGTGGGCTCCGGCCGCCCCGAGCGCTTCATCCCGATGCTCAACGCGGCCCGTTCACCCACCTTCTACGAGTTCGACTCGCAGGATCTGCTCAAGCTCTACCGCGAGATGGACGACCGCGACGAGGAGCCGCTGATCATCTACCACTCCCACACCGCGACCGAGGCGTACCCGTCCCGCACCGACATCGGCTACGCCAACGAGCCCGGCGCCCACTACGTGCTGGTCTCCACGGCCGATGCCGACGGCCTCGGCGAGTTCCAGTTCCGCTCCTTCCGGATCCTCGACGGCGAGGTCACCGAGGAGGAGGTCAAGGTCGTGGACGCCTACTGAGCAGGCCCTACCGAGCTCCTTGACCACAGTGCGAGCAGAGGCCAGCCAGTATGTGAGATCACATTCCAGGACCCGGACCGGGAATCGTTACGATGAGCGCATGGTTCTCAATGACGTGAGCGACAAGACGCCGGGCGCACTGCTCGTGGCGCGGCTGCACGTCGACCTGTGCAGGCTCGCCAGCGCCATCTGTTGACGCTGCCTCTGCCGCGTCCCTGCCGCCTACGGCCGTGAGCCGCGGCATCCCCCGCGTACGACCACGCTCCCGCGCCGCCGCGCGCGCTCCGACCCGACACCTTCCGACAGGAGTCCGCAACCATGGCCATCGAGGTCCGCATCCCCACCATCCTCCGCACCTACACCGACGGTCAGAAGGCCGTCGAGGGCAGTGGGGAGACCCTCGCCGAGCTGTTCGCCGATCTCGAGACGCGCCACACGGGCATCCAGGCCCGGATCGTGGACGGCGGCGAACTGCGCCGCTTCGTCAACGTCTACCTGAACGACGAGGACGTCCGCTTCCTGGACGGCATCAAAACCAAGGTCGCCGACGGCGACAACGTGACGATCCTGCCGGCTGTCGCCGGCGGCATGGCCTGACGGTCGCTGATCACCGATGCGTTACGACTCCCCGCTGGCTGCGGTGGGCAACACCCCTCTGGTGTGCCTGCCGCGGCTCTCGCCGTCCGCCGACGTCCGGATATGGGCCAAGCTGGAGGACCGCAATCCGACCGGCTCGGTCAAGGACCGTCCCGCGCTGCACATGATCGAGCACGCCGAGAAGGACGGCCGTCTGACCCCGGGCTGCACCATCCTGGAGCCGACCTCGGGCAACACGGGCATCTCCCTGGCCATGGCGGCGAAGCTCAAGGGCTACCGCATGGTCTGCGTGATGCCGGAGAACACCTCGCAGGAGCGCCGGGACCTGCTGGCGATGTGGGGCGCCGAGATCATCTCCAGCCCGGCCGCGGGCGGCTCCAACACCGCCGTGCGCGTCGCCAAGGAGCTGGCCGCCGAGCATCCCGACTGGGTGATGCTCTACCAGTACGGCAACCCGGACAACGCGGGCGCGCACTACGCGACGACCGGGCCCGAGATCCTCGCCGACCTCCCCTCCATCACGCACTTCGTGGCGGGCCTCGGCACCACCGGCACCCTCATGGGCGTCGGCCGCTATCTGCGCGAGCACAAGCCGGACGTGAAGATCGTCGCGGCCGAGCCGCGCTACGACGACCTGGTGTACGGGCTCAGGAACCTCGACGAGGGCTTCGTACCGGAGCTGTACGACGCCTCGGTTCTCACCACCCGCTTCTCGGTCGGCTCGGCGGACGCGGTGACCCGCACCCGTGAACTCCTCCAGCAGGAGGGCATCTTCGCCGGAGTCTCCACCGGCGCCGCCCTGCACGCGGCGATCGGCGTCGGCCGCAAGGCGGTCAAGGCGGGCGAGAGCGCGGACATCGTGTTCATCGTCGCCGACGGCGGCTGGAAGTACCTCTCGACGGGCGTCTACACGGCGGCCACGACCGAAGAGGCCATCGAGACGCTGCAGGGTCAGTTGTGGGCATAGGGATTTCCCTCCAGGGGGCCCGGGGGAAACGCCCCCGGGTCCCGCCTTTTCATCGGCAGGCCAATCGCCGCACAAGGAGCTGCCAAGCCGCCCTCGAACTTCAACGCCGCCTCCGGCTACGGGGATTCATTCGCAGTGCACCGTCGTTCATGCCGGTGGTGAGGCGAATCCGGTGGGTGCGGCGCGGAGCGGCGCCGGATCGTTCCGGCAAGGCTGGATTCAGCTGCCGACGACCAGCTGACGTACTCCCGCGACAAGGGCCCCGGCCGTGCACACGGCCGGGGCCCTTGTCGCGGCCGCAGGGGGATCCTGATACCGAGGAGAAACGTCACACCGGCACAGAGACGAGGACACCCACTAGAACACGGGTACCGGGACAAGGGCACAGGAAGGCGGCCTGCCCATGCGCCGTACGACATTTCACCAGGTCACCGTCGCCATGGCGGCACTCCTCCTCGCCGGCTGCGGAACGCAGAGCGACGGCGGGGCACCCGACGGTGACATGGTGTCGCCGTCGCCGTCCCCCACGGCGACCGCAACGGGATGCACCTCCGAGGCCCGGCTCACCGCGGCCGACGACGGCCGCACCATATGCCTGACGACGGGCGGGCAGATCCGGCTGACACTGCACGGCACCACGGACCGGCCCTGGGCCCCCGTCACCGCCACGGGCAGCGCGCTCAAGGCCGCCAACGCCGGAATCGCCGTCCGGCCGGGCGACGCCGTCGCCGCCTTCGACGCGGTCGCGCCCGGCACGGCACAGCTCAGCTCGACCCGCCCCCTGTGCGCCAGGCGACCGGGCCAGAACTCCTGCCTGGCCCTTCAGAACTGGACGGTCACAGTGACGGTGAGGAAGCCATGAGGACACTCACCCTGCCAGGTACCGCACCTGGTCCCACAGGACGGGATCCACCACCCCCACCCGCCGCCGGAAGTCCCACAACGGCACGTCCCGCAGTTCGTCCGTCTCCAGGAAGCTGGGCCGCCCGTGGGCGTCGGCCACCGTCCCCGGCGGCAGCGGGATCACACCCGCCCGCTCGTCGTGGTACCTGCTGGTGATCTGCGCGACCGTCGCACGGTCCCCGCGCACCGCCAGCACCAGACACGGCCGCTCCCCGCCACCCTCCCGGTTCTCGTGCGGCATGCTTGCCCACCAGATCTCGGCCGGCCGGGGATGCATCCGGGGACGCCCCCGCCCGCGCGTGGCCGCGCGGCGTCGGCTCTGCCCGCGCCCCCAGCCGTCCACCAGCGTCGCGACCAGTGCGAGCAGCACCACCGCCGCCAGCGCCAGCCACCACGACGTGTCCATACGGATGACGGTACCGGCGCGTACGCCCCACCGCCCGCGCTGTCGCAACTCCCGTGCGCCGCCCCGCGCGCCGCCGCTCCAGCCAAACCGGTGACACCACAGGTGAGTTCCCCCACAACGGCCCCTGCCGAGGGAGCGACCCACCCTTTCGCCCCTTACGCTCGACGGATCGTACGACCCCCGTCACCGTCCATGCCTTCTGCATTTCTGCCACGCGGAGGTTCCAGCTCTATGAAGCTCACCGTCGTCGGCTGCTCGGGGTCGTTCCCGTCCGCGGAGTCGGCCTGCTCGAGCTATCTCGTCGAGGCCGACGGCTTCCGGCTGCTTCTCGACATGGGCAACGGCGCCCTGGGCGAGCTGCAGCGCCACTGCGGTCTCTACGACCTCGACGCGATCTTCCTCAGCCATCTGCACGCCGACCACTGCATCGACATGCTCGCCTACTTCGTCGCGCGCTACTACCGCTACGACGGCGGCCGCTGCGCCCCGATCCCGGTCTACGGCCCCGAGGGCACCGAGCAGCGCCTGACCACGGCCTACGCCGACACGCCGTCCGCCTCCTCGATGAGCGAGGTCTTCGATTTCCACACGGTGAAGCCGGGCATGTCCGAGATCGGCCCCTTCACCGTCCACACGGAGCTCCTCCGCCATCCCGTGGAGGCGTACGGCATCCGGATCGAGCACGGCGGCAGGTCGCTCACGTACTCCGGCGACACGGGCGTGACCGAGGCCCTGGACGAACTCGCCCGCGACACGGACCTGTTCCTGTGCGAGGCCGCGTTCACCCACGGCAAGGAGAACATCCCGGACCTCCACCTCAACGGCCGCGAGGCCGGCGAGACCGCGGCCCGCGCCGGAGCCCGCCGCCTGGTCCTCACCCACATTCCGCCGTGGACGGACCCCCAGGTCAACCTGGCGGACGCCCGCGCGGTGTACCAGGGGCCGGTGGAACTGGCCGCGCCGGGGATGACGTACGAGATCTGACCCCGGCATGCGCGAGGGCCCCGGAATCGTGATCGGGTTCCGGGGCCCTCGCGTACGTCAGGGTGCGCTCACGCCTTGGTGAGCTCCTCGACCTCCTCCTCGGGCTCGCGGCCCGGGGTGGGGAGGTTGAACTTGGTGATCGCGAAGCGGAAGGTCACGTAGTAGATGGCCGCGAAGACCAGTCCTATGGGGATGATCAGCCAGGGTTTCGTCGCCAGGTGCCAGTTGAGTGCGTAGTCGATGAAGCCGGCGGAGAAGTTGAAGCCGGCGTGGACACCCAGGGCCCACGTGATCGCCATCGACGCGGCGGTGAGCACGGCGTGCAGCACGTACAGGACCGGCGCGATGAACATGAAGGAGAACTCGATCGGCTCGGTGACACCGGTGACGAACGAGGTCAGCGCGAGGGACACCATCATGCCGAGCACGACCTTGCGGCGCTCGGGGCGGGCGCAGTGCGCGATGGCGAGCGCGGCGGCAGGCAGGCCGAACATCATGATCGGGAAGAAGCCGGACTGGAACAGACCGGCGGACGGGTCACCGGCCAGGAAGCGGGTGATGTCGCCGTGCACGACCTTGCCGTCCGAGTTCGTGAAGTCACCGAGCTGGAACCACGCCACGGTGTTCACGAACTGGTGCATGCCGATCGGGATGAGGCCGCGGTTGACGAGACCGAAGAGGGCCGCGCCGCCGGCGCCGAGACCGGTCATCCACTCACCGAAGTTGGTGATGCCGTTGCCGATCGGCTCCCAGACCAGGGTGAAGAAGACACCCACCAGGGTGCCGACGAAGGCCATCAGGATGGGCACCAGGCGGCGGCCGTTGAAGAAGCCGAGCCAGTCGACCAGCTTGGTGCGGTGGAAGCGCTGCCACATCACGGCCGCCAGCAGACCCATGATGATGCCGCCCAGGACACCGGGGTCGTTGTACGTCGCCTCGACGATCTTGCCCTTTTCGATGTGCTGTTCGACCAGCGGGAACGCCTGGAGCACCTTGCTGTAGACGAGGAAGCCGACCAGCGCGGCGAGGGCGGTGGAGCCGTCCGACTTCTTGGCGAAGCCGATGGCGACACCGATGCAGAAGAGCATCGGCAGGCTGCCGGTGATGGCACCGCCCGCGGCGTTGAACACGGCGGCGACCTTGTCCCAGCCGAGACCGTCCTTGCCGAAGATGTCATCCTGGCCGAGCCGGACCATGATGCCCGCAGCCGGCAGCACGGCAATCGGGAGCTGCAGGCTGCGGCCGACCTTCTGCAGGCCCTGGAACAGGCCGGATCCCCGCTTCTTTGCGGGGGCCGCCGTCGCGGTGGCGGTGCTCATACTTCCTCCATGTGCGGGATGCCGCCGGGGGTGGAACGAGGGGATGGGGGTGGGCGGCACCCGTGTGGTCTACACCACTCAGTGGTGTAGACCTGTTGTAGCACGGTAAGCGCGAGATATGGAACCTGTGCTTCCTGTGGCCTCGGACATAGTTCCCGGTCCTGGACATATAGGGACCAGTGTCGCAGGCTCATGAGCCGTCGGTCCGGCGGTCCGAACCGGGTTTGGCGGCCGCTCCTCCGCTGGTGTAGACCAGTCGGCGGACGGTCGCTCCGTCGTGGACGCCGCCCTTCGGTACCGACGACATGGCCGCTCGCGCAGCGGGACCAACTGTGGGTTACTGCGACAAAGCGGATCGGATCAGGGAGAAAGACATGGCCAGCAAGGCTGAGAAGATCGTTGCCGGGCTCGGCGGCATCGACAACATCGACGAGATCGAGGGCTGCATCACCCGACTCCGCACCGAGGTCCACGACGCCTCGCTGGTCAACGAGGCCGCCCTGAAGGCCGCGGGTGCCCACGGCGTCGTCAAGATGGGCACCGCCATCCAGGTCGTCATCGGCACGGACGCCGATCCGATCGCGGCGGAGATCGAAGACATGATGTGAGGCGCAGCGGACCCCGACCGGGTCCGCGCGCCCGCAGAGAAGGGGCCCTCTCCACCGCGAGAGCGGCCCCTTCCCTCTGTACGGCTAGGCTCGGGGCCATGTCTCGAATCGACGGCCGCACCCCCGAACAGCTCCGCCCCATCACCATCGAGCGTGGCTGGAGCAAGCACGCCGAGGGCTCCGTCCTCGTCTCCTTCGGCGACACGAAGGTCTTCTGCACCGCCTCCGTCACCGAGGGCGTGCCGCGCTGGCGCAAGGGCAGCGGAGAGGGCTGGGTCACCGCCGAGTACGCCATGCTGCCCCGCTCCACCAACACCCGTGGCGACCGCGAGTCGGTCAAGGGCAAGATCGGCGGCCGTACCCACGAGATCAGCCGCCTCATCGGCCGCTCCCTGCGTGCCGTCGTCGACTACAAGGCGCTCGGCGAGAACACCATCGTCCTCGACTGCGACGTGCTCCAGGCGGACGGCGGCACCCGCACGGCGGCGATCACCGGCGCCTACGTGGCGCTGGCCGACGCGGTCGCCTGGGCCCAGCGCAAGAAGCTGGTGAAGGCCGGACGGCAGCCGCTGACCGGCACCGTCGCCGCCGTCTCCGTGGGCATCGTCGACGGCGTACCCCTCCTCGACCTGTGCTACGAGGAGGACGTCAGGGCCGAGACCGACATGAACGTGGTCTGCACCGGCGACGGCCGCTTCGTGGAGGTGCAGGGCACGGCGGAGGCGGCACCCTTCGACCGCAAGGAGCTGAACGCCCTCCTCGACCTGGCGGTGGCAGGCTGCGACCAGCTCGCGGAGATCCAGCGCACGGCCCTGGAGGCAACCCAGTAGGGCCGGAGCGGCGTTATTGGAGATAACTGCACGACCCGGGCCGGGGCGCACGGAAAACACCGTGCGCCCACCCGCGGTCGCGTACGACCATCGACACCGGGCGACCGGGCCGGCCGGCACGTCCACGGGAAGTGCAGCACCGTCACGGGGAGGGGACCGTTCCATGGCCGCGCGCCACCGCCGCCGCACCGCCGCCACCGCACTCGTTACCGTCGCCGTACTCGCCGCCATGGGCGCGAGCGCGGGCTGCGACGCCGTCAACAAGGCGATCGACTGCGTCCATACCGCCGACGCGATAGCCGACAGCGTCACCGGCCTGCAGCAGGCCGTCGAGGACGCGGCGAACGACCCGGCGCAGACCGACGAGTCTCTCGACTCCATCGAGAAGGACCTCGACAAGATCGGTGACGCGACGGACGACGTGGACGTCAACAAGGCGGTCGACGGCCTCCGCAAGGCGGTCACCGGCGTCCGCGACGCCGTCGGAAACGGCGACCGCACACCCGACGTCGGCCCAGTGACCGATGCAGCGGGGGAACTGACGAAGGTGTGCACGCCGTAGGGCGGGGCGAAGCCGGTCCCGGCCCGTGCGGATACTGGTGGACATGACCCGCCTGATCCTCGCCACACGCAACGCCGGAAAGATCGCCGAACTGAAGGCGATCCTCGCCGACGCGGGCCTCCCGCACGACCTGGTCGGCGCGGACGCCTACCCCGACATCCCCGACGTCAAGGAGACCGGCGTCACCTTCGCCGAGAACGCCCTCCTGAAGGCCCACGCGCTGGCCAAGGCGACGGGCCTGCCCGCGGTGGCAGACGACTCGGGTCTGTGCGTCGACGTCCTGAACGGCGCACCGGGCATCTTCTCCGCGCGCTGGGCGGGCGGGCACGGCGACGACAAGGCCAACCTGGACCTGCTCCTCGCCCAGATCGCGGACATCGACGACGCCCACCGGGGTGCCCACTTCGCCTGTGCGGCGGCCCTGGCCCTGCCGGACGGCACGGAACGCGTGGTCGAGGGTCAGCTGAGGGGCACCCTCCGCCACGCCCCGTACGGCACGAACGGCTTCGGCTACGACCCGATCCTGCAGCCGGAGGGCGAGAGCCGCACCTGTGCGGAACTGGCCCCCGAGGAGAAGAACGCGATCAGCCACCGGGGGAAGGCGTTCCGCGCGCTGGTGCCGGTGGTGCGGGAACTGCTGGGCTGAGGCGCGGCAACCGAAAGGCCCGGTCCTCATGGACCGGGCCATCGCCGTCTTCTGGTGCGGCCGGTGGGACTCGAACCCACACGGGATTTCTCCCACGGGCACCTAAAACCCGCGCGTATGCCATTTCGCCACGACCGCCCCCGAAACGGACAATTGATCGTCCTGCGCCGTTTCGTGTCGCTCAGTGTACGGGGGAGCCCGTGCGTCCCGGGGCGCCCCCGCCCCCACGGCAGACCATGACACCGCCCGCGTCGGGCAGTTCGGCGCGAGGCGCGCGCCCTCAGTGCCCCGACGTCATCTTCAGCCCCACCACGGACACCAGCAGCAGAGCCACGAAGAAGATCCGTGCGGGGGTCGCGGGCTCGCCGAGTACGGCCATGCCCAGCACCGCTGCCCCTGCCGCGCCTATGCCCACCCAGACCCCGTACGCCGTACCGATGGGCAGGGACTTCGCGGAGTACGACAGCAGGAGCATGCTCGCGACGATGCCCGCACCGGTGGCCAGGCTCGGCCAGAGGCGGGTGAAGCCATCGGTGTACTTCATGCCGATCGACCACGCGACCTCGAGCAGGCCGGCGACGACGAGCAGGACCCAGGCCATGACGGCACCTCCATGTTTCCGTGCAACGGGGGTGCGTCGTCTTTGCGGTCCCGGTACGGCGCGTCTCGTCGGGGCCCTCGCGGGGCTCGTCCAACGTAACAACGCGCGGCGAGGAAATGACGAAAGGGGCTGGTGACAAGGGTCACCAGCCCCTTTCTCCAACGAATTACAGGTACAGCCCCGTGGAGTCCTCCGACCCCTCGAAGCGGTCCGCCGCCACGGCGTGCAGGTCGCGTTCGCGCATCAGGACGTACGCGGTCCCGCGCACCTCGACCTCGGCGCGGTCCTCCGGGTCGTACAGGACCCGGTCGCCCACCTCCACGGTCCGCACGTTCTGCCCGACCGCGACGACCTCGGCCCAGGCGAGGCGCCGGCCGACGGCCGCGGTCGCGGGGATCAGGATGCCGCCTCCGGAGCGGCGCTCGCCCTCGGCGGCGTCCTGCCGTACGAGCACGCGGTCGTGCAGCATCCGGATGGGCAACTTGTCGTGGTGGGTCTTCTCGCTCACGCCCCGAACCTACCTGTCCTCGACGGCTTCGCGCGCCCCCGGGTCAGTCCTTGCGCCGCCGGGAGCTCAGGGCGAACAGCCCCGCGACCCCGACCACGACCATGGCCGCGGGCACGATGCGCTCCAGCCGCGGCGCGCCCTCCTCCGTGACCAGCTGCCTCTTGGCCTGGCCGACGAGCCGCGTGATGCCGACGTCCATCCGTGCGAGCGTGTGGTCGACCCGGGAGGCGACCTTGGCCTTGGCATCCCCGACGATCGTCTTCGGGTGCACCCGGACGCCGATCTCGTCGAGCGTCTCGGCGAGTGCTTCGCGGCGGCGCTTGATGTCCGCCTCGATCTGCGCCGGAGTTCTGGTGTCCGGTGTGCTCGACGTGTCCGCCACCGCGCTTCCTCCGTGGTCGTTTGCGACGTGTTCCGTGCAATTCCTGCATCTGTGGTCGACAGTCTGTCAGCTTCGTGCCGAACGCACTCCTCGGCACCCCTGCGGAGCGACCGGAGCAGCCTGCTGCCCAGGCGGGCAGCGGCCGGGCACTAGGCTCGTCGGGTAACCCGCCCCTGCCCTGTGAGGTACCGATGAGCGAGCGACTCCAGCCCGGCGACACCGCCCCCGCCTTCACTCTGCCGGACGCCGACGGCAACCAGGTCTCCCTGGCCGACCGCAGGGGCCGCAAGACCATCGTCTACTTCTACCCGGCCGCGTTGACCCCGGGCTGCACCAAGCAGGCGTGCGACTTCACGGACAACCTGGAACTGCTGGCGGGGGCCGGCTACGACGTCATCGGTATCTCCCCGGACAAGCCGGAGAAGCTCGCGAAGTTCCGTGAGAAGGAGTCCCTGAAGGTCACCCTGCTCGCCGACCCCGACAAGAAGGTCCTGGAGGCGTACGGCGCGTTCGGTGAGAAGAAGCTCTACGGCAAGACGGTCGTCGGTGTCATCCGCTCCACGGTGATCGTGGACGAGGAGGGCCGGGTCGAGCGCGCCCTGTACAACGTGAAGGCGACCGGCCACGCGGCGAAGATCATCAAGGACCTGGGCATCTGAAAGACCCGGGCATCAGAGGGGTCCCGCGACGACCCGAGCGTCCCTCCCGTGCGAACGGCCCGCACCGGTTCGATCCGGTGCGGGCCGTTTCACGTGCGGGGGGAGGGGGAGTTCGGGGCCCGTTCTAGTGCTTCGGGCTCAGCAGGCCCAGGCCACCTGCCCCGCCCGTCGTACCGCCCGTGCCCGTTGTACCGCCCCCGCCCGTCGTACCGCCCCCGCCCGTCGTACCGCTCGTTCCGGTGGTGCCCCCGGTGCCGGTCGTTCCCCCGGACCAGGGGGTGCCCCCAGTGCCGGGCGTGCCGGGCGTGCCGCCTGTTCCGGGGGTGCCTCCGGTGTCCGGCGTGCCGCCCGTCCCGGTGGGGTCGCCGGTACCCAGGGCGCCCCCGGCTCCCGTCGCGCCGCCCGTGTCCGTGCCCCCGGTGCCGGTCGTGCCGCCCGTCCGAGAGGCGCCGCCGTCCGTCCTTCCCTGGCTGTTCCGCTCGCCCGTCGAGCCGCCGTCGTCCTCGTCGTACGGGTCCTCGCCCAGGTACTCGTCCTCGGGGTCCCCGGGCTCCTCGGTCTGCTCCGCCCCGGCCTGAAGACGCAGGTCGAAGTCCTTCACCGGCTTGTTCTGCAGAGCCTGCCTGGTGTACTGCGCCCAGATCTGCGCGGGCGCGCCGCCGCCGTTGATGCGGGCCAGGCCCATCGAGTTGTACAGCGACTCGTGCTTGCCCGAGTCGGGGTTCTGGCCCATCACCGCGACCACCGTCGCCAGATCCGGGGTGTAGCCCGCGAACCAGGCGGCCTGGTCCTCCTCCGCCGTGCCCGTCTTGCCGGCGGCGGGCCGGCCGGCGTCCTGTGCGGCGGTCGCGGTGCCGTTGTCCACCACGCTCTGCAGCATGACCGTGGTCGTGTCCGCCGCCATGCGGCCCACGGCCTCCCGCGTCTGCCGCCGGGGCAGCTGGACGTCCTCCGTGCCGCCCTTGGAGATTTTCTCGATCAGGGTGTACGGGACGTACTTGCCGTGGTTGGCGAGCGTCGCGTAGGCCTGCGCCATGTCGAGGACGCTCGCGGTGGCCGTGCCGAGCGCCATCGAGGGGGACGGGTACAGTTCGGGCGTGCTCTTCGGCAGACCGAGGTCGATGGCGGTCTGCTTGACCTTGGTCGGGCCGACGTCCACCGCCATCTGCGCGTACACGGCGTTCACCGACCTGTCCGTGGCCTCGCGGACGCTGATGTCGCCGTACGAGCGGCCGTCCTCGTTCTCGGGCGCGTACGGCGTGCCGCTCCAGCCCTCCACGGGACGCTCGTTCGTGCCGTCGTACACCGTGTTCGGGGTGATCGTCTCGCCGTACTGCGTCTCGGAGAAGTGCTCCACGGCCGAGGTGAACACGAACGGCTTGAAGGTCGAGCCGACCTGGTAGTCGCGGCGGGTCGCGTTGTTGACGTACTGCTTCGTGTAGTCGATGCCGCCGTACATCGCGACGACCTTGCCGGTGGCCGGGTCGATGGAGACGCCGCCCGCGCGGACGTAGTTGTCGGCCTTCCGGTTCTTCTTGTCGAGTTTGCTCATCACCTGGTCGTCGACGGCCTTGACGAAGGCGTCCTGCGCGGGCTTCTGCAGGGTGGTGGTGATGCGGTAGCCGCCGCCGCTCAGGGTGTCCTCGTCGAGGATCTGCTGGGAGGTGAGGTAGCCCTTGATCGCCTCGACCAGGTAGCCGCGCTGACCGTTCATGCCGGCCCCGGACACCTGCTGCCCGGGCGCGGGGAACGTCACCTTCTGCCGCTCGGCCTGGCTGAGCCAGTGCTTCTTGACCATGCCGTCGAGCACGTAGTTCCAGCGGGACACTGCCGACGCCTTGTTCTCGGGGTGGGCGACCACGTCGTACTCGCTCGGCGCGTTCAGCAGGGCGGCGAGGTACGCACTCTGGCCGACCGTGAGGTCCTTCGCGTCGACGCCGTAGTACGCGTGTGCGGCGGCCTGGATGCCGTACGCGTTGCGGCCGAAGTAGCTGGTGTTGAGGTAGCCCTCGAGGATCTCGGCCTTGCTCTTCTCGCGGTCCAGCTTGATCGCGATGAAGAACTCCTTCGCCTTCCGGGTGAGGGTCTGCTCCTGGCCCAGGTAGTAGTTCTTCACATACTGCTGGGTGATGGTCGAGCCGGACTGCTTGCCCTTGCCGGTGGCCGTCTTCCAGGCGGCGCGGATCATCGCCTTCGGGTCGACGGCGGACTCGGTGTAGAAGTCGCGGTCCTCGGCGGCGAGCGCCGCGTGCTGGGCGTGCTGGGAGATCTGCGCGAGCGGCACGATCTCGCGGTTGACCGAGCCGTCGCGGGCCAGTTCGCTGCCGTCCGCGTACAGGTACACGTTGCTCTGCTTGAGAGCCGCCGCGTTCGCCGCCGGGATCTGGACCAAGTAGTAGCCCAGCGCGAGCAGGCCGGCCAGGAGCATGACCCCGATCACGAAGGCGCCGAGCGTCATACGCCAGGTGGGGATCAGCCGGCGCCATCCTGTGCGCCCAGGCCGCTTCGGCCTCTCGCCGGGGGAGGAACCGGGAGCCGCGGGGTGCGGCTCTGTGGACGCCTCGCCCGGGCTGCTTCGCTGCGCCTCATCGCTCATCGTGGTGCCGGACTCCCGTTTCGCGTCGTATGTTCCCGTACGCCCTCGAACGCCATCTGCGTCCCTCTGATTGAAGACTGTCCCACCAAGTGATCCGTTCCCGGCACGAGGGACATGTCGCGCGGAAAACGTGTGGTACGCCACTTGCGCGGCACGCTAGGCTCCTGCGCTTCGCCCAGCATGCGCCGAAGGAGGGTTGACCGTGGGGACAGGACGGTTGTACGCCGCCGTCGCCGCCGGTGGCTTCCGGCGGTACGCGACCTATCGAACCGCGACCGCGGCGGGAGTGTTCACCAACACAGTATTCGGGGTCATCTTGGCGTACACGTACCTCGCCCTGTGGCAGGAGCGGCCCCATCTCGGGGGGTACGACGAGGCGCAGGCGTTGACGTACGTGTGGATCGGGCAGGCGCTGCTCGTGGCGGTCTCGGTGATGGGCGGCGGCTTCGAGGACGAGCTGATGGAGCGCATCCGTACAGGTGACATCGCGATCGATCTGTACCGGCCCGCCGATCTGCAGTTGTGGTGGCTGGCCGGGGACTTGGGCCGGGCCCTGTTCCAGCTGCTGGCCCGGGGCGTGGCCCCGATGGTGGCCGGCGTGCTCCTCTTCCCGCTCGCCCTGCCCACCCGTCCGTTGACCTGGCTGGCCTTCCTGGCCGCCGTGACGCTCGCCGTGGTGGTGAGCTTCGCGATCCGCTTCCTGGTCGCGCTCTCCGCGTTCTGGCTGCTGGACGGGACGGGCGTCGCCCAGATCTCGTGGATCACGGCGACCTTCTGCTCGGGGATGCTGCTGCCGCTCAACGTCTTCCCCGGCGCGCTCGGCGAGATCGTCCGCGCGCTGCCCTGGGCGTCGCTGATCCAGGCGCCCGCGGACATCCTGCTGGGCGCGGCGGATCCGCTGCCCGTGTTCGCCCGTCAGTTGGCGTGGGCCGCGGCGCTGCTGGCGGCCGGGCGGATGCTCCAGTCGGTGGCGACACGGCGGGTGGTGGTCCAGGGTGGCTGAGACGGCGTACGGCGGCGCGCGGCCGTATGGCCGGATCCGCGAGGGACTGCGTGCCTACCGGCTCATCACCGCGATGTGGATCCGCTCCACGATGGCGTACCGCGCCTCCTTCGCGATGACCACCCTCGGCAACTTCGCGGCGACGGCATTGGACTTCGTCGTGATCCTGCTGATGTTCTCGCGGATCGATGCGCTCGGCGGGTACCAGTTGCCCGAGGTCGCCTTCCTGTACGGCCTGTCGGCGACCGCCTTCGGGCTCGCGGATCTCGCGCTCGGCTCCATGGACCGCCTGGGGCGGCGGCTGCGCGACGGCACGCTGGACACCCTGCTGGTGCGTCCCGCGCCCGTCCTGGCACAGGTCGCCGCGGACCGCTTCGCCGTGCGCCGGCTCGGCCGGCTCGTCCAGGGGGTGTGCGTCCTCGGGTACGCCCTTTCCGCGCTCGACATCGCGTGGACCCCGCTCAAGGTGGCGATGATCCCGCTGATGCTGCTCAGCGGAGGCGCGATCTTCTGCTCCGTGTTCGTGGTGGGAGCGGCCTTCCAGTTCGTCGCGCAGGACGCCTCCGAGGTGCAGAACTCCTTCACCTACGGCGGTCAGACGCTGCTGCAGTACCCGCCGAGCATCTTCGCGAAGGAGCTGGTGCGCGGCGTGACCTTCGTGCTGCCGCTCGCCTTCGTCAACTGGCTGCCCGCGCTCTACGTCCTGGGGCGGCCGTATCCGCTCGACCTGCCCGCCTGGGTCGCCTTCACGCCGCCGCTGGTCGCGGCGGGCTGCTGCGCCCTGGCGGGACTGGCGTGGCGTGCGGGACTGCGTTCGTACCGGAGTACGGGGAGCTGAGGGGATCGATGAACAGTGGTTTCAGGGGCGCTGCCGACGCGGGCGGTGATGCCATGGAGGGTGCCTTCATCGAACTCGACCGGGTCGAGAAGGTCTTCGACGTGCTCAAGCGGACCGGGTTCCTGCGCCGTGAGCGGCGGCAGGTGCGGGCCGTCGACTCGATTTCCTTCACCGTGGCGCGCGGCGAGATGGTCGGCTACATCGGGCCGAACGGCGCCGGGAAGTCCACCACGATCAAGATGCTGACCGGGATCCTGACGCCCAGCGGCGGCCGGCTGCGGGTCGCCGGGATCGACCCCTCCCGCGAGCGGACGCGGCTCGCGCAGCGCATCGGGGTGGTGTTCGGGCAGCGTACGACCCTGTGGTGGGACCTGCCGCTGATCGACTCCTACCGGCTGATGCACCGCATGTACCGCATCCCCGACGCGCGTTACCGCGAGAACCTCGACCGCTGCGTCGAACTCCTCGAACTCGGCAGTCTGTTGGACGTGCCGGTGCGGCAGCTGTCGCTGGGTCAGCGGATGCGTGGCGATATCGCGGCGGCGCTGCTGCACGATCCCGAGGTGCTCTACCTCGACGAGCCGACCATCGGCCTCGACGTGATCTCCAAGGCCAGGGTCCGGGAGTTCCTGCGGGACCTGAACGCCGAGCGCGGCACGACCGTGCTGCTGACCACGCACGACCTGCAGGACATCGAGCAGTTGTGCTCGCGGGTGATGGTCATCGACCACGGGCGACTGATGTACGACGGTCCGCTCGCCGGGCTGCACGAGGTGGGCGACAGCGAGCGCACCCTCGTGGTCGACCTGGAGCGGGAGTTGCCGCCGATCGAGGCACCGCCCGCGCGCGTGGTGAAGGTGGAGGGGCCGCGGCAGTGGCTGGCCTTCCCGGCGTCCCGGTCGGCGGCGCCGCTGGTGGCGCGGATCGCGGCGGAGTATCCGCTGGTGGACCTGTCGGTACGGGAGCCGGACATCGAGGCGGTGATCGCGAAGATGCTGCATTCGCTGGAGGATGCCGCGCCTCAACTCCGGTCGGAGCGGACGGTGTCGTAGCCGCCCGCCCGGCGACCTCGTAGGCTGGCCGCATGACCGACGCCGTGTCTCCCGGGGGAAGCGACGATCAGCGGCCGACGCCGCAGGCCCCCGCTCAACCCGCCCCGGACCTCAGGGCTGCCGACGCCGACCGTGAACGGGTCGCCGAGGTCCTGCGCGACGCCCTCGCGGAGGGCCGTCTCGACATGGAGGAGTTCGAGGAGCGGCTGGAGGCCACCTACCAGGCGCGGACGTACGGCGAACTGACGCCGATCATCCGGGACCTGCCGCTCGCGGGAGCCGTGACTCCGCCCGTCGTCTCGCTGGTCAAAGAGCCTGTCGAGAGCGGGAGTTGGGCGGAGCGGATCGTCGGCGACGGAGGGGCGTGCGGGTCGTCCTCGTGGGCCGTCGCCGTGATGTCCGGCTTCCAGCGCAAGGGGCGCTGGACGGCGCCGAAGCGGTTCAACTCCTTCGCCTTCTGGGGCGGCGGTGAGATCGACCTGCGGGAGGCGAACTTCGCGCACCGCGAGGTCGAGATCAACTGCATCGCCATCATGGGCGGGATGAACGTCATCGTGCCGCCCGGCGTCGAGGTGGTGGTGCGCGGCATCGGGATCATGGGCGGCTTCGACCACCGCGAGGAGGGCGTGCCGGCGGAGCCGGGCGCGCCACGTGTGATCATCACCGGGTTCGCGTTCTGGGGCGGTGTCGGCGTCGAGCGCAAGGTGACCCGGGCCGAGCGGCAGCGACTGAAGGAGGAGCGCCGCCAGGAGAAGCTGGACCGCAAGGCCGCCCGCCGGGAACTGCACGCGTCGTTCCGCGAGGACATGGAGGAGGCCCACCACAAGATGCTCGAGGGCCACCGGGATCTGCTGCGGGAGCGGCACGAGGAGCGCCGCGAACTTCATCGGGAGCGCCGGGAGACACGCCGGGAGGAGCGGGACCGGCGGCGGCGCGGCGAGTACTGACCGTCCGCTCGGCGCCCGTCACGGCTGCACCGATGCCGCCCCCTTCAGCGAGGCCGGGTCGAAGACCTCCGCCATGCGCCGGAAGCCGCTGTCGCCGGGCGCTCGTCGCAGACCGTGTCCCCGCGTATCCGCGTGTTGACGTCCCTGCGCACCCGCTCGCGGTCGGCCCGCCGGCCGCGGTGCCCCTGGAAGGGCATCGCCGTCGCGGGAGCCCGAGGCGCCGACGTCGACCATCATCGTGACGGGTGATGCGGAGGAGGATGTTCGGGGGACCCCTGAGCGGAACCCTGAAGCAACCCTGAGAAGCCCCCGAAACCCCTCCCCCCGGACAGACGCCGGGAACTCCTGTTCCGTTCCGGGAGTCGTCAGCAAGGGACAATGTGTAGGGGAGGACACGAACGGGTGGAGTGGATGGAACGTACGAAACCGGAAGAGAAGGGTGCCGTGGGGCGGCTCACCGGCTCCGGCACCCCCGAGACCGAGGCCGCCGGACGGGCGGCCGTGCCGGGCCGTGCCATGACCACCTTCACCCCCGCCGACGAGGAGAAGCGCCGGGGCGTACGCCGGATGAAGAGCACGGCGACCGGGCTGCTGGTCCTGGTGGCGGTCGTGTACACCCTCGCCAAGTGGGCGCAGAGTGCGGGCGCGGGCGCGTGGGCCGGCTATGTGGCGGCGGCCGCCGAGGCCGGCATGGTCGGCGCGCTCGCGGACTGGTTCGCGGTCACCGCGCTGTTCCGCCATCCGCTCGGCCTGCCCATCCCGCACACCGCGATCATCCCCACGAAGAAGGACCAGCTCGGCGTCTCGCTGGGTGAGTTCGTCGGCGAGAACTTCCTGTCCCAGGAGGTCGTACGGCAGCGCCTGCGCTCTGTCGGCATAGCCAGCCGGCTGGGCGCCTGGCTCGCCGAGCCGGAGCACGCGGACCGGGTGACGGCGGAGCTGGCGACGGCCCTGCGCGGGGCCCTGACCGTGCTGCGCGACTCGGACGTCCAGGCGGTGGTCGGCGAGGCCATCACCCGGCGTGCCGGCGCCCAGGAGATCGCGCCCGGCCTCGGCAAGATGCTGGAGAAGATCGTCGCGGACGGCGGGCACAGACGTTTCGTCGACCTGATCTGCGTCCGCGCCCATGACTGGCTCGTGCTGCACGACGAGCAGGTCATGACCGCCGTCCAGGGCGGCGCCCCCGGCTGGACCCCCCGTTTCGTCGACAAGAAGATCGGCGAGCGCGTCTACCGGGAGCTGCTCCGCTTCGTCACCGAGATGCGTGACGCGCCCGAGCACCCGGCGCGCGGCGCCCTCGACCGCTTCCTCGCCGACTTCGCCTCCGACCTGCAGTCCGACACCGACACCCGGGCGCGCGTGGAGCGCCTCAAGGGCGAGGTGCTCGGCCGCGGGGAGGTCCAGGACCTGATCGCCTCCGCCTGGACGGCCGTACGGTCCATGATCGTGTCCGCTGCCGAGGACGAGCGCAGCCAGCTGCGGCTGCGCGTGCGGGCGTCGCTGCTGTCGCTGGGGCAGCGCATGGCCACCGAGCCGAAGACGCAGGCCAAGATGGACACGTGGGTGGAGGGCGCGGCGGTGCATGTCGTGACGACCTACCGCAAGGAGATCACCTCCCTGATCACGGAGACGGTCGCCGGCTGGGACGCCGAGCACACCACGCGGAAGATCGAGGCGCACATCGGCCGTGACCTGCAGTTCATCCGTATCAACGGCACGGTGGTCGGCTCGCTGGCGGGGTTGCTGATCTACACGGTGTCGCAGACGCTGGGGGCGTAACCCGCGGCTGCGCGGGCACTCGGGCCGCGCACCGCGTCACCCGGGGCCCGGCGTCGCCCCGAGGAGGCAGCCATGTCCGTCGGTACGACCCGGACCGGTACGGTCACCAGCGCCATCCCCGCCCGGCTCGACCGTCTGCCCTGGTCACGCTGGCACTGGACGATCGTGGTCGGACTCGGCACGGTCTGGATCCTCGACGGCCTGGAGGTCACGGTCGTCGGCAACATCGCGAGCCGTCTGTCAGAGCCGGGCAGCGGCCTGCCGATCACCTCCGGCGAGGTCACCGGCATCGCGGCGGCGCTGTATGTGGCGGGCGCGTGCTCCGGTGCCCTCATCTGGGGCCGCCTCACCGACCACTACGGCCGCAAGAAGCTCTTCATGATCACCCTCGCGGTCTATCTGAGCGCCACGGCCCTGACCGCCCTCTCCTTCCAGACCTGGTGGTTCTTCCTCTTCCGCTTTCTGACCGGCTTCGGCATCGGCGGCGAGTACGCGGCCATCAACTCCGCGATCGACGAGCTGATCCCGGCCTACTACCGCGGCCGTGTCGACCTGGTCATCAACGGCAGCTTCTGGCTGGGCGCGGTCGGCGGCTCGATGCTGTCGATCGTCGCGCTGAACACTCACCTCCTGCCCAAGGACGTGGGCTGGCGGCTGACGTTCGCCCTGGGCGTCGTCCTCGGCCTGGTCATCCTCGTGGTGCGGCGCCACGTCCCCGAGAGCCCCCGCTGGCTGCTGATCCACGGCAGGAACCAGGAGGCCGAACGGGTGGTGTCCGCGATCGAGCGGCGGGTCAGGGCTCAGAAGGGGCCGCTCCCGCGCCCTCACGGCCGGATCACCATCCACCAGCGCGCGAGCATCGGCTTCGGCACCGTCGCCCGTACGGTCCTCCGCGACTACCGACGCCGCGCGGTGCTCGGCTTCTCCCTCTTCATCGGCCAGGCCTTCCTCTACAACGCGATCACCTTCGGCTTCGGCGCGATCCTGACGAAATTCTTCGACGTCCCCACCGGCGACACGGGCTACTACTTCGCCGTCATCGCGTTCGGCAACTTCTTCGGCCCGCTGCTGCTCGGCAAGCTCTTCGACTCGCTGGGCCGCAAGATCATGATCTCCTCGACGTACCTGCTGTCGGGTCTGCTGCTGTTCGGCACGGCCTGGTTGTTCGGCCGGGGCTCGCTGAGCGCGGGCACGCTGACGGCGTGCTGGGCCGTGGTGCTGTTCTTCGCGTCGGCGGGCGCCTCCAGCGCGTATCTGACGGTCTCCGAGGTGTTCCCGATGGAGACGCGGGCCATGGCCATCGCCTTCTTCTACGCGCTGGGCACCGCGGTCGGCGGCATCAGCGGCCCGCTGCTGTTCGCGGACCTGACGAACACCGGCAGGGTCGGTGACACGGTCCTCGCCTTCCAGGTCGGCGCCTCCCTGATGTGCGCGGCGGGCCTGGTCGCGGCGCTGCTCGCGGTACCGGCCGAGCGGCGGGCCCTGGAGGACATCGCCCGCCCGCTGACGGCCGTACCGGCGGAAGCGAAGCGGCCGCCCTCGAAGTCCGCGTGAGGGGGCTGCGGCTCGCGGCGGTCTGCGGCAGGAGCCGGTCCCACGCCGCTACCCGCCAGGGGTGCTAGCCGCGCCGGTCGGCCACCGCCCACGAGGCCAGGGCGACAGCCCCGGTCACCCCGAACACGGCGGGCCAGGCGCCCACCTTCTTGGCCAGCGGGTGCGACCCGGCGAACGCGGCCACGTACGCGGCGGTCAGCGCCCCGGCCGCCACCCCGCCGGCCTGCTTGCGCCACTGCTGCGCGGCCGCGGCGCCCGCGACGGCCAGCACGACCCCGCCGAGCTGCCGCTTCTTGGTCCAGCGGGCGACCCCGTACCCGCCGACGAGCCCACTCGCTGCCACCACTGCCGTAGGAACCTTCGCCATCGCTGCCTGCCTCCTCGCTGGTGCATCTCCTGGTCATCCGGTGACCACGTAGCTGATCATTCCGGTGGTCATCCGGCGAAACGAGGCTAACCCCGCGCGCGGGGGCGCCGTGGTGCCGGGGTCGGCCGGGGCATGCCGCTACTCCGGCACGACGTCTCTCCATGCCGCCAAGTGGGTGACGCACGCCACACCCAACTGCTCGCCGGATCTGTCACATCCACCCGGGCCCGAACCGTCGATGTTGTGTAACCGCCAACACGGCAAGGAGATCCTCATGGAAGCCCGTCTCAACCTCTTCGGCAGCTCCGTCGCGACGCAGTTCGGGAAGTACATCAACTCGGCGGGCAAGGCCATCACGGGTTCGACGCTGCCCGCCGCGACACAGGAACTGGTGAAGCTCCGCGCCAGCCAGATCAACGGCTGCGGCTTCTGCACGGACATGCACAGCAAGGACGCCGCAGCGGCCGGGGAGACCTCGGTGCGCCTCAACCTGGTCGCGGCCTGGCGGGAGGCCACGATCTTCACCGAGGCCGAGCGGGCCGCCCTGGAGCTCACGGAACAGGGCACCCGCATAGCCGACGCGGCCGGTGGCGTCTCCGACGAGGCCTGGGCGAACGCCGCCAAGCACTACGACGAGGAGCAACTCGCCGCCCTGGTGGCCCTCATCGCCCTCATCAACACCTACAACCGCTTGAACGTCCTCGTCCGTCAGCCTGCGGGCGACTACCAGCCGGGCCAGTTCGGCTGACCACGCACCAACTACCGCCGTCGCGGACCAGCCACCGCAGGCACGGGCCAGGAGCCCGGAGGGCCACTGCCCCTCCGGGCTCCCGCCGTCTTACGTCCCCGCCGCCGCTACGGTCGGTGTCGGGGCTTTCTGTGAAGGCTGGTGGACAGGGAAGCCCTGCCCATGCGCCAGAGAGGCAACGCACGGGCGGGGCGCAGTCGGGACCGCGTACGGTGCGCACCGTGGGTTGGTCCCTCATCCGTTGCGGAACACGCCCAGCGATCCCGCAGCGGGCCTTGCAGCCCGTACGCGACGCTCATCCCCGAGCGGGGATGGTTGCGACCCGAAACGGGCGCCGGTGTGGGAAGCAGGTGGAACGATGGCTGAGCAATGCTGATCTCACACCGCACGCGAGGAATCGAGCGGACGCCTGCCAGGCGTTGGGAGTGGACGAAGAGATGTTGTGGCCGAAAGTGGTAACGGAAAGGGTCAAAACGGGCAACGACCGGGAGCTAGCTCACAGCTACCCATACCGGTCGGCATGCCCATCAACGGTCTGGGCTGAACTGATCGAATCGGCGAGCAAGGAGCTGTTCCTCGCCGGATACACGAACTACTTCTTCTGGACTCAGGTCCCGCATTTCGCGGACACAATCCGCCGCAAAGCTGAATCAGGGTGCCGGGTCCGGTTCCTGCTCGGTGACCCAGACGGAGAGGTCACCCGGCAGCGCGAGGAAATCGAAGATGTGGCTCTCTCGGTGTCTACGCGCATCCGCATCACGCTGGAGCACGTCGACCGTATCGGCCCACTGGAAGGCGTAGCGACGCGCCTTTCCGCCCCGTTGGACGCAATCAACCACGTGGGTCTTTCTGTCTTCCGGTTCGACGGCGAGGCGCTAGTAACACCCCATCTGGCGCGTCTCGTTGGCCACGATTCCCCGCTGTTGCATCTGCGCCGACACGGCAAGGGTGGCATGTTCGACCGATTCACCGAGCACGCCGAGGAACTGTGGGGGCGTGCGGTGCAACGGTAAGGCGCGGCACATCCAGAACCAAGAGAGCCCCGCGCCGGACACCGGAAAGGGCAGCGGGCACGGGGCCATCCCCGCGGGTGTGGGTGACGAGCACGGGGCTCTGGTCGTGCGTCGTGGCAGCCGTTCATGACGCCGGTCAGCCGAGCGGCGGCCTTGCCACCGAACACACCCACGCCGCAGTAGAACTCGACGCGGGTTCGGAAAGCGGGCTGTGTCTTCAACTGCCCGAGGACATCGACCATGACCCCACCGTTGGTGAGTCCAGTCACCGCCCGGTCTTCCTCGTCCGAACCGAAGCGGACCGCGTACATTTCCGAACCGTTCACAGTCGGCGCGAGAATGTCAGAGCCTGTACGAGTCTGCCCGGCGTCCAGAATAGGAATCCCGTTTCAGCGGGTGACTTCCTTACGCGTCAGGTCTTCCCGGGCCTGTTTGACTCCGCCGACCCTGCGGGCAGCCGCACGAATCTTCCCGAACCCGAGAGCGTTTGTGTAGATGGCTCCGTTGCTGCCGTCCAGGCCAGGCGCATGGTCAACGAGTTCTTCGAGTTTGTCGAAGAAAGCGTACGTGTCGGTGGTGCCGTTGCCGATAACCGGCATGTCGGCGGGGAGAACCTGTGAGCCGGCGAGCCGCTTTCGAAGACCGCCAAAGGACTTCGGATTGTTGGCGGTTTCACCGTTGAAGAACGTGTCCCTGCTGTCCTGCTTGTTCAGGTACATGCGGCCCCCGCACGAGTCGCAGTGGATGACCCGCAACAGCAGAGCATCCGTGTCCGAGCGTTCCCGGTTGTCGATGCTCCGCGCGCTGAGCACAGAGAGCCGGACACACCGCACACCCCGAAGGGTCACGGTGTAGACCGTGCCCGCGAGCGGGTTCCTTGGGGTGCTGATCGTCATCCCCTCTGCAACCACTTGGCGACGGGAATCGGGCCGTGTCCCCGGGGGTGTACCGGCCGGGGTGTGACACATCCGGAGAATGTGTCACGCGTGCGGGTCCCCCTGCCGACGAACGGTCGCCGTACGCCGCGTCCGTGGACGTGACCGCGCGGCTCGGCGATGTGGCTTATGGGTGCTGCTTCCGACCTGCCGCGACTTCACCACGGCTCAACGCGCATATGAAGCTGCGCCATGCCTGGGCCCGTACAGCGATGACGGGTCCGCCTGCGCGTTTGGAGTCGCGTACGAGAGCGCCTTGATCCATTGCCGCGCACTCGACGCATTCACCCCCGGCACCGTTGCTGTACGACGACGTGAACCACATCGGACGATCGTTGCCCGGAGCCTCTGCCTTGCTCAATTCGCGTATCCCTTCAGGATGGACTTGATCAACTGACTGGAGCGCTGAGGACTCAGGGCCGCGGCCATCAGCCCGTCGAACGCCCTGGTGTACTCGCGAACATGATGCTCGCCCTCAAGGTAGATGGCATCGGTAATGCCGTCCCGGTAGACGATGTCCGGGTCTCCCGGATCAGGGAAGCCGAGCATGGTGAAGGAGCCCGTGGCCGGATAGGTGTCGGAGTCGAAGGGGAGTACCTGCAAGGTCACACTCGATAGTTCGACCGACTCCAGAATGCGCTCGAGTTGCTCCCGCATCAACGCCCGATCTCCGATGACGTTCCGAACGGCCGCCTCGTTCACGATGAACCAGGCGTCGGGGGCCGAAGGCTGGGTCAGTATGGTCTGGCGTTCCATGCGTACGCGGACCGCGCGATCGATGGCCTGAGGAGACATGTGTGCACCGGTCTTGCACAGCTCAGAGGCGTACGCAGCCGTCTGCATGAGGCCGGGCAACAGCTCGCACTGGTACTGGCGAAGCGTCGAGGCGTCCTGCTCCAGACCGATGTAGATGTTGAACCACTCGGGAACGCCGGCACCGTGAACCTGCCACCAGCCGCGCGTCTTGGCCTGTCGTGCCAGTGACTTCAGGAACTCGCGCAGCTCGTCGCTGGTGTCGTAGAACCGACACAAGGCTTCGATGTCGGAGGGCTGGACCCTGCCGCTCCCCGTCTCCATCCGGTTGACCTTGGAACCGCTCCAGTCCAAGGCGTCGCCGACCTGGGCACAGGTGAGTGCGCTCAATTCGCGGAGCTTCTTGAGCTCGATCGAGAGTCGGCGGCGGCGTGCCGTCGGTGAACCGGCCATCTCAACCCCTTCAACGGTCCGTCGGATAGCGGGCGTTCAGTCTTACGCCAAGGGGTGTGCTTGCCAATCACTCAGAAGTGGGAATCCCTTCGTGCACATTGCATGAAGGGATGCGCGACCGCCATTCTGGCGGTCAGTGATGCTCACGGTGAGTGTCCACAGCGCTCCGCTAAGTGGGTGGAGTTGGCGTACGACGGGAGGGGTCCTCGTGATCCATGAAGCGTGTATGTCACGGAGGCCATGGGAAGTGGCCTTCGCCGCCGAGCCCGAGGAAGTAGCCGCCTTGCGCCGCATCATGCGGCTGCACCTTGGGATCTGGGGCTTGCATGACGTTGTCGATCAGGCCCAACTCTGTGTGAGCGAGCTTGTGTCCAACGTCATCACGCACGTCGGTCACGGCACCCCGGCGACCCTGGCGGTCTCCATGAACGGCACCCATCTGCGCATCGAGATCCACGATCCCGACACGCGCGCCCTTCCTGCTCTCATCGACGCGGACTGCGACGCCGAGGCCGGACGCGGCATGGCCCTCGTCGACGCCGTCGCCGACCGCTGGGGTGTCCAGCTCTACCCCGATCGGAAGGGCACCTGGTGCGAGCTGGCCACGCGGCTCACCTCGCCGCACGGCCATGTGGGAGGCGCAGGTGTCACCCGGGCTGAGGCACTGCTCAGCCTCTATACGGCGTCTCGTCTGCCGAGTGAGCCGAGTTCGAGCAAGCTGAGAACGTTGATCACCCAAGACATGGTGGTCGACGCCTTGACGGACGTTCTTCACTGGCTGCGGGCTCATGGCTGCGACGCGGACGAGGTTTTGGACCGTGCCCAAACGCGCTTTGAGGTGCAGATCGAGGGTGTCGGGGGCCTGCCCTGCCGAACCGTACGGTGAGGAAGCCCTCGACAGGGCAGCAGGAGGATCACCTCTCTGCTCGCTCGAGAGCTTCTCGGGCGACCTCCTTACCCGGTGGCGATGGCCGAATACGTCCACACATCGGCCGGAAGTTCGTGCTGGAGCTCCCAGGTGATCGCCATCGGCTTGCTGCCGGTGTGCTTTTTGTAGGTGGCCGGTCCCAGGAGCATCCAGGGTTCGGACTTGCCGATGCTGTTGTTCTTGTACCGGCGCAGGAACAGCAGGACGTGGCTGCCCTCCTTGGCATGCCGCTGGTAGCGCAATCCCGTCGGGGAGTTCTCCGGCGTGGTGCCCTGCGACTCCCAGTGGAACCGGGTGGGGCTGAGCGCGTAGTCCTTGTAGCGGACGCTGGGCGAGAAGTCCCTCTCGTTCTTCTCCTGGGTGATGAGAAGGGCGTTGGTCTTGATGTCCTCGACCCAGGTCACTCCTTGGGCGAAGACCCCGGGCATCTGGCCGCCCAGCCGGGCCACTCCGAGGGCCGCGAGGATCTCAGAGCGGTTGTAGGCGCTGTGGATCTTCAGTGGGAGGTGGTTGAGTGGTCCGTCCAGCGGGATGGGGAAGTGGTCGGTTCGATCGAGGACGTACAACAGGACCTGCTGCAATTCGTTGCGGAACGCGTGTTGGGCGCGCAGCGACTCAAGGCCTTCGCGGTAGCTGGAGAAGCCGCCCGCCTTGTCCCACAGGTTGAAGAACAGCATGCGGGCGTAGACCTGGTCGGTGGGGGAGAGTGAGTCGTAGTCGGGGGCGTCGTCTGCGAGGAGGCGCAGATATGCACGGGCCCGCTCGTGGTCGTCCACGTGGAGGAAGGCGTGGACACGCTTGAGGAGCTCCTCTTCCCCCGGCACACCGGAGTCCTTGACGAGCCTGGCTTTGCGCAGGACGGCCGTCCAGGAGTTCTTGCTCTTGTAGAGCTCCTTGATCTCGCGACGGCTCTCACGCAGGTAGTCGGTCAGCTTGGGTGTGCTGTAGTCCCTGACCTCCTTCGCAAGCGTGTTGATCGTGGCGTTGAGCTGCGTACGGATGTTGTCGAGGACGAGGTCCTTGGACTTGCCCTCCAGGAGGATCTGACAACCGGAGGGCAACTGGGGGAAGTCACGCTCGATGCTGTCGACCAGGCGGTTGCGGGAGAGGTTGGTCAGGGCACGGAACTGCTCCTCGAAGCGGAACTCCGCCCTGTGCTGGCCGATGAAGTCCAGCACCGTCAGGACCGGCTTGTTCGGTGTACGGCGCAGCCCGCGTCCCAACTGCTGGAGGAAGACGGTCGCGCTGTTCGTGGGGCGCAGGAGGAGCAGGGTGTCGACGTCTGGGATGTCCAGGCCCTCATTGAACAGGTCTACGGAGAAGATCACCTGAATCCGGCCGGCCTTGAGGTCGTTCAGCGTGCGCTCGCGCTCGGCGGGATTCGAGTCGCTGTCGAGCGAGGCGGCCTGGAACCCTGCCTCGCGGAAGCGGTCGGCCATGAAGTGCGCGTGCTTCTTGGTCACACAGAAGCCCAGCGCGCGCATGGCGGCCGGGTTGGAAATCTTGTCCTGGACTTGTTTGATGACGATGAGAGCCCGTGCGTGGCTGGCCGTGTAGACATTGCCGAGCTCATCTCGATCGTAGGAACCCGCTCGCCAACTGAGCTGGGAAAGATCGGTGCCGTCTGGAACCCCGAAGTAGTGGAAAGGGCACAGCAGATCGTTCTCCAAGGCTTCCCACAGCCGCATCTCGGCGGCGATCCGACCCCGGAAGAACTCGTCCTGCACATTGCGCCCGTCCATCCTCTCGGGCGTCGCGGTGAGGCCGAGAAGCTCGGTCGGTTTGAAGTGGTCGAGGACGCGGCGGTACGTGCTCGCCGTGGCGTGGTGGAACTCGTCGATGACGATGACGTCGAAATGGCCTGGGTCGAGCTGTTCCAGCCGCTGGAGGTTGAGGGATTGGACGCTGGCGAAGACATGCGTCCACTCGCGAGGGTCTTCCCCGTTGTAGAGCAGCTCACCGAAGGAGGCGTTGCCGAGTACCTCGCGGTAGGTCCGCAAGGACTGCCTCAGGATCTCCTTGCGATGGGCGACGAAGAGCAGTCGCGGGAGTTTGCCGCCGAGCTTGTCGCGCAGGCTCCGGTAGTCAAGGGCGGCCATGACGGTCTTGCCGGTACCGGTTGCCGCAACCAGGAGGTTCTCGTGATGGCCGCGGATCTCACGCTCGACGCGTAGACGCTCCAGCATGTCCCGCTGATGCGGGAACGGCTGGACTTCGAGTCCGGACAGGCTGATCTTGAGCTCGTCACCCGACCCCTTGCCGCCCGCCCGGGCCAACGCGTCGGCGAGTCGCTCCCCATCCTTTTCGGGGTCGTACGACTCGAAGGCGACATCCTCCCAGTACGCGTCGAACGTCGCCTCGAACTTGTCGATCACCCGGGGGGTGGCGACAGACGACAGCCGTACGTTCCACTCCAGGCCATCGAGTAGTGCGGCTTTCGACAGGTTGGAACTGCCCACGTAGGCCGTGTCGAAGCCGGTCTTGCGACGGAACAGCCAAGCCTTCGCGTGCAGACGCGTCGACCGAATCTCGTAGTTGATCTTCACCTCGGCACCGAACTCCCGGACCAGGCGATCCAACGCGTAGCGATCCGTGGCGCCGATGTAGGTGGTCGTGATGACTCGGATGGGGACGTTGCGCTCTTTCGCCGCGCGCAGCGCGTCCTCCAACACGCGTATACCGTGCCACTTCACGAACGCGCACAGCAGATCGATGCGGTCGGCCGTGGCGAGCTCGGCGCGCAACTCGGCACCCAGATTCGGGTCGTCCGGTGCGTTGGTGATCAACGCCGTTTCCGAGAGCGGGGTCAGGGGGCGCATCGCGTAGACGCCGGGCGCTTCTTGTTCGGCGAGGGCGAGTAGTTGCCGTGGGCCGTCGACGATGGCGCCGAGGGTGGCGTCCGCATCCGGGTCGGGTGCGCTGGCCGCCAGCGCCTGCATGATCTGGTTGGCGGCGGCCACCTGGTTCTTCTGCGGCAGTTGGCTGAGTCGGCGCCCAACAGCCTCGCCGATGTGTCGGGCCAGGACGTGCGGTGCGGACTCTTCGCTGACCTCTGCGTCGACGGCCTTCCAGCCTGCGGCTTCGAGGCCCTCCAGCCGATTGTGCAAGTCCTGAGTGATGAGCTGCTCGTAGACGCCCGCGACCGGCTGTGTCACGTCCCCCGATTCCGTCACGACTGCTCCTTCGAATCCCTGGTGAACCCTCGAGCGCGAACTCTCGCGCCGATACGGATCCGTTCTAACAGCCGTCACCGACAACCGGACGTCCCGCGACGAAAGTTGAACGTTTTCAGACGGGTCGTCTGCGCGCCGCGCTTGCACCAAATCCGCACAGCCGGAGTCCCCGGACCGCGGGAGAGGCAAGCCGTCGCGAGATGGGCAGATCTGTGCCAGGCACGGCTCCCGCAGTGCCTGGTCCCGACCTCCGAAACCGGCACAGATCTGCCAATCGGAATCGGTGTCTCGGGGAGCGGGCCGCGAAGGTCGAACCTGCGAATCCTTGTGGGATGGCTACGCGTCTACCCCGTGGCACCCCTCATAGGCCCGCCCCGACCCACACCAACACCCAGCCCCCCGCTCCGGCGGCCAAGCCACCGCCCGCCCCCGTGCAGCCAGCGTCGTCGCGTACTCGGGCAACAGCGCCGCGTCCTCCGGGGACGCGCCCTCCGATGCCGCGAACGCCTCGTACGACGGCACCGTTCCCGTCACGATCCCGATGTTGGGCGTGCCCGAGGCCGCCAGTTCCCGCAGGGACGTCTCTATCGTCGCCAGGTGCTCCTCGTGGGAGGGGTACTCGGCGGCCAGTGACGGGTACGCCGCGATCAGCTCCTCCAGCTCCGGCGCCGACCAGTGCAGGACCGCCACCGGGAACGGGCGGGACAGGGCCTCCCGGTATACGCCCAGTTCCGCTCGCAGGCGGCTGATCTCCGCCTCCAGCTCCGCCGGGTTGTCCGAGCCCAGGGACCAGATGCGCTTCGGGTCGTGGAGCTCGTCCAGGGTGACCGGCAAGGAGTGGAGGGTGTCCGCCAGCGTGTCCCACTCGTCGTGGGCGGCGGCCAGCATGCGGCGGACCCGGTGGCGGCCGTAGAGGAGTGCGTGCGTGGACTGCGGGGGCTCCTCGGCGTCGCCGAGCAGGAGCCTGAGCCCCTCCGTGAACGTCTCCTCCGCCGCCTCCAGCTCGTCGTGCGACTCCAGGGACTCCGCCACGATCACCCAGGGGGCCGGGTGCCGGGGGGAGGCCGCTCGGATGCCGTCGATGATCGCCCGTGCCTCCGCCTCGTGGTCGTACTCCCACAGGTTCGACGCCTTCAGGGCGCGTACGAGGTGGGGGTTCTCCAGCGGCTCGGAGGACGACAGCAGGCGGTCGTACAGCGCGGTCGCGCCCGAGCGGTCGCCGGCCAGCTCACGGTGGGCCGCGGCCTGGAGCAGCAGGTGCTCCGCGTCCGCGGGATACAGGCCGGCAGCCCGCTCCAGGCGTGCTGCTTCGGCGTGGTGGTCGACGTTCTCGGCAGGCGTGTCGGGGCGCATGGTTGACACCGTACTGCTGCCGACCGGCAAAGGAGAGAGATTCGCAGGCCAGGGGTGCAGGAGGGGGTTGAGGGGGCTGTCACACCGGGTTGCCTGCCAGGGAACGGGGCGCGACCCGTCGGCCTCGTGTGCCGGCCGACACCTGGCCCGGCGCAGCGGGCGGTCGTCACAGGAGCAGCGCCGAGCGGACGAAGGCGGCCCGCACAGGATGGGCGGAAGGCCGCGAACCGTCGCAGGTGCGCGGCGCATCGGCCGCCCCGGTGGGACCGCGATCCGGGGCGGCCGATGTGCGTGGCTGCCGCGCTACGTCGTCGTCGGCGCGGGAGTCACGCCGGCGCGGCCGACCGCGGCCTTGGTGAGGACCGCGGAGGTGCCGACAACGGTCCCGGCCGGGCCTGCGTCGCCGGCTTCGGTGAGGACCGATCGTTCGCCGAGGAACGCGTACGTGGTCCGGTCGAAGATCCACTGCGTTTGCCGCCCGTGTGCCGTACGGGCGACGGCAACGCCTTCGCGCCCCGTGGCGTCGGCTGCGGCGTGGATCACCGTGACCCCGGGGATCTTCGCGGCGGCCTTGTAGAGCGCGGAACTGACCTGCGGTGGTGCCCAGGTCTCGGCCAGCAGGTCGCCGATCGCGGTGAATGCTCGCTGGTCCGGGTCCTGGCCCTGTCCGCGGGTCTCGTCCCGGATCAGCTTCAGCAGGGCGTCAGGGTCGGTGGGCAGCGACGCGACGTACTCGTAGGTCGGGTCGTCGATCGACGGGCCCTCCTTGCCCAGGCTGCTCGGGCGGGGCGTCGCCCCTGGGCCGTCGAGGGTGTAGACCGGCGCGTCGGCGCCGAGCGGGGTGTCGGGCCGGCCCGCCTCGCGCAGCAGGCCGGGGCGACTGCCGTCGGCGGACAGCCACACCTGCCGCGTGTGCACGGGAGGCATGGTGATCGGGCCTCCTGCGGCGCTCTGCCCGGCATAGGCGACCTTGCTCTCGACGTACACGAACTGGCCGGAACGGACGGCGGGTTGCTTCTTCTCGGCGGCGGCGAGTGCGATGCGGTCGAGGAGTTGCGTCGCTTCGGGCGTACGGGGGGTGCCGCCACCCGTGACCGCGGTAGTGCCGCGCCCCGGTGTGTCCGTGAGGTTCGCTGCCACGACGCCGCAGACCGCCAAGGTGCAGGCGACGGCCGGCACTATGACCCGGACCAGTCGCCGGCGCGGGCGCGAGGCCCGGGTGGTGACGCGGCCGGACGGTTCGGCAAGGGCGGCTTTACGCAACAGTGCTTCCCTCAACAGCAGTTCACGGTCGGGACCCAGGCCCGGGACCGGTGGCGGGGGCAGCAGGTCTGCGAGGCCGAGGCGTTCGGTCTCCTCGGACCGGTGGTCCGTACGGCGCCGCGGGGTGGTGTTCATCCGTGGTTCTCCTGGATCGACCACCGGGCCGCGGGGACGCGGTCCGGTACTGGCTTGTCGGGGGTGGTGGAGGGTTCCCCGCTGTGCGTCGCGGGCGTCCGTTCGGCTCGGGCCTGCGGAGCCTGCGAGCGTGTGGTCCGGGTTTCGGCGTCGGCAAGCCCGCGCAGCCGGGTGCGGGCGCGGGACAGGCGTGACCGGACGGTGCCGACCGGCACGCCGAGTGCCTCGGCCGCGGCCGCGTAGTCCAGGCCGGCCCACACCACGAGGGTGAAGACCTCACGGTCGCGGCGCCGCAGGCGGGCGAGTGCGGTGTGCGCGGCGCGCAGTTTCTCGGCGTCCGCGAGGTGCGTGACGAGATCGTCGGCGAAGTCCGGAATCGAGCCGCGTTCCGGGACGCGGGCGAGTGCGATCTCGCGGCGTCGGCGTGCGCGTGCGTTGCCGCGCATGATGTTCGTGGCGATTCCCAGCAACCACGGGCGCAGACCGTCCCCCTCGGGGTGCAGCTTCTCCCGGCCGCGCCATGCCTCCAGGAAGGTCGCCGAGACGACGTCCTCGGCCTCCGCCCAGTCGCCCGTCACGCGCAGGGCATAGCGGTACAGCACTTGTGCGTGCTCGTCGTACAGCTCTCCCAAGGCGTCGCGGTCTCCGCGGCGGAAGCGATTCCTCATGAGTGATTCCACACTCTGCTCTGCCGTTTCCGTCGCACCGGTTCCAGTGACGTGCACCACGCCTGTCGCCCGGGGTCGCGACCCCGCACCCGGAGTGATGTGGAACACAGGAACTCCGGCGCCCGGCAGCGCAGTACAGGTCATGAGCACTTCTTCCGTACCTCGCCGGAGCATCCTCCGGAATCTGGCTCTCGCCGTCGCCCTGGTCGGCAGCACGACAGCCGTATGCAACGCCGCCGCCTTCGCCGCGACGCCCAAGACGTACACCCTCACGATCAAGCACCTTGACCGCGCGGGCCATTTGACCGGGTCCTACGCCACCAACGTCACCGGAATCTCCGGCGCGGGCGCCGACGAGGTCGCCCACCCGTACGACGCTTCCGGCACGACCACCGTGCGTCTTCCCCAGGGCCGGTACCTGCTGGACAGTTCCCTGAGCACCGGTGACGGCGCGGACGGCACGGACTGGATCGTCCAACCGCGCCTCGACCTCGACCGCGACACCACCGTCACCATCGACGCGCGGACCACCGCCCCCGTCGACGTACAGCCGCCCGACCACTTGGCGGGTTTCCAGCACGGCGCGATGTTCGTCCGGGTCACGCAGGGCGGCGCCGTCCGCGAGACCAACCTGATCACCTCCTCGTCGAAACTGCGCGTCGCACACCTGGGCCCCGACGCCGAACCCGGTTCGGTGAAGCAGCGGTTCGACTCGTACTGGACGACCGACAAGGGCGGCTACGCGCTCGGCTACACCTTCACCGGCCCCCGCGCCCTGACCGGGCTCACCCGTCACCCTGCCCCGAAGGACCTGGCCGCCTTGCAGATCCGCGGCGCGGCCCGGCCGGGCACCGCAGGGAAAGCGTCCTTCGACCTGCAACCGACCGTCGGACCGACCGTCGGAGTCGCCCGGACCCTGGCGACCCCCGGCACGGCCACCTACTTCGTGACACCCGGACGCGGTACCTGGGACATCACCTACGCGGTCCCCGGTGCGCCGGGCAAGGCACCCAACCGCTACTCCGCCGCCGGCATCGCCGTGCGCGCCGGGGGCAAGATCACGCACACCTTCGACAACGCCGTCTTCGGCCCCCTCCTCACCGGCCGTCCCGGCGTCGTACGTGACGGCAACAGCCTCAATGTCGATGTCCCGCTGCTCGCCGACGGCGGTGGCCACGTGCCGTCGTCACCGATGTACGCGTCGGCCTCGACCACTTTGCACCGCAACGGCGTGCTCGTCGGGACCAAGACCGGCACCCCCGGAAAGGCCAAGTTCACCGTGCCGCAGGGGCGTGCGACGTACCGACTCACCAGCACGGTGAATCGCACAGGCGCCCCCGGCGCCGCTACCCGCGTGACCGCGTCGTGGACCTTCACTTCGGGCGCAGTGACCGGTCCGACCTCGATGCCGGTGAGCGTCGTGCGGTTCTCGCCCGCGCTCAGCGCTACCGGCACGGCGGCGGCGAACTCGACACTCCGTGTCCCCGTCACCGTGCTGGGTGCCGCCTCGCACGGACGGGTGCGCTCGCTGGTGGTCTCGGTATCCGTGAACGGCGGCGCCTCGTGGACCCAGGTCCCGGTCGAGAACGGCGCCGTCACGATCCGCAACCCGCAGGCGGGCACCGGCGTCTCCTTGCGCGCGAAGCTGACCGACACCGGCGGGAACACCCTCACCCAGACCATCGTCGACGCCTACCGCACCCGGTGACCCGTGACCCGGGCAGGCGAACGGCGATCGGGCCCGACTGCCCGACCGCCCGCGAGGCGTGAGGGGCCGTGCGGCCGCTGAGCAGCTGAACTCCGGCGTCCCGTCGCCGATCGGGCCACTCACGCTGCAGATACCACCTACCGGCGTACGAAGCGGATGGCGGCCGCGAACCCGGTCCTGGCCGGCGACGGCGAGCAGATGCCCGGCCTCGGCGCGGTCGCCAAGATCATGCCGTTCTTCTCCTTCTTCACCCTCGTCACCGTGGCGGTGATGCCGCTGGCCGCCGCGCTGTACGTCGTGACCAGTACGACGTGGAGCGCGGTCGAGCGAGCGGTGCTGTACCGCTGAACACGGTCACAGCGTCACGGTCACACCCTCGCGCGCCGAGCGCCGGGCGGCCTCGAGGACGTCCAGGGCCGCGGCCGCCTCGTGCGCGGTGACCGGGTTCGGGCCGCCCTCGCGCAGGGCCTTCTCGATCGCCGTGTAGTACGCCGGGTAGTCGCCGGGGACGGTCGGCACGGGGGTGCCGCCGCCGGTCAGCGGGGACTCCCCGGCGCCTGCACGGCCCCACAGGGACTCGGGCTCGACACCCCAGCCGGGACCGGGGCGGCCGCCCTCGCGCAGCGCCGCCTCCTGCGGGTCGAGGCCGTACTTGACATAGCCCGCCCGGGAGCCCAGCACCCGGAAACGCGGGCCGAGTTGGGACGTCGTCGCGGAGACGTACAGATGGGAGCGGACGCCGCTGGTGTGCGTGAGCGCGATGAACGTGTCGTCGTCCGACCGCGCGCCCGGACGGCGGACGTCCGACTCGGCGTACACACAGGCCGCGGGGCCGAAGAGCACCAGCGCCTGGTCGACGACATGGCTGCCGAGGTCGTACAGCAGACCCCCGATCTCCGCGGGGTCGCCGGACTCGCGCCAGCCGCCCTTGAGGTTCGGGCGCCAGCGCTCGAAACGGGACTCGAAGCGCCAGACGTCGCCGAGTCCGCCCTCGGTCAGCAGCTTGCGCAGGGTCAGGAAGTCGTTGTCCCAGCGGCGGTTCTGGAAGACGGACAGCAGCAGGCCGCGCTCCTCGGCCAGTGCCGCGAGTTCCCGCGCTTCGGCCGCCGTCCCCGCGACCGGCTTGTCGACCACGACCGGCAGGCCCGCTTCGAGCGCGGCGGTCGCGAGCGGGACGTGCGTCTTGTTCGGGGAGGCGATGACGATCAGGTCCAGCTCACCGGCGCGGGCCCACAGCTCGTCGGCGGTGGCGGCGAGGCGCACGTCCGGGAACTCGGCGCGGGCCTGCTCCTGCCGCTCGGGGTTCGAGGTGACCACCGCGTCCAGGGCGAGACCCCCGGTGGCTGCGATCAGCGGGGCGTGGAAGACGGAGCCCGCGAGGCCGTAGCCGATGAGGCCCACGCGGAGGGGGGTGCCAGTGCCAGGGGTTGTGCCAGTCATGGCTCTACTGTCGCAACCCGGTCGCCGAAGTGAGTCACCGGGCTCCCCGAGGCGGATCCCACTGCGCTGATCGAGGGGACTTGGGCCGCCGACTCCGGCCCTCAGGGCGTGGCGTGCCCAGGGGGCCGCCACCCATGGTCGGTCATATTTTCATGCGACCGCCTCGAATCCTTTGCCTGTCTCGCTCGCCTCACCTGTCTCGTTCGTCCCGCCTGCCTCCCTGCTCGCCTCGTCTGTCTCGTCTGTCTCGACTGCCCCGCACTCTTCTGCTGCCTCGGCTGCCCCTGTTCCTGGCCTGTGCCCTGGCCGCCGTCGTCCTCTTCCTGCAGGCATCTGTCGCAGCGCTCCCGGCCGGTCCGCAGCCCACCTGTGGCGGCTCCACCGGCCACGCCTTCCCCCTCACCACCTACATCCACGGCGGCCCCGACCGATACGAGTCGGGCGGCGCCGAGCACACCTGGTACATCGACCTCAAGAACACGACCACGCACACCTGCTCCCACATCCACCCGGTGGTCGTCCTGGTCGACACCAAGCGCGTACTGACGGCCACTCAGCCAAAGCTGGAGTTCTTCGAGGGCGACCGCGCGCACCCGGTCACCTTCCAGCGCACCGACCGGAGCGAGGTCGTCGGCGCCTTCGACGGCAACCTCCCCGGCTTCACCGTGGCCCCGGGGCGCACGCTCACCGTGAAGGTGCGGCTCGCGCTCGCCCCCGACGCCCGGCGCAATGACGTCGTGGCGAAGGCCGCGATCGTGCAGCGGCGCGGGAACGACGGGTACTGGGTCGGCGAGTCGAACGACTACCGGTTCCGTATCGAGGACAGGGCCGACGCCACCGACGCACGGAAGGAGGACGCACGGAAGGAGGACGCACGGAAGGAGGGCGCAGGGAAGGAGGGCGCAGGGAAGGAGGGCGCAGGGAAAGAGAAGGCGCAGAAGGAACAGGCGCAGAAGGAACAGGCGCAGAAGGAGGGCGTACCGAAGGAGAAGGGGCCGGGGACACGGTCGCCCGCCCCGCGGCAGAGCCCGGCCGCGATCGAACTGGCCGACAGCGGCCCGCACGCGGCGCACCGCCTCGACCCGATGATCGGCGGGCTGCTCATGGTGGTGGGCGGCGTCCTCGTGGCGGGCTCCCCCTTCCTTCTGTACCGCGCGCGCAGCTGAGCCCCGCGTACCCGGTGCCCGGCGGGATCACGGCCGACCCGTGCTGATTACGCTGGGGCCTGGACGCACACCACCGGCGCGGCGTCCCCGATTGTCGCCGCGTACCCGGTTCCCCCTTGCGTACGGCAGGAGATCGCACATGGCAGAGCGCAAGCCCATCGAGTCCTGGCTCACCGACATGGACGGGGTGCTGATCCACGAGGGCGTTCCGATCCCCGGTGCCGACGCCTTCCTCAAGAAGCTGCGCGAGTCCGGCAAACCCTTCCTCGTGCTCACCAACAATTCGATCTACACCCCACGCGACCTGCATGCGCGCCTGACCCGCATGGGGCTGGACGTGCCGGTGGAGAACATCTGGACCTCGGCGCTGTCCACCGCCCAGTTCCTGGACGACCAGCGGCCCGGCGGCACGGCGTACGTCATCGGCGAGGCCGGCCTGACCACGGCGCTGCATGACATCGGCTACATCCTGACCGACCACGAGCCCGACTACGTCGTCCTCGGTGAGACCCGCACCTACTCCTTCGAGGCCATGACCAAGGCCGTCCGCCTGATCAAGGACGGGGCCCGGTTCATCTGCACCAACCCCGACGAGACCGGCCCGTCCGCCGAGGGCCCGCTGCCCGCCACCGGTTCGGTCGCGGCGCTGATCACCAAGGCGTCCGGCAAGAAGCCGTACTTCGCGGGCAAGCCGAACCCCCTGATGATGCGCACCGGGCTGAACGCGCTCCAGGCGCACTCCGAGACCAGCGCGATGATCGGTGACCGGATGGACACCGACGTCCTGGCGGGCATGGAAGCGGGGATGCAGACGTTCCTGGTGCTCACCGGGCTGACCACGCGGGAGGAGATCGACCGGTTCCCGTTCCGCCCCTCCCGCGTCGTGGACTCGATCGCGGACCTCGTCGACGTCGTCTGACACCCGGCCGGCCTCCGGCGCCCGTACGGCGCAGGCACCCCCGTACGGAGTAGTCGAGGGTCCCGCCCGGATGCGCCGGAGTGTCCGCAGGGAGAGCCTCCTGATATCGGGAGGTTCACGATGGGTTCACTTCGTCTCACTCTCTGTGCGGTTGCCCTCATAGCGGTTGTCCTCGGCCGCGCGACGCACACGGCGGACGCACACGACGTCTCCCTGACCCCGGCGTCCCCCGCCCCCGGCAGTAGCGTCCGGCTGACCGTGCGGGGGTGCCCCGGCACGACCGGTACCGCGGTGTCGGACGCGTTCGTCACGGACGCGCGGCTCGTCGGCAAGAACGGCACGCTGACCGGTGACACCGTGGTCCGCGCCATGCTGACTCCGGGCAGGTACGACATCAAGGTCGGCTGCGACGGCCGGGAGGTGAAGGGCGTGCTCACCGTCGACGGGTCGACGGCGTCCACGCCGGACACCCCGAGTGGCCCGGCGCCCCGCCCGGCAGGCTCGTCCGAGCCGTATGCCCCGGCCGTTCCGGCAGTGCCCCGCATCCCGGCCTTCCCCGCCCCTTCCGCACCGACCGCCCGCTCCTCACCCGTCGCGCCGGTGCACGCGGGCGGCGGCGGTACCGCACACCTGAAGGCACTGGCGTCCGGCGAGGCCCGCAACAGCGGCCCCGGCGCCCGGCAGGCGATCATCGGTCTCGTCCTCGCGAGCGTCGCCGCCGTCCTGATCGTCGTCCGGAGCGTCCGCCGAGGCCGGGGCAAGGAGTGAACCGTGTCCGAGCGTGAACAATCCTTTGGCACCGGACGCCTGTTGATGGGGGTCACCTGGGCGATCCTGCTGCTCGGACTGTGGCTGTGGGGCCGTGAGGCGACCGGCGTACACCAGGGCTTCTCCGCACCGGCCACCGGCGACATGGCCGCCGCCGGCCGGCCCCCGGACGCCGAACTGCCGCCCATGGCCAAACCGTTGGGGAAGGCCGAACCGCTGCGCGTCGACATCCCCGTCATCAAGGTGCAGGCACCGGTCGTCGCGCGCGGCCTGGACCCGCAGGGCGCGATCGAGCCGCCGCCCTTCGACCAGCCGGGCGTGGTCGGGTGGTACGCGGCCGGGGTGAAACCCGGGGCGGCCGGGACCGCCCTGTTCGTGGGGCACGTCGACACCGAGACCGGGCCGGGGGTCTTCTACAAGCTCAGCAGTCTGCGGCCCGGTGCCGCGGTGCGGGTGGCCCGCGACGACAACCGCGTCGCCGAGTTCACCATCGAGGACGTCCAGGTCCTCCCCCGCGAACGCTTCGACGCCCGGCAGGCCTACGGGCCACGGCAACCGGGCCGGGCCGAGCTGCGGTTGATCACCTGCGGCGGCGTCTACGACCGGGCGAGCCATGCGTACTCGGCGAACGTGGTCGTGTCGGCGTATCTGACGGGCGAGGGGTCATGACCGTCCGTGACGGCGCGTGCCCGATGTCGGGAGGCGGCTGTAACAGCTCTCCGACAAGCGGCGGATGAACGCGTGGGTGCCGCGGCAGGTATGTCACGATTGATGCCCGATGCGGTACACCCAAGGGGGAGTTGGATGTACGGAACGAGGGGTGCGGGGGCACGGGCCGCCATGGCCGCGCTGGGGGCCGCGCTGCTGCTGGCCGGGTGTTCCTCCTCCGGGGGCGGGGACGACCACAAGGACGACGCGGGCACCGGGGTCACTCAGCGGCCGAAGGGCTCCGATCCGTTCTGGGTCAACCCGGACGGGAACGCGGCACGGCAGGCCGGCGCGTTGGAGAGGGCCGGGAAGAAGGCCGAGGCGGACCAGATCCGGAAGATCGCCCAGCAGCCGACGGGGGAGTGGATCGGACCGGAGAACCCCGAGGCGGAGGCGCAGGGGTTCACCGAGGCCGCCGAGAAGGCGGACCGGACGGCGATCCTGGTCCTCTACAACATCCCCCACCGCGACTGCGGGCAGTTCTCGCAAGGCGGCGCGGCGGACGGCAACGCGTACCGGACGTGGATCGACGGCGTGGCCCGGGGCATCGGGGACCGGCATGCGACGGTGATCCTGGAGCCGGACGGCGTACTGCACATGGTGGACGGGTGCACCCCGGACGAGTTCCACGAGGAGCGGTACGACCTGCTCAAGGGCGCGATCGCCAAGCTCGAGGCGCTGCCGAACGCCAAGGTGTACCTGGACGCGGGCAATCCGGGCTGGCAGCACCCCGACCAGATCTTCCAGCCGCTGCAGTGGGCCGGCATCGAGCAGGCGGACGGCTTCGCGGTGAACGTCTCCAACTTCTACTCGACCCAGGACTCGATCGCGTACGGCAAGCAGTTGTCGGCGAAGGTCGGCGGAAAGCACTTCGTGATCGACACCAGTCGCAACGGCAACGGCCCGTACACGGCCGGAAATCCGCAGCAGCGCTGGTGCAATCCGCCGGGCCGGGCCCTGGGTGAGGCCCCGACGACGAACACGGCGGACCCGCTGGTGGATGCCTACCTGTGGGTCAAGCGCCCCGGAGAGTCGGACGGCACCTGCAAGGGGGGCCCGAAGGCGGGCGACTGGTGGGCGTCGTACGCGCTCGGTCTCGCGAAGGCGAAAGCGTAGCCCTCCGCACAGGGCAAGGGGCGCCCTCCGCCGCGGAGGACGCCCCCAAGTGAGCGGGATCTACGGCACCTTGACCCACTGTGCCTTGCTCGGCGTGCCCTGGTCGTCGTCGACGAACAGCATGTACCAGCCGGACTGGACGAGGTTGCGGTTCTTCGGCACGGTCACCGTGATCTTGTCCCCCTTCGTCGTGAAGTCCAGGGCGATCGAGCGCTGATCGACGTCCGTGACGTGCGTGGACGCGCTCGGGCGGATCAGCCGGACCTTCTTGATCACCGACGCGTGCCGCGAGGTGAACGTGCCCGACGCGCCGCGCGCGATGGTCTGCGGGCCGCCCGACAGGGAGGGCCGCGAGTCCCGGTACAGATACGGCGGCGTGTAGATCTCGAGCCGCTGCTCGAACGTGCCGGGCTTGGTGTTGGCCTTGTCGTCGTACAGCGAGTCGGAGCCGAAGAACAGCACACGGCCGTCGGGCAGCAGGATCGAGCCGGAGTGGTAGTTGCGGCCCACCAGCGGATCGGCCACCCGTTCGAATTTCTTGGTGTCCGAGTGGTAGAGCCGCGCCTGGTGGATGTTGGAGTCGCTGCGGCCGCGGTACTCCTCGGAGCCGCCGGAGACCAGCACCGTGTCGTCGGGAAGGACCGATGCCTGCGGGTAGCGGGTGCCCTTCTCCAGGGTCGGGCCGTCCGTGAAGCGCGGGTTCGGCGCCTTGAGGTCGATCAGCCGCGTCTTGTTGGTGGACAGCTCGGACTCGCCGACCCCGCCGCCGCCGATCACCAGGAACTTCTCGTCCTGCGCGGGCGGCAGCAGCACCGTGCCGGAGGTCTCCAGCATGTCGGGGTCGCTGAGTCCGGGCAGCTTGGTGAACTTGTTGCTGTCCACGTCCCAGACGCCGGGGTCGCGGCCCACGTTGTCCGGACCGTAGCCCGCGTTCGAACCCGAGTAGAAGATCTTGCCGTTCTGCATAAGGAACAGCGCCGGGTACGTCGGGAACTGGCGGATCTTCGGGGTGTACGTCCACTTCCTGGTCTTCGGGTCGAAGATCTCGTTCTTGCCCGGGACCAGCTGCCCGATGTCGTCGAGCCCGGAGACGCTGAGGATCTTGCCGTCGCTCAGGGTGGTGAGCGTCGGGTACCAGCGGGCCTCGTGCATCGGGTCGACCTTGATGTACTTCTCGGCGACCGGGTCGAACTCGAAGGAGTCCCGGATGCCCTGGAAGTCCTTCTTGTCGAGGCCGAGCTTGTTGGCGATCCCGTACGTGTTGTGTGCGTCGGTACCCGTGAGGCCCTGCACCCGGTAGTTGTCCTCGGTGCCGGTCTCGTACTTCTGGCCACTCCCTTGCGCCTCGACATAGATACGGCCGACACCGGGGTCGTTGCGCAGCCACTTGCCGGTGGCTGCGAAGACCTTCTTCGCCCGCGGCACCAGGACGGGGTCCTTGGAGACGAAGGTCTTGCCGTTCGCCTTGCCGGTGAACTTCGTCCCCGCGGGCAGGGTGATCGGCTTGTCCGGGTTCTCGTTGTGGACGATCATCAGGCCGCCGGCCCTGGTGACGTCACCCTGCAGCTTCTCGTACCGCTTGGTACCGCCGGCGATCAGCAGGTTGCCGTTGGCGAGTTGGGTGTGGCCGGTGCAGAACAGGTCGCTGGGCGTGGGGATCTTCCTGATCGTGCCCTTGACCGGGTCCCAGATCCGGGTGTCGAACTTCTTGTCGTTGAAGTTGTCCTGGTTGTTGCCCGAGCCCGCGACCAGCAGCACCTTGCCGGTGTGCAGGAGCGCCGCATGGATCGTGTCCTGCCGGTACTCCTTGGGGAAATCGAGGATCTGCCAGTGCCCGTTCTCGGCTTTGTACTCAGGCTTGTTGATCGTGTACTGGTGGTATCGCTCGGTCCCGAAGCGGTACAGCCACGGCCCGTTCATTCCGGCCAGTACGAGGACCACCGCCGTGCCCAACGCCAAGCGGCGGGCACGACGGCGGCCGGCCTGGTCATTCATTTCTTGTGTCCCCCAAGGACGATCTGCATGGTCTGGTCGTTGCCCTCACGCCCGGCCCAGGTGGGCTGCCGGCCCGGAGTGTGCGCACCCACGGTCTGCTGCGGCGGCAGCGCCGGGTCCTGCGGCTCGTTCGCGGAGGCCGGGGACTTCTTCTCCCGCCGCAGCGCCCAGCGCCACACGATGATGGGCGAGGCCGTGATCAGCAGGGCGAACGAGGCCCAGGTGATCATCGCGGGATGGGAGTGGCCGAGGAGGAAGCCGGCGGCGATCGAGCCGCCGAAGACCAGGATGAAGAACAGGTGGATCCGGAAGGTCCCCAGCAGGGTGTCGGGGCTCGTCGAATCGCCCTTGGGAGTCACCACGAACTTGCTCTTGCGGCGCAGCACGGCATCCATCAGCGAGCGGGCGTAGACCGGAGCGGACAGCGCCGACATCACCATGCCCGCCACACCGCCGGAGCCCTCCGGCTCGTGTGGGGAGACGTTGTGCCGGCGGTTCCAGATGTACAGGCCGATCTGCAGCGCCGACGCGTTGCCGTAGAGCATCAGCCAGACCGTCGGGTCGATGTTGACGCCCGAGGCGCCCAGGCCCAGGAACAGTGCGCAGCTCAGCGCGGCCAGGATCCAGTTGAGGGCGGACATCGGGTAGAAGATGATCATCATGGTGTAGTTGAAGAGCTTGCCCGGCGGCAGTGAGAAGAAGCCCTTCCAGTACTGCTTGAGGATCGTCTCGTAGGTGCCCCGCGACCAGCGCAGCTGCTGGGTGAAGAAGTCCGTCCAGGCGCCGGGGCCCTCGCCGACGGCGAGCACGTCCGGGGTGTAGACCGACTTCCACTTCCTCCCGGTGACCGGGTTCTTGTGGCGGTGGATCTCGAAGCCGGTCGCCATGTCCTCGGTGATCGAGTCGTACAGACCGCCGATCTGCTTGAGCGCCGTGATCCGTACGGCGTTGGAGGTGCCGACGAACATCGGGGCGCCGTAGCGGTTCCCGGCCCGCTGGATCAGCGCATGGAAGAGGAACTGCTGCGACTCGGCGGCCTTGGTGACGAAGCTGTCGTAGTTGCCGTAGACCTGCGGGCCGATGACGAAGCCGACGTCCGGGTCGCGGAAGAAGCCCAGCATCCGCTCCAGGTAGTTGGGCAGCGGCACATGGTCGGTGTCGACGGAGGCGAAGTAGTCGTACGCGTCGCCGTGCGCCTCCAGCCAGGCGTTGTAGTTGCCGTGCTTCGTCCTGGCGCGGTGCGGGCCCTTCGGCTGGTTCCACCTCGCGACGCCCTTGCGGGTGAAGTGGTGCACGCCCAGGCGCTCGCAGACCGCCTTGACCTCAGGGTCGTCACCCTCGTCGAGGAGCCAGACGTGCAGAAGGCCCCGGTGCCGCAGCCGGACGGCGGCCTCCAGGGTCTTCGTCACCATCGACAGCGGTTCCTTGCCCGGGACATAGGTGGTGATGAAGGCGACTCTCGTGCCGGTCTCGGGCACCACCGGGATCGGGTCGCGCGCGACCAGCGTCGCGTGCGCGTTCGACAGCACGTTCATGCAGCGGAAGAACTCGATCAGACCGATCGAGACGAGCATCACGATGTCGAGGGTCGGCAGGAAGTCGTAGGCGGGGTAGGTGCGTTCGGTCCAGTGCTCGGGCTGGAGCAGCCAGGCGAACAGGGCCAGTGACAGCAGCGGCGCCGCACCCAGCATGAGGGCGGCGCGGATGCGGTGCGGTTCCTGGGAGAGCAGTGAGCGGTAGCGGACCTTGTACGGCTTGGCCGGGTCCGGTTCGGTGAGCGGTCCGGCGAGCCGGCTGTAGTGCTCGTAGTCGTATCTCGGCAGCGTCTTCCGGATCCGGTGGAAGCTGCCGGTGTGGCCGGTCCGGTGCGATGACCTCCTGAGCTGGGTTGTCTCTGACGGGTCTAAGTTCGGTCGGGCGCCCGTCGGCGTCATGAGTCTTCCCCCCGCGCGCACAACGGCGCGTGTTCGTTGGTCCTTTCGTCCGCTCAGGCCCTGCCTCGGCCGTGACGGACGGGTCAGTGGCTGGTCGGCGCCACCGAGTCTCCACTCCCTGTCGATACGGCAAGCCGACCTCCCGGTTGCATCGATGCCCCCTCGACATCCGTCAGGCGGGGCCCCATCCCCGCGCCACGCAACCGGTTCGAGCCCCCGACTGCCCTGCAGCGGCAGTCCTTTGGAGCCCAGGGTTCTACGGCGTCCGGCATGATCGCAAGACGGGAAACGCGGTGTTTACCGGTCATACCTGGTTATTGGAACACTTTTTTGAGTCATCTGGTGCACTTGAGGTCATCCACGCGTGGAGGGAAAGGTGCACCCGGCCACGGCGGGCCGTGTGGCGTCCGGGGGTGGCCGGCGGTCGATCGTGGGCGTCCTGATCCGCTCCTGCGGGTCGCGCGGGCCATGGCCGGCGGGTGGCCGGCCGGGTGTGGCGGGACGCAAGAAAGACCCCTCGCTTTCGCGAGAGGCCTCTCCGGTCGTGCGCCGCCAGGGACTCGAACCCCGGACCCGCTGATTAAGAGTCAGCTGCTCTAACCAACTGAGCTAGCGGCGCCTGCTGACCTGGACAACTCTACCCGATGCGGAGGAGTGCTCTCGACCGGGAGATCGGGTGGCGGCATCCGTCCGAGGCGGCCGTACTCCGGGCAGACGGAGCCGGTGCGTCGTTCGGGTCGCCGGCATGCGCCCCGGTAGCCGGTTGTGAAACTGACGAATTTGCAGAAATCTGGACAATTCCGACCCGGTATGGGTCGGGAGTGTGAGGGGCGTCGCTTGGAGGCACCGGTGTTCGAGGAAGTCGGTTCCCCGAGAGGCCGTGACGATCCGGGGCGGGTTCTCGCCCGGCGCCGCGTCGTCTCCTGCTCCTCCGCCTCCCGGCCGGCCGGCCGCCCGGTGGCCCGCGGCGCCCTCGCGCTGGCCGCCGCCGCGGGCGCCGTGCTCGGTGCGGGTCAGGCACCGTCCTGTACCGACACCGGGGGACCGTGGGCTTCACCTGATCATCGCGAAACCACACAGAAAACGACGATGGCGATTCGTGTTCACGGTTACCGCGAACACGAATCGCCATCGTCACTGTGCGCCGCCAGGGACTCGAACCCCGGACCCGCTGATTAAGAGTCAGCTGCTCTAACCAACTGAGCTAGCGGCGCAGACTCTGTCGCTTTCGGCTCTCGCGTCCGGCGACAAAAGAAATACTACCTGGTCCGCAGGGCTGCTGGTGACCACCCTCGGATCGCCGGGGGGAGCAGCACGGGGCCGCCCCCCTTGTTCGGCCGTTCCGCCGCCCGGCGCGGCCGGTACGCGTGCTCCACCGGCAGGGACAGCGCCGGACAGTCGACCGAGGAGCCCGCGGTGATCGGGACGGCCGCGCAGCCCGTGCCGATCGCGTACTCCTGGAGGCCGGCCGAGCACCGGGACCGCGGGCGGCCGGGCGTCGAGACCTGAGAGCAGGGCCTTCCCGTGGTTACAGCACCGCGCTGAGGAACTCCCGGGTGCGGGTGTGCTCAGGGGTGCTGAAGATCTTCTCCGGGGACCCCGCTTCGATGACGCGGCCGGAGTCGAACATCAGGACCTCGTCCGAGATGTCCCGGGCGAAGTTCATCTCGTGGGTGACACAGAGCATCGTGATGTCCGTGGTGCGGGCGATGTCACGGAGGACGTCGAGGACCCCGGCGACCAGTTCCGGGTCGAGCGCGGACGTCACCTCGTCGAGCAGCAGTACCTGCGGGCGCATGGCCAGGGCCCGGGCTATCGCGACGCGCTGCTGCTGGCCGCCCGAGAGCTGGCCGGGGTATTTGTCCAGGTGGTCGCTGAGCCCGACCAGGTCGAGCAGCTCGCGCGCCCGCTGCTCGGCCTCGTCCTTCGACAGGCCGAGCACGGTGACCGGCGCCTCGGTGATGTTCCGCAGCACCTTCATGTTCGGGAACAGGTTGAACTGCTGGAAGACCATCCCGATGTTCTTGCGGATCTCCCGGATCTGCTTCTCCCCGGCCGGGAAGAGCTGCTGTCCGGCGACCGTGATCGTGCCCTCGTCGGGCTCGGCCAGAGTCATCAGCAGCCGCAGGATCGTGGTCTTCCCGGAGCCCGAGGGGCCGATCAACGTGACGTGCTTGCCCGCGTCGACCGAGAAGTCGAGCCGGTCGAGGACCGTGTGGTCGCCGAAGCGCTTGGTGACCCGGTCGAAGCGGATCAGTTCGCCGGCGGTCGCCGCGGGGCCGGCCTGGGCGTCGGGTTCCTTCACCAGGGGGGTGTCAGCGGACAAGGCGTCGCTCCAGGGCTCGCAGGAGGAGGGAGGCGGGATAGGAGATCAGGACGAAGGCCACACCGATGACGGTGAGCGGCTCGGTGAACTGGAAGTGCTGCTGCGAGAAGAGCCGTGCCTCGCCGAGCATGTCGAGCACGGTGATCGCCATCAGCACCGGCGTGTCCTTGAGTATCGCGATCACGTAGTTGCCGAGCGCCGGTACGACCCGGCGGATCGCCTGCGGCAGGATCACCGCCGTCCAGGTGCGTGTCGGAGGCAGGCTCAGTGCGGTGGCCGCCTCCCACTGTCCGGTGGGCACGGCCTCGATGCCGGCGCGGTAGACCTGCATCGTGTACGTCGAGTAGTGCAGGCCGATCGCGACGACACCCGTGGTCAGCGCGGAGAAGGTGAGCCCCCACTCGGGCAGCACGTAGAAGAGGAAGAACAGCTGCACCAGCAGCGGGGTGTCACGGATGAACTCCGTCACAATCCCCACCGGCCAGCGCACCAGGGGGTACCACCCGCGCGAGTTTGTTCGAGCGTGGGGGAGGCCGGGCGTCTGCATCAGCAGCGCCCACACCAGCCCGAGCGCGAACGAGATCAGCGAGCCGAGGGCCAGCGCCTGGAGGGTGACGAGCAGGCCGTCCCAGAAGTGCGGCATGAAGTCGCGGACGGCACCCCAGTCCCAGGTCACGAGAGACCACCTCCGACGGGTTCGGGGACGAGGACATGGGGCCGAGGTGTCTTTCCGGCCCGGGCCTTGAGCCGGTGTTCGAGCAGCCGCATCATCCGGGTGAGCAGGAAGGCGATCACGAAGTAGATGAGCAGGATGTACGCGTAGATCTCCGCGCTCTCCTGGAGCGCGAGCCGCACCAGATTGCCGCTGAACGCCAGGTCGCCCATGCCCATGACGGAGACCAGCGCGGTGCCCTTGAGCAGTTCCACCAGCAGGTTGCAGAACGACGGGATCATCTCTGGCACCGCCTGCGGCAGCAGGATCTTGCGCATCCGCTGCCAGGGCGTGAAGCCCAGCGCGATCCCGCCCTCACACTGCGCAGGGTCGACGGAGTTCAGGGCGCCTCGCACGATCTCGGCCCCGTACGCCCCGTACGTCAGCCCCAGTGCGAGCGTGCCCGCCCACATCGGCACCAGCTGCCAGCCGAAGGCGAGAGGCAGGACGAAGAACACCCAGAAGATCATGATCAGGGTGGAGGTGCCGCGGAACACCTCGGTGTAGACACCGGCGGCGAAGCGGACGATCCACAGCCGGTGGGTGCGCGCCATGCCCACGATGAAGGAGACGGCCGTGGCGAGCAGCGCGCCGAGCACGAGGAGCTGGAGGGTGGTCCAGACGCCTGAGAGTACGAGGTGCCAGAGTCCCGAGGTCATCCGCCGCACAGCTCCTTCGCGGTCATGTCGGTCATCTCGGCCTCGGTGAAGCCGAACGGCCGCAGGATGCGGAAGAGCTCGCCGCTCGCCTTCATCTTCTTCAGCTCGGCGTTGAAGGCGTCCCGCAGTCCCGTCTCCGTGGAGCGGAAGGCGAACCCGCCGCCGTCGACGTGGGGTTGTCCCTTCAGCAGGGGCGCGAACGCCTTCGTCGCCTCCGCCTTGCGGGAGTTCCTGACGACCGCACGGGTGGTGAGCGCGGTCCCGGCGAACGCGTCGGCACGCCCGGCCTCGACGGCGTTCAGCCCGGCGACCTGGTCGGGGACGATCAGGATGTCGCTCTCCTTGTAGCCGGCCTCGACGGCGTACTGGATCTCGGCGTATCCGGTCCCGGTGGCGAACTTCGCCTTCTTCTCGACGATGTCCCGGTAGTCGTGCAGGCCCTTCGGGTTCCCCTTCCGCACGATGAAGGAGTCGAGCATCCGGTAGTCAGGGTCGGAGAAGATGACCTGCTCGCAGCGCTCCGGGTTGATGTACATCCCGGCGGAGACGACATCGAACTGCTGGGAGTTCAGCCCCGGGATGAGCGAGCCGAACTCGGTCGGCACGGGCTGGACGCGGTCGACGCCGAGGCGTTTGAAGACCGCCTTCGCCAGCTCCGGTGCCTCACCGGTGAGCTTGCCGTTCTTGTCGATGTAGCCGAAGGGGATCTCGCCCGCGATGCCGAGACGGACGACGCCCTGAGCCCTGAGCCGGCTGAGCAGATCGCCGCCGGGCGTGCTCGACGCCGTGGCCACGCGGCTGCAGCCGGCGGCCCCCAGCGCACCGAACGCCGCGGCACCGGCCAGCAGCGACCGGCGGGTGGTTCCTGGTTTCCCTACGTCTTCCGTCCGTGGTGGAGCCATGGGCGCGCGGCTACCCGGGACCATGCGATGTATTCGGGCCGATGGCAACACCGCCGGATTCAGGCCGATTTCAGCGCGGTTCCCGTCCTCGGGTCGCACCGGCCGGATGTCCGGCGGGAATAACCGGAGAAGACCTCCTGTTGCCCGGCGGCGAGAGACACGACGCGTTGAGCAGGAGGCATTGCGGTGGACGAGATCCGTGGCACGGTACGGGGCACCGCCCCCGTTCCCCTCTCGGTACTGGACCTGGTCACCGTCGGCGCCGGCCACACCGCCTCCGACGCCCTCCGCACCAGCGTCGCCCTCTCCCGGCTCGCGGAGTCCCGTGGCTTCCACCGCTACTGGGTCGCCGAGCACCACTCCATGCCGGGCGTGGCCTCCTCGTCGCCCGCCGTGATCCTCGCGCACCTCGCCGCCCACACGGACCGCATCCGGCTCGGCTCGGGCGGCGTGATGCTCCCGAACCACGCCCCGCTGGTCATCGCGGAGCAGTTCGGCACGCTGGAGGCCATGGCTCCCGGACGTGTCGACCTGGGCCTGGGCCGTGCCCCGGGTACGGACGGCGCCACGGCCGCCGCACTGCGCCGCACGGACCGGCTCCATGAGGGCGCCGACGACTTCCCCGAGCAACTCGCCGAGCTGACCCGCTTCCTCGACGACGACTTCCCCGAAGGCCACCCCTACGCCCGAATCCACGCGGTCCCGGGCCCGGTCCAGGCCAGCTCGCCCGGCGGCGTCCAGTCCCCGCACCGCCCGCCGATCTGGCTACTCGGCTCCTCCGGGTTCAGCGCCCGCCTGGCCGGCACGCTCGGCCTGCCCTTCGCCTTCGCGCACCACTTCTCGGCGCAGAACACCGTTCCGGCGCTCGACCTGTACCGCGCGTCCTTCCGCCCCTCGACGGTCCTCGACGCCCCGTACGCCCTGATCGGTGTCGCCGCGCTCGCCACCGACGACGAGAAGGAGGCCCGCCGCCAGGTGAGGGCCGCCGCCCTGAACATGATCCGTCTGCGCATGGGCCGCCCCGGACTCGTCCCCACCCCCGAGGAGGCCGAGGCGCACGAATTCGGTCCATTGGAGGAGGAGTTCGCCGCGACCTGGACCGCCAACGTCGTCCACGGCACACCGGACGAGGTCCGCTCCGGCCTCGACGACCTCCAGAAGCGCACCGGCGCCGACGAGTTGATGCTCACGTCCAACGCCCACGGCGGGGATGTGCGTGTGCGCTCCTACGAACTGATCGCGGACGCCTACGGGTTGCCGACCGCATGAGTGCGGCAGGGTGCCGTGCCGCAGGGGCGACGGCACCCCTCCCGGTCAGGTCGGGCGGCAGGCCTCCGCGTCCACCAGCGCGGAGATACGATCCGGCGGCACCGGCCGCGAGTACAGCCACCCCTGGCCGGTGTCACAGCCGATCCGGCGCAGACGGCTGGCCTGCGCGGAGGTCTCCACACACTCGGCGGTGACCGTCAGCCCCAGCCGGTGGGCGAGCTGGATCATGGCCTCGACGACGACCTCGTCCGCGGGATTCGGGTGCGCGTTCGTGCCCTCGTACTGGAAGCCGCGGACGAACGAGCCGTCCAGCTTCAGCGCCGACACCGGCAGCCGGCTGAGGTAGGCGAGGTTCGAGTAGCCCGTGCCGAAGTCGTCGATCGCGATGCGCACCCCCATGTCGCTGAGTGCTTGGAGGACCTGGAGCGGGCGGCCCGCCGAGCCCATCACCGCCGACTCCGTCAGCTCCAGCTGGAGCAGATGAGGGGCGAGCTCCGTCTCCGCGAGGGTCTGCGCCACATCCGCCACCAGGTCGGAGTCCCACACCTGACGCACCGCCACGTTCACGCTCACGAAGATCGGCGGCTCGCTCGGGCGTTCCAGCTGCCAGCGGCGCGCCTGACGGCAGGCGGTCGCCAGCACCCAGCGTCCCAGCTGCACGATCGAGCCGTCCTCCTCCGCCAGCCCGATGAACCGATTCGGCGTCAGGGTGCCGAACTGGGGGTGATGCCAGCGCACCAGCGCTTCGACCCCGCGCACCCGTCCGTCCTCCAGGCCCACCAACGGCTGGTACTCCAGGGCGAACTCACCCCGTTCGATGGCGGGCCGCAGACCGGAGGAGAGGGCCTGGCGGGTCATGCGGTGGGCGTTGCGCTCGGGGTCGAAGAGGGTCCAGCGGGCCTTGCCGTCGGCCTTCGCCCAGTACAGCGTCGTATCGGCCGCCTGCATCAGACCGGTCGCCGTCGTCCCGGCCGCGTGCCGTTCCACGACCCCGATGGACGCGGAGACGGACAGGCGCTGACCCGACAGGTCGAACGGGGTCTGCAGTGCACTCAGCACCGACTCGGCCAGCTCGGCGAGTTGGTCGGTGCCCGTCGAGTCCTCGACGAGCAGCGCGAACTCGTCGCCGCCCAGCCTGGCCACCAACGGTGTGGTGGGCCTCGCTCGGCCCGCCTCGTCCGCGCAGCGCTTCAGGCGCTCCGCGACGGCCGCGAGCAGCCGGTCGCCGACGCGGTGGCCGAGCGTGTCGTTGACCGCCTTGAAGCCGTCCAGGTCCAGATAGCACAGCCCGATCCGGCCGGTGCCGCTCTCCTCGTACGCCTCCGCTTCCAGCGCGGCCGACAGGCGTTCGAAGAACAGTGTGCGGTTGGGCAGCCGGGTCATCGGATCGTGCATCTGCAAGTGCCGCAGCCGGGACTGGAGTTCACGATGGGAGCTGATGTCGGCGACCGAGAGGAGCACCGGCTGCTCGGCCGTGGGCAGCGGCGTGACGGTCACATGGACCCACAGCGAGTGCCCGTCGGGGTGTTTGAGGCGGCGGGTACAGCGCAGCCGGGCCTGCCGGCCGTGCAGCACCTCGTGGTACGCGTGCGCGATGCGGGCGTCGGAGGACAGGTCCACCAGGTCGGCGGCGACCTTGCCGACCAGTCCGTCCGCGCCGGTGCCGAGCAGTGAACCCAGCGTCTCGTTGGCGGTGGCGACCAGGCCCTCCCGGTCGACGACGGCCATGGCGAGCGGCGCGACAGCGAACGCGGCGCCGGCAGCGACGGATTGAGCGGGGCCCGGGGAGAACGGCAGTGGCGGGCTTGCCGGCGGCGCGAGCTGGTGCACGCCGACGGGAGGCGCCGGCGCGGACATACCTGCCGGGGGATGTGCATGACTCTCTGTGACGGCCGGGCCGACGAGGTCTGCCGCGGGCGCCGGCCCTTCGGACGTTCCGCTCACCGCTCGCTCCCGCAGTGCACTCGTTCTTCGTACGGTTCTCGTCGGGGTCGACGGCCGCGTGATGAGCGGCCGTACAAGCCGTGTCCGTGCAGGAAAGTGTGCCGATCATAGAGGCTGGCCCAGAGGCCTTCCAGCCACAGTCCAGTGTCCCGGAACAGGCACGCGTTCCGACAGATCGTTTCTGCCCGGACCTGGTCGGGTTCTTTCCGGCCGCGATTGAATGTGACGATCCGTGAGTATCCGGGGCGTCGGCCCACGTCGGCCGCCCCCTCGGTGCTTCTGCGCCGTCCGTCGCTCCCGCCCCGCACCACCCCTCCCGCGGCCGTCGCGGCTCTTTCTGGCCTTTCCCCCAAGTGGGGGCATCTCACCCTTCTGGTGCAGGCGAACAGGGCGTAGTACTACAAGTGCGACAAGGCTGGATGCGGAGTTCCCTGACCCGCACCCGGAGGTCGCCGTGCCGCGTCCGCTCCCCCTCAAGGGGCTCTCCGGCGAGTCCTTGAAGGGGTTCTTCCGGGGCTGGGTGGCGCTGTTGCGTAGCCTGGCGGCCGTGTTCACGTCGATGGCCGCGCTGGTTTCGACCTCGCTGGTCACGGGACCCGCACTCGCCGATTCCCCATCGGCACCCTGCGAACTCGCGCGCACCCCGGCGCATCATTCGGAGGGTGTCGACACCTGGGATCCCACCTATGTGCGCCCCACCCGTCCGCTCGACGCGGTCATGGTCTTCCTGTCCTTCCCGGGCTCGGTGCCGGCGACCACACCGGCCCAGCTGACGGCGGACTACTTCCCGGCCACCAGCCGGTTCTTCGACCGTGCCTCCTATGGCCGGTTCACGCTGCGCCCGCATCCGGTGCGTCACTGGATCCGAATGCCCCATCCCGCCACCTCCTATGCCGTGCAGCGCGACTGGGATCCCGGGCGGCGGGACGCGTATCTGCGCGACGCGTTCGCCGCCGCGGGCAAGGAAGTCGACTTCTCGCGGTCCGGCGTCGTGTACCTGGTGGCCGACCCGGATGCGCCCGGTGTCGACTCGGACGCCACGAAGGTGGTCAACTTCGACACTCCCCTGCGCGTGCACGGCAAGGAGGTCCGCCGGGTGGTCACGGTCTTCGAGAAGCATCCGCCGGACCGTCTCGTCCTCGCGCACGAGACGGGGCATGTCTTCGATCTGCCCGATCTCTACCACCGTCCCATGGGCGGCAGGGGTGACTGGGACACCTATGTCGGCGACTGGGATCTCATGGGCAGCCAGTTCGGTCTGGCGCCGGACCTGTTCGCCTGGCACAAGTGGAAACTGGGGTGGCTGGACGACCGCCAGGTGAAATGTGTGCGGGGTCCGGGGAGCACACGTCTGACGCTGGAGCCGCTGGAGTCGGGGTCGACGGGGGTACCGCAGGTGCCGGTGGTCGTGGGTGCGGCCGGTGAGCAGCCCCCGGGACCCGGTCTGCAGGCGTACGGCTCGGGGCGCGGCACCAAGCTGGCGGTCGTGCGGACGGGGCCCGACACCGTGGTGGCCGTGGAGGGGCGCGGTGCGATGGGGAACGACAGCACGGTCTGCACGGAGGGTGTCCTCGTCTATCGCGTTCATGGCGAGACGGAGTCCGGTGACGGCCCGATCAAGGTGCTGGACGCCCATCCGCACTCCGAGGCGTGCGAGCACTCCTCGGTCTACCCGCGGCTCGCGGACGCTCCCGTGGGTGTGGGGGAGACCTTCACGGTGCCGGGTGACGGCGTCCGGGTGGAGGTGGAGGACCGAACGGCCACCGGGGCATGGACGGTGAAGATCACGAGACGGTGAGCGCGTGGCGCGGGTGGGGTCGTCACGGTGGTTCCAGTGGCGACGGTGGTCCCAGGGGCCTGTGTGCCGGGCGGTGGCGCTGGTCATGGTGGTGGAAGCCCGCGGTGGGCGCCCTGCGTACCCGGCGGTTTCCGCGAGGAGCCCTGCACACCTGGCGCTCACCGCGCTGCGCCGAGCTGGGGTGTGGGTGGCGAAGCCCCCACCACGCGCGGAGACGCCGCGCAGAAAACAACGATGGCGACCCGGTTCGCGCTTACCGCGAACACGAATCGCCATCGCCATCGTGCGCCGCCAGGGACTCGAACCCCGGACCCGCTGATTAAGAGTCAGCTGCTCTAACCAACTGAGCTAGCGGCGCCTACTGACGCCTAGACCTTAGCACCCTGGTCGGCGGGAGGAAAAATCGATATCGGTACCGTGGCGGAGGCGGCGGCGCGGGCTGCTCGGACGGCCGCCCACAGCACGACTTCCGGCCCTGGTAGCCAGGGGTGACGGGTGTCGGGCGCGACGAGCCAGCGGGATGCGAGGTGGATCTCGGTGGTCGCGGCGGGGGACGTCGTGGCGTGGACCGCGGGGACGGTCACGGCGTCTCCGGGGCCGTGGCACAGAAGCGGCGGAATCGCGCGGGTGCGGGCGGTCCCGGTGTGGCCTTTGCCGTTCCACTCCTCCCAGTCGAGCAGGGAGGGCAGCCGCCTGGCGGTGCCGGGCGCCGCGAACAGCAGCATCCGGCCCCGGTGGGTGGCGACGGGCCCGGAGCCCGGCCCTTCGTCCCAGAGCCGGTCCAGCATGCGCCGCCCGAAGATCGCGGGCGTGTTGACGATGTCGAACGCGGTGCCGCAGGGCACTACGACCGGGGCGGCGGGGCGCTCTGCCCAGGTGGCCAGCGTGCTGCGGGGATACGGTCCTGCGGAGGCCAGCCATGCGGCGCCCTCCGAGGTGACGCCCGCGATGTCGTATCCGTCGGGAAGGGGCTTGCAGGGGGAGGTGACGGACGGCGTTCGACTGCTCATGGCAACCAGATCTACCGTCGGTGAGCTGTGCGGTCCCGAGAGTTGTGGAAAACCGGGACAAGAGGGGGTGGGGCGGAGTACTTTGCCGTCCGGTATATGCCGAAAGATCATTCCCGCGGGGACGGCGTCGGACCGGTCGGCGTTCAGCCCAGGTTCTCGGGGCCGCTCGCGTCGCCGCCTCGCATCAGGTCCTGGCCGAACTCCACCATCTTCTTGGCGTAGTCCTCGGTCCACTCGGCCTGGTCGCCGATCGCCGCCGGGGTCAGCCGGTCCAGGCGGCGCGGGTCGGCGAGCTGGGCCGCGGCGATCGCCTGGTACTCCACCGCCCGGTCCGCGGCCGCGCGGAACGCCTGCGCGAGTTCCGTCGCCCGCGCCAGCAGTGCCTGCGGGTCGTCGATCGACTCCAGGTCGAAGAAGTGCTCCGGGTCGGAGGCCGCCTCCGCGGGCTCGAAGAGCAGGGGCGCGGGGCGTAGCCGCGGATCGTTCCGACGCGGCGTGGGCTCCGCCATGTCTTGTCCTCCTCGTACGGTTCGAGTGGCGCCCTCAGGGGGCCACCGTCCATTGTCCCGCGGCGGCACAAGGGGGCGGTCAGGGGCGGCGCGCGCCGGTCCGCGCCCCCGCCTAGTGGTGTTGTGTCCATGCAGGCAGGGCGGGACCGGCGCTCAGGTCAGGGGCGCCACGGCACCCGGTGTTCCGCGAGGTGCGCCAGGACCGCGTGGTTCGCCTCCCAGCCGTCCGGGAACTTCACCGTTACTCCCAGCTGCACCGGCTCCGTCGAGGGATGGTCGTCCAGCAGCTGTGTCACTCCCGCCCGGCACACCACGATGCACGCGTGCCGGTGCCGGGAGGCGAGGACGCACAGACGGCCCGTCTCCAGGTGGAACGCCGTCGCGTCCGGGCGCCCCGACAGCGGGTGAAGGATCACCGTCACGTCGAACTCCCGGCCCTGGAGCCGGTTCGCCGTGTCCACGGTCACGTCGGGCACCCCGAGGTCCGCCAGCGCGGAGCGCACCGCCGCCGCCTGGTCGCGGTGCGCCGTGCCGACGGCGATCCGGTCCGCGGTCAGCGCCACCGGCTCCTCGGCCCGCTCCGAGACCGCTGCCCCGCCCCGGTCCAGCAGCCGCCGTACGACCCGGGCCACCGCCCGCACCGCCTCGGGGTCCGTCCGCGGTGTGTGCCGGGCGGGCAGCTCCAGCAGCCCCCAGCCGGCCTGAGCCGCCTCGTCGATCACCCGGTCGGGACCCGAGCCGTCCGAGGCCACCCCGAAGGTGAGCCGCCGGTCCCCGTGCCCCGTACCGCTGCGGAACGGCGTGTACGGGTAGAACGCGTCCGACACCAGCGGCGCCGCCGACGCCGGCAGCCGCCATGACACCGGCAGCCGGTGCTGCGGCAACTCGGGGTTGTGGGCCAGGAGCGTCGTCACCGCGGACGCCGACGGGTCGTACGACAGCCCGGCCCACTGCTCCGCGCCCACGATCGCGAACGGGTCCAGCTGGCCGGGGTCCCCGACGAACAGCGCCCGTTCGAACAGGCCGGCCACCGCAAGCAGCGCGTCCGAACGCATCTGGTACGCCTCGTCGACGATCGCGTGCCGCCAGGGCTCGACGTCCTTGACGTGCGCCCACTTGGCGGCGGTCGAGATGACGACGTCCAGGCCCGCCAGATCGCCCGCCTTCGTCGACTTGCGGACGTTCGGCAGGTCGTCGAGCGCCTTGTCGTACGGGTCCGGGTCGCTGCTGTGCAGCCGGCCGACCGGAAGACCGGGGTCCTTCTCCGCCAGCCGCAGCACCAGATCGTCCACTTGTGCATTGGTCTGCGCGATCACCATCAACGGGCGTCCGGCGGCCGCGAGTTCGAGCGCGGCGCGGACGACCAGCGTCGATTTCCCGGCGCCCGGGGGCGAGTCGACGACGACCCCGCGGTGCGCGCCGTGCAGCGTGTCCCGGAGGATCGCCTCGGTGGCACGCGCGGCCGCGGCCCCCGGATCGAACGCACGGCCGCGGTTGCCGTCCGCTGCGAACAGCGCGGTCATAGAACGTCCTCCTCGGTCATCGGATCCGGACGTGGTACGGCGTCGGCCTCGCCCGGCGGCCCGCCGTGCGTCCACGGTGTCTCCTCCGGATCGGGCAGCTTCGCCCCGCCGCGCTGCTCGTGTTCGAAGAGCGTGAAGCAGACCCGGTCGCCCTTCTCGGGGACGGACCCGGGCGCCGGTTCCTTGCCGCGGCCCATCTTGTCGACGATGCGCAGGACCACGAGGAAGTCCCCCGCGCCGTCCCCGTCCGATCCCTCGTCACCGACGAACTCGGCCGCCTGCGGCTTCCCGTCCAGCGACCGGTACACCTTCGTGCGCTCCCCGAGGTGCGGCCGGTCCCCGGTCCGTACGGTCACCAGGGGGCGCGGGCTCGGCCTCTTCCCCTCGCTGTACGTCATCACCACGTCCAGGACCTCGCCCGCGAACGCCTCCCCGGCGAGCCGCCGCCCGGCCATGACGAGCGGGTCGTCGAGCGCCTCCTGAGCTTCCAGACGGGCCTGTTCGCGCTCGCGCGTGGCGAGCTTGTTCGCCGCGGTGACCGCGTCGTCGCGGCGCGGCTGCGGAGGCTCTCCGGCGGCGACGCGGTCGCGGTGACCGGTGAACGACCAGCGGTCCCGCGTCCACCGGTCCGCGACGTGATCCCCCTCCGGCAGCGCCCGCAGCAGGTCGAGCCCGTGCCACACCGCGTCCCAGGTGGGGCGCGTACGGCTCGCGACGAGGGCGCGGATCTCCTGCTCGGCGGCGGTGAGGTCACCGAACCGGTCGTCCGCTTCGACGCCGTCCTCGGCGGCGGCGAGCCGGGTGCGCGCCCGGTCGTAGCGCTCGATGGCCGGGGCGAGCAGCTTGTTGTCGAAGGCCGGGTCGGTGGCGGGTCCGGCCGGCGGGCACAGCAACTGGCCGTCCTCGTCCCGTGCCAGCTCGGCCCGTACCGCCGCGTCCGCGCCCGAGGCACCGGCGGGCGGGTCGATCCAGGCGAGCAGTGCTGCCAGGTGCTGGTCCTCCAGGCTGGACTGGCCGCTCGCCCAGTGCCGCGTCAGCACCTCGGTGAGGGCGAGCAGCAGCGAGGAGCCGGGTACCCGGGCGCGCTCCCCGAAGTGGGTGAGCCAGCGGCCCAGCAGCGGTACGTGCGGCGGTGCCGGATGCGGGGCCTCCGGGTCCTGCTCGGCGGTGCGGCGAAAGCGCATGGAGCGCCCCAGGAGCCGTACGAGGTCGATACCCGCCCGGCTCGGCACGATCAGCTGCGGGGCGTCCGCGCACAGGTCCACCTCGACCTTGACCCGTTTGCCGGTCTCCGGGTCGGTCTCGGCGCGCTCGGCGGTCTCGACCGAGCAGGCGTACGCGTCGATGTGGGGCAGCACGATGTCCGCGAGGTCGGCGAGGAACGCGAACCTCAGGTCGCGGTCGCGCGGCTGCGGGACCACGAGCAGCCGGGGCGCGTCCCGCTCGGTGCCGACGAGCGCCCCCAGCGGCGCCCCGGCCTCGCCGGCGGTGGTGAGCGGCACGAAGACGAGGGGCCGCTCGGACAGGTGCCGGTGCCGGACGGTGGCGGCGGGCTGGGCGCGGCCGGAGCGCACGGCCTCCAGCCGGGCGAGCGCGGCGATCAGCGACATACGGCACCCTCCCGGCCTGCGAGCGCCTCGGCCCGCAGCTCGGCTGCCCTGCGCAGCGCCGCCACCGCCGGGTCGTCCGGGTCACCGGCCTTTCCGTGGGCGGCGGCCAGGACGTCATCCACCGTCGTCAGGCCGCCCAGCTCGGCGCGCAGCGACCGCCCCAGGGACGTCACCGCGCCCTGGGCGCGGGAGCGGTCGCGGCAGTGGAAGGCCAGTTCGCAGGCGGCGAGGCACTCCGGCGCGTACACCGCCGGAACCGCCTCGACGGCGGCTTCCAGCTCCTCCTGGGGGAGGTCGGGCGCGAAGCACGTGCCCTCGGGGAGGGCGTCGGCGATCTCCTCGATGCGGGTGAGGCGGGCCAGCTGCCGCCGGGTGACCGCGCGCTGTTTGCGGATGTCGACAGGGGAGGCGGCCGGCAGGTTGGAGAAGTCCTTCGGGCAGACCAGCAGGATCCGGTGGCGCACCACGGGCGCGGGGGTGCGGTCGGCGCGTCCCTCCGGCTCCGCGCCGAGGCGGGCGGCGATCTCCTCCAGCGCCAGCACGTACACCGCCGACTGGCGGGCAGCGGCCCCCACCTTCGCCGGGTCCGCCGCACCGTCCAGCATCGGGAAGGACTTGATCTCCACGACGGTCCAGCTGCCGTCCGGGTGGACGACCACCGCGTCCGGCTCGAGGAACGCGGGCGAGCCCGCCACGTCGAGGGCGAGCATGGGGTGGTCGAGCAGGGCCCAGGTGCGGGCCGCGGTGGCCTCGCGCAGCGCCAGTGCCGTACGGGCCGCACGTCCCTGAGGGCCGGCGGCCGCGAGGTCGGGAACGAGAGCCGCGCCCGGGGCCTCGGCGGACGGGTCCAGCCTCTCGTGCACCAGCCGCAATAGCTCCGCGCCGCCGTCCGCCTTGACCCGGGCCTCGAACGCGTTGCCCCGCATGAAGGCGAACTGCGACTGGCCGAACGCCGACGGCGCGCCCAGCGCGTCCGCCAGCACCGCCTTGTTCACCCCCGCGCCGTCCAGGAGCGCGCGCCGCTTGCACCCGGGGTTCGCGGCGAGTGCGGCAAGGGCGCGCGCGTCGAGCGCCTTGGGCGGTAGGGACGGGCCGCGCAGCTCAGCGAGTCGGTGCCGCAGCGCCGTCGTCCGCGTCCGCGGGAGAGGCACCCGGCTCGGCTCCCGGCTCGTGGCGGGAGGTGCGCTGTCGGGGAATTCGCTCACCCGTCGAAGTCTGGCATCCGGCACTGACAACGGGGGCTCCCGCGGCCTGCGAGGTGTCCGCGGCGGGTGTGAACCAGGCCCGCAGCCGGGCCGTGGCCGCGTCCTGTGCCCGCATCGCCGGGCCGGTCAGCAGGAAGCCGACGCCCATCACGGCACAGCCCGCGACCGCGTCGAGGAAGTAGTGGTTGGCGGTGCCCATCACGACAATGCCGGTCAGCAGCGGATACGCCACGGCCGCGGCCTTGGCCCAGCGGCTGCCGGCGTACCGCCACAGCATCACCCCGCACCACAGCGCCCAGCCGACATGCAGGCTCGGCATCGCCGCGTACTGGTTCGTCATGCCGCCCAGGCCCCGTGGCGCGCTCGCCTCGGCGCCCCACCAGCCGTACGAGCTGTACTGGGCCATGGTGTCGACGAAGCCGTGGCCCGCGGCGAGCAGGCGGGGAGGACAGGTAGGCAGCAGGGTGAAGCCGAACAGGCCGATGAACGTGGACGTCATCAGCCAGGTGCGGGCCGCGCGATAGGCGGCCGCTCGGCGTCTGAAGAGCCATATGAGGATCACCGGGGTGACCAGGTAGTGCAGTGACGCGTACCAGAAGTCGGCGGGTATGCCGATCCACGCCTCGCGGGTGAAGAGACGGTTCAGCGGGTGCTCGACGTTTATGTGCAGCGACTTCTCCAGGCGGAGGATCGCCAGGCCGTGGTCGACGGCGGTGGAGACGTCGCCCCTGGCGAGGAGCCGGCCCGCGGAGTACGACGCGTACACCAGGACGATCAACGGCAGCTCGGTCCACCAGCGCAGTGAGGTCGGCGGGCTCACCGTGGTGCCCGGTGTCTCGGCCTGCGGCATCCGATTCGCCCTCCCCGTTGTGCTGTCCTGTGGCTCCCGGTCCGGTCCGGTCGTGACACCTTACGGTGTACGTGCCCGCCCCGGTGGGCCGCCCCCGGCCGTCATAGACGCAGGCACCGGCTCCCGGGTTGCCTGCGGCCGGGGGTGCGCGCTGACCGTGCGGCCGCGCTCACGACAGGGCCGCCCCGCATGCCGGGCGCGGCAGCGACGCATGGCGGTCCAGGAACGCCGACACCCCGGGTGTGCGGCGGTGCGGCAGCAGCACCCGAGCCGTGCCCGCCAGCATCGTCTGGATCCTGGACGACTGGACCTCGTCCAGCAGCTCCAGCACGCGCAGGCCGGCCACGGCCGCCTCGTCGGGGAGGCCACCGCGGGCCAGGTCGTCGGCCAGTTCCGTCGTGTACAGGGCGATGTTCCGGGTGAAGTGCGGGTCCTGGAGCTGTGCGGCGCGCCCGGCGTGCCGGGCCGCGCGCGGCCAGTCGCCGAGCGTCGACCAGCACTGCGCCTCCAGGCCCTCCAGTTCGGCCTCTCCGTAGAAGGTCATCCACTCGGGGTCTGCGTCCGAGGGCCCCCGCCCGAAAAGGGCCTGCGCCCGGATCAGGGACTGCTCGCAGCCCGCCCGGTCCGCGAGCCCCGCCCAGCCGCCCGCCTCCCGCAGCGCCAGCAGTGACATCAGGCGGTGCGAGCCGAGCGGGTGGGCCGCGCGCTGGGCCGCCTGTGCCGCCCGAAGGGCCTCCCGGGGCCGGCCCGCGTCGCGCGCGAGGAACGCGGTGTTGCAGAACGCGTGCGCCTCCAGGGCCGCGTCCCCGGACATCCGGGCCGTCGACAGCGCCTCCGCGTAGTGGGAGCGGGCGTCGTCGAAGCGTCCCGAATCGTGCGCCAACCATCCCACCGAGAGGGCCAGTTCACCCGCGCCCGTGTACAGCCGGTCCGCGATCGCCTGCCGGGTCGTCCCCGCGTCGAGCAGGGCGTACGCGGTGCGCAGGGGGGCCGCCGCGCGCCGGTAGAGGCCGTCCGCACCGTGCCGGTCGTCGAGCAGGCGGATCCTGCGTACGGCGTCCTCGAGCGCGCTCGCCTCGGACGAACCCGCACGGGGGACGGGGCGTTCGGCGGTCGCCGCCGGGTCGCCGAAGGCGAGCCCGAGAGGGCCCAGGGAGACGGCCGCCATCGTGGCGGTGCCGCCGGTCATGAATGCGCGACGCAGCACGTCGCTCTCCTCGTGGTTCTGTTCGTCGTACGCGTGCGTGCCGTACGACTCGTGCGTCTCGTAACTGTCTTGTGTTTCATACGTCTCGTACGCATCACCCGTCTCACTCGGAGCGTACGGACGGCTGCCGGTGTGTTCGAGGGGCGCTTCGTCCGCGATGCGCGCCCTTCGGCCGCGTACCGCGGAGCGGGGCGCGAATCCCAGGTCCGCGAGCGTGCGACCGGGGAACATATGCAGGAACACTCGTTCGTAGGCGTAGTTGGGACAACGGATCTCGCCCGCCTCGACGCGTCCGATGTACCGCGCGTCACAGCTGACCCGCTCGCCGATCTCGCGTGCGGCGCGCCGTACGGCCGCGGCGAACTCGCTCGGGGAGCGCTGTCCGCGCAGCCGCCGGAAGGCGAGATTCGGCCGCGGTGGCCGGGAGGAAGGGGACGAGGTCATGGCCGGGCCCTCTCGTGCGAACCGTCGAACCATGCCGGATTCGGGAGGAGTCGTCCGTGTGGTGCCTGTTGGTTCCCTGTGTCCGGCGGTGCAAGAACGTACCTGTCTCGCGGGTGTCGCCATGCGAGGTTTGGCTACAAACCGGATATCTCACGCGCGATCTGCCATGAACTGCCATCCTTTGTGGCTGTGTTGTGCCGTAGCCGTTGACGTTCCGGAGCGTTGAACCCTGTGGACCGGGAGCCCCCCGAACTCCCGACCCAACTCACTCGTCGAGGAGGGGTTCAGTGTCGGAGGCCGGGATGCAGACCAGGCAGAGCACCGATTTCCGTACGCAGCCGTCGGGCGCACGGCACGTGCCGCAGTCCAGCGCACCGCCGCAGCAGGCCCCCGACCTCGTGACCGTCCCGGCCCGGCAGGGCCTTGAGGCCGTCGACATCCTCCGCCGCGGGGCGGCCGACTGCGTCGGACCCGTCCTCCACGACGACGGCTGCGACACCCTCGGCTTCCTGGTTCCGCCCGGTACGGCGGACGCGTGGGACGTCCCGGGCAGCACGTGCACGCAGACGAAGGGGCGCGGCATGAGCCTCGTCACCCCGGAACCCCCGGGCGAGGGCACGGACTGGCTGCTCCCGCCCGGCGACGCGGAGGTGGCCACGGACCCGGCAGTCCTGCGGGAGGCCCTCGGGGAGGCGGCCCGGCTGATCGAGGCTGCGGACAACTGCCAGTAGGCCTGGCGACCCGCCCGCGGTGCGCAGCCCGTGCCCCCTACGTCGCCGACCCGCGCAGGAGCGACCGGAAGCCGTCGAGGGGCCGCCCCCTGCGCCCACCCCCGATAATGGGGATATGGGCAGGTCACGGAACGCGCGGCGCGGACAGGCCGCCGAGATCCTCGTCGAGGCGGTCGACGGCGGGCTCGCGCAATTGATACCCGACCGCGACCGGGCGCGCGCCTGGACCCTTCTCATCGACGGCGCCCCGCAGTCGCACGTCGACCTCGACGACCCCACGTACCTCAGCTTCGAGTACCAGCGCCGCCTCGGCCACGTCATCGACCTGGCCGCCCCGCCCGGACGGCCCCTGCACGCCGTGCACCTCGGCGGCGGCGCGTTCACCCTCGCCCGCTACATCGCCGCCACCCGGCCCCGCTCCACCCAGCAGATCGTCGAGCGCGACGGGGCGCTCGTCCAACTGGTCCGCCGAGCCCTGCCGTTGGATCCCGGCGCCCGTATCCGGGTGCGCTCCATGGACGCCCGCGAGGGGCTCGCGAAGGTGCCGGACGGCTGGGCGGACCTGGTCATCACCGATGTGTTCAGCGGGGCGCGCACTCCGGCGCACCTGACATCGGTCGAGTTCCTCACGGACGTCCGCAGGGCGCTCAAGGAGGGCGGTCTGTACGCGGCCAACCTCGCCGACGGCCCGCCGCTCGCCCATCTGCGCGGCCAGATCTCGACCGCGGCGGCCGTCTTCCCCGAACTCGCGCTGGTCGCCGACCCGGCCGTGCTGCGCGGCAGGCGCTTCGGCAACGCGGTCCTGATCGCCTCCGGCCATCCGATCCCTGTCGCCGAACTGACCCGCCGCGCCGCCTCGGACCCGCACTCCGCGCGCGTGGAGCACGGCAAGGCGCTGACCGACTTCACGGGCGGCGCGCCGACGGTCACGGACGCGGCCGCGGTGGCATCACCGGCACCACCGCCGTCGGTCTTCCGCTGACCCGGACCCGAAGCCGCCGATGCCGGGGCACGGCACCTTTGTTCCGCGCCGCCCTCCGTGCGGTCAGCCCTCCGCCGGTGGCAGCTCTCCCGTCCGCGCCGCCCGCCCGTACCAGTGAGCGCTCGACTTCGGTGTGCGAGCCAGCGTCGTGTAGTCCACGTACACGGCGCCGAACCGCTTCTCGTAGCCGTAGGCCCACTCGAAGTTGTCCATCAGGGACCACAGGTAGTAGCCGCGCACGTCCGCGCCGTCCGTGATCGCCCGGCGGACCGCGGACAGATGGCCGTGCAGATATGCGATCCGTTCCGGATCGTGCACCTGGCCGTCGGGATCCGGCTTGTCGTCGTACGCCGCGCCGTTCTCCGTCACATACAGCGGCAGGCCCGGCGCCTCCCGGGTGTATCGCATGATCAGCTCGTGCAGCCCGGTCGGGTCGATGCTCCAGCCCATCTCGGTCTTCTGGCCCGGGGGTTGATGGAACAACACGTCGTCCGCCCCCGGCCACGGTGAGTACGCGCTCGCTCCGTGCCCGTCCGCCCGCGGGCCGCTCGAGCCCGTCTCGGAAACCGCCGACACCAGTGCCGGGGTGTAGTAGTTGAGGCCGAGCGCGTCCAGTGGCTGGTGGATGGTCGCCAGGTCACCGTCCTGGACATGGGACCAGTCCGTGATCTCCGAGGTCGCCGTCGGCAGGGTCTCCGGGTACGCCCCGTGCAGCATCGGGCCGTGGAAGACCCCGTTCGCCAGGTCGTCGATCCTCCGGCCCGCCGCCAGATCCGCGGGATCCTGCGAAACCGTCCGCACCACCGAGGAGTTGAGGCTCACGGCGACCGTGTTGCGGGCAGGCATCGCCGACCTCAGCGCGACGGCACCGAGACCGTGTGCCAGGTTCAGGTGGTGCGCCGCCCTGAGCGCCGCCGCGGCGTCCGTACGTCCAGGGGCGTGCACCCCGGAGCCATAGCCGAGGAACGCGCTGCACCACGGCTCGTTCAGCGTGGTCCACTGCTCCACCCGGTCGCCCAGTGCCTCGCCCACGATCCGCGCGTACTCGGCGAACCGGAACGCCGTGTCCCGTTGCGGCCAGCCGCCCGCGTCCTCCAACTCCTGTGGCAGGTCCCAGTGGTAGAGGGTGATCGCCGGCCTGATGCCGTGGGCGAGCAGGTCGTCCACGAGGCGGCGGTAGAAGTCCAGGCCCCGCTGGACCGCGGGCCCCCGGCCCGTCGGCTGCACGCGCGGCCAGGAGACCGAGAAGCGGTACGCGGTCAGGCCCAGCTCGGCCATCAGCGCGACGTCGTCGCGGTAGCGGTGGTAGTGGTCGACGGCGATGTCACCGCTGTCGCCGCCGGCCGTCCTGCCCGGCGTATGGCTGAAGGTGTCCCAGATGGAGGCGGTGCGGCCGTCCTCCCGCACCGCCCCCTCGATCTGGTACGCGGAGGTCGCCGCGCCCCAGAGGAAGGCAGGAGGAAAGGTCACCCGGGATTCGGACACAGGCATGGAAGCGCTCCCATAGAAGGTCGTGGAGGCCGATGAGCGGCCGGGGAGAAGTGCAGGGGCCGAGGCGGCGGCCCGGCCCCCTGGAACAGGGCGTCAGCCCTTGACGGCGCCCTGCATGATGCCGCCCACGATCTGCTTGCCGAAGATCGCGAAGACCAGCAGCAGCGGCAGCGTGCCGAGCAGCGCGCCCGCCATGATCAGGGACTGGTCGGGGGTGTAGCCGCGGCCCAGGCCCGCGATCGCCACCTGCACGGTCGGATTGCCGTTCTGGGTCAGCACCAGGAACGGCCACAGGAAGTCGTTCCATGTCTGCACGAACATCAGCATGCCGAGGACCGCCATCGCGGGCCGCGCCGCCGGGAACACCACGTGCCACACCACACGCCAACTGCTCGCGCCGTCCACCCGGGCGGCCTCGATGATCTCGTCCGGCAGCGCCTGGAGCAGGTACTGCCGCATGAAGAACACCCCGAACGCGCTCACCAGCGACGGCAGGATCACCGCCTGCAACTGGTCGGTCCAGTCGAGCTTGGCGACCATCATGTACAGCGGGATCACACTGAGTTGCGGGGGCACCATCATCGTGCCGATGACGATCAGCATCAGCGCGCCGCGGCCCCTGAAGCGCAGTTTGGCGAAGGCGAACCCGGCGATCGTCGACATGAAGACGACGGCCGCCGCCGAAACGCCCGCCACGAACGTCGTGTTGAAGAACGCCTTGCCCAGATTCGCGTCCGACCAGGCGATCTTGAGGTTGTGGAACAGATTCGACCCGAACCAGAAGGGCGGAGGCGTCTGCGCCAGCCGGTTGTTGTCGCGCGAGGCCGCGATCGCCGTCCACACCAGCGGGAACAGCGAGCCGATGCTGAACAGGATCAGGACGGCGTACGCGAGCGGACCGGCGTAGCGCTGCCCACCGGCACGCGCGGCCTTGGACCGGGGTACGCGCCCGGTCCTGCGCGCCGTCTCCTCGGGTTTCGTCAGGGGCGTCGTCACGACCGGTTCTCCTCACTACTGGCGCGCAGCCGACGCGAGATGGCGTAGTTGACGATCCCGATCACGACGAGGATCAGGAACATCGTCCAGGCGATCGCGGAGGCCCGGCCCAGGTGCTGGTTCACCCAGCCCTGCTCGTACAGATACAGGCCCAGCGTCTGGAACTGGTGCTCGGCGCCGCCCGACGCGCCCTTGTTCGCGTCGAACAGCAGCGGCTCGCCGAAGACCTGGCTGGCGCCGATCGTCGACACGACGCCGGTGAACAGGATCGTCGGCCGCAGCGAGGGCAGCGTGACATGGAAGAACTGCTGCCAGCGGCCGGCGCCGTCCAAAGATGCCGACTCGTACAGATCCTGCGGGATGGCCTGCATCGCCGCCAGGTAGATCAGCGCGTTGTAACCCGTCCAGCGCCAGATGATGATCGAGGAAACCGCTGTCTGTGAGGGCCACTTGCTGTTCTGCCAGTCGACGGCGTCGATCCCGGCGAAGTGCAGCACCCAGTTGATCACCCCGTAGTCGCGCCCGAAGAGCAGCACGAACACCAGCGAGGCCGCCGCGATCGACGTCGCGTACGGCGCGAGCATCACGACCCGGTAGAAGGTCGAGGCGCGCAGCTTGTAGTTGAGGATGTGGGCCAGGCCCATCGCCATCAGCAGCTGCGGGACGGTCGAGATGATCCCGATGATCAGGGTGTTCTTCGCCGCGTTCCAGAAGAAGTCGTCGTCGAGGATCCGGGTGTAGTTGCGCAGGCCCGCCCAGTGCATGTCGGTCGGCGCCGTCAGTTCCACCGTGTGCAGCGAGGCCCAGGCGGTGTAGAGCAGCGGGAACAGGCCGAAGGCGAGGAAGAGCAGGAAGAACGGCGAGACGAACGCGTAGGGGCTCCAGCGCATGTCCCGCTGCCAGCGGCGGGAGAGCCGCGTCCGGCGCCGCTGCTCCGCCTCGGTGGGTGCGGCGGGCGATCGGCCCGGGGCCGCGCCCCCCTCCTTCGGGGAGGGCGCGGCGGTGTCGTCCCGGGTGGCCATGCCGGTCACTGGTCCAGGTTGTTGTCGATGGTCTTGGTGGCCGTCTTCCACGCCTGCTCGGGCGACTTGCCCTTCGTCACGAGGAAGACGCCGTTGTCGGTCAGACCCTGCTGGATGATCTGGTCCTTCGGGCCGATGACCTGGACCGGGCTGGACTTGGCGGCCTCGGCGAAGATCGTGCCGATCGGGGCGTCACCGGTCATGTCGTTCTTCGCGCCGGTGACTTCGGTCGAGTTGTACGCGGCCTGCGCGCTCGGGAAGCTGCCCTGGATGCCGAACAGCTTCGCCTGCTGGGCGGGCGCGGTCAGCCAGGCGGCCAGCGCCGCGGCCTCCTTCACCTGCTTGCCGGCCTTCGGCACGGTCAGGAAGGAGCCGCCCCAGTTGCCCGACTTGGGCGCGACGGCCACGTCCCACTTGCCCTTGGCGTCCGCCTTCGACTTCCCCTTGATGTAGCCGAGCATCCACGGCGGGCAGGCCATCGCGGCGAACTTCACGTTGGCGATCGTCTGGTCCCAGGCCGGCTGGAACTGGGTCTGTGCGCCGAGCAGTCCCTCCTGGGCGGCCTGCGCGGTCAGGTCGAAGGCGTTCTTGACGGCGGGGTTCGTCCTGTAGACGACCTTGCCGGAGGAGTCGTAGAACTTCTCCTTCTCACTGCTGAGGATCGCGTTCAGCAGACCGCCGGGGGAGTCCATGAAGGTGGTGCCCTTCGGCGCCTTCTTCTTGTATGTCTCGCCGACGCCGACGAACTTGCTCCAGTCACCGGCCCACAGCTTGCCCACCTGCTCACGGTCGGTGGGCAGACCCGCCTGCTGGAAGAGGTCCTTGCGGTAGCAGATGGCCATCGGACCGACGTCGGTGCCGAGGCCGATCGTCTGCCCGTCCGTGGTGGTGGCCTGCTGCCACTTCCAGTCCAGGAAGTCGCCCTTGTCGACGCCCGAAACCTTGGAGAGGTCCTCGAGTTTGGCCGCCTGGGTGGAGACCACCTCGGCGATGTTGCCGACCTCGACACCCTGGATGTCCTGCAGGCCGCTGCCGGTGGTCAGGTGGTTGACGAGCGCCGGGTAGTAGTTCTCGTTCCGCTCGGTGACATTCTCGGCGATCTTGATGTCGGGGTGGAGCTTCTCGTACTCCGCGTAGAGTCCGGCCTCCTTGAAGCCGAAGGTGCCGAAGAGGCCAAGGGTGATCGTGGTCTTGCCCTTGCCGCCTCCGGAATCGCCGCTGCTGCCGCCACTCCCGCCGCTGTCGTCGGCACAGCCGGTCAGCAGACCGGCGCCGAGCACGGCGACGGCCGCGAAGGCCGGCGCTCTGTGGGCCAAGCGGGTACGTCGCATGTCGTCCTCCTGTCGCCCTGACGTGCCGACCCCCCGGCCAACTTCTGTGCTGGGCCCGTGTGTTCTTGCTGCGGCTCGGGCGGGGAACGTGCGGGATGTGTATGGGGAAGGTACTGTGGGAGCGCTCCCATGGATGATGTGTTGAAGGGTCGTTGGTCCCGGCGAGGGTGTCAAGGGAGCGGACGGAGTGAACTGCCTCCAGTTATCCACCTGTTGACTGATCTGGCGGGATGGCCGCCGAAGGGGAGACGGTGTCCGGGAGGGCTCGTGCCGGCCGCGAAGCCGTTCGCCCGGCCCGGTGGTCGCGGCCGGGGTGGGGACTTTGACGCGGCTGTTAGATTCCAGGTCAGGCGCGGAGCGCATGGGGTGACGGGAGGCGGCGATGGCAGGCCACGGAGCGCGGGGCCGGAGCGGCCGGCGGCCGACCCTGGAGGAGGTCGCCGCCCGGGCCGGTGTGGGCCGCGGCACCGTCTCCCGGGTGATCAACGGTTCCCCCCGGGTCAGCGACGCGACCCGCGCGGCCGTCGAGGCGGCGGTCGCGGAGCTGGGTTATGTGCCAAACACGGCGGCCCGGGCACTGGCCGCCAACCGTACGGACGCGATCGCCCTCGTCGTCCCCGAGCCGGAGACCCGCTTCTTCGCGGAGCCGTACTTCTCGGACATGCTGCGCGGCGTGGGCGCGGAACTGGCGGAGACGGAGATGCAGCTGCTGCTGATCTTCGCGGGCAGCGACCGTGAGCGTCGCAGGCTGGCGCAGTATCTGGCGGCGCACCGGGTGGACGGCGTCCTGCTGGTCTCGGTGCACGCGGGCGACCCGCTGCCGGACCTCCTCGCCCAGTTGGAGATCCCGGCGGTGATCAGCGGCCCGCGCTCGGAGGACGAGACGCTGCCGTCGGTGGACTCGGACAACCACGGCGGCGGCCGCTCGGCGGTCGAGCACCTGATCGCCCGCGGCCGTACGCGCATCGTCACGATCACGGGCCGCCTGGACGTGTACGGCGCCCAGCGGCGCGCCGAGGGGTACCGGGCCGCCCTGCGGGACGCGGGCCGGGAGGTGGACGAGGCCCTGATCGCCCCCGGTGACTTCACGGAGGAGGGCGGCCACCGGGCGATGACGCACCTGCTGGCCCACTGCCCCGACCTGGACGCGGTGTTCGCGGAGTCGGACGTGATGGCGGCGGGCGCGCGCCAGGCGCTGCGCGAGGCGGGCCGTCGCATACCCGACGACGTGGCGCTGGTCGGGTACGACGACTCGGTGATCGCCCGTCACATGGACCCACCGCTCACGAGCGTGCGCCAGCCCATCGAGGGGATGGGCCGCGCGATGATCGACCTGCTGCTGCACGAGATCGCGGACGACCGCCCCGCGGCATCACGGGCACTGGACCGCCGCCAGGTGGTCCTGCCTACGGAACTGGTGGTGCGGGACTCTTCCTGAGAGCGGCCGGCTCCGGAAACGTTCGCCGTTGCGGAGGCAGTGCGGGCAGTGCGGTGCCAGACGCTCCATCAATCCCATGGCCGGCGCAACGGCGCCTTCCGGCGCCGGACATGATCTGACCACGGCAGCCGGCGAAGACCCCTGTCAGCCTCCGGGTGAAGCTGACAGGCAGGCCTGCCCGGGGCGAGGAACCTTCCCGCATCACAACGTCGCCACCACGCTGCGCCGTGCGCTCAGCTGGGCCGTTCGGCGGGCGTCACATCAACGGGGGTGGTGTACCGGCTGGGGTGTGACCCATCCGGGCTGCCTGCCGACGGCACTGACGCACGGCTCCGTCCAGCCGACCGGATGTGCGAACTTCCGTACGAACACGGAAAGTTGGATCTAGGTTGGCCCCGAGACCTACTCGTTCGACTGAGGAGAGCCTGCTCATGACCGACCACGCGCCCGTGTCCGGACCGGTGGAGAGCCGGGAGATCGACGCCTCGGTGCCGCACTCGGCCCGGATCTGGAACTACTGGCTGGGCGGCAAGGACAACTATCCGGTCGACGAGGAGGCCGGTGACGCCTATGCCGCCGTCTTCCCCGGCATCGTCACCATCGCCCGCGGCAGCCGCGCCTTCCTCGGGCGCACCATCCGGTACCTCGCCGCCGATGCGGGTATCCGGCAGTTCCTGGACGTGGGGACCGGTCTGCCGACGGTGGACAACACGCACGAGGTCGCTCAGCGTCTGGCCCCCGAGTCCCGGATCGTCTACGTCGACAACGACCCGATGATCCTCGCGCACGCCCGCGCCCTGCTCACCTCCGCCCCTGAGGGTGCGACCGCGTATGTGGACGCGGATCTGTACGACCCGGAGCGCATCCTCGCGGCCGCCGCCGAGACGCTCGACCTGACCCGGCCCACGGCGCTGATCCTCAGCGGCATCCTCGGGCATGTCGCCGACTACGACGAGGCGCGCTCCATCGTCCGCCGGCTGCTGGACGGTCTGCCCTCCGGCAGCTACCTGTCCTTGAACGACGGCTCTCTCGGCTTCGACCCGGAGTACGAACGGGCCCAGGAGGGCTACAACAAGAGCGGCGCGGTCCCGTACATCCTGCGCCCCGTCGAGCAGATCGCGGGCTACTTCGACGGCCTGGAGCTGGTGGAGCCGGGAATCGTGACCCTTCCCCGGTGGCGGCCGGACGGCAGCGGGGACGGGGAACCGGCGGTGCTCGGCGAGCACGGCGGACTCGGCCGCAAGCCTTGAGAAGACGACCGGCCGGTCACCTGTACGTCACAGGTCACCGGCCGGTCGTGAAGGGTGAGTGACGGGACTCGAACTCGATCCTTCAAGTTCACGTCCTCGCCGAGGTGAACGTGACGCGCAGGCCGACCAGGGCGACGAAAGCGACGACGAGTGCAGCGATCAACGCGCAGCCGATCTGCCGTCAGGGCCAGGTGCGTCACCCAGCTCGACCGGCGGATCTGGGGGTGCGAACTGCCTTACGTGCAGGGTGGGTTGGATCTAGTTTGACTTTGATACCCACTCGCCCTGCTGAGGAGAGCCTGCTCATGACCGACCACGCGCCCGTGTCCGGACCGGTGGGGAGCCGGGAGATCGACGCCTCGGTGCCGCACTCGGCCCGGATCTGGAACTACTGGCTGGGCGGCAAGGACAACCATCCGGTCGACGAGGAGGCCGGTGACGCCTATGCCGCCGTCTTCCCCGGCATCGTCACCATCGCCCGCGGCAGCCGCGCCTTCCTCGGGCGCGCCATCCGGTATCTGGTCACGGAGGCGGGTATCCGGCAGTTCCTGGACGTGGGGACCGGTCTGCCGACGGTGGACAACACCCATGAGGTCGCTCAGCGTCTGGCCCCCGAGTCCCGGATCGTCTACGTCGACAACGACCCGATGATCCTCGCGCACGCCCGCGCCCTGCTCACCTCCACCCCTCAAGGGGTGACCACATACGTGGACGCGGATCTGTACGACCCGGAGCGCATCCTCGCGGCCGCCGCCGAGACGCTCGACCTGACCCGGCCCACGGCGCTGATCCTCAGCGGCATCCTCGGGCATGTCGCCGACTACGACGAGGCGCGCTCCATCGTCCGCCGGCTGCTGGACGGTCTGCCCGCCGGCAGCCACCTCTGCCACTGCGACGGCTCTCTCGGCTTCGACCCGGAGTACGAACGGGCCCAGGAGGGCTACAACAAGAGCGGCGCGGTCCCGTACATCCTGCGCCCCGTCGAGCAGATCGCGGGCTACTTCGACGGCCTGGAACTGGTGGAGCCCGGCGTCGTGTCCGTGCCCCTGTGGCGGCCGGACGGCGGTGGCGAAGGGGAACCGGCGGTGATCGGCGAGCACGGCGGACTCGGCCGCAAGCCCTGAAACGCAGATCAGCCGGTGACCCGTTCTGTACGGGTCACCGGCTGATTACTCAGGGTGAGTGACGGGACTTGAACCCGCGACATCCTGGACCACAACCAGGTGCTCTGCCAGCTGAGCTACACCCACCATGCCCGGTGCTTCTGGATTGGTTTCCCGCACCGGCCGAGAAAAAGTGTACAGGGTCCGAAGGGGTGCTCGCGCCAACGTTTCCCCGGGGCCCTTTCGGGCCCCGTCAGGGCCGCTACCGAACATTTGCCCAGTGCTCCACCCTTCAGGGTGGAGGTGAAGGGCATCCGGTCCCTTGCGGCCCGGAGGGCCGCAGCGGCATGGCTACGATTGCGTCATCCGATGACGGAGTTGTCGGATCTACCGCCGGACGGGCGGAAAGTGACGCCTGTGGAGGCCCCTGTAAGACCGATCTCCCCGGAGAGCGGCAAGGGCCGGTGAAGCAGGAACCCGAGGTGGCACCGCGTAGCGGTGCGGACCGCAATCTCCTGCCCTCGGGCAGGAGAGGACGTCAATGCGTGCGCATCACGTGCTTGGCCGCGATGGCGCGCGCCGTGTCCGAGTCGGGGCCCGGCGGGGGCACGAAGATCGCCTCACGGTAGTACCGCAACTCCGCGATCGACTCGCGGATGTCGGCCAGCGCCCGGTGGTTGCCGTTCTTCTCGGGACTGTTGTAGTACGCCCGCGGATACCAGCGCCGGGCCAGCTCCTTGATGGAGCTGACGTCCACGATCCGGTAGTGGAGATAGTCCTCCAGCGTCGGCATGTCGCGGGAGAGGAAGCCGCGGTCCGTGCCGACGGAGTTGCCGCACAGCGGGGCCTTGTCCGGTTCCTTGACGTGCTCCCGTACGTACGCGAGGACCTGCTCCTCGGCGTCGGCGAGCGTCGTGCCGGTCGCCAGTTCGTCGAGCAGCCCCGAGGCGGTGTGCATCTGACGCACCACCTCCGGCATCGTCTCCAGTGCCGCGGCCGGCGGCCGGATCACGATGTCCACCCCTTCGCCGAGTACGTTCAGCTCGGAGTCGGTGACCAGCGCGGCCACCTCGATGAGCGCGTCGTCGGACAGCGAGAGTCCGGTCATCTCGCAGTCGATCCACACCATGCGATCGTTCATGTGTCCCACCTTATGGCCCACCGGGTCCGGGCGGACCGCCCCTGCATGTGGGGAACGTCGCTGCCGGCACACCGAAGGGGCGGGACCTGCGTGGTACGTACCACGTCGTGGATCCCGCCCCTCCATGCCGGTACGGCGGTGCTACGGCGCGCTGCGCTGTCCGGGCAGGCTCGGGCGGCCCGTCGCGTACAGCTCCGACACGTGCTTGCCCGGGTGGTCCGTGGACACGGACGCCGTGGGGCCGAGTGCGCTCGCGGCCGCCGTGCGGCGGGACTGCAAGGGGACCGAGGTGGCCTCCGACGCGACCGGCGGCGCCGGTGAGCCTGCCGGACCGTCCGCCTCGCTCGGCCGCTCTCCCTGCGGGCGGCGTGCCCGGTACGCGGCCCGGTAGGCGGCCGGCGAGGAACCGAGCTGGCGCCGGAAGTGCCCGCGCAGCGCGACCGGGGAGCGGAAGCCGCAGCGTCCGGCGACCTCGTCGACCGAGTACTCGGAGGTCTCCAGGAGCCGCTGCGCCTGCAGCACCCGCTGGGTGATCAGCCACTGCAGCGGGGCGCTGCCGGTGAGCGAACGGAAGCGGCGGTCGAAGGTCCGCCTGCTCATGTACGCGCGCGCGGCGAGCGTCTCCACATCGAACTGTTCGTGGAGGTGCTCCAGCGCCCAGGCGACGACCTCCGCGAGCGGGTCGGCGCCGATCTCCTCGGGTAAAGACCGGTCGAGGTAGCGCTCCTGACCGCCGCTGCGGCGCGGCGGGACCACCAGGCGGCGGGCGAGTGCGCCGGCCGCCTCGCTGCCGTGGTCCATGCGCACGATGTGGAGGCAGAGGTCGATACCGGCCGCCGTGCCGGCCGACGTGAGGACGTCTCCGTCGTCCACGAACAGTTCGCGCGGATCGACGTGCACCGACGGATAGCGCTTGGCCAGCGTCGGCGCGTACATCCAGTGGGTGGTGGCCGGCCGGCCGTCCAGCAGTCCGGCGGCGGCCAGTACGAAGGCGCCGGTGCACAGCCCGACGATGCGGGCGCCCTCCTCGTGCGCGCGGCGCAGTGCGTCGAGTGCCTCCTCCGGCGGCGGCGAGGTGATCGACCTCCAGGCCGGCACGACGACCGTGCCCGCCCGCGAGATCGCCTCCAGCCCGTGCGGCGCGGTGAGCTCCAGGCCCCCTGTGGTCCGCAGCGGGCCTTCCTCACCCGCGGCCACCAGCAGCCGGTAGCGCGGTACTCCGGCGTCCTGGCGGTCGATCCCGAACACCGACAGAGGTATGGAACTCTCGAAAATGGGGCCGCCGCTGAACAGCAGCACCGCGACGATCTCCTTGCGGCGTCGCCCGGACAGCTTCCGGGCCGCGGTATCCGGCGCGGCAGTGGAGTCGTGGCTCATCCTGCTAAGCCCCCCTCGGTGGTCGCGGCTCCTCGGTTGTGTCGCTCCTGCACGTTTCCCCTCGGTCCTGCACGAGTCCCCCGCCGTAAGACAGTCATGATCGAATCTACTGTGTCCCGTGGTGCCGGCGTGGCCAGTTCACGAGCCGACACATTGTCGACATGGCAACTTGGCGTGAAGCATTCGATCACGAAGCGTCGCACTCGCGGGCCGTGCAGGGAAGTGCGCCTCGCCCCGGTGGCCAATCCCCGTAGGGTGTGCGCGCCCTTCGGGACCCTTTCGGTGCAGGTCGAACGGGGGGTGGGGGGCCGTCCGACCCCGGAATGTGCGGGGGTGAGAACTTGGCTGAAAAGAAGCGGGGGCGTGCGCGGAAACCGGTCAAACGATCGGAGTGCTTCCTTTACTGTGCCGCCCGCCTCCGTACGCCCTTGTGCCGTTCCCTCCGTGCCGTCCGCGGTGCGGGACGCGCTCCTCGGCCGTCACTTGCGCAGCGCCCCGCTCGGACTCCCGCAGCAGCGCCCGGCACACCCCGGTGACGGTCGTCAGCCCCAGCATGGTGCTGATCGCCCCGGCGGGTGAAGTGCCGTAGTAGACGAGGACCACGGGGACCAGGACGCAACTGAAGGCGGCCCAGCGGACCACATCGCTCGCGGTGTCCGGCGCGGGGCGTTTGCGGGGGGCGGTGCGAGGTGCGGGCACGGCGTGCTCCCTGGGGTGTCGGGTCACCGGATTCAACGCGCGTTCAAGCGGTCGGTCACTGACCGCGACCTCTTCCGCCGGCGGTGCGGGAGCCCTCGTGCAAACCATCTGTACGAGGCAGCAACCATTGCGTCACGGGCGCCCCCTCGGGCATGCTCCCTGGAACCCCTGTGCGGTGTGCGCGGGATCTGGGCCAAGGAGGCGTGCCGCCGTACCCTTGGGGGTATGGGGTTGGGAAGATGATTCCCGGACACAGCTCCGCTGCACACTGTCGCCACACCCATGCCACGAGGATCACAACGCCGAGACACCCATGGCCGGACACGAATTCTCCGATCCCGCGGACCGCAAACGCCCCGTCGCCGACCCCACGGCGGCCGAGCCCCTGGCGGCGGAAGAGTCACGCCCGTCCTGCGACCCCGCCTTCAAACACGGTGTGGTCGTCGGCTTCGACGGCTCCACCTCCAGCGAGCGTGCCCTCGCGTACGCGATCGGCATGGCTCACCGCTCCCGCACGGGCCTGATCATCGTCCACGTCGCCAACCGGCTGCCCACCACGGTGTGGGCGGGCTGCGAGCCCCCGGTCTTCGTCGACGTGCCCGACCACCGCACCGAGGTCCTCGGGCTCGAACTCGCCTGCGCGGACCATCTCGCCGAGGTGCCGTGGATCCTCGTCGAGCGCGGAGGCGACATCTGCCACGAACTCGAAGAGGTGGGGCGGGAGTACGAGGCGGACGCCATCGTCGTCGGCTCCACGCACGGCCTCGTGGGCCGTATCTTCGGCTCGGTCGCCGGCCGTCTCGCCAAGCGCGCCCAGCGCCCGGTCGTCGTCATCCCCTGAACTCACCGGCCGGCACGCCCCGAAGCGCGGAGGCGGCGCGACTTTGGGGTCGTCCTTCCACAACGCAACGCGCCGTTCTTCCGGGCGGCATGAGCTGCGGGTGTCGCCAACTCCCTTGTCGTCGCTGCCGAGTGGCCCCGGCAACGGAAGAGCGCCCCCCTGTGCCGGTGGCGCACAGGGGGGCGTTCACAACGGGCCCGTGGTGGGGGAGTGGCTACTCCACCGTCACCGACTTGGCGAGGTTGCGCGGCTTGTCGATGTCCCGGCCCAGCGCCAGCGCCGTGTGGTACGCGAGAAGCTGCAGCGGGATGCCCATCAGGATCGGGTCCAGCTCGTCCTCGTTCTTCGGGACGACGATCGTGTGGTCGGCCTTCTCCTGCTCCTGGTGGGCGACCGCGAGGATCTTGCCGCTGCGGGCCTTGATCTCCTCCATGGCCGCCCGGTTCTTCTCCAGCAGGTCGTCGTCCGGGACGATCGCGACCGTCGGCAGGGCGGGCTCGATCAGCGCCAGCGGGCCGTGCTTGAGCTCGGAGGCCGGGTAGGCCTCGGCGTGGATGTAGGAGACCTCCTTGAGCTTCAGCGACGCCTCACGCGCCACCGGGTAGCCGCGCACGCGCCCGATGAAGAGCATCGAGCGGGCGTCCGCGAACTGCTCCGCCAGCTCCTTGATCTCCTCTTCCTGCTTGAGGATCTCGGAGATCTGCTCGGGCAGCTTCCGCAGGCCCTCGATGATCCGCTTGCCGTCGCGCACCGAGAGGTCGCGGGTGCGGCCCAGGTGCAGGGCCAGCAGCCCGAAGGCGACCGTCGTGTTCGTGAAGCACTTCGTCGAGACCACGCACACCTCGGGGCCCGCGTGGACGTACATGCCGCCGTCCGCCTCGCGCGCGATCGCCGAGCCGACGACGTTGACGATGCCCAGCACCCGCGCGCCCTTGCGCTTCAGCTCCTGGACGGCAGCGAGCACGTCGTAGGTCTCACCGGACTGCGAGACCGCGATGTACAGCGTGTCCGGGTCGACGACCGCGTTGCGGTAGCGGAACTCCGAGGCCGGCTCCGCATCGGCGGGGATACGGGCCAGCTCCTCGATCATCTGGGCGCCGATCATGCCCGCGTGGTACGAGGTGCCGCAGCCCAGGATCTTCACCCGGCGCACGGCGCGGGCGTCGCGGGCGTCGAGGTTCAGGCCGCCGAGGTGCACGGTCGAGAACCGGTCGTCGATGCGGCCGCGCAGCACACGGTCCACGGCGTCGGCCTGCTCGTGGATCTCCTTGTGCATGTACGTGTCGTGGCCGCCCATGTCGTACGACTCGGCCTCCCACTCCACGGTGGTCGGCTCGGCCGTCGTCCGGGTGCCCTCGGTGGTGTAGGTACGGAAGTCGTCGGCCTTGAGGGTGGCCATCTCGCCGTCGTCGAGGGTGACTATCTGGCGGGTGTGGGCGACCAGCGCGGCGACGTCGGAGGCGACGAACATCTCCTTCTCGCCGATGCCGAGGACGACGGGGGAGCCGTTGCGGGCCACCACGATCCGGTCCGTGAAGTCGGCGTGCATCACGGCGATGCCGTACGTGCCCTCGACGGCCCGCAGCGCATGGCGGACCTTCTCCTCCAGGGTCTCCGCCTCGGAGCGGGCGATCAGGTGCGTGAGGACCTCGGTGTCGGTCTCGGAGAGGAACTCGACGCCCTCCGCCTCGAGCCTCTTCCTGAGGTCGGAGGCGTTGTCGATGATGCCGTTGTGCACCAGGGCGACCTTGTGGTCGGCCGACATGTGCGGGTGGGCGTTGACGTCGGACGGGGCGCCGTGGGTGGCCCAACGGGTGTGCGCGATGCCGGTGGTGCCCTTGAAGCGCGCGGGGACCTTGGCCTCCAGGTCGCGGACCCGGCCCTTGGCCTTGACCATCTTCAGGCCGGCCGTCTTCGGGGAGGTCACGACGATGCCCGCCGAGTCGTAGCCGCGGTACTCCAGCCGCTGCAGGCCCTCCAGCAGCAGCGGCGCCACATCACGCTTACCGATGTATCCGACGATTCCGCACATATGTTTCCTTAAGTCCCTTTTGCGACCGTGGTGATGGAGTATCCGCCCGGCGTCTCAGCCGTAGACGATGCGGCGCAGCTGCCGGAGCGTGAGCTCGGGCGGTGCGACCGCGCGATACTTCAGGTCCGCCTCGATCCGCTCGAAGATCGCCGCGTTCACCAGACCCTGGGCCTGCAGCTCGCGGTGGCGGCGGCGGACGAACTCCTCGGTCGTCTCGTCGAAGTAGGCGAGCACGTCCTGGATCACGCGCAGCGCCTCGCCCCGGGTGAGGGTCGTGGATCGCGTCAGGTGATCAACAAGTTCGTCGTGCACCCGGTAGATCTTGGGGTACGGACGCCGGAATCGCAAGAATCCTGCCCGATTTCGGGCAGCTCGCCGTTCAGGTTCTTATGAGCCTCTGTTTGACGGCCGTCCACCCTGTGCCTTGCGTCACGTTTTGTGCAGGAGTGGCGGGCGGTCCTCACATCCGCTTGAGGACCGCCCGCTTGGCCAGCGTGAACTCCTCGTCCGTCAGCACGCCCGCCCGGTGCAGCTCGCCCAGTTCGCCCAGCCGGCGCAACAGGGTGTCGTGGTCGTCCTCCACGCCCGAGCGCTTCGGTGCGGGCGCGGTCGATTCCTTCGCCGGCGGCGTGACGGCCGCGGGCGCCGCCGGGTGCGGCAGCCGGGCCTGCACGGCCGCCGCTACGAGCGCCATCAGCGGGTCCTTCTTGAATCCCCAGAGCACCACGGCGTTGGGGTCGTACTTCGGCGGCGCCTTGGTCTCCGCGCCGCGCACGGTGAAGCGGAGGTAGCCGTTCTCCAGGCCGGCCGACGGCTGCCACTCCACGGCGGTGATGTCGGCCACGGCCAGCGAACGGATACCGGCGGCCGCCTTCGACTCCTCCGTCTTCCAGTTCCACTCCAGGCGTACGTTCTCGCCGTCGAAGCTCGCCGCGCCGTCCCCGGCGGACGCGGACAGCGGAACCGAGGGTCCGGGCAGGAGATAGGCGTCGACCGGCTCGGACGGCACCTGGTCGAGCAGGAGCGCGTTGCGGACCTCGTCCGCCAGGTACTCGGCGACGCCGTAGCTGCTGGACTCGACGGTCAGCTGGTACGGGTCGTTGGGCTCGGTGAGCCTGCCGCCGGTCGCCTGGAGCAGGGGGTCGGCGCCGTGACGCAGCCGCAGTCTGAGCCGCCCGGTCTTCCTGCCCTGTTCGATGGAGATTCCCGCCAACGCGTCCAGCGGGATCGTGAGTTCACCCAGCGTTCTGCGGACCAGCCCAACGCCCTTGTCATGTCCGGGAGTCAACCGGAGTATCTCGCCGTCGAAGGTCCATGAGCCGTCCTTCTGGATGATTTCCGCCATGGAGGTGATTGTTCCACCCGCTGTGCGAGAGAGTGGTCTATACCCATTGGGTATGCACCAGAGAAGCAAGTGGAACCTTGTGGAAGGGAGCGCATGTGAGATCGCACCACAGAACGCCCCGCCTTCTCGGCACGCTGCTGCTCGTGGCGGCTGCCGGTCTCTCCGTCGTCGGCGCGGCACCCGCGGCCGGCCGCGGCGCCACACCGCTCGGCCGGGTGGTCCCGGCGCCCGCCTCGGTCGACGCGGGCGGATCCCCCTACGAGATCACCCGGGGCACGCACATCCGGGTGGACGACTCGCGTGAGGCCCGCCGGGTCGGCGAGTACCTCGCGGACATCCTGCGGCCCTCGACCGGCTATCGCCTACCGGTCACCACGCGCGGCAGCGGCGGTATCCAACTTCGCCTGGAGAGCGGTCCGTTCGGCGCCGAGGGCTACCGTTTTGACAGCGGCGCCAAGGGCGTCACCATCACCGCACGCGGGCCGTCGGGCCTCTTCCACGGTGTGCAGACGCTGCGTCAGCTCCTGCCCGCCGCCGTCGAGAAGAAGACCGCGCAGACCGGCCCCTGGCTGGTCGCGGGCGGCACCATCGAGGACTCCCCGCGCTATGCCTACCGCGGCGCGATGCTCGATGTCTCCCGCCACTTCTTCAGCGTCGCGCAGGTCAAGCGCTACATCGACGCGTTGGCGCTGTACAAGGTCAACACCCTGCATCTGCATCTGAGCGACGACCAGGGCTGGCGCATCGCCATCGACTCCTGGCCCCGTCTTGCCACGTACGGCGGTTCGACCCAGGTCGGCGGCGGCAAGGGCGGCTACTACACGAAGACCGACTACAAGGAGATCGTCCGCTACGCGGCTTCCCGCTACCTGGAGGTGGTCCCGGAGATCGACATGCCGGGCCACACCAACGCCGCCCTCGCCTCGTACGCCGACCTGAACTGCGACGGTGTCGCGCCCCCGCTCTACACCGGCACCAAGGTCGGTTTCAGCTCGCTGTGCGTGCCCAAGCAGGTGACGTACGACTTCGTGGACGACGTCATCCGCGAGCTGGCCGCGATCACACCGGGCCGCTACCTCCACATCGGCGGCGACGAGGCCCACTCCACGACCCACGACGACTACGTGGCCTTCATGGACCGGGTGCAGCCCGTTGTCGCCAAGTACGGCAAGACGGTGATCGGCTGGCATCAGCTGACCGGGGCGCATCCGGTCGAGGGCGCGCTGGCCCAGTACTGGGGTCTGGACAACACCGGCGCCGCGGAGAAGGAGCAGGTCGCGAACGCCGCGCAGAACGGCACCGGGCTGATCCTGTCCCCGGCCGACCGGGTCTACCTCGACATGAAGTACACCAAGGACACCCCGCTCGGGCTGGCCTGGGCGGGCCTGGTGGAGGTGAAGCGGGCGTACGACTGGGACCCGGCCACCTACCTTCCCGGGGCGCCGGCCTCGGCGATCCGCGGGGTCGAGGCGCCGCTGTGGTCGGAGACGCTCGTGACGGACGCCGATATCGACTACATGGCCTTCCCCAGGCTGCCGGGCGCGGCCGAGCTGGGCTGGTCGCCGGCCGCCACGCACGACTGGGATGCGTACAAGGTGCGGCTCGCGGCGCAGGGGCCGCGATGGGAGGCCCTGGGGATCGGGTACTACCGGTCGCCGCAGGTTCCCTGGCCGACACAGTAAAACAGGCCGTGTGACGGGCGCCCCGGTGGACCGTACACCGGGGCGCCCGCCCGTCCGGGCCCGGACGGGCGCGGACCGGTTGCCGAGGTCAGCCCGTCAGCCCCAGTTCCCGTGCGATCAGCATCCGCTGCACCTCGCTGGTGCCCTCACCGATCTCCAGGATCTTGGAGTCGCGCCACATGCGGGCCACCGGGTACTCGTTCATGAAGCCGTAGCCGCCGTGGATCTGGGTGGCGTCGCGGGCGTTGTCGACCGCGATCGTGGACGAGTAGAGCTTGGCCAGGGCCGCCTCCTTCTTGAAGGATTCGCCGGAGACCAGACGGGACGCAGCGTCACGCCAGGCCAGGCGGGCCGTGTACGCCTTCATCTCCATGTCCGCGATCTTGAACTGGATGGCCTGGTACGCGCCGATGCTCCGGCCGAAGGCGTGACGTTCCTTCGCGTACTTCACCGACTCGTCCACGCAGCCCTGCGCCAGACCCGTCGCCAGCGCCGAGATGGCGATGCGGCCCTCGTCCAGGATGCGGAGGAACTGGGCGTAGCCGCGGCCCTCCTCGCCCAGCAGGTTCGCGGCGGGGACACGGACGTCCACGAAGGACAGTTCACGGGTGTCCGAGGCGTTCCATCCGACCTTCGAGTACGGCGCCGCCACCGTGAAGCCGGGCGTGCCGGACGGGACGATGATCGAGGAGATCCGCGGGCGGCCGTCCTCCTTGTGGCCCGTGACCGCCGTGACCGTCACCAGGCCGGTGATGTCCGTGCCCGAGTTGGTGATGAAGCACTTGGTGCCGTTGATCACCCATTCGTTGGTCTCCGGGTCCAGGCGGGCCGTCGTACGGGTTCCGCCCGCATCCGAGCCGGCCTCTGGTTCCGTCAGGCCGAAGGCGCCCAGGATCTCGCCGGAGCACAGGCGCGGAAGCCACTGACGCTTCTGCTCCTCCGTGCCGAACAGATGTATGGGCATCGCGCCCAGCGAGACACCGGCTTCGAGGGTGATGGCGACGGACGAGTCGACGCGGGCCAGCTCCTCCAGCGCGATGCCCAGCGCGAGGTAGTCGCCGCCCATGCCGCCGTACTCCTCCGGGAACGGCAGCCCGAACAGGCCCATGCGGCCCATCTCACGGACGATCTCGTACGGGAACTCATGGCGCTCGTAGAAGTCGCCGATCTTGGGAGCCACGACGTCATGCGCGAAATCCTCGACCGTGCGCCGGAGTTCCTCCAGCTCGGGGGAGAGGTGATGGTCCATGGGGGTCACTCCTTGTGGGAGAGGGCTCGGACGGTACGGGAGGGGCTGGGGCGGTCCAGGTGCGCGGCCATCCACACGCTCGTCGCGGTGAGCCGGTCGAGGTCGACCCCGGTGTCGATGCCGAGGCCGTGGAGCATCCACACCAGGTCCTCGGTGGCGAGATTGCCGGTGGCGGACTTGGCGTACGGGCAGCCGCCGAGGCCGCCCGCGGAGGCGTCGACGGTCGTCACGCCGTGCTGTAGTGCGGCCAGGGTGTTGGCGAGGGCCTGGCCGTAGGTGTCGTGGAAGTGCACGCCGAGCGCGCTGGTCGGCACGCCCTCCTCGTTCAGCTCGGAGAGCAGGTCCAGGACATGGCCCGGAGTCGCCACGCCGATCGTGTCGCCCAGGCTCAGCTCGTCGCAGCCCATGTCCATGAGCGCCTTGCAGACGCGGACGACCTGGTGGATCGGGACGGCGCCCTCCCAGGGGTCGCCGAAGCACATGGAGACATAGCCGCGGACGTGCACCTTCCGGTCCTTCGCACGCGCGACCACCGGGTCGAACATGCCCAGGGCCTCGTCCACCGTGCGGTTGAGGTTGGCCTTGGCGAAGGACTCGGTGGCGCTGGCGAAGACGGCGATCCGGCGGGCGCCCAGCGCGAGGGCACGCTCCAGGCCGCGTTCGTTCGGCACGAGGACCGGAAGCTCCACCGGCAGGTCGGCGACGAGCGGGAACAGCTTCTCCGCGTCGGCGAGCTGGGGGACCCACTTGGGGTGGACGAAGCTGGTGGCCTCGATGGTGGTCAGGCCCGCGTCGGCGAGCCGGCGGATGAAGTCCGCCTTCACCTCCGTCGGTACCGCGCGCTTCTCGTTCTGCAGGCCGTCGCGGGGGCCGACCTCATGGATCCTGACCCGTGCGGGCAGGTCCTGGGCCGGTACGACCATGGGCAGTCCCTGAGCGGTCATTCCTGGGCCTCCGTGTCCACGTGGTCGTCGTGGCCGTCGTCGTGCGGTGTGATCACGGCCAGCACCTGGTCCATGGCGACCGTCGTGCCGGGCGTGACGTCGAGTTCGGCGACGGTGCCGGCGTGCGGGGCGGAGATGACGTGCTCCATCTTCATCGCCTCAACCACCAGCAGGCTCTGCCCGGCGGCCACCTCGTCGCCGACGGCCACCTTCACGACGGTCACCGTGCCGGGCATGGGCGCGGTCAGCGAGTCGGTGCCCGAGTGGGCGGCACCGGCCAGCGACGCGGCGACCGGGTCGTGGTCGCGCACGTGCCAGGCATCGCCGTCACGGCCCAGCCAGGTGCCCCCCGGCAGGGCGGCGAAGGTGTGGGTGACACCGTCGAGCGGGAAGGTGAACCGGGATTCCCGTGCCGCGCCCGGCAGCGGACCCGAGGGCCCGCGCAGGGGCTCCTTGCCGTCGAACAGCACCTCGATGGCGCCGTCCGCCGTGCCGCGCACGCGGACGGTCACGGGGTCGTGGCCCGGCACCCGCAGGTGGTGCGCCGTCCAGGCGGGCTCACCGCCCAGGCGCCAGCCGTCGGGCACGGAGAACGGATCGACCCAGCCCGGTTCCCGGGGTCCGAGAGCGGCCTGGCGCAGCAGCGCCGCCGCCGCGTAGACCTCGTCCGGCACCTCGGTCGGGACGAGGCCGTCCACCTCCCGTTCCACCAGCCCGGTGTCCAACTCGCCGGCCACGACCGCCGGATGGGCCAGCAGACGGCGCAGGAAGCCCGCGTTGGTCTGCACGCCCAGGGTGACGGTCTGGGCGAGGGCCGCCCGGAGCCTGCGCAGCGCGGTCTCGCGGTCGGGGCCGTGGGCGATGACCTTCGACAGCATCGGGTCGTAGAGGCTGCCGACCTCGGTGCCCTCGGACAGCCCCGAGTCGGTGCGTACTCCCTCGCCCTGCGGCTCGTGCAGCGACAGCACGGTGCCGCCGGAGGGGAGGAAGCCGCGGGCCCCCTCCTTGACGGACACGGTCTCGGCGCAGATACGGGCCTCGATCGCATGCCCGGTGAGCGTGACATCCTCCTGCCCGAAGGACAGCCGTTCGCCCGCCGCCACCCGCAGCTGCCACTCCACCAGGTCCACGTCCGTGATCAGCTCGGTGACCGGGTGCTCCACCTGGAGGCGGGTGTTCATCTCCATGAAGTAGTACGACGAGGGGTCCCCGCCCGGCACGATGAACTCCACCGTGCCCGCGCCCTGGTACCCGCACGAGCGGGCCGCCTGGACCGCCGCCTCGCCCATCGCCGCGCGCGTGGCCTCGTCGAGGAGCACGCTCGGTGCCTCCTCGATGAGTTTCTGGTGGCGGCGCTGCAGGGAGCACTCGCGCTCGCCCAGATGCACCACATTGCCGTGGGCGTCGGCCAGGACCTGGATCTCGATGTGGCGGGGGCGATCGATCCAGCGCTCGACGAGAAGCGTGTCGTCGCCGAAGGAGGCGCGGGCCTCACGGCGGGCGGCCGCGATCTCGTCGGCGAGGACCGATGCGTCCCGCACCAGCCGCATGCCCTTGCCGCCGCCGCCCGCGCTGGGCTTCAGCAGCACCGGCATCCCGATCTCGCGGGCGGCGTCGGCCAGTTCCGCGTCACTGAGCCCGCTGCCGCTGGATCCGGGGACGACCGGGACCCCGGCCGCCTTCACTGTCTCCTTGGCGCGGATCTTGTCGCCCATGAGCGCGATGGCGTCCGCGGGCGGCCCGATGAAGACCAGTCCGGCCTCCGCGCACGCGCGCGCGAACCCGGCGTTCTCCGCGAGGAAGCCGTACCCCGGGTGCACCGCCCGGGCGCCGGTCCGGGCCGCCGCGTCGAGCAGCCGCTCCACCGACAGATAGCTCTCGGTCGCCGGAGCCGGACCGATCCGTACCGCCGTGTCGGCCTCCCGGACATGCCGGGCGTCCGCGTCGGCGTCGGAGAAGACGGCCACCGAGCGCACGCCCATCGACCGCAGCGTGCGGATGACGCGTACGGCGATCTCGCCCCGGTTGGCCACAAGCACCGTGTCGAACATGGACTCCCCCTTACATCCGGAAGACGCCGAACTGGGGGTCACCCAGTGGCGCGTTGGCGCACGCGGTCAGGGCCAGGCCCAGCACCTGCCGGGTCTCCAGCGGGTCGATCACACCGTCGTCCCAGAGGCGGGCCGTCGCGTAGTAGGCGTTCCCCTGGCGCTCGTACTGCGCACGGATCGGGGCCTTGAAGGTGTCCTCGTCCTCCGCGGGCCAGGACTCCCCACGCGCCTCCAACTGGTCGCGCTTGACGGTCGCGAGGACCGACGCGGCCTGCTCGCCGCCCATCACCGAGATCTTGGCGTTCGGCCACATCCACAGGAAGCGCGGGGAGTACGCCCGGCCGCACATCGAGTAGTTGCCCGCGCCGAACGAGCCGCCGATCACCACCGTGAGCTTCGGCACGCGGGTGCAGGCCACGGCGGTCACCATCTTGGCGCCGTGCTTGGCGATGCCGCCCGCCTCGTAGTCGCGCCCCACCATGAAGCCGGAGATGTTCTGCAGGAACACCAGGGGAATGCCGCGCTGGTCGCACAGCTCGATGAAGTGGGCGCCCTTCTGGGCTGATTCGGAGAACAGGATGCCGTTGTTGGCGACGATCCCGACCGGGTGGCCGTGGATACGGGCGAAGCCGGTGACAAGGGTCTGCCCGAACTCCGCTTTGAACTCGGCGAAGCGTGAACCGTCCACCACGCGCGCGATGACCTCGCGCACGTCGTAGGGCGTGCGGGAGTCCGCCGGCACCGCGCCGTACAGCCCGGACGGGTCCGTCTTCGGTTCCACGGACGGGACGACCTCCCAGGGCAGCGGCCCGCGGGCGGGGAGCGTCGACACGATGGTCCGCACGATCCGCAGGGCGTGCGCGTCGTCCTCCGCGAGATGATCCGTCACACCCGACACGCGCGAGTGGACCTCACCGCCGCCCAGGTCCTCGGCGCTGACCACCTCTCCGGTGGCCGCCTTCACCAGGGGCGGGCCGCCCAGGAAGATCGTGCCCTGGTTCCGCACGATCACCGCCTCGTCGCTCATCGCCGGGACATACGCTCCGCCCGCCGTGCAGGAGCCGAGGACGGCCGCGATCTGCGGGATGCCGGCGCCGGACATCCGCGCCTGGTTGTAGAAGATGCGCCCGAAGTGCTCCCGGTCGGGGAAGACCTCGTCCTGCAGGGGCAGGAAGGCGCCGCCGGAGTCGACGAGGTAGACACAGGGGAGACGGTTCTCCAGGGCCACCTCCTGCGCCCGGAGGTGCTTCTTCACCGTCATCGGGTAGTACGTGCCGCCCTTGACCGTGGCGTCGTTGGCGACGATCACGCACTCGCGGCCGCTGACCCGCCCGATCCCGGCGATCACTCCGGCGGACGGTGCCTGCCCGTCGTACATCCCGTCGGCGGCGAGGGGTGCCAGTTCAAGGAAGGGCGACCCCGCATCCAGCAGGGTGTCCACGCGGTCACGCGGCAGCAGCTTCCCGCGCGCGGTGTGACGCGCCCGGGCCCTCTCGCCGCCGCCCAGCCGGGCCGCGGCGAGCTTGCCGCGCAGCTCCTCGGCGAGCGCGCGGTGCGCCTCCTCGTTGGCCCGCCAGGCCTCCGACGCGGGCTCGGCCGCGCTCGTCAGCTCCGGTGCCTCCTGCATCCTGCGATCCCCTCACCGAGTTAATGAGCGTTAACGCACTTCCTTCAGGTTAACGACCGCTAACCTCCCTGTCTAGAATCGATTTCATGGCCACCAGAACCGACGGCCCCACCCGTCGCGAGCAGATCCTCAAGGAGGCCGCGCGGCTGTTCGCCGAGCGCGGCTTCCATGGCGTCGGCGTCGACGAGATAGGAGCCGCGGTCGGCATCAGCGGACCCGGTCTGTACCGGCACTTCGCGGGCAAGGACGCGATGCTCGCCGAGCTCCTCGTGGGGATCAGCGGGCAGCTGCTCACCGGGGCCAGGCGCCGGGTGGCCGAGGCCGACGGGGGCCCCGCGGGACGGAACCCCGAGGAGGTCCTCGACTCGCTGATCGAGGGGCACATCGACTTCGCGCTCGACGACCGTCCCCTGATCACCCTGCACGACCGGGAGCTGGACCGCCTCCGGGACAGCGACCGCAAGCTGGTACGGCAGCTGCAGCGGCAGTACGTCGAGCTGTGGGTGGAGATCGTCCGCGAGGTGTACCCGGGGCTGGCCGAGCCGACCGCGCGCTCGGCGGTGCACTCGGTGTTCGGTCTGCTGAACTCGACGCCGCACCTGGGGCGCCCGGGTTCCGCCCTGCCGGGCCGCGACGCGATGGCGACGCTCCTGCACCGGATGGCCAGGGGAGCCTTCTCGGCGGCCGGGAAGGACTGAGCCGGGCGATCGCGAGGCGATCCCGTGATCGTGCGGGGCTGCTCCGGGAGCGTGACGAGCGTTACGGGTCGGTGACTCTGGACGGCCGTCCCTACCCGCCGGTACGGTTTGATCTGAGCAAGCGCTTAGACATACCCAGGACCCAGGTGGAGGTGGCGGCGGTGCGCCGTACGGTGTTCAACGAGGATCACGAGGCGTTCCGGGAGACCCTGCGCGCCTTCATCGAGGCCGAGGTCGTCCCGGTGTACGACGAGTGGTTCGCCGCCGGCCAGGCCCCGCGCGAGTTCTACCACCAGCTCGCCGAGCTGGGCCTCTTCGGCATCAACGTCCCCGAGGAGTTCGGCGGCGCCGGCCTGGACACCCACAAGTTCGAGGCCGTCATGTACGAGGAGACCGCCCGGGCCGGTGTCACCTTCGGCGGCTCCAACGTGCACACGCTGCTCGGCCTGCCGTACATCAAGCTGCTCGCCACCGACGAGCAGAAGAAGCGCTACCTGCCGAAGTTCGTCTCCGGTGAGGAGATGTGGGGCATCGCGATGACCGAGCCGGGCACCGGCTCCGACCTCGCGGGCATGAAGACCACCGCCAAGCTCTCGGAGGACGGCACGCACTACGTCCTCAACGGCGCCAAGACCTTCATCACCGGCGGCGTGCACGCCGACCGCATGATCGTGTGCGCCCGCACCGCCGCGCCCACCGCCGAGGACCGCCGTCACGGCATCTCCCTCTTCGTGGTGGACACCAAGGCCGAGGGCTACTCCATCGGCCGCAAGCTCGACAAGCTCGGCCTGCGCGTCTCGGACACCGCCGAGCTGGCGTTCGTCGACGTCAAGGTGCCGGTCGACGACCTGCTCGGCGAGGAGAACAAGGGCTTCTCCTACCTCGGCCACAACCTCGCCTCCGAGCGCTGGGGCATCGCCTTCGGCGCCTACGCGCAGGCCAAGGCCGCCGTCCGGTTCGCCAAGGAGTACGTCCAGCAGCGCACCGTCTTCGGCAAGCCGGTCGCGTCCTTCCAGAACACCAAGTTCGAGCTGGCCGCCTGCCAGGCCGAGGTGGATGCCGCCGAGGCCGTCGTCGACCGCGCCACCGAGGCCCTTGACGCCGGTGAGCTGACCGCCGCCGAGGCCGCCTCCGCCAAGCTGTTCTGCACCGAGGTCGCGCACCGCGTCATCGACCGCTGCCTCCAGCTGCACGGCGGCTACGGCTTCATGAACGAGTACCCGATCGCCCGCCTGTACGCCGACAACCGCGTCAACCGCATCTACGGCGGCACCAGCGAGATCATGAAGTCGATCATCGCGAAGGACATGGGGCTCTAGGGTCCGCGACAGGATCGCCCCGTACAACCGACGCCATGAGTCACGCACTTCGGTCCCTGCTCGATCTGCTCGACCTGGAGCGGATCGAGCAGGACATCTTCCGCGGCCGGTCCCGGCCTTCTCTCGTCCCGCGCGTCTTCGGCGGGCAGGTGGCGGCCCAGGCGCTGGTCGCCGCCGGGCGGACGGTCCCCGAGGACCGGCACGCCCACTCCCTCCACTCCTATTTCCTGCGTCCCGGTGACCCGGGCGCCCCGATCGTCTACACGGTCGACCGCATCCGCGACGGCCGCTCCTTCACCACCCGCCGGGTGGTCGCGGTCCAGCACGGTCAGCCGATCTTCCACCTCTCCGCGTCCTTCCAGACGCACGAGGAGGGCCTGGACCACCAGGCCCCGATGCCGTCGGCGCCGGACCCGGAGACGCTGCCCGCGGGCGAGGAACTGCTGCCGCGCTACGCGGACGTCTTCGACGGCCCCCAGGTCCTGGAGTGGCTGCTGGAGGCCCGCGCGGCCGTCGACCTCCGATACGTGGACGAGCCGCCGTTCGCCACGGCGGGAACGGTCCGCGAGCCGCGCTCCCAGGTGTGGTTCCGTACGAACGGCAAGCTCGACGAGTACGCGGCCGACCCGCTGCTGCACGTCGTCCTCGCCACGTACGTCTCCGACATGACGCTCCTCGACTCGATCCTGCTCGCGCACGGGCGCGGCGGCTGGGGCGTCGGTGACGTCGTCGGGGCATCGCTGGACCACGCGATGTGGTTCCACCGTCCGTTCCGGGCCGACGAGTGGCTCCTGTACGACCAGGAGTCCCCGTCGGCGTACGGCGGACGCGGGCTCGGGCAGGCCCGCATCTACACCCAGGACGGGCGGTTGGCGATCTCGGTGATCCAGGAGGGCGTGGTCCGCGTCCCCCGGTGACGGCCTGCCGCCGGCCTCAGCCGGTGGCCGTCAGACCGGCCTGGCCCAGCAGGTAGGCCGTCAGCGGGTCGTAGTGGCGGGGGCTGGTGACGTGGTCGTCGAGGGGCACCGTCACCTGGAGGGTGCCCTCCGCCTCGCCGAGGAAGAGCGCCGGGTCGTTGCAGTCGGCGTATCCGACGGAGTCGATCCCGAGCCGGCCCGCACAGCCCGCCCAGCCGTGGTCGGCGACGACGAGGTCGGGCAGGGGGCGGCCCTCGGCCTGAAGGCCGTTCAGGATCGCGCGCATCGGCTCGGGGGAGTGGGTGTGCCAGAGGGTGGCGCCGTGCTCCAGGACGGCCACGTCGGCGAACTGCATCACATACCCCTCCTCCGTCCGCAGCCCGTCCGGGATGACGACGATCTCGCAGCCGGCGGCGCGCAGAGCCGCGGCGGTGGCACGGTGGACGTCGAGGAGCCCGCCGGGGTGACCGGTGGCGAACAGGACGCGCTGTTCGCCGTCGGCGGCCTTGCGCAGCCGGGCCGCGAGGCGTTCCAGGGCGTCGACCGTCAGTTCCGGGTCGATGGTGTCCTGGCCGTACCGGTGCTCGGGGTCGTCGCTGACGCCGCAGCGTTCCGCCATGACCGCGAGGACGTCCTGCTCATCGCTCCAGCGGTCGCCGAGTTCCAGGCCGAGCCAGTAGTTGCGGTCGCCGTTCGCGAGCTGGCGATAGTGGGAGAGGTTGTTCTCGCGGGGTGTGGCGACATGGCCCGCGATACGGGTCCGAACGAGGTGGTCGACGAGCTCGGTGCGGCTGGGCATCCCGGGTATCGGCATGTCCCCATTCTGCCGCCGCGCTCCGTCTGGTGTCCCGGCACGCCAAGGCGGAGTATCGGCCCGTCATCCCTGCGCGTGCTTCAGGGCGAACCACAACTCCATGCGCACGTCCGGGTCGTCCAGGTCCGCGTCCAGCAACGCGGCACAGCGCGCGATGCGTTGACGGACGGTGTTGCGGTGGACGGAGAGGGCCACCGCCGTACGGTCCCAACTGCCGTGCAGGGACAGCCAGGTGCGCAGGGTGTCGGTGAGCGCGGGGGTCCGGGCGATCGGCGCGAGCAGCGTCCTGGCGTGCAGTGCGGCCTGAGCGGGCGGGACCAGGTCGGCCACGCCCGCGCGCCCGCCGTGGCGCACCAGCGGCAGCCGTCGCGCGCGGGCGCGGGCCAGCGCGTGGGAGGCCTGCGCGTCGGCACCGGCCCACTCGCCGGGTTCCGCCGCCGCGCTGACGCCGAGCGTCCAGCCCGGCTGGGCGGTCGGCACCCGGTCGGCCGGCACGAGGACGCGTACGACCTCACCGGCCGCGTCCACGAGCGGGGAGCCCAGCGCGGCGCCGAGCGTCGACGCGGCGACCGCGTCCGGTGCACAGCCGTCCTGGGCGGGCCGGGCATGCACCACGAGCCATCGGTCCGGGCCGATCAGCGGTGCGACCTCCTGGGGCGGGGCCCCGAGCAGCAGCCGCACGAGCGCCGACGAACGTGCCGCCCCGTCGGCGCTCTGGTGTTCACCGGTGAGCAGCGACAGCAGCACCGCTGCGACCGAGGAGATCGTGTGGTCGCCCGGCTCGCGGCGCGGGGAGGCCACCCCGAGCACGAAGCCCTGCCCGGTGCCGAGGGCATAGGCGGCGAGATGGGTGCCGGCGACGGTGTCGGTGGCGGAGGACGGGGTGGGCCCCGCGCCTTCCGGGCGTACCACCTTCGCCAGCTTCCGCAGCCCCCGTACCGCCTGCTCCGGGGCCCGGCCCGCGCCTGCCAGTTCCGCGCCGTCCGGTGCGTACAGGACCGTCCGGCCGCCCACCCGCTGGGCCAGCTGGCGCAGTACCGAGGGGACCGGGGCCGGGCGGGCCGCCGCCGCGGCCAGGCTCTGCTGGGCCTCGGTGACGCGGCGCAGTTCCGCGAGGCGGGCCTGGGCCATCAGCTGCCACACCGCACGCGCCACGCCCGAGAACGTCGTCTGCGGCGGGACCTCGAGCAGCGGCAGCGCGTAGTGGTCGCAGGCCGCCACCAGCGCCGCCGGCACCGCGTCGTGCACGGGTGCCAGGCCGAAACCGAGCCCCGCGCCGCCCGCGGCCACGATCCGGGAGACGTAGTCGTCGAAGCGGGTCCCGGAGCCCGTGGCCTCGGATATCTGCACGCCGGCCGTGAGCAGCAGCTCGCCGCCCAGCAGATACGGGTAGGGGTCCGCCATCTCCGAGGTGTGCGCCCAGTGGATGACGATGCCGGGATCCGTCGGCCCGGCGATCTGCCGCAGGGCCAGGTCGTCCCGGGCGAGCAGGGCGGACAGCGGTACCGCTGGGGTGGGGGGTACCGCCGGGGTGATGGGGTCCCGCATGGTGGACGATTCCTCCATCTCGGTCGGTTCGAGTGGATGAAACGTACACTTCAGCGGCGCCTTCCAGCGACTTAAGGTCAGTCCGGACCGGCGGTCACGGGTCCGGGCGGATGTCCCCGCGAGCCGGTGCCGTCCACGCCTGCCGGGGCATTGGGGCAGTAGGCCGTGTCCTCGGCACCCACCTGTGCATGACCTGAAGGAGCCCGACGATGAGCAGCACCGAGAACCCCGCAGCAGGCGGCAACGGGCCGCGCGGCCCCGTCGACTCGTCCCGCGTTCCGCGGTACGCGGGACCCGCGACCTTCGCCCGGCTGCCCCGCCTCGACGAGGTCGGCACCGCCGACGTCGCCGTGGTCGGTGTGCCGTTCGACTCGGGAGTGTCCTACCGCCCCGGCGCGCGCTTCGGCGGCAACGCGATCCGCGAGGCCTCCCGCCTGCTGCGCCCGTACAACCCGGCCCAGGACGCCTCCCCCTTCGCGCTCGCGCAGGTCGCGGACGGCGGCGACATCGCCGTGAACCCGTTCAACATCAACGAGGCCGTGGAGACCATCGAGGCCGCCGCCGACGACCTGCTCGGCACGGGCGCCCGCCTGATGACGCTCGGCGGCGACCACACCATCGCGCTCCCGCTGCTGCGCTCGGTGGCCAAGAAGCACGGCCCGGTCGCGCTGCTCCACTTCGACGCCCACCTCGACACCTGGGACACGTACTTCGGCGCCGAGTACACCCACGGCACCCCCTTCCGCCGCGCCGTCGAGGAGGGCATCCTCGACACCTCCGCTCTCTCCCACGTCGGCACCCGCGGCCCGCTGTACGGCAAGCAGGACCTCACCGACGACGAGAAGATGGGCTTCGGCATCGTCACGTCCGCCGACGTATACCGGCGTGGCGCGGACGAGATCGCAGACCAGCTGCGCCAGCGCATCGGCGACCGCCCGCTGTACATCTCCATCGACATCGACTGCCTGGACCCGGCGCACGCCCCCGGCACCGGCACGCCCGAGGCCGGCGGCCTGACCTCGCGCGAACTCCTGGAGATCCTGCGCGGCCTCGCGTCCTGCAACCTGGTCTCCGCGGACCTCGTCGAGGTGGCGCCCGCCTACGACCACGCGGAGATCACGTCCGTGGCCGCGTCCCACACGGCGTACGAGCTGACGACCATCATGACCCGCCAGATCGCGGCAGCCCGTAAGGAGAACGAGGGCAAGTGACCCAGGACCACGACCAGGTACTCCGTCCCAGACCTGCCCAGACGGAGGCGGACCTCAACCCTCCCACCCTCCCCCAGCCACCGCTGGAAGGTGCCCCCGGCCCGGTCACCACCCCTCATGAAGGCGCTTCGCGCCCCGTGATGACCGGCCGCAACGGCGGAGACCTGGTCGTGGAGACCCTCGCCGGTCTCGGCGCGACGACCGTCTTCGGACTGCCCGGCCAGCACGCGCTGGGCATGTTCGACGCGCTGCGCCGCTCCGACCTGCGGTACGTCGGGCTCAGGGTGGAGAACAACGCGGGCTTCGCGGCGGATGCCTACGGCCGGATCACGGGCGAGGCCGCCCCGCTCCTGCTGTCCACCGGCCCGGGCGCGCTGACCTCCCTGGCCGCGCTCCAGGAGGCGGCGTCGGCCTCGGCCC
>NZ_MLYP01000006.1 GCF_001866645.1 Streptomyces colonosanans
GGTTCCCGCTCTCGCGTTTCCCTTTCCGGCGAACCCGACTTTATCAGTGATTTTCCGTCTCTCTGACCACTGCTCTGCGGGCATGCAGAACGGCCCCGAGAAAGGAATCCGACAAGGTGGGTGCTGCCAAGCCAGGACGCTTGATCGCGTCTCTCGGCCCCAGGCAGGAGTCAGACTGTACACGGGCCTCGGAGCGGGTGCAAATCAATATTGAGCCGCTTCCCTAGGGTCAGCAACCCCTACGACTCACCCGGAACCTGTACTTCATATGACATACCCTTCTGGGCAGTGCGCCGTCCGGGACAGGCGGTGACGGCGCAGTTGAAACTCCATCTCTGGGAGGCTTCCCATGACCACCGTGACGTCTCCTCTCGCAGGACGCGCGATCGAACTGTCTGCAGTGCCCGACCCCGTCTTCTCAGGAGCGATGGTCGGGCCCGGTGTGGCGGTCGATCCCCTGCGTGAGCCCTCGGTAGCCGTCTCCCCGGTGGACGGTGTCATCGTCTCGCTCCATCCGCACGCCTTCGTCGTCGTGGACGCAGAAGGCCGCGGTGTGCTGACGCACCTGGGCATCGACACCGTGCAGCTCAACGGTGAGGGCTTCGAACTGCTGGTCAACAAGGGCGACACCGTCACGCGTGGTCAGGCGATCGTGCGTTGGAACCCGGCCGCCGTCGAGCAGGCCGGCAAGTCCCCGGTGTGCCCGGTGGTGGCGCTCGAGGCCATGGCCGACTCCCTTTCCGGTCTCCGTGAGGACGGCGATGTGAAGGCGGGCGACCAGCTCTTCAGCTGGCAGTGACGCCGACGCCGTACTGAACGACATCACAGACAACCATCGCGGTGGCGGGACCCACCGCATGATTCGGAGACGGTTGAGATGCAGACAACGCTGCGAGGCGTCGGTGTGAGCCACGGCGTGGCGATCGGCGAGGTCCGGCACATGGGGACGGCGGTGCTCGAACCGCCGGCCAAGCAGATTCCGGCGGAGGACGCGGAGCGCGAACAGGGACGCGCACGCCAGGCCGTGGACGCTGTGGCCGCTGATCTCATTGCGCGCGGCAACCTGGCGGGGGGCGAGGCCCAGGCAGTACTGGAGGCGCAGGCCCTCATGGCCCAGGACCCCGAGCTGATGGCGGACGTGGAACGTCGTATCGCCGTCGGCAGCACCGCGGAGCGTGCGGTGTACGACGCATTCGCCGCGTACCGCGAACTGCTGGCCGCCGCTGGTGAGTACCTCGCCGGTCGCGTGGCCGACCTCGACGACGTGCGGAATCGTATCGTCGCCCGTCTCCTCGGGGTGCCGATGCCGGGTGTCCCGGACAGCGACGAGCCCTACGTCCTCGTCGCCCGCGATCTCGCGCCTGCCGACACGGCTCTGCTGGACCCCACCCTGGTCCTCGGCTTCGTCACCGAGGAGGGCGGGCCGACCAGCCACAGCGCGATCCTGGCCCGGGCGCTCGGCGTTCCGGCCGTGGTGGCGCTGCCGGGTGCCGGTGAGCTCACCGAGGGCACGGTGATCGCCGTCGACGGCAGCACCGGCGAGATCTTCGTGAACCCGAGCGACGAGAAGAAGGCACAGCTGGAGGCGGCGGCCGCCGAGCGCAAGGCCGCCCTGGCGGCTTCGACCGGGCCGGGTGCCACGGCCGACGGTCACAAGGTGCCGCTGCTGGCGAACGTCGGTGGCCCGGCGGATGTGCCGGCCGCCGTCGAGGCCGGGGCCGAGGGCGTCGGTCTGTTCCGTACGGAGTTCCTCTTCCTGGACGACAACAGGAAGGCACCGTCGCAGGAGAAGCAGGTCGAGGCGTACCGGCAGGTACTCGAGGCCTTCCCGGAGGGCCGTGTCGTCGTGCGGGTGCTGGACGCCGGTGCGGACAAGCCGCTGGACTTCCTGACCCCGGCGGACGAGCCGAACCCGGCGCTGGGCGTACGCGGTCTGCGGACGCTGCTCGACCACCCCGAGGTACTGCGTACGCAGCTGACCGCGCTCGCGAAGGCCGCGGAGGGGCTGCCGGTCTACCTCGAGGTCATGGCCCCGATGGTCGCCGACCGCACCGATGCGAAGGCGTTCGCGGACGCGTGCCGCGAGGCCGGGCTGCACGCGAAGTTCGGCGCGATGGTGGAGATCCCGTCGGCCGCGCTGCGGGCGCGCTCGATTCTGCAGGAGGTCGAGTTCCTGTCGCTGGGGACCAACGACCTCGCGCAGTACACGTTCGCCGCCGACCGTCAGGTGGGTGCGGTCTCGCGCCTGCAGGATCCGTGGCAACCCGCGCTGCTCGACCTGGTCGCGCTGTCCGCGGAGGCGGCGAAGGCCGAGGGGAAGAGCTGCGGCGTCTGCGGTGAGGCCGCGTCGGACCCGCTGCTGGCGTGTGTGCTGACCGGTCTCGGTGTCACCTCCTTGTCCATGGGTGCGGCGTCGCTTCCTTACGTCCGGGCAACGCTGGCGAAGTACACACTGGCGCAGTGCGAGCGTGCCGCAGCGGCCGCGCGTGCCGCCGACACCGCCGACGAGGCGCGGCGCGCGGCGCAGGCGGTGCTGTCCGGCGAGTAGCCGGGACGCGGTGCCGCCCGACGCGGACGGCCGGGGCGCTCCACCTGCGGGTGGGGCGCCCCTGGCTCGTTCGGGCACGTGTCAGTTGCTCGGCGTGTCTGGATCATGTGCGCATCGGTGGCTCCGGGGCGTCCGTTCCATGAGTGTGGCCCGTCGGTCCGTCGTCCCCGAGATCGGGTGGCGCGCAGTAGTCGACGCCGGACTCCGGGGAGACGAGGTCGCCGGACTCGACGTCGGTGCAGTAGGCGTCGAAGACCTCCCCCGCAGTGAGGGGTTCCAGGTGTTCTCCGCACAGGCGCCAGCCGTAGACGCGGTCCGCAGTGCCGGGTGCGATGGTGCGCATGACGAGTCCGCCCACACGGTGGGTGGCGATGCCCAGGGCGAGGACAGTGGTGAATTCGAGGACCTCGGTCTCGTCGACGCGAGGCATGCCGTCGGGGTCCTCGTCGGCATGCAGCACCGCAACGAGGGTCTCGGGTGCCGTCGAGACGCTGCACACGAGGTGGTGGTGGCCGGGACGCGCGGTCTCGAGGACGCGGGTGAGCAGCCGGGAGGCGTGCGCGAGGGAGGCGTGCCCGATGTCCTCGCCGCAGGAGGCGCAGGGGCCGAGGTGGGCCAGCACCGTGGTCGCGTACTCCCAGGTGGCCTGTCGTACGGCCTCGTCTACCAGGTCCGGGACGAGTTCGGCCAGGGGTTGGCCCTCGTACGGGATGGTCGGCCCCGTGGCGGCCAGTTCCGCCGTGAAACGGGTGCGGCTGGAGGGGGCGTCGGGTTCCAGGCCGCTGTCGGCGCAGAAGTCCGCGTACTCCTGCGGATCGAACAGGGCGACCGTGGTATGGCTGCCCTGGTCGGCGAGACTCCTGAGCAGGGCTTCCACCTGCTGGAGGTAGGTCGTGTGGTCGTCGAAGGCGAAGGTGCGGTAGCGCCGCATCTCGGTGAAGTCGTGTTCGTCGGTCAACAAGCCGATGGTGCCCGCGATTTCACGGCGCAGGACGCGTCGCATGATGTGGTGCGCGGTGTGCGGCATGGTTCCCCCTGCATGCAGTCGATCAATGCTCACTCACAGTAACGGGCGGCACTGACAACGCCTGCCCGCCGCGGTGGCCGCGGCGGGGGCGAGGGGGTCGGTCATGGGTGCGGCGAGATGCGTCAGCCCCGCTTGCGGGCCAGGTCCTCGTAGAAGTGCAGCAGGTCGAGGTCGTCGACAGAGCCCGGGTTCACGGCCTTCTCCAAGGGGGTGCCCTGCAGGAGGCGTTTGACCGGGACCTCGATGCGCTTGCCCGTGAGGGTGTGCGGAACGCCCGGGACCTGGATGACTTCGTCGGGGACGTGGCGCGGGGAGAGCTGTTCGCGGATGGTCTGCTTGATGCGGTTCAGGAGGGTGTCGTCGAGTACGGCTCCGGGGGCCAGGTGGACGAAGAGAGGCATCCAGTAGCCGCCGTCGGGCTGCTCGATGCCGATGACGAGGGACTCCTTGATCTCGGGGAGGCGCTCGACGGCTTCGTAGATATCGGCCGAACCCATGCGGACGCCCTGGCGGTTGAGCGTGGAGTCCGAGCGGCCGTGGATGATCACGGAGCCGCGGGAGGTGAGGGTGATCCAGTCCCCGTGGCGCCACACTCCCGGATACATGTCGAAGTAGCTGTCGTGGTAGCGGCTGCCGTCGGGGTCGTTCCAGAAGCGGGTCGGCATGGAGGGCATCGGGTTGGTGACGACCAGCTCGCCGACCTCGTCGATCAGGGGGTTTCCGCTGGGGTCCCAGGCTTGGAGGTCGGTGCCCAGGCAGGGCGCCTGGAGTTCGCCGATGTACACCGGGAGGGTCGGCACGGCTCCCGCGAAGCAGGAGCACACGTCCGTGCCACCGCTGACGGAGGCGATCCACAGGTCGTCACGGACCTCGTCGTGCAGCCAGGCGAAGCCGTCCGGAGGCAGTGGAGAACCGGTCGTCGCCACGCACCGCAGGCGCGAGAGATCGTGGTCGCGCGCCGGCTGCACCCCCGCCTTGCGGCAGGCCATGACGTACGCGGCGGACGTGCCGTAGAGGGTGGCGCCGGTGCATTCGGCGATGCGCCACTGAGCGCCTGTGTCGGGGTGGCCGGGGCTGCCGTCGTACAGGACGATCGTGGTGCCCGTCAGCAGGCCGGAGACGAGGAAGTTCCACATCATCCAGCCGGTGGACGTGTACCAGAAGAAACGGTCCTCCGGACCGAGGTCGCAGTGCAGGCCGAGCTGCTTGAGGTGCTCGACCAGGATGCCGCCCTGGGACTGGACGATGGCCTTGGGCAGGCCGGTCGTGCCCGAGGAGTACAACACCCACAAGGGGTGGTCGAACGGGACCTGCTCGAAGACCGGCTCGACGTCCGCCGAGGTCAGGGCCGACCACTCCAGGGCGCCTTCGGGGGCGTCGGTGCCGAGCAGCGGGATGTGGACGACGGCACGCAGGGTGGGCAGTTCGCGGCGCAGTTCGGTGACGACGTCGCGACGGTCGTGCTCCTTGCCGCCGTAGCGGTAGCCGTCGACCGTGAACAGGACGACGGGTTCGACCTGCTGGAAGCGGTCCAGGACGCTGCGGGCGCCGAAGTCGGGTGCGCAGGAGGTCCACACCGCGCCGACGGCGGCCGTGGCGAGGAGGGCGACGACGGCGTGCGGGATGTTGGGGAGGTAGCCGCTGACGCGGTCTCCGGGGCGTACGCCGAGGGCGCGCAGCTCGGCGGCGAGGGAGCCGACCTGGCGGCGCAGCTCGGACCAGGTGACCGGGCGGGGCTGGTGGGTCTCGTCGACGGCCAGGATGGCGGGTTCGTCGGCGCGGGTGCCGGCCGCGCGCAGGGCGTGTTCGGCGTAGTTCAACGTCGCCCCGGGGAACCATGCGGCGCCCGGCATGGAGCGGCCGCCGAGCACGCGCTCACAGGGGGTGGAGAACCGTACGTCGAACCACTCCGTGACCGCCTTCCAGAAGGTGTCCAGCTCGTCCACGGACCAGCGGTGCAGAGCGGCGTAGCCACCCTCGGAGGGGGCTCCGTGGTGTTCGGCTGCCCAGGCCTGGAACCTGGTGATCCGTGCCCGGGCGACGCGGTCGACGTCGGGCTGCCAGAGCGGCATGGGGTTCGCTGAGGTCATGGGTCGGCTCCCGGACTGTGCGCGTGGTGTGCGTGGTCCGCGCACCGGCTTGGGTATGCGCGTCACGCGGCTGACACGGACGATGCCATGTGATCGACTTCTGCACCAGGGTGCGCCGCACACACTCGGCATCGTGAAGATGTGCTCTGGCCATGGGTGAACGACGGTTGAACGGCGCCTCCGTACGGGGATGTCGATGGCAGGGTGAGCAGCATGGACGGTCGTGACCTGGTGCGTTCGGTGAAGGCGGTCGGTTCGGGAGGCGCGGCGCAGGGCTTGCGCCGGGTACGGGCCGCGTGGCGCAGGAGGCGTGCCGATGCCGCCGGGCTGCCGCGGCGGGGAGCGGAACGGGCACGGGTGCCCGGCACCGTGCAGGAGGCGCTGCCCGGGCCCGGCGGCGGTGTCGTCCGGTTCGCCCGGTCCGAGCTGCGGATCACGGTCACCGTGAACGGGGCGGTGTTCTGGGGCTGGGACGGGGCCGGCCCGGAGCCATCGTACGCGCTCGCGGGCAGCGGCCCCGAGCCGGATCCGCGAGCGGTGCTGGAGCCGGACAAGGACGGGGGCTGGCGGGTCGTGGCGAAACGCGTCACGGTCGTGGTGTCGCGGCACGGCGCGGTCGAGGTGCGGACGCCGGGCGGGGTGACCCTGCGCCGGGATCTGCCGCCCCGCTGGTGGGAGCCGGCGGACGGGGGTGGTGCGCGGTGGATGCAGCGGTCCGAAGTGGCCCCGGACGCGCGGTTCTTCGGGCTCGGCGGGCGTGCCACGGGACCGCGGCTGGCCGATGGGACCTACCGGCTGTGGAACACGGACCCCGGCCGGCCCTTCGCCCCCGGCGACGACCCGCTCTACCTCACCATGCCGGTACAGATGGTGGTCGCCGACGCAAGCACGCACCTGGTGTTCCACGACACGTCGTGGGACGGCACGGTGACGTTGCGCGAGGGCGAGGAGGGCGCTGGGTCGGGGCACGACCGGGCAGGAAGCTGCGAGCTGCGGATGGACGGTGGGCCGCTGCGGTGCTGGGTGATGGTGGGCACCCCCGCGCGTGTACTGCGCGTCTGGGCGTCGCTGACCGGCTCTCCCGCTGTGCCGCCGGCCTGGGCGCTGGGGCACCATCACGCGCGGTGGGGCTTCGGCAGCGCGCAGGAGGTGCGGCGGATCGTGGCGGGCTACCGGGAGCGTGGTCTTCCGCTGGATGCCGTCCATCTGGACATCGACCACTACGAGGGGCACCGGGTGTTCACGGTCGACCGGGACCGCTTTCCGGAACTGCCGGTGCTCGCCGAGGAGTTGCGCCGGGACGGGATACGCCTGGTGTCGATCGTCGACCCTGCGGTCAAGGTGGAGCCGGGCAACGCCGTGTACGACAGCGGTTGTGCCGAGGACGCGTTCGTGCGGGATGCGTCGGGCCGGGTGGTCGAAGGAGTCGTCTGGCCCGGGGAGGCCGTCTATCCGGACTTCACGCACGCGCGCGTGCGGCAGTGGTGGGGCGGGCACTACGCGGAGCGCCTCGCTCAGGGCTTCGCCGGCTTCTGGCACGACATGAACGAACCGGTGTCGTTCACGGCCTTCGGGGAGAACACCCTGCCCCGATCGGCCCTGCACGCGTTGGAGGGGCGCGGGGGTGACCATCGCGAGGCGCACAACGTGTACGCCCTGTGCATGGCCCAGGCAGCGTACGAGGGACTGCGCGCGCTCGCCCCCCGGGAAAGGCCGTTCCTCTTCTCTCGTTCCGGGTGGGCGGGAATGCAGCGCTACGGGGGTACCTGGTCCGGGGACGTGGCCACGGGATGGTCCGGGCTGCGCGCCTCGCTGTCGCTGGTGATGGGGCTCGGACTGTGCGGGGTGCCGTACTCCGGGCCCGATGTGGGCGGCTTCGACGGGAGTCCGTCGCCGGAGCTGTATCTGCGCTGGTTCCAACTCGCCTCGTATCTGCCGTTGTTCCGTACGCACGCGAGCCTGCGCGCCGGACGCCGTGAGCCCTGGGAGTTCGGCGACGACGTCCTCGAGCACGCGCGCGTGGCGCTCACCCAGCGGCGGCGCCTGCTGCCGTACTTCGTCACGCTGGCGCATCTGGCGCGCCGCACGGGTGCGCCCTATGTGCGGCCCTTGTGGTGGGGCACGCCCGAGGACCGGGCGCTGAGGGACTGCGGGGACGCGTTTCTGCTCGGAGACGGTCTCCTGGTGGCGCCGGTGCTGGATCCCGGCGTGGACCGGCGGACGGTGCGTCTGCCACGGGGGCGCTGGTACGACACGGTGACCGAGAAGGCGTACCAGGGGCCCGGCCGGGTGGTGGTCGACGCCCCCTTGTCGCGGATTCCGGTGCTCGCGCGCGCGGGCGCCGTCCTGCCCGTGCGGGGGGAGGGCGGCGGTCTGGAGCTGGAGGCCTGGGCGCCGGCGCCGGGGCGGTCCGGGGGCGGGCTGGTGGTGCGGGACGCGGGCGACGGCTGGGGCGAGCCGGAGGTCGAGCGGTATGTGAGCCGGTGGAAGGGCCGACGGGTGGTCGTCCGGCGGGACGGGGACGAAGGCCGGAGTGAACCCGTGCATCCGGTCCGCGTACGGGGCCTCGGCTCCGGGTGACGCGGGAGGGCGGCCCGCGGGCGCGCCGGACGGCTGCGCGGGGTCCGGACGTGATGTGGGCGGGACGGGCGCAGGCGCCGTCCCGCCCACAGGGTCACCCGTACCGGCCCTCGAACCAGCCCTGCACCGCCAGGGTGTGCAGCGGGAAGGCGAGTTCGGCCGGCCGGCGCAGCAGGTGCCAGCCCTCCGTCTCGTCCGTGCGGACGGACGGCGGCAGGTCGGCGGCCGTGCGTTCGGGCAGGAGTCCGAAGAGCAGCAGATGGCCGTCGGGTGAGCTCATCGCGTCGACGAGCCGCACGTCGCGGCCGGCCGCTTCGATGCCCGTCTCCTCCCTCAGCTCACGGACGACGGCGTGCTGCCAGTCCTCCCGCTGTCCGATGAACCCTCCCGGCAGAGCGACGCCCCCGCGCGCAGGAGAGATCGTGCGGGTGATGACGACCAGGGCCGCGCCCTGGGTGTCGTACACGGGCTGGAGGGCCACCGCGACGGGCAGCGGATTGCGGTAGGCCACCGTGCCGCAGGCGGCGCAGGTGCGCGGCCAGCCGAAGACGCCCTCTCCGTAGGGTGCTCCGCAGCTCGAACAGTGGGAGTCCGGCACGGAGTCGGCGGATGGAACCGGGGTTTCGGACACGTGGCGGACTGTATCCGATGACATCGAGGGCGTCCTTCGGGGCGGCTCAGTGGCCGGGGGTGAGCGACGCCCGGGACACCGGGAAGTCGAAATAGGTGCTCGGGTAGGGCTCCGGCTTGTAGGTGTAGTGCCACCACTCCTCGGCGAGATTGACGAACCCGAGACCCTCCAGAGTGCTCTTCAGGAGCTGCCGGTGTGCACGCTGCTCGCCGGCGATCCGGGGGTCGTCGGTGTGGGCCAGGGTGTCGAAGCAGTCGTAGCCCGTCCCCATGTCGACGGAGTTGTCCGGGAAGCGCTCGCTCTGGGGCGCGTAGCACGGCACGAGCGGTCGGCCCGGGACGTACGGCCGGGTCGGCCTGGCCGGAAGCCGTACGATCGTCAGGTCCATGGTGGAGCCGCGGCTGTGTCCGGACTGCTCCGCGATGTAACCGTCCGCGAACAGACGGGTCTTGTCGACCTGCGGATAGAACTCGGCCTTCATCTTCTGGTCGTCGAGGTCCTTCGCCCAGCGCACGAAGTGGTCGACGGCGCGCTGCGGCCGGTAGCAGTCGTACACCTTGAGCGTGTAGCCCTGGCGCAGCAGCTTCGTCTGCGCCTTGTGGAGGGCCTCGGCGGCGGGGCGGGTGAGGATGCACAGGGGCTGCCGGTAGCCGTCGATGCGCTCGCCGACGAAGTTGTGCGGGGTGAAGTACCGGATCTCCTCAAGGATGGTCGGGTCCACCGATCTCAGCGCCACGAAGTCCGCGGGTGCCTTGGGCGCCGGGGCGGCCTGGGCGGTGGCGGTGGCGGAGGCGGAGGCCAGGACGGCGGCGAGTGCGGTGACGATGCCTCGTACCGCGACGGAGAGTCGTGTCATGTCCCTTGCATTTACCAGGGATGGGTCGGCCGGGGGAAGCGGGCGGCGCGATCCGCGTTCGCTCGGCCGGGCCGGTACGGGCGCGGCTCGCGGTTCACGCTGTCGTCGCCGGGGCGCTCCAGGCATGACCTGCACGCCGACCGTCCGGCGGCGAACGCCGCGGATCCGGACGTACGAGCGCCGCCTTCAACCGTTGCTGTCGCCGACCTTGACGCTCTGTGGGTGCCGGTGAACACTTCCGGGTGTCAGTCGGCATCGCCGCAATCGGGCGTCTTTGTGCTGCGCCCCGGGCCCACGCCAGTACGACCGGGCCGTTCCCCCACGGGCGATTCCGCTGGTCGGGCACGCTCGTCACGGACGCCGGGCGGGGACGCGGGATCTTCCCTGCCTTCGGCTGAAGTCGCCAAGGGAAACGCACCCTGCACCAAGGACGGACACCGGGCGAAACCGCCCCGGGCGAGGGCCTAGGAGCCGCCATGACCCATGGAAGCATCTTCGTCGGCGAGTTGATCGGAACGGCCATCCTGATCCTGTTCGGCGCCGGTGTCTGCGCCGCCGTCACCCTCAACCACTCCAAGGCCAAGGACGCGGGCTGGGTCGTCGTCGCCTTCGGCTGGGGCTTCGGCGTCCTGGCGGGTGCGTACACCGCCGCCCCGAAGTCCGGCGGACACCTCAACCCGGCAGTGACCCTCGGCCTCGCCATCGCCGACATCACCAAGTGGGGGGACGTCCCGTACTACCTGCTGGGCCAGATGGCGGGCGCGATCCTCGGCGCCGTTCTGACCTGGCTGCTCTACTTCGCACAATTCCAGGCCAACGCCGACGAGGAAACGGCTCTGCCCACGCTCGGGATCTTCTCCACGGCCCCGGAGATCCGCAATCCGGTCGCCAACCTGATCACCGAGACCATCGCGACCGCCGGCCTGGTGCTACCCCTCCTGTTCTTCGGCAAGAACCTCGGCACCGGCATCGGCCCCGTCTCCGGCACGCAGACGGCCTACGGTTCGGGCATCGGGCCCCTGCTCGTCGCCCTGCTCGTCGTCGGCATCGGCCTCTCCCTCGGCGGGCCCACCGGCTATGCGATCAACCCCGCCCGTGATCTCGGCCCGCGCATCACGCACGCTCTGCTCCCGATCCCCAACAAGGGGACCTCGGACTGGGGTTACGCCTGGATACCGGTGGCGGGACCACTGATCGGCGGGGCGCTGTCGGCCCTCGTGTACAAAGCAGCCTTCTGACCTTTTGACGAAGGGGACGTCATGACGGACAACGCCCAGAGTTACGTCGCCGCGATCGATCAGGGCACCACGTCCAGCCGCTGCATCATCTTCGACCAGGGCGGTGCGATCGTCGCCGTCGACCAGCGCGAACACCGCCAGATCTTTCCCAAGCCGGGCTGGGTGGAGCACGACGCCACGGAGATCTGGTCCAAGGTGCAGGCGGTGGTCGCGGGTGCGATCGCCAGGGCCGGGCTGCGGGCCGATCAGATCAGCGCGCTCGGCATCACCAACCAGCGCGAGACGACGGTGCTGTGGGACCGCGCCACCGGCAAGCCGGTGCACAACGCGATCGTCTGGCAGGACACCCGGACGGCCGCCCTGTGCAACGAACTGGGCGGCTCCCACGGGCAGGATCGCTTCCGCGAGCAGACGGGACTCCCGCTCGCAAGCTACTTCTCCGGGCCCAAGGCAGCCTGGCTGCTCGACCACGTACCTGGTCTCAGGGTCCGCGCCGAGCGCGGCGAGATCGCCTTCGGCACCATCGACTCCTGGCTGATCTGGAACCTGACCGGTGGCACGGACGGCGGACGGCACGTCACCGACGTCACCAACGCCGGGCGCACCATGCTGATGAACCTGGAGACGCTCCAGTGGGACCCCTCCATCCTGTCCGCCATGAATGTCCCGGAGGCGATCCTGCCGGAGATCAGGTCCTCCGCCGAGGTGTACGGAACAGCAGTGGGTCAGCTCGCCGGCGTCCCGGTCGCCTCGGCGCTGGGCGACCAGCAGGCGGCCGTGTTCGGGCAGGCCTGCTACGACGTGGGCACGGCGAAGAACACCTACGGCACGGGCAGCTTCCTGCTGCTCAACACCGGGAACCGGCCGGTGCCGTCGAAGAGCGGGCTGCTGACGACCATGGGCTACAAGATCGGCGGTGAGGCACCGGTCTACTGCCTGGAGGGGTCGATCGCGATCACGGGTGCGCTGGTGCAGTGGTTCCGCGACCAACTCGGCATCATCCGTACCGCTGACGAGATCGAGACGCTGGCGGCGGGCGTCGAGGACAACGGCGGGGCGTACATCGTGCCGGCGTTCTCGGGACTCTTCGCCCCGTACTGGCGCTCCGACGCCCGCGGCGTGATCACCGGCCTGACGCGGTATGTCACGAAGGCCCACCTCGCGCGGGCGGTGCTGGAGGCGACGAGCTGGCAGACGCGTGAGGTCGTGGACGCCATGTACCAGGACTCCGGGGTGCGGATCACCACCCTGAAGGTCGACGGGGGCATGACGAAGAACAACCTGCTGATGCAGCACCAGGCGGATGTGCTGGGTGTGCCCGTGATCCGTCCGAGGGTCTCCGAGACGACCTGCCTGGGCGCCGCGTACGCGGCCGGCCTCGCGACCGGCGTGTGGAGCGACCTTGACGAGCTGAAGTCCCACTGGCAGAAGGACGCCGAGTGGACTCCCGCCATGGAGGCGTCGGTACGCGAGCGCGAGTACGACAACTGGCGCAAGGCCGTGGAGAAGAGCTTCGGCTGGCAGGAGGACGGGGTGGAGTGACGAACACCCTTCACGCGCGCGTGCGTCTCACGTGAGCCACGCGCGCGTGCACGAGCGCGGCCCGTACCCCGGTCGGCGGGGGTACGGGCCGCAGCTGCTCGGCCACAGGATCAGGTGGTGACGCTCCGGCGGCGGTCGGCCGTGTGTGCCCCGGCGTGCCGTACCGCCGCGATCACGACCTCCTTGGCCGACTCGCGCTCCCGTGCGTCACAGAGGACGACCGGCACGTCGACGTCGAGGTCGAGGGCCTGCCGCACGGTCTCGGCGGGGTAACGGGTCGTGCCCTCGAAGCAGTTGACGCCGACGACGAAGGGGATGGAGCGGCGTTCGAAGTAGTCGACCGCGGCGAAGCAGTCCTCCAGGCGGCGGGTGTCGGCAAGGACGACGGCACCCAGGGCACCGGTGGCCAGTTCGTCCCACAGGAACCAGAAGCGGTCCTGGCCCGGCGTCCCGAACAGGTAGAGCACCAGGTCCTCGCGAAGGGCGATGCGGCCGAAGTCCATGGCGACGGTGGTGGTGTCCTTGCCCTCCACGCCGCGCGTGTCGTCGACCGGGCGGCCCGCCTCGGTGAGCACCTCCTCGGTGCGCAGCGGCCTGATGTCGCTGACCGTGCCGACAAGGGTCGTCTTGCCCACACCGAAGCCGCCGGCCACGAGGATCTTGAGTGTGACGGGCTCGACCGGAGGCTTGCGGCGCTCACCGCACCCGAAGGCCATCGTTCTCCTCTCCCGCTTGCCGGGCGTCGGGCGGCGGTCCGTACCCACCGCCGCCGGGGGTTTCCACGACCAGGACGTCGCCGGGGCCGACGTCGGCCGCGTCACTGCCCTCGAGGCGCACCACGGTCCCGTCCGCGCGCTCCACACGGTTGGCGCCGAGTGCACCGGGCTCGCCTCCCGCCATGCCGTAGGGCGGGACCCTGCGGTGCTGGGAGAGCGTGGAGACGGTCATGGGCTCCTGGAAGCGGATGCGCCGCACGGCGCCGTCGCCGCCGCGCCAGCGGCCCGCACCACCGCTGCCGTACCGCACCGCGAACTCGTCCAGCAGGACCGGCAGTCTCCATTCGAGGACTTCGGGATCGGTCAGACGCGAGTTGGTCATATGGGTCTGCACGACGGGGGCACCCGGGAAGCCGTCGCCCGCGCCGGAGCCCGAGGCCACAGTCTCGTAGTACTGGTAACGGTCGTTGCCGAAGGTGACGTTGTTCATGGTGCCGGAGCCCTCGGCCTGCACACCCAGGGCGGCGTACAGGGCGCCGGTGATGGCCTGGGACGTCTCCACGTTGCCGGCGACGACGGCGGCCGGCGGCTCGGGCGCGAGCATCGAGCCGGGCGGCACGATGATGTCGAGGGGCCGCAGACAGCCGTCATTGAGCGGGATGTCGTCGGCGACGAGGGTGCGGAAGACGTACAGCACTGCTGCGTTGACGACCGAGAAGGGTGCGTTGAAGTTCGTGGCCAGTTGGGGGGAGGTGCCGGTGAAGTCGATGGTCGCGGAGCGGCCGTCGCGGTCCACACGGACGCGGACGCGGATGACGGCGCCGGAGTCGGTCTCGTAGGCGTACTCGCCGTCGTCCAGGGTGTCGATGACGCGGCGGACGGCGTCCTCCGCATTGTCCTGGACGTGTTTCATGTAGGCCTGCACGACGTCGAGTCCGAAGTCGTCGATCATGCGGCCGACTTCGTCGACGCCCTTCTGGTTGGCCGCGATCTGGGCGCGTAGGTCGGCGAGGTTGGTCTTCGGGTTGCGTGAGGGGTGGCGCGCCCCGGTGAGCAGGCGGAACGTCTCCTCCTCACGGAAGCGGCCGTGCTCGGCCAGCAGCCAGTTGTCGAAGAGGACGCCCTCCTCCTCGATGGTGCGGCTGTGCGCGGGCATGGACCCGGGCGCGATGCCGCCGATCTCCGCGTGGTGGCCGCGGGACGCGACGTAGAACAGGATCCGCTCACCCTCCGTGTCGAAGACCGGGGTGATGACGGTGACGTCGGGCAGATGGGTGCCGCCGTGGTACGGGTCGTTGACCGCGTAGGTTTCGCCGGGGCGCATGCCGTCCGCGCGCCGCCGGATGACCTCCTTGACGCTGGTGCCCATCGAGCCCAGGTGCACGGGGATGTGGGGGGCGTTGGCGACCAGGTTGCCCTCGGGGTCGAAGAGGGCGCAGGAGAAGTCCAGGCGTTCCTTGATGTTGACGGACTGGGCGGTGGACTCCAGGCGGGCGCCCATCTGTTCGGCGATGGACATGAAGAGGTTGTTGAAGACCTCGAGCAGGACCGGATCGACTTGTGTAGCGAGATCGGCACTCTCCGTGATCGCCATGCGTTTCATGACCAGATGCCCCTCGCCGGTCGCCGTGGCCCGCCAGCCGTCGTCGACGACGGTCGTCGCACTGGCCTCGGTGATGATCGCGGGGCCGGTGACGGCTTCGCCGGGAGGCAGGCGCTCCCGGCGGTGGAGGGGTACGTCGCGCCAGGCGCCGCCCGTGTGGAGGCGGACGGTCTCGGGGGCGGCGGGGCGGCCTTCGTACGGGGCGAGGGCGGACAGATCGGGGGGTTCGGTGAGGCCGGTGGCTTCCACGGAGAGGGCTTCGACGACGATCGGGCGGTCGAGCGTGAAGGAGTACGTGGCGCGATGACGTTCTTCGAAAGCGCACCTCATCGTGTCGGGCTCGGTCAACCCGACGATGAGGGCGGTGTCCGTGCCGTCGTAGCGCAGTTGGGCCCGCCGGGTGACCCGGATGCGGTCCTCGGGTACGTCCTCGGCGAGGAGTTCGGCGCGGGCGTCGCCTTCCAGGTCCTCGGCGGTCTTGAGGACAGCGGGCATCGATGCGGGCACGAGGGGCGCCTCGACGGACTGCTCGCGCATGGCGGTGGTGTCGGCGAGCCCGATGCCGAGCGCGGAGAGCACCCCGGCCATGGGGGGTACGAGGACGGTGCGGATGCCCAGGGAGTCCGCGACCATGCAGGCGTGCTGGCCGCCGGCTCCTCCGAAGGTGGTGAGCGCATAGCGGGTGACGTCGTGCCCCTTCTGGACGGAGATCCGCTTGACGGCGCCCGCGATGTTGGCGACGGCGATCTGGAGGTAGCCCTCGGCGACCTGTTCGGGGGTGCGCCGGTCGCCGGTGCCCTCGCGGATCTCGTGGGCCAGCGCGGCGAAGCGCTCGCGTACGAGTGCGTCGTCGAGGGGCTGGTCGCCGTCCGGGCCGAACACCCGGGGGAAGTGGGCGGGTTGGATGCGGCCGAGCATGACGTTGGCGTCGGTGACGGTGAGCGGGCCGCCGCCGCGGTAGCAGGCGGGTCCTGGATCCGCGCCCGCCGAGTCCGGCCCTACGCGGTAGCGGGAGCCGTCGAAGTGGAGGATCGAGCCGCCGCCCGCCGCGACCGTGTGGATGTCGAGCATGGGCGCCCGCAGCCGCACGCCGGCGATCCGGGTGGTGAAGACGCGTTCGTACTCGCCGGCGAAGTGCGAGACGTCGGTGGACGTGCCGCCCATGTCGAAGCCGATCACTCGGTCGAATCCGGCGAGCTGCGACATCCGGGCCATGCCGACGATGCCGCCCGCGGGTCCGGAGAGGATGGCGTCCTTGCCGCGGAACTGTCCGGCCTCGGCGAGGCCGCCGTTGGACTGCATGAACATCAGCCGCACGCCTTCGAGTTCGTCGGCGACGTGCTGGACATAGCGGCGCAGGACCGGCGAGAGATAGGCGTCGACGACCGCGGTGTCACCACGCGGGACCAGCTTCATCAGCGGGCTGACCTCACTGGAGAGGGAGATCTGCGGGAAGCCCGTGCGGGCGGCCAGCTCGCCGACGGCCCGCTCGTGGGCGGGGTGCAGATGGCTGTGCATGCAGACCACGGCGAGGGCGCGGATCCCGTCGTCGTACGCCTCCTGGAGCGGTCCTGCGAGGGCGTCCAGGTCGGGGGTGCGCAGCACGGTGCCGTCGGCGGCGAGGCGTTCGTCGACCTCGAGGACTCGCTCGTACAGCAGCTCGGGCAGTTCGATCGCGCGGGCGAAGATGCTGGGGCGGTTCTGGTAGGCGATGCGCAGGGCGTCCCGGAAGCCGCGGGTGACGACGAGGAGGGTGCGTTCGCCCTTGCGTTCCAGGAGGGCGTTGGTGGCGACGGTGGTGCCCATGCGGACGGCGTCGATCGGACCGCCGTCGTCCAGGAGTGCGTGGACGCCCGCGACGGCCGCGTCGGCGTAGCGGTGGGGGTTGTCCGACAGCAGCTTGTGGGTGAGCACACGGCCGTCGGGGCGGCGCGCGACGATGTCGGTGAAGGTGCCGCCTCGGTCGACCCAGAACTGCCAGCCCGTGGTCACGTCCGTCTCTCCGATCGCGCTGCCCGCAACGGTGTCCGCAGCGGGGCGGGGCGCGCTGCGGCTCGTCGACGCTCGGTCAGAGCATAACGGGAGGGTGGTTCCGGCGGCGGATCCGTCAGTACCGCGCCCCCACCGGGATGCCCGGGACCGCCGTTCCGGCTCCTCGGCAAGCGCCTCAGCACGCTCGCGAGGAGCCACCGCGGCGGGCGGGAAGGTGGCCGGACCATGCCTCACAGAGCTCGCAGGCCGCTGATGACGTCGCGCAGGATGTTCTCGTCGACCAGCTCGGCGGGCGGCACGGGACGTGTCACATGCACCAGTTCCCCGTCCACCAGGTCGCCTACGAGGACGCGCACCACGCCGACCGGCAGATCGAGTTCGGCGGCGAGTTCGGCGACCGACTGCGGGGTGTCACGGCACAGCTCGACGATGTCCACGTGTTCCGGGGACAGCAACGGGTCCGTCTCGAGGTCGTCCTTGGGCGGCTCCGAGACGACCACCGCGATCAGGTCGAGGCGGTGCTGGGCCGCGTGGCTGGTGCGGCCGCGCGTCATGGCGTACGGGCGCACCACCGGTCCGGCCTCGTCGTCGAACCAGTGGCTGATTCCCTGACCGTCTCCGCTCATGCCATCCCACTACCCGCCCGAGGGCAGATCGGTGCGCGGAGCGGACCCCAGATGTACTCCGACCCGCTTGACCAGGAGGGTCATCTCGTAGGCCACCTGCCCGACGTCGGAGTCGGCGTCCGACAGGACGGCGAGGCAGCTGCCGTCGCCGGCGGCCATGACGAAGAGGAAGGCGTCGTCGAGTTCGACGACGGTCTGGCGGACACTGCCGGCGTCGAAGTGCCGGCCGACGCCCTTGGCGAGGCTGTGGAATCCGGAGGCGACCGCGGCGAGGTGCTCGCCGTCCTCCCCGCTCAGTTCCCGGGAAACCCCCGTGGGCAGGCCGTCGCTGGAGAGCACGAGCACCTTGCGGATGCTGGCGACGCGCTCCACCAGGTCGTCGAGCAGCCAGTTCAGCTCGCCCGACGGCATATTGGTCGCGGTGGGCCCTGCGGCCTTCGGTGCGGTCATCGACCGTCCCCCTTTGTCGTTCCTGCTGAACCGTCCCGGGCATCGTCACCCGCGGCGTTCTCCTCGCGGCCGCGCTGCCAGCCCCGCTGGAGCGAGGCAAAACGGCTGCGTACCTCCTCGGCATCGCGCTCGGCCGGTCCCTCGCCGGGCTCGGTGCGGGACCGTTCTCGCTCCTCGCGCCGGTCGGGTCCTTCCTTCAACTGCGGGGCAAGGCTGGCCTGCCGTACCCGGCGAGGCAGCGCGTCCGTGGCCGGTTCCGGTTCCGGTTCCACCGGTTCTGCCTCCGGATCCCGGCGCGGGATGGACTTGTCCGGTCCGGCCGGGGAGCGGGTACGGCGCCGCTGGGGCAGGACGGGAAGCTGCGAGCGGTCACCGTGCAGCCGCAGGGTGCCCCTGGTGGCCTCCGCCGGGCGACCGGAGGGAAGTCCGGCTTCCCCAAGCCCCGCCGTGTCCCGCTCGGACCGCTCCGGTTCCCCGTCGGCCTGCGGTCCCGCTTCCTGCACGGGACGGCCGTGGGAGCTGACCAGCCTGGGGGTCCGGCGCGGCAGCGGGACCGGGCCCCCGGGGTGATCGAAGTCGCCGGGGCGAGCCGCCTCGCGCCGCCCGTCGCACGCCTGCTGGTGCTGCTCGCCGGGGGCCTCGGCGAGGGAGGGACGGCGAGGGAACAGGCCGCCGCGGTCGCCGCCCTCGTCGTCGGCGGCATCCGGGAAGCCGTCGAGCGCGTCCAGGCCGACCGGTGCCTCCAGCTCCACCGGCCCGTCCATGATCGACGCCGGAATGCCGGGGAGCTCGACGGGCCTCGGGGACAGCGCCGTCGTGCGGTCCTCCTCGGCCTGGGCCTTCTTGTCGGGCAGAGGGCGGTCGAGGCGGAAGCCGATGCCGTTGGTGTCCGGGACGTCGTCGGTGAGCAGCGCGACGGGGATGAAGACGACGGCGGTGGTGCCGCCGTACGGGGACGGCTGGAGGGAGACGCGGACGTTCTGCCGCCGGGCGAGCCGGCTGACCACGAAGAGGCCGAGCCGGTCGGTGTCGGAGAGTTCGAACGCGGGGGTCTCGGCGAGCCGTAGGTTGGCCTCCAGGAACGCCTCGGCCGACATGCCGAGGCCGCGGTCGTGGATCTCCAGGGTGAAGCCTTTGGCGACCCGCTCGCCGACGACCCGTACGGTGGTGTGCGGCGGGGAGAACACCGTGGCGTTCTCCAGGAGTTCGGCCACCAGGTGGGTCAGGTCGGCGACCGCGGGTCCGGTGACGGCCACCCGGGGCAGTCGGCGCACCTCGATGCGCTCGTAGTCCTCGACCTCGGCGACGGCGGCGCGCACCACGTCCATGAGCTGGATGGGCTTGCGCCACTGCCGGGAGGGGGCCGCGCCGGAGAGGATGACCAGGCCCTCGGCATGGCGGCGCATGCGCGTGGTGAGGTGGTCCAGGCGGAAAAGGTCGGCGAGTTCGTCGGTGTCCTCGGTCCTGCGCTCCATGGTGTCGAGCAGGGTGAGCTGCTTGTGCAGCAGGACCTGACTGCGGCGGGCGAGGTTGACGAAGACCTCGGAGACGCCGGCGCGCAGCTCGGCCTGTTTGACGGCGGCCTCGACGGCGGCGCGCTGGAGGGTGTTGAGGGCCTGACCGACCTCGCCGATCTCATTCTTGTCGTACTGCAGGCGCGGCACCTCGGTCTCGACGTCGACCTGTTCGCCCGCCGAGAGGCGGCGCATCACACTGGGCAGCCGCACATCGGACGCCTCATGGGCCTCCCGGCGCAGCCCGCGCAGATCGCGGATGAGGCCGCGGCCGATGCGGACGGACATGATGAGCGAGACCAGTAGGGCGACGAGGCCCAGGACGCCCGCGACGGCCGCCTTGATGATGATGTCGACGGCGCGGGGGCGGACCCGGTCGTGGTAGCGGTCGTCCGCCTCGGCGCTCATCTTGTCGAGCCGGTCGAGGACCTGGCCGGCGGCCCCGTCCCAGCTCTTCGCGGTCACGCCGCGCGGAGTGCCGGGGGTGGCGTCGATGACGGCGTGTTCGGCCACGCGCAATGGCGCGGTGTCGCCGTTCTCCCAGTAGCGCTGGAAGTGTGCGCTCTCCGAGCTCGGCAGCATCGGCAGGCCGACGTCGTACAGCACCGCGCGCTGGGCTACGAGGTCGGAGACGTCGTGGATGTCGTCGCGGGTCAGCCGGCCGGCGACGAGTGCGGAGCCCAGGAGGGCGTCCTCACGGGAGAGCAGTTCACGCGCGCGGGAGACGTTGACGAGTGCGCGGCCCTGCTTGTCCATCTCCACGTCGTCGAGGACGCGCAGATTGGTCAGGAGCGTGAAGCAGGGGTCGACCAGGCGGTTGTAGAGGTCGAGGGCCTGGTAGCGGTTGACGGTGCCGTCCTCGACGCTGCGGCGCAACGACGCCATGCCGTCGAGGGCGTCCAGGATCGAGGTAAGGCGCTCGGCGGTGCCCTGCCCCATGTCGTCGTGCAGGACCCCCTCCTTGCTGTTGGCACGGAGCTTCGCCACGACCTCGTCGGTGGCGGCGCGGCTGCGGCGGAGCGCGGCGAGGGTGTCGGAGGCACGCGGGTCCGCGAGGTAGACCAGGGACTGGCGGCGTTCCTGCTGCAGTACGCGGACGGTGTCCTCGGTGGGGTAGCCGACCTTTTCGACGACGTACGAGACGTCGAACAGCGACTGCGCCGCACGGCCGGTGAGCACCGCCGCGAAGGCCCAGATGAAGGTCAGGGACAACAGCGGCACGAGAAGCAGCGCCACGATCTTCCGGCGGATCGACTTCCCGCGAAAGCGCATGGCCTCCCCCAGCTCGACCCCCTCCGGCCCGGGGGCACAGATGTGCGACAACAAACGGCGTGAGCCTACTACCGTCTCACCGGTATCCCGAAGCGCCGACCTCGCGCGTCGCTCCTTGAACTACGAGCAGAGAATGGTTAGTTGTCCCGTCATTATGGGAGATCGCCTGCCCGGAACCGGCATACCGCGAGGGCGGCCAACCCGGCCGGGAACCGTGGCCGGGTTGGCCGAATTCTTCCTTCGGTGGGAATCTTCACGGAACGCCGATCGTCTTCTTTCCAAGGGGACTGGGGGCGGAATCGGCCACAGGCGCCGCAGGTCGCACCCAGGCGGCGTAAAGCAGTGCAAGCCGGGCAACCACTGGGGGAGTCGGGGTCGCCTGACACCGGGACGGACGGTCTGCGGGCGGTGGGGAGTGACGAGTTGATGAGCACGGCGACGCGGCGGGGCCCGCAGACACCGGATCGCGCCGTTCCGGCGGGCGAGCAGTACACCATGACGGATGAGGAGCGGTACGAGGCGCGGTGCCGCCGCCCGCTGTGGGTCGAGGAGCCGGCGCGCAGACGTCGGCTGCCGGACCCGGTGCGCACGGCGGCGGTGCGGGCGGTGCTCATCATCGCGGTGACACTGATCCAGGCGGTGATCGCCTTCCTGTGCACACTGGCCGGATCCGGGCTGGCCTTCCCCATGGTGCTGAGCAGCGTGGCCAGCACGGTGTTGGCGACCTGGGGCGTGCTCGACGTCTGGGTGACGCGCCAGGTATGGAACCAGCGCAATGGAGTGGTGTCGGTTCCGAGCAGCACGGCCCGGGTGCTGCGCCGCGAGCGCCGCACGGCCCGTCGGCAGGCACGGGCCGTGGAGCGGGCGCAGAAGCGGATACGCGGGCAGGGCGGGACGGGTCGGCTGTCGCACCCATGAGGTCTCGGGCGCGGGATGGGGTACGCCGCACCCGTGGCCGCGTGGTCGTAGGGGCATCCGCGCCCCTGGCGGGATGACCGAAGCGGGCGCGCCGACGAGGCCGGTGCGCCGGACTGCGGCCGGTTGCACCTATGTCCTCACGCCGCGCTCCCCTCCCGCGCCGCCAGATACACATGGATCACGCCGTCCTCCACCGTCACCCGGTGGGTACGGACGGGGCGGCGGGCCGGCAGGCAGGTCGGCTCGCCCGTGCGGAGGTCGAATGAGGCGGCGTGGAGCGGGCATTCGACCAGACAGCCCTCCAGCCAGCCTTCGGAGAGGGAGGCGTCCTGGTGGGTGCAGGTGTCGTCGATGGCGTACAACTCGCCGTCTTCGGTGTGGAACACGGCGAGGGGCCGTTCGGTGTCGACGCGGACGGCCTCGCCCTTGGGGAGGTCTTCAAGGCGGCAGACGGGAATCACGGGCCCCCCTCTCGGTCCGGGACACATGGCCTTGGACCCGGTCGGTCCAGGCAGTCAGGGAGTTCAGGTGGTCGGGAAAGAGTCGGGCCCCTCATGGGCCGGGTCGTCGGGTCCGTCATGGGCCGGGCCGTCGGGTTCCCCTTGCGGAACCGGTCCCGGTCCGGGGTCGGTCAGGTCGCCGGTCCCCGCGGGCAACGGTCCCGGTCCAGGTATCGCCCCGTTCGGGCTCGGTACCTGTTCGGGCTCGCTCCCTTACGAGATCCAGACGCCTCGGTAACATGATGTTGCGTATGGCGCACTGATGGACGCTGTGCGCAACAGAGTCCGGGCGAGGCGACCGTCGCGTCAAGGGTTTCCCGTAGATGCGGCCCAAACAGGGCCCTCAGGTGGTGAGTTGAGTCATGGTCCGCTCGCACAGGCAGACCGACGACGGCAAGGGGCGCCGGGAGCGGCAGAACGGCAGAGGCGCGGCGAGCGCGGTCCAGTCGGTGGACCGCGCCGTGAGCGTGCTGGAGATCCTCGCCCGGCACGGTGAGGCGGGCGTCACGGAGATCGCCGACGAGCTGGACGTACACAAGTCCACCGCCTTCCGGCTGCTCGGCGTCCTGGAGAACCGCGGCCTGGTGGCCCAGGCCAAGGACCGCGGGAAGTACTTCCTGGGCGCCGGCGTACTGCGCCTGGCGGGGGCGGCGGCAGGACGCCTGGACATCTCGCAGGAGGGGGTCGCGGTCTGCCGGGAACTCGCCGGTGAGCTGAGCGAGACCGTCAACATCGCGGTCCTCGACGACGACGCCGCGGTCAACATCATGCAGGCCCGCGGCACGGCGTCCGTGACGGCGCAGAACTGGCTGGGCCGACGCACCCCGCTGCACGCCACCTCCAGCGGCAAGGTGTTGCTCGCGCACATGACGCCCACGCTGCGCGAAGGCCTGCTCGCCCGTTCCCTGCCGCGTTTCACCGAGCGCACCCTCACGGGTGCGGGCGCGCTGCGCGGCGAGCTGGAGGCGGTGGTGGAGCAGGGCTACAGCATCACGATCGAGGAGCTGGAACTGGGCCTGGCGGCCGTGGCCGCCCCGATCCGCGCCCACGACGGCAAGGTGATCGCCGCGATCAGCGTCTCCGGGCCGGTGTACCGGCTGAACGCCGACCGGCTGCCGGAGCTGGCCAAGCGCATGGTGGCCGCCGGGTCCGAGCTGTCGTGCCGGATGGGCTACGGATTCTGAGGCGCGACCGGGCGACGACTCGGCAGACCCTGAATCCCGGGTCCCGCGCCGCCCGTGTGCCGGACGGGTCCGGCCTCCCCGTTCCTTTTGCCAGGAGATGACGCACCGTTCCTACGGACTGAGCAGGAGTGAGCCCGATCAGCCGCACACCCCGAACGGTTCTGGGCGCACTGGTCGTCCGCTTTCGCCTCCCGGGCGGCGACACGGATCGTGTCCGTGGTCCGAGCCGGCACGCTCCCCGACAAGCAGTTGCCCACCCTCTTGACGGCTCCGTGACGCCGTTCTCACTATGTCCCTAATCACGCAACCGATCGTGCAGTGCGCAACAGCAGAGGAGCTGGGTCGTGCCACACGGGGTCCGTGCCGCAGTCGATGCCGAGAAGGGCGCACCCGTCGAGGTGCGGACGATCGTCGTTCCTGATCCAGGACCCGGCGCGGCGCGCGTCCCAGCGCAAGCCCGCGGCGTCTGCCCCGCGGACCTCCCCTACCGGGAAGGTGCGCTCTCGGCCCTGTCATCCCCGCCACCGCAAGGAGGGGCATGTCCTTGAACCCGGGCAGCACGCCCGCACGCCGCCCCCACGGTCCCCGTGCGGTCGTCATCGGCGCCGGCATCGTCGGCTGCTCCCTGGCCGACGAGCTGACCGCCCGCGGCTGGAGTGACGTCACGGTCCTCGACCAGGGGCCACTGCCCGCGCCGGGCGGCTCCACCTCGCACGCACCCGGTCTCGTCTTCCGCACCAACCCCTCGAAGACGCTGACGGAGTTCGCGAAGTACACCGTCGAAAAGTTCGCCTCCCTGGAGATCGACGGGGTCACCTGCTTCGACCGCGTCGGCGGCCTGGAACTCGCGACCACCCCCGAGCGGCTCGCCGACCTGCACCGCAAGGCGGGGTTCGCCGCCTCCTGGGGCGTGCGCGGCGAGGTCGTGAGCACGGCACGCTGCAAGGAACTGTGGCCGCTCATCGACGAGTCGGTGGTCCTCGGCGGCTTCCACACCCCCGGCGACGGCCTGGCCCGCGCCCTGCCCGCCGCCCGGGCCCAGATGGAACGCGCGACGAGCCGGGGCGCCCGCTTCCTGGAACGTCACACGGTCACCGGCATCACACAACAAGACGGCCGGGTCAGCGCCGTCGTCACCGACCGGGGCACCTTTCCGGCCGACCACGTCGTCTCGGCGGCCGGTTTCTGGGGCCCGGTCATCGGCCGCATGGCCGGGGTCGGCGTACCGCTCCAGCCGCTCGCGCACCAGTACGCGAAGACGAAGCCGCTCAGCGAACTCGCGGACCACCGCGCGGAGGCCTCCCGGCCCATCCTCCGCTTCCAGGACCGCGACCTCTACTTCCGCGAGCACACCGACCGCCTCGGCATCGGCAGTTACGCCCACCGGCCGATGCCGGTCGATCCGTTCGCCGTCCCGTCCTACGACGAGGCGCGCGTGCGGAACAGGACGATGCCCTCCGCGTACCCCTTCACCGCGCAGGACTGGGCCCCGAGCTGGGAGGACTGCCGCCGGCTGATCCCGGCCCTGCGCGGCACGGAGATCGAGGAGGGTTTCAACGGCGTCTTCTCCTTCACCCCGGACGGCATGCCGGTCCTCGGTGAGTCGCGCGCCGTGCGCGGCTTCTGGCTGGCGGAGGCTGTCTGGGTCACCCACTCCGCCGGTGTCGCCAAGGCGGTCGCCGAGTGGATGGTGGACGGGCGCCCGTCCCTCGACGTCCACGCATGCGACCTCACCCGCTTCGAGGAGGCGCAGCGCTCACCGGCGTACATCACGGAGCGCGGCGCGCAGCAGTTCGTCGAGGTGTACGACGTGCTCCACCCGCTCCAGCCGATGGAGCAGCCGCGCCCGCTGCGGGTCAGCCCCTTCCACGCCCGCCAACAGACCCTCGGCGCCTACTTCCTGGAGGGCGGCGGCTGGGAACGCCCGTACTGGTACGAGGCGAACGCCCCGCTCGTGGACGGACTCGACCTGCCCGAGCGGGACGCCTGGTCCGCCCGCTACTGGTCGCCGATCGCGGCGGCCGAGGCGAAGGCGACCCGGGAAAAGGTCGCGCTGTACGACATGACTCCGCTGCGCCGACTGGAGGTCACCGGCCCGGGCGCGCTCGTCTTCCTCGACCGTATGACCACCAACGACCTCCGCAAGAAGCCCGGCGCGGTCACCTACACCCTCCTCCTCGACGAGAGCGGCGGCATCCGCTCCGACCTCACCGTGGCCCGTCTGGGCCCCGACCGCTTCCAGGTGGGCGCGAACTCCCCCGCCGACCTCGACCGGCTCCTCAGGCACGCTCCGTCCGACGTCCACATCAGGGACATCACCTCCGGCACCTGCTGCATCGGTGTCTGGGGCCCGCTCGCCCGGGACCTGGTCCAGCCGCTGACCCGCGACGACTTCTCGCACGAGCGCTTCGGATACTTCCGGGCCAAGGAGACCTGGCTCGGGCACGTCCCGGTGACGGCCATGCGGCTGAGTTACGTCGGCGAACTGGGCTGGGAGCTGTACACCACCGCCGACCTGGGGCTCCGCCTCTGGGACACGCTGTGGGAGGCCGGCCGGGAGCACGGCGTGGTCGCGGCCGGGCGGTCGGCCTTCAACTCCCTGCGTCTGGAGAAGGGCTATCGCTCGTGGGGGGTCGACATGACGGACGAGCACAACCCGTTCGAGGCGGGCCTCGGTTTCGCCGTCCGGATGGGCAAGGGGGACTTCGTGGGAAAGGCGGCCCTGGAGTCCGCCGGCGAGCCCACCCGCCGTCTCACCGCCCTCCTCCTCGACGACCCGGCCGCGAACGTCCTCGGCAGCGAGCCGGTGTACGCCCCAACTCTCATCTCCGCCCGAGCGGGAGGTGACCCCGCCGGCGTGCCCTCCGGGTACGTCACCAGCGCCTCGTACGGCTACACCCTGGGGCGATGCGTCGCGTACGCCTGGCTGCCGCCGCTGGCGACCGGGACCGGTGTGCACATCGAATACTTCGGCGAGAAGGTGCCCGCGACCGTCGCCGACGAGCCGCTGTTCGACCCGAAGATGACCCGCATCCGCCGCTAGCCGCCAGGAGGCGCCCGATGTCCCCCTCGTACGACGTCATCGTCATCGGTCTCGGCGGCATGGGCAGCGCCGCCGCCCACCATCTGTCCGCACGTGGAGCCCGTGTGCTGGGCCTGGAGAGGTTCGGCCCGGTCCACAACCGCGGCTCCAGCCACGGCGGTTCGCGGATCACCCGGCAGTCGTACTTCGAGGACCCGGCGTACGTGCCGCTGCTGCTGCGCGCGTACGAGCTGTACGAGGACGTGGAGCGGGCCACCGGCCGTGAGATCGCCGCGCTGTGCGGCGGTGTGATGGTCGGCCCGCCCGCGTCCCGTACCGTCTCCGGCTCACTGCGTTCGGCCACAGAGTGGGACCTGCCCCACGAGATGCTGGACGCACGGGAGATCCGGCGCCGCTTCCCGACCCTCGCCCCCAAGGACGACGAGGTCGCGCTCTACGAGAAGAAGGCCGGCCTGGTCCGCCCCGAGAACATGGTGGCCGCCCACCTCCAGCTGGCCACCCGGCAGGGCGCTCGGCTGCACTTCGAGGAGCCGGTGCTCCGCTGGGAGCCGTACAGGTACGGCGTCCGCGTCCACACCTGCGAGAACACCTACACCGCCGGCCAGTTGGTGATCTGCCCGGGGGCCTGGGCACCGCGGCTGCTCACGGACCTCGGGGTGGCGTTCACCATCGAACGGCAGGTCATGTACTGGTTCCAGCCGAAGCACGGCACCCGGCCCTTCGCCTTGGAGAACCACCCCGTCTACATCTGGGAGGACGCGGAGGGGGTACAGGTCTACGGTTTCCCCGCGATCGACGGACCGGACCTCGGCGCCAAGGTCGCCTTCTTCCGCAAGGGCGCCGTCTGCACCCCGGACACCATCGACCGGACCGTGCACGAGGAGGAGATCCAGGCCATGGCGGACCACATGTCCCGTTGCGTCCCGGATCTGCCGGGCGCCTTCCTGAAGGCAGCCACCTGCATGTACTCCAACACGCCCGACGAGCACTTCGTCATCTCCCGCCACCCCGCGCACCCCGAGTCCGTGACCGTGGCCTGCGGATTCTCCGGGCATGGCTTCAAGTTCGCGCCCGTCGTCGGTGAGATCCTCGCCGACCTGGCCCTCACCGGCACCACCAGGCACCCCATCGGGCTGTTCGCCCCCTCCCGCCTCACCGCCGCGCCCGCCTGAGGAGCACGCCCGTGACGACGCCCCCCTTCTCCCCTCAGCAGATCCCCCCGAGCCTGATCGCCACCCTCCCCGGGCGCTCCTACACCGACCCCGCGGTCTTCCAGCGGGAACAGGAGCTGCTCCTCGAGGCGATGTGGTTCTGCGCGGTCCGCAGCGCGGACCTGGCCGAACCCGGTTCCTTCCGCACCGTCCAGGTCGGCCGCGAGAACGTCCTGATCACCCGCTCGCGCACCGGTGAACTACGTGCCTTCCTCAACGTCTGCCGCCACCGCGGAGCCCGGCTGTGCCTGGAGGAGACCGGCCGGGTCCGGCGCACCCTCCAATGCCCGTACCACGCCTGGACCTACGACCTCGACGGCACGCTCGTCGCCGCGCCGAACCTGGTGAAGATGCCGGACGTCGACCGCGTCGCCTACGGTCTGGTCAAGGTCGCGCTGCGGGAGTGGCTCGGCTACGCCTGGGTGTGCCTGGCCGACGAGCCGCCGTCCTTCGAGGACACCGTGGTGGGCGCGGCCGTCGAGCGCCTCGGTGATGCCGCCGCGCTCGAGCACTACGGAACCGAGAGGCTGGCACTCGGCAAGCGGATCGTCTACGACGTGAGGGCGAACTGGAAGCTGATCGTCGAGAACTTCATGGAGTGCTACCACTGCGCGACGATCCACCCCGAACTCGTCGATGTGCTCCCGGAGTTCGCGGGCGGGTACGCCGCCCAGTCCTTCGTGGGGCACGGCGCGGAGTTCGGCGAGGACATCCGGGGCTTCACGGTCGACGGCAGCGAGGGCTTCCCGAAGCTGCCGTACGTCTCAGGGGACCAGGACCGCCGCTACTACGCGATCACCGTGAAGCCGACGGTGTTCATCAATCTCGTCCCGGACCATGTGATTGTGCACCGCATGTTCCCGCTCGCCGAGGACCGCACGGTCGTCGAGTGCGACTGGCTGTACGCGCCGGAGGTCGTCGGGTCGGGGGCGGACCTGTCGAAGTCGGTGGAGCTGTTCCACCGGGTGAACATCCAGGACTTCGAGGCGTGCGAGCGGACACAGCCGGCGATGTCGTCCCGGGCGTACCGCGGGGGCGGCGTGCTGGTTCCCGCCGAGCACCACATCGGGATCTTCCACGAGTGGGTACTCGAGAAGCTGGGGGCCGGACCTGCCGGACCTGTTCTGCCCGGCGAGAAATGCACTGATCTCCTGACGGAGGATGCCTAGTGCCGCGGCAGGCAACGTTCGCCCCGTCGCGACGCCCGGCACTAGTAGTGCTTGCGCGGGGCAGCCGCGTGATGGGACAGCCCCGCGTCCTCGTGCCCCTTATGCACCCATCGCCGGTCGTTTGAACATCCGCGTCGCCGTGATCTCGCTGTGCACCGCCTCTCCGGCCTGGGGCTGCTGCGGCAGTCCCGGCCGCAGATGTTCCTCCACGCGGATGTACTTCAGTCCGGCCCGCAGGTCCGCGTCATTGCGCAGCCGGATGACCAGCGGGAACTCCGCGAGTGCGGTCGTGTCGAACAGGCCGGTGGTGTACAGGAGCTGGACGCCGAGCGCGTCCGAGACGGCCCGCTGGAGTTCCAGCAGATAGGTCGCGTTGGCGCGCCCGATGGGGTTGTCCAGGAACAGCGTGCCTGCGTGGCGGTGCTTGTCGCGGCCCCGGTCGTTGGAGCGCAGCGCGGCCATCGTGCAGTACAACGCGATCGCGGCGGTGAGCAGCTGACCGCCCGAGAACACGTCGCCCATCTGGCCGACCGGCACGCGCTCGGCGCGCAGCACCGCGTCCGGCTTGAGGATCTCCACGGCGACGCCCTTGGGCTGGAGCGCCGCGCCGGCCCCCCTCAGCAGGAGGGACATGCCGTCGCGCCTGAGGTCGGAGTTCTTCTTCACGGCCGCCCGGGTCGCCTCGTCGATGACCTCGCCGAGCCGTTCGGTGAGCGTGGCCTGGTCGGGTTCCTCGAAGCGGATGCGCAGGAACTCCTGCCCGGACCACTCGCCGAGCCCCTCGGGGAGGCGGGAGAGCCGCTGGGCCGAGCGCAGGGTGGCGAGGGCCGACTCGACCAGCCCCCGCAGCCGGTCCACGATCGAGTCCCGGTTGCGCTCCAGCTGCGCCAGCTCGTCGGTGAGGACCCGGAGCCGGGGTGCGAAGGCCTCCGCCCACCGCTGCGCGTGCTCCGGCAGCGCGGACGCCGGCAGTTCGCGGATCTGCTGCCGGGCGGGCGTACGGACCTGTTCGTAGCGCGTGGAGTTCGCGTGCCGTACGAGCACGTCGCTCGCCTCGCGCACGGCCGCCTCGGCGGCGGACAGATCGGCGGCGCAGCCGCGCAGCGACCGGCGGGCCTCGGCGGCGGAGTGCCGGGCCTCTTCGAGCGTGCCCGGGTACGGCTCCGGTTCCTCCTGCTCCTCGTCCGCGGTGTGCTCGCGCAGCAGATCACGGAGCATCGCGGCGATCTCGTCGAAGCCGCTCGCCGCGTCCTCGGCGGCCCGGTGGGCGTCGAGGAGTTCGGCGTGGGCCTCGCGGGCCTGGCCGAGCGCCTCGGTGCGGGCGGCCAGTTCACCAGTGGCCGTGCGCAGCAGCGCCTGGGCGTGCTCGGTGTCGTTCGGGACCAGTTCCTCGGGCAGTTCGGTGTGCGCCTCGCCGTTCTCGGGCGCGTGCCGCTCGGCCTCGCCCCGCAGCCGGCCGAGCTGCTCGCTCGCCGTGGACATACGGGTCTCCAGGAGCTGCACCAGTTCTTCGGCTCGCGCGGCGGCGGCCTGCCGGGAGGGGCCGTCGGAGCCGTCCGGGGACCTGAGGAGCTGCTCGGCGCGCGTGCGGACCTTGTTGCTGAGCCGGTTCAGCTCGGCGAGCGCTGCGGACTCGTCGCTCTCGGCCCGTGCCTGCTCGGCCCGCAGGTCGGCGCCGACCCCGACCTTCTCGTACACCTGGGAGGCTGCCCGGTAGGCCTCGCGGAGCGCGGGCAGGGACGCCGTCGGCGCGTCCGTTTCGTCCTCGGGTACGTCGTCCGGGGCGCCCGCGATCTCGGCGCGTTCGGCGCGCAGGGAGCGGGCCGTGCGGCGGGCGTCATCGGCGGCGCGCTGGGCGGCGCGCCGGTCCTCGTCGGCGGCGCGGGCGCGCTCCAGGCAGGACTGGGCACGAGCCTCCGCCTCGACCGCCTCGTCCGCGAGTTCACGCAACGTGACCTGCCATCCCGCGCGTTCACGCAGCCGGAAGGCGAGTCCGGCGAGCGCGTCGGCGGCGCGCCGGGCCTTCTGGGCGGCCTCCTGCCGCTCGTCGCGGATCTGCGCGGTCTCGGCGGCGGCTTCCTCGGCCTCGGTCCGGACGGTCCGTGCCTCGGCAAGTTCGGCCTCGGCCTCCTCGGCGAAGGCACGCGCCTCCCGGGCGGCCGCGGCGAGTTCGGTGAGCCGGCCGGCCGGGCAGCCCGCGCGCCAGGACGCCAGCCGGGCCGCCAGTCCGCGGTCCTTGCCCAGCCGGGCCGCGAGCGCGCGGATCTCCTCGTCCCGATCGGTGGCCCGCGCGCGCAGCGCCTGCCGTTCCTCGTCGGCGGCGTGCTCGTCGTGCATGGCCGGGTTCGGCGGTACCAGGAAGACACCGCCGTCGTCCTCGTCCCGGGCGGGGGTCGGCGCGAGCAGTGCGGCGGCCGTGCCGACGGCGACGGCGGAGCGCGGCAGCAACGCGGCATCGCCGAGTGCCTCGCGGGCCCGGGCGTGCGAGTCCGGGTCCGTGATGATCACGCCGTCGACCAGTTCGGGCCGGGCGGCCAGCACGCGCGCGTGGTCGGTGGGGTCGACGGCCTGCGCGAGATAGCGCCAGCCCGGCAGCGCCGGGATGCCGTGCTCACCGAGGAACTCGACGGTCGCCAGCACGTCCGGGCCCGGCGGCAGCAGCCCCCCGTCACCGAGGGCACCGAGGATGCGTGCGTCGTCGGCGGCCGCGGTCCGCAGCTCGAAGAGCTGCCGTTCGGCGGAGGAGACGGAGGTGTCGAGCAGTTCGCGCAGTTCGTCGGCGAATCCGTCCAGTTCCTCGGGGCCGAGCGGGCCTTCTCCCGCTGCGGGGGCGTCGGCGGCGCCCTGGTCCGCCGCACGGCGAGGTCCGGGGACGCGGGTGCGTGCGCCGGTGCCGGACAGGCCCAGCAGTTCCGTCAGCCGTTCCTCCGCCGCCAGCGCGCTCGCCGTGCGGCACTCCGCCTCGTACGCCCGCTCGGCGGCGGTGGCCGCGTCCGCCGCGCGGGCCGCCGTCAGTTCCGCACGCGACTGGGCGGACGCCGCCTCGCGCGCGTGCTCGGACGCCCGGCGGGAGATCTCGCGTGCGGAGTCCCAGGCCGCGACGGTCGTCTTCTCGGCGTCGCTCGCGGCGAGCGCGGCCCGCGCCGGGTCGGCGTCGGGCGCGCTGTCGTCCAGCCAGCCGGCCCGTACGGCTTCGGCGGTCTCCTGTTCGACCTCGCTGAGGCGCTGGCGCAGATGCCCGGCCTCGCTGCGGGCGCGCTGCGCCTGCGTGGCGGCGGCGGTCGAGTCCCCGTAGGCGCCGTCACCGACTTCCTGGAGCGCGGCGGAGCGCTCCTCCTCCTCGTTGGCGAGCGTCTCGGCGCTCTCGGCGGCCGTGTGCAGCGCCCGTACGAGATCGACGGCGGCCTTGGCGCGGGCGGCGAGCGCGGGCGCGGCGTCCCGTTCCGCCTCGCGGATCGCGGCCGCGACACGTGCGGAGCGGTCGGCGGCGGCGCGGTGCCGCAGCACGGCCTCCGCGGCCTGCCATGCGCTGTACAACTGGCGCGCGTCGGCCAGCTCGCGCTTCTGCGCGGCGGCGGCCTTCTCCGCCCCGGCGAGCGCCAACGAGGCGTGCCGGTAGGCAAGTTCGGCCGCGATCAGGGAACTGCGCGCCCGGGCGCCCTCGGCATGCGTGACGGCGTACGCGGCCGCGGTCACCCGCTGGGCCAGGTCGGCGGCCCGCACCCGCTCCTGCACCCCTCGTGCGGACAGCCGCCGGGCGAGTGTGCGCGTCCGCCGCTCGGCGCCCGCGTGGACGTCCCGGGCCCGCGACCGCGCCTCGGCAGCGTCGACGATGCGTCCGAGCAGATCCACCGAGCCGGCGGTGAAGTCGCGTTCGGCGATCAGCTCGGAACGCCGCCCCAGCTTGTTGCCGAACCCACTGACCAAGTCGGCGAGTCCGTCGGTGTCCCGGGTGTCGGTGACGGCACGCAGCAGCAGGTCGGTGAAGTCGGAGTCCTTCTTGACCGCGAAGAGGCCGGCGGCCTCACCCTCGTCGGCGTTCATCTCCCGCTGGTAGCGGAAGAGTTCGGGGTCGAGACCGAGGTCGGTCAGATGCTCGTTCCAGCGGTCGTGGATCTCCTCCCAGTGCACCTCCAGATGCGGGTATGCCTTGCCCGCCTCCGTGAGGGCGTCCCTGAAGCCCTTCATCGTGCGGCGCCGGCCCTGTGCCCCGGACGCGCCCTCGACAGGCGGCCGTACGGCGGTGGACTCGGCGACCGGGAGGTTGTCGAGGCTGAGCCCGGGGCCGGGCCGGAAGGAGTACCAGGCCTCGGCGAACTTCCGCGGGTCGTTGGAGACCTGGCGCCCGCGCCACTCGCTCGCCTTGCCGACCACGACGCACTCGCCGGTCAGCGTGTGCTGCCACTCCAGTGCCACGTGCCCGCAGTCGTCGGCGAGCAGGAACTTGCGCAGCACACCGGAGCTGGCGCCGCCGAGCGTGTTGCGGTGGCCCGGCAGCATCACCGAGAAGATCAGCTTGAGCAGGACGGACTTGCCGCCTCCGTTCTCCAGGAAGAGCACGCCGGCGGGCGCGGGGCGACGGGGCGGCCCGGGGGGACCCTCCTCGAAGAACTCCGCCTGGACGGGCGCGGGGTCGGGCACCGGATCACCCACACCCCGCAGGTCCAGCACGGTGTCGGCATAGCGCGCACCGGCCGGGCCGATGGAGTAGAGGCGGACCCGGGACAGCTCGTACATGGCGGCGGACTCTCGTCGTAAATCGTGCTAAGTCTTCGGAAACGTGCAGAAGTTCGGGAGCCTCGATGGCTCCGGGAACTTCAGGAGTGGAACGGCAGTCCGGCGTCGGCCACCAGTTCCAGGTCGTCGGTGTCCTCGGCGGGCAGCAGGGTCGCCGTACCGTCGGTGACCGGGACGACGCCCAGTTCGAGCAGCTCGGTCATGGCGGCGCCGGCCGCCATGTCGCGCACCTGGAGCTGGTAGCGGGCCGTCGTGCGGTACGTACCGCCGTTGTCGTCGCCCGTGCGCTGCAGAAACCCGGAGTCGGTGAGGAAGGCGACGGCCCTGCCGACGATGCCGGTGGTCGAACCCGCCAGCCTGCGCGCGTCCTTGGTGGCCCCGGTCGCGCTGCGTCTGGCCCAGATCCGCCAGGCCGCCTCCAGTCCCGGCGCGTCCGTCGCCGGGTCGGTGTTCTCGCCCTGCTCCTCGGCCCGCTCCTCCAGGCGGCGGCAGGCCTGGCGCACGAAGGCGTCCACGCCGTTGACCGTGACGCGCCCGATGTAGCCGTCGTCGGCGAGGTCCTCGGGGCGTGGGAAGGCCAGGGCGGCGACGGCGAGATGGGCCAGACCGTGCAGGAAGCGGTCCCCGGAGTCGGCCGACGTGCGACGCGCGTAGTCGCCCATGCGGACGGCGAACACGGAGTCCTCGGCCGCGGTCACGGCCATGCCGGCACGCGCAGACACCTCCAGGACGACCAGCCCGAGCCCGGTGGCGACGGCGTCGGCGAGCCGCGCGAACGGCGGGTCCTCGCGGTAGCGGCGCAGCAGTTCCGCGTACTCCTGGTCCCGCGCGGGCTGCAGCTTGGGCTGCAGCCCGAAGGCGACGAGCCGCGCCGCGTCGGCGGCGTCGGCAGGGGTGACGGCGGCACTGCTCACCGGCGCGGCGGCCTCCGGCTCGCTCCAGTCGACGTGCTCGGTCACGGTTGGGGCTCCTTGCTGCGCTGATACTCGTTCCTGCTCATGCCGCCTCCGTCCGGTCCGCGGCCATGGCCGCCGCGTCCAGCAGGGCCGTCCCGACGACGAGGTCTGCGCCCCCGAACTCGGAGTCGTCCAGCTCCGTGCCGTCGTCCACGGCGAACAGCAGCTTCTGCTCGCCCTGCCGGTACGCCGTACCGACCGGTGGGCTGGCCGCGTGCACGGCCAGCAGGGCCACCAGATACGGCAGATCCGGATCCTGTCGGCGGGCTTCGGCGAGCAGCCCGGACAGCCGTCTCGGCGCGTCCGCCGGCAGGTCGAGCAACCGTGTCGCGGCGGTCAGCTGTTCCTCGCTGAACCGGCTGTCGTCCGGCGTGGCGATCAGATCCGGTTCCGGCATCTCGGCCCCGAGGTGCTCGCGCTCCACGGGCGGCGTCAGCAACAGGTCCACAAGGTCCCCGACCCGAACGGACGCGGGCGTGCGCAGCCCGGTCCCGTGCGCGAAGAAGGCGTCCGTGACGCGAACCGCCTGCTCCAGCGGCAGCGGCAGTACCGGCGCGAGGAGATGTCCGTAGAGGTCGGCGCCCGACGTGGTCATCGGTGTCGCGAACGCCTGCCGGTCCTGCTCGGCGCGGAACAGCGGGCCCGCTTCCAGGAGCCGCGACTGCAGCTGTGTGTGCCTGCGGATGCAGTCCTTGACGATGTCGACGAGCTCGGCGGCGCGCCGCTTCTGCTCGGGGTCCTCCGACTCGTCGCGAGCCTTGCGGATGTTGGTGAGGATCGCGTTCTCGTGGCGGTAGCGGTCGGCGACGTGGTCGAGGGCCTCGGCGATCATGTCCGGCACCGCGTTCAGCCAGTCCACCGCCCGGACGTTGCGCCGGGTCGCATCCAGCGCCCTGCGCAGCGACTCGGAGTACTGCACCGTCCGGTAGCGCGCCTGCTCGGCGGCGAGCTGGGCGTCGGCGAGGCGGCCTCGGCTGATCAGCACCTCCAGCTTGACCTCCGCGGCGATCTGGGCGCTGGTGACGTCCGTGTCGAGGGCGCCGACGAGGACGTTGACCGCCTCGTCCGTCGTCCGGAGGTAGACGCTGCCGCCGAATCCCGGCACTTCTTCGATCAGCTTGAAGTCGTAGTCACGGCGGACATACCTGCCGTCGGAGGCGAACGTGCCGTACACGGCCCTGAAGCCGCGGTCGACGCTGCCGACGTTGATCAGGTTCTCCAGCACCCAGCGGGCCACCCGCTCGTGCTCGGCGGCCGGGCGCCCGGAAGCCTGGGCGGCGATGCGCGGGACGAGGCGGGCCACTATCTGCTCGTGGTCCGCGCCGGTGTCGAAGTCCATGTTCAGCGTGACGAGATCGATGGCGGCGAGGGCGATCTCCGCCATGCCGTACACCGAGTACTCACCCGCGAGGTTCGCCTTGCGCGCGTCCAGGTCGTGGATCGGCGCGGTGCAGGCGAGCGCGCGCAGCCGCCGCGCCAGCCCCTCGTCGGCGGCCGGACCCAAAGCGGGGCGCGGCCCCGCGCTGAGCTGGGGCGGAACACTGTCCGTCGGTGCAGGCGAAGTCACGGTGCACAGATTAGGTCCTCGGTCCGACAACGACCCAAACGGCGCAGACGCGCCCAGACATCCGAGGTGTCACACCACGCTCAACGGCTGGCCCGTACGGCCGTGTTCGACGCTCACGGTCGTAGTTCGGCGGGCCACCCTGCCCGGTCACGGCGGACGGCCGCCCTGCGCCCCGGGGAGCGCCGGTGCGTCTGACGGGCGGCGCCGCTCGGCTTCGGGCCGGTGCGGTCCGCAGCCACCTCGGCGCGCGGGCAAGGTGGCGGTGGAGCCGGTGCTCGGCAGCCGCTCCGCAGGCCAGCTCTTCGGGCTCGGCCCGCCGTCGTTCACGCCGTCCGAGCGTTGCTGCGCGGCCCGGCAGGTCAGCCCGTGTCCATCCCGGCTCCCGTCACCGAACGGTCATACGGCTGGTGTGTCGGGGCCGATCCGGGTGCGTACGGCCGTTTGGACCTCAGCCTCCTCGGCCGGGTCCGCGGCGAGTCGGCGCAGTCGCTCCACGACGCGCGCGTCACCGGTCTCGGCGTGCCGTGCGGCGATCTCGCGCGTGGACTCCTCGCAGTCCCAGAGGCATTCGACGGCGAATCCGACGGCGAAGGAGGGGTCGGTGGCGGCCAGGGCGCGGGCGGCGCGGCCACGGAGATGGGACGAGGCGGTCTCGCGGTAGACATGGCGCAGCACGGGGGCCGCGCAGGCGATGCCGAGCCGTCCGGCGCCGTCGACGAGGGTCCACAGGGTCGGCGCGTCGGGGCCCTCGCCCCGCACAGCCTCCCGCAGCGCCGCGAGCACCAGATCCCTGTCCTGTGCGCCGCCCCGGCAGGCGAGCACGCGCCCGGCGGCGGCCCCCAGGACGTCCGGCCGGTGGGCCCAGCGGCGCGCCCGGTTGACGACGGCGACGCTGCGCATGCGCTCGAAGGCATCCACGGCCGCGTCGACGACCAGCGCGGAAGCGGCGGACACCGCGTCCTCGATCAGGTCGAGCACGCCGGGATCGTTGCTGTCGGCGAGGTAGCGCAGGGCGGTACAGCGCGCCCCGTCGCCGCCCGACCGGGCGGCCTCGACGATCTCGGCCCGGTGCTCGGGGCCCGCGACGGCGGTGAGGCAGCGGGCGGCCGGCACGTGGAGTACCGCTCCGCGTTCGATGCCCTGCTGGGCCCAGTCGAAGACGGCCTGGACACTCCACCCGGGCTGGGGCCCCTGGGGCCTCAGCTGCCGCTGCCACCGATCGAAGCAGCCTGCTTCCTGGGCAGCACGCACGCGCGCGGCGATGGATGCCCGGGGGTCCTCGGCCCACAGCCGCCAGGGACGCGGTTCGAAGGCGTCCCGGACCGCGGCGGCAAGTTCGGCCTCGCCCTCGGCGTCGGCCGGGAAGCGCGCCAGGACGGGTGCGGCGAGGGCGCGCAGGCCCGCGTCGTCGTCGCGCAGCGCCAGTTCGTCCAGGGCCCAGGCCCAGTTGGTGCCCGAGGCCGCGTATCTGCGCAGCAGGTCCAGCGCGTCACGTCTGCCGTACGAGGCGAGATGCCCGAGGACCGCCAGGGCGAGCCCGGTGCGGCACTCGTCGGTGTCCAGGACGTCCTCGGCGCCGAAGAGGTGCGACTCGATCTCGTCCAGCTCACCGTGCAGATCGAGGAAGAGCCGGGCGTAGTAAAGGGAGCGGTTCTCCACCTGCCAGTCGTGGCGGGGATCACGCAGCACGCAGTGGTTGAGAGCAGCGAGCGCCTCGGCCCGCGGTGCGGTGAGCGCGTGCAACGTCCCGTCGCCGCGGCCCCTCTGGAGGAGGCCGAGCAGGGTACCGCTGGGCGCTATGACCGGTTCGAACATGGGAAACAGCCTCACATCAAGCGTCGACGCAACCGGGGACCACCCACTACCTGGCCGCGTGACAACACGTCGGGGCGCCCGCCGTCTCTTGCTTGCTGTAGACCATTTTCTTCTGCCTCTCGTCGGTGGCCCAAGCGGACCGCATCACGGTCCACGCGGTGCGGCAACACGTGCCCAGCCATCGCGTCCGTGAATCACGACGTCATGATGACCCGGCGTCTCTTCCCGCCGCGACCTTATTTCGGGCGGCCCCGCACTGACTCCCCCATTTTCCTTGTTCTCACTGGTCAGAGCGTTTCGGATCCATGTGCGTCGAACAGTTCGAGCAGCTCCTTCTTGCCGAACATCCGCGCGGTGTCGACGGCCGAGGGAGTGCCTGCCGCCGGGTCGGCGCCGCCGTCCAGCAGGGCCCGGACGACCTCCGTCTCGCCCTTGAAGACCGCACCGGCGAGCGGAGTCTGACCTCGGTCGTTCTCCCGGTCGACCTCGGCGCCGCGCTCCAGCAGGGCGCGGACGGCGTCGGCGTGACCGTGGTAGGCGGCGAGCATCACGAGGGAGTCGCCGCGGTCGTTGGTGAGGTTGGCCGGAACGCCCGCGTCGACGTAGGCCACGAGCGTCTGAGTCTCGCCTCGGCGCGCCAGTTCGAAGATCTTGGTCGCCAACTCGACGACCTCGGGGTCGGGGGCTTCACTCATCGCCGGACCGCCTCTCACTACGACTGCTGGGGACTGTGGGAGTACGGCAGCGAGCGGGGCGGCCGTACTCGGGCTCGCACGACGCCGAGCGGTGACGCCGTACGGGTGAATCGCCAGCGTACTGGCTTCCAGGGCACACGATCGGCCCCGCGCCCGGCAAGGACCACAGCGACACCCCGTGCCTGCGGCAACCCTGCCCGAGCTGCAGGGCAGCTCCACCACTCGGTGGAAATCAACGGAATTCCACTCAGTTGCACCTTTTGTCGTATGGATACATTCTGTGAGCCTGGAAGTACTCATGGTGACTTCACCCCATGAACCAGGAGAGCGTAATGATTCTGAACATGTCAGGCGTCGTACTGCTCGGCGTCATCGTCTTCCTCTTCTGCCGCAAGGACGGCCTCAAGGGCTCACACGCGACGGTCTGCGGACTCTTCGGGTTCTACCTCTCGAGCACCGCCATCGCCCCGAGCATCAAGGCCGGCGGCTCGAGCCTCGCGAACCTCATCGGCGGGATCAACTTCTGACCCCGCCCCCGCCCCCTCGCACTTCCTGGAGAACGACGTGGCCCGGCGCCCACTCCCCCGCATCCTGACGAACGGCAGCGCACACATCGCCCGCAGTCGGGAGTTGGCCCGGACGGCGGCCGACAGCGCCGGCGACGTCCTCCACCCGCTGATCACCATCACGCGTGGACTGCGCCTGCTGACCGGAGTCGGGCGCCGCAAGTGGGCGGACACACCGAAGGACCGGCGCGGGCCGCTCCTCTTCCTGGCCGCCACAGTGATCCTGGTCGTGGCCCTGATGCCGTACGGGCCGGTGCTCGCCGCCATCACCCTGATGGCGGCGGCCGGCTGGATGGGCCGCGAACGCCGGGCGCCGCAGCCGACGGGCCCGGACCCCTCGCAGACCAAGCGCCTGCGGTCGCTGTACGACGCGCTGGTGCCGTACCTGTCGGCGGCGGAGGACCCCGCGCCCCTGTACGCGCACGGCGGGGACTGGACCCGGGCGTTCCCCTCCTACGACTTCGACGAGACCGGGCGCGTCTGCCGCCTGCTCGTCCGTTACCCCGCCTACTTCACGGACGGCGAGGCCGACTCGCGGGCCCGGATCGAGCACCTCCTGCACGCCAAGGCGGGCCGGGGCCGCGAGTACCACTTCGCGTGGGACGAGGAGGGCAACGAGCTGGCCGTGACCGTGCTGCCGCCGCTTCCCACCGACATCACGGCACAGCGTTTCGTGACCGCGCCGGGAGAAGTGGTCCTGGGTTTCACCGACCCGACCGGAGTCCAGCGCACGCTCCCCCTCACCCGCGGCGAGGAGCAGTGCGACGAGCCTCCGGTGGTGTGGCGCAGGGGCACGCGTTCCACCGAGCCGCACCTGCTGATCGTCGGCGGACCCGGCAGCGGTACGACGACGCTGGTGCGCTCCATCGCCCTCCAGGCGCTGCAGCACGGCGACATCCTGATCGTCGAGGGCGGCGGCACCGGCGAGTACGCGTGCCTGACGGGCCGGGACGGTGTGCTGGCCGTGGAGTCCGGGCTCGCGGGGGCGATGGCGAGCCTGGAGTGGGCGACCCACGAAACGGAGCGGAGGCTGATCGCGGCGAACCGTGCCCGGCAGGCCGGGCATCCTCCGCCGGAGGACGTCAAGCGGCCGCTGTGGATCCTGCTGGACCGGCCGAGCGTGCTGGGGCACCTCGCCGCGGCCGAGGGGCACGGGGACCCCCAGGCGCTGCTCCAGGTACCCCTCCGGCACGGTCGCGCCGCGAACGTCACGGTCGTGGTCGCCGAGCAGTTCGACAGTCTGGACGGCCTGTCCGAGGCGGTCCGGCAGCACACCCGCGCCCGCGTGGTGCTCGGCCCGTCGGTCCCGGACGAGCTGGAGGCGGTCCTCGGCGCACGGCCCCACACCACGCCGGTCAAGGACGTTCCGCCCGGCCGGGGCTACGCCCGCCTGGGCTCCGGCCCGGTCCACCGTCTCCAGGTACCGGCCACCCCGGACCCGTACGACGACGCGACCAGTGAGAACCACCGGCAGGCGGTGCTGGAACTGCTGCCGCGACGGAGTGAGCCCGCAGAGGCAGCGGCGGTGCAGGGGGCGGCCGTGGAGGCCGTGCCGGTGGAGGCGCTCGCCGTGAAGGCCGTACCGGTGGAGGCGGTCGCCGCGGAGGGATGACAGGGCCGGCCTGTGACAAGCGCCGGTCGCGGACGGCCGGTCAGGCGACGAAGGTGCGCGGGGCGTCCGTGGGGCCCGACGCACCCGTCTTCACCAGACGCGCCGCGGCCGCCAGGCGCACCGCCGCCTCCTCGGCCACCGCCCCACCCACCGTGAACGGCAGCCGCACATACCCCTCGAAAGCCCCGTCCACGCCGAAGCGCGGCCCCGACGGCACCCGGACGCCGACCCGCTCGCCCGCCTCGGCAAGACGGGAGCCGGACAGACCGCCCGTGCGGACCCACAGCGTCAGACCGCCCTGCGGCACGGAGAACTCCCAGGACGGCAGCTCCCTGCGCACGGCGGCGACCAGGGCGTCCCGGTTCTCCCGGGCCTGCGCGCGCCGCAGCTCGACCGCCTGCTCCCAGCCCCCCGTGCTCAGCAGCCAGTTCACGGCCAGCTGCTCCAGCACCGGCGTGCCCAGGTCGGCGTACGCGCGGGCCGCGACCAGGCTGCGGATCACATCGGGAGCCGCTCGCACCCAACCGATGCGCATGCCCGCCCAGAACGCCTTGCTCGCCGAGCCGACCGTGATGACCGTGGAGCCGGCGGGGTCGAACCCGCATACCCGGCGCGGCATCTCCACACCGTCCTCCAGGTGCAGCTCGCTCATCGTCTCGTCGACGACCAGCACCGTCCCGGCCGAGCGGGCGGCCTCCACCAACCGCCGCCGCTGGTCCTCGTCGGCCAGCGCGCCGGTCGGGTTGTGGAAGTCCGCGACCACGTAGGCGAGCCGCGGAGCGGCTTCCCGCAGCACCTGGCGCCAGCGGTCCAGGTCCCAGCCGCCGAGCCCCTCGGACATGGCGACGGGGACCAGACGGGCCCCCGCCTCCCGCATCAGCTGGAGGATGTTGGCGTAGGAGGGCGACTCCACCGCGATGCGCTCGCCGCGCCCGGCGAAGAGGTGGCAGATCGCGTCCATCGCGCCCATGGCGCCGGTCGTCACCATGATCTGCTCAGGCATGGTCGGGATGCCGCGCGCCGTATAGCGGTCGGCGAGCATGGCGCGCAGCGCGGGCAGGCCCGCCGGGTAGTCGCCGTGCGTGTGCGCGTACGGCGACAGCTCCTCCAGTGCGCCCTGCACCGCGTGGGTGAGCCAGGGCTCCGGGGCGGGAAGCGCCGCACAGCCGAGGTCGATCATCGAGCCGAGCGCCTCCGGCGGCAGCGGCTCCAGGCCGCGCGCGGGCAGCGGGTTGCCGGCGGGTACCGCCGTCCAGCTGCCCGCGCCCCGTCGGGACTCCAGGAACCCCTCGGCACGCAGTGCCTCGTACGCGGCGGCGACCGTCGTACGGCTCACGGACAGCGCGAGCGCCAGCTCCCGCTCGGCGGGCAGCCGGGCCGCGACCGGCACACGGCCCTCCAGCACGAGCAACCGGATGCCGTCGGCGAGCGCCCGGTAGGCGGGCGGACGGCGGCTGCCGGGGCCCGCGGGACGGTCCTGCTGGGAGTTGAGCAGCCGAGCGAGCTGTGCCGCTCCCACCACCGAGGTCCACTGCGCCACGATTCCCAGTCCACCTTCCGCGAATTGGCCATGGATGGCTTCACTTATCAAGCCACAGAGTGACATGCATCGGTCCACGACCACCACAGGGGGGTACGTCTTGTCCGCTGACTCGTCCACGAGGAGCCGTCTCGGGCGGCGGTTGATCCAGTTGTACGCAGGACTCGCGCTGTACGGCGCGAGTTCCGCCCTGCTCGTGAGGGCGGGTCTCGGTCTGGAGCCCTGGAACGTCCTGCACCAGGGACTTGCGAAGCTCACCGGGCTCAGCATGGGCGTGGTGCTGACGATCGTGGGCGCTGCCGTCCTGCTGCTGTGGATCCCGCTGCGCCAGCGTCCCGGTCTCGGCACCGTGTCCAACGTCCTGGTGATCGGGTTCGCCATGGACGCCACCCTGTCCGTCCTGCCCGGCGCGCACGCTCTTGCCCTACGGGTGCCCCTCCTGCTCGCGGGTGTCGTACTCAACGGCGCCGCGACCGGCCTCTACATCGCCGCGGACTTCGGCCCCGGTCCGCGCGACGGCCTGATGACCGGACTGCACCGGCGCACGGGCCGGTCGATCCGGCTGATCCGCACCGGCGTGGAACTCACCGTCGTCGCGACCGGATTCGCCCTCGGCGGCACTGTGGGGATCGGCACCGTCCTGTACGCGCTGTCGATAGGCCCGCTCGCCCAGGTCTTCCTGCGCGTGTTCACCGTCCCCGCGGCACAGGATCGCAGCACGGTCGTTGCCACCGGGCAGCCGAAGGGGGCGATACTGCCCCGGTGACCACCCACATACGCCACCCCTATCTCGATCACCCCGGCCCGATCGCGTTCGCCCACCGGGGCGGGACGGCGGACGGCCTGGAGAACACCGCGGCCCAGTTCCGGCGCGCGGTGGCAACGGGTTACCGCTACATCGAGACGGACGTGCACGCCACCGCCGACGGGAAGCTGGTGGCGTTCCACGACGCGACGCTGGACCGGGTGACGGACGGGGCGGGCCGGATCGCCGACCTGCCCTGGGAGGACGTACGGCACGCGCGCGTGGCGGGCAGCGAACCGGTGCCCCTCTTCGAGGATCTACTGGAGGAGTTCCCCGAGGTCCGCTGGAACGTGGACGTCAAGGCGGAGCCCGCCCTGCGCCCCCTGCTCGATCTGATCGAGCGCACCGGTTCCTGGGGCCGCGTCTGCGTCGGCTCGTTCTCCGAGGCACGCGTGGCCCGTGCCCAGCGTCTGGCCGGGCCGCGCCTGGCGACGTCGTACGGCACCCGCGGTGTGCTGGGCCTGCGGCTGCTTTCCTGGGGCATACCGGCGGCGCTGCGCCGCTCGGCAGTCGCCGCCCAGGTCCCGGAGTCCCGGTCCGGTTTCCCCGTGGTCGACCACCGCTTCGTACGCACCGCCCACGCGCGCGGCCTGCAGGTCCATGTGTGGACGGTCAACGAACCCGATCGCATGCACCGGCTCCTGGATCTCGGAGTGGATGGCATCATGACCGATCGCATCGACACGCTGCGCAAGGTCCTTGAGGACCGGGGCACTTGGGCCTGAACGTCCCGCGCACGATCACGTTTCACGGGGAAGCGAGGGCACGGGTGGGCAACGACACCGCGGTGGCGGCGGTGGCCGACGAGGCCGGTGAGCGGCGGCGGGAACAAGGCGGCTGGTACTTCTACGACTGGGCGTGCTCCGTCTATTCGACGAGCGTGCTCACCGTGTTCCTCGGCCCCTATCTCACCGCCGTGGCCAAGTCGGCGGCGGACGCCGACGGTTATGTGCACCCGCTGGGCGTCGCGGTGCGCGCGGGTTCCTTCTTCGCGTACTGCGTCTCCGCCTCCGTCATCGTGGCGATCCTCGTGATGCCGCTCGCGGGCGCGGCAGCCGACCGCAGCGGCCGCAAGAAGCCCCTGCTCGCCCTCTGCGCGTACCTGGGCGCCGCGGCCACCACCGGCATGTTCTTCCTGGACGGCGACCGCTATCTGCTCGGTGGCTTCCTGCTGATCGTCGCGAACGCGTCGGTGGCCGTCTCGATGGTCATCTACAACTCCTACCTGCCGCAGATCGCCCCGCCCGAGGAACGCGACGCGGTCTCCTCACGCGGCTGGGCCTTCGGCTACGCGGCCGGCTCGCTGGTCCTGATCGCGAACCTGATCCTCTTCACGGCGCACGCCTCCTTCGGCATCTCCGAGTCGACGGCCGTCCGCATCTGCCTGGCCTCGGCGGGGGTGTGGTGGGGCGCCTTCACGCTCGTGCCGCTCAGACGGCTGCGCGACCGCCGTACGACCTCCACAGCCCCCGCGGTGCACGGCTGGCGACAATTGGCGGCCACGGTCCGGGACATGCGCGGCAAACCACTCACCCTCGCCTTCCTGCTGGCCTACCTCATCTACAACGACGGCATCCAGACGGTGATCTCGCAGGCATCGGTGTACGGCTCCGAGGAGCTGGGCCTGAGCCAGTCCACACTGATCACCGCCGTGCTCCTGGTGCAGGTGCTGGCGGTGGGCGGCGCCCTGGGCATGGGACGGCTCGCCCGGATGTACGGCGCCAAACGCACCATCCTCGGGTCGCTCGTCGCATGGACGGTGACGCTGGGCGCCGGCTACTTCCTGCCCTCGGGCGCGCCGGCAGGGTTCTTCGCGCTGGCGGCCGGCATCGGACTGGTCCTCGGCGGCAGCCAGGCCCTGTCCCGGTCCCTGTTCTCCCATCTGGTCCCGCCCGGCAAGGAGGCCGAGTACTTCTCGGCGTACGAGATGAGCGACCGCGGGATGAGCTGGCTGGGCCCGCTTCTGTTCGGCATCACCTACCAGCTGACCGAAAGCTATCGGGACGCGATCATCTCGCTGGTGGCCTTCTTCATCATCGGATTCGTGCTGCTCGCGCGGGTACCGGTGCGCCAGGCGGTGCGCGAGGCGGGCAACCCGGTCCCAGCGACGATTTAGCACCTGACCGAAAAGACCGGTAGTGTACGCGGTTGGCCTACCAGGCGTACCGTTACCGCGCGTCAACGGAGACGAAACGCTGGGTGACATCTGCTAGCAGATGTGACAAACCGGGCGCTGGTGGGTACAACAAGGGGCGGCTACGACGGCGACGCATGGCCCGGAACGGGAATCTTTACCGCCGACCGGACGTTGACCGGATGACGACGACAGCGACACCTGTCCTGTGGGCGACAAGCCCGGGAGGCACGATTCATGAGTGAGCGAGCTCTTCGCGGCACGCGCCTCGTGGTGACCAGCTACGAGACGGACCGCGGCATCGACCTGGCCCCGCGCCAGGCCGTGGAGTACGCATGCGAGAAGGGGCACCGCTTCGAGATGCCCTTCTCGGTCGAGGCGGAGATCCCGCCGGAGTGGGAGTGCAAGGTCTGCGGGGCCCCGGCACTCCTGGTAGACGGCGACGGCCCGGAAGAGAAGAAGGGCAAGCCCGCGCGTACGCATTGGGACATGCTGATGGAGCGGCGCACCCGCGAGGAACTCGAAGAGGTCCTCGAGGAGCGTCTGGCCGTTCTCCGCTCCGGCGCGATGAACATCGCGGTACATCCGCGGGACAGCCGCAAGTCCGCGTAGTCCCCTCCGGGGGTTGAGCGGGGTACAGCACGCCAAGCAGCGGGCGCCCTACGTCACCTCGACGTAGGGCGCCCGCTGCTTGGCGTGTTCGGTGCTCGGCGTTCAGGCTGCCCGGGCCGCTCAGCGGCTGAGCGGCGGGCGCGGGCCCCGCGGTGCCTCGTCCGACTCGTGCTCGTCGTCTCTGAGGACCTCGCCCTGGACGACCTTTCCGTCACCACGGTGGAATCGAACCCGCTGGAAGGCGTCGCCGAAGCTGCCGAGCGGCGCCCTGCGGAGCCTGCGGTCGATGGTGCGCTCCACGGAGCGGCTCGCCAGTTTCTGGACCGCCGGGATCAGGAGCAGCAGACCGAGCACGTCGGAGATCATGCCCGGCAGCATCAGGAGCAGGCCGCCGAGCATCATCAGCCCGTTACCGCCGCCCGTCGGCGCCGCACCGGTCTGCCGGGGGTGCAGCGTCTCGCCGAGGTTGCGGAAGGCACGGCGCCCGGCCCGCTTGATGACGGCGGCTCCGAGCACGAAACCGGCCACCAGCAGCAGGAACACCGTGAACCCGCCGGCCGCGTCCGCCACCAGCGTGAGCAGCCAGATCTCCAGCACCAGCCACGCGGCGACACCCAGCGGCAAGAAGGTGCGCAGCCGGGAACGCCGCGGCTGGGCGGGGCGGGAGGAAGTCGGTGCGCCAGTCGTCATGCCCCCAGTGTGCATCGATCCGGCTCAGCACGGGATAAGGGGGTGATCACCAGCCCTGTCGACCCCGCGCCGGCGGCCGCGGCAACCGGCTGCGGGCCGAGCGGCGCTCAGGAGGACCTGTCGCGGCCCGTGGCCTTGGCGACGCGTTCCCCCACGCCCCACGCCGTGACCCGCCACAGCGCCTCGACGAGGATGTCACGGCTCATCTTGGAGTCGCCCAGCTCCCGCTCGACGAAGGTGATGGGCACCTCGATCACGTGGTAGCCGGCCTTGACCGCACGGCGGGCCAGGTCGACCTGGAAGCAGTACCCCTGCGAGGCGACCTGGTCGAGGCCGAGACCCTCCAGGGTCTCGCGCCGGAAAGCGCGGTAGCCGCCGGTGATGTCGCGCAGCGACAGGCCGAGGGCGAGGCGTGAGTAGAGGCTGCCGCCACGGGAGATGAACTGCCGGGACTTGGGCCAGTTCACGGTCCGCCCGCCCGGCACCCAGCGGGAGCCGAGCACGAGGTCGGCGCTCTTGAGGGCGGTCAGCAGGCGCGGCAGTTCTTCGGGCTGATGGGAGCCGTCGGCGTCCATCTCGATCAGGACGCCGTAGTCGTGCTCCAGGCCCCAGCGGAAGCCGGCGATGTAGGCGGCGCCGAGCCCCTCCTTGCCCTTGCGGTGCAGGACATGGACCTGGTCGTCCGCGGCCGCCAGCTCATCGGCGAGCTTGCCCGTGCCGTCGGGGCTGTTGTCGTCGGCCACGAGGACGTGCGCCTCGGGCACGGCCGACCGCACCCGGCCGACGATCGCCTTGATGTTCTCCGCCTCGTTATAGGTCGGGATAATCACCAGGGCGGTGCCGAGCGGACCGAACTGCCTCTCCTGGGCTCCCGCCGCGCGGGTCCCGTCGCCGTCGTTCACTGCTGCCCCTTCATATCCGTACGCAGGGGACCACCATATGGCCTCCGGGCTACGCCGAAGTGGCAGCGCGCACCTAAGGGGGTGTCGATTCCACAAGAGTCGGGTAAGAACGTAGTTTTGCCCGTACCGCGTGGGATCGGGGCCCGGCGCCCTTCGGGCCGACCTGGGACCCGCTGGCTGCGGGTCGACCGAAGGCCGTTGTCTACTGAACGTCCGGGCCCCACCCGGGCCACACCCTGCCGACCGGCCGGAACGTTCCCGCGTCGTGGCGCGGGCGCTGTGCCTGGCTCCCAGCGGTGATGCGCCGGTGCGGCACACCCCTGACCCAGCGGCGCTCCGGCGACTGTGCGGAGGTTCCCCGGTCGGACGTCCGGTGGTGGACCCGGCCGAACCTACCGGCCCCCTGCGCCCGGCTGTCAACAGCCGTGCGACCTGCGCATCTTCCATCAATTCCCTGGTCAGCGGGGAGGATGCGCAGGTCGCACGACGGGGCCCGGACCGGCGATCGCCGCCGCGGCGCCCCGGGAGATCACTCTCCCGGCCGTACGAACACCGTCCGGCCGCCCACCACGGTGCGCAGGCAGACGGGCAGGTCGGCGTCCGGGGTCAGATCGGGCAGTCCGGGGGTGCCCGAACGGGGGTCGGTGGACCAGCGGGCCACCCGGTCGTCGGGAGCCTGGACCACCAGTGCGTCGGTACGCCACACGGCGTAGTCCGCGGGCGCGCCCGGCATCAGAACGCCCGCGTCGTCCCGTCCGATCGCCCGCCAGCCGCCGCGCGTGTGCGCGGTGAACGCGGCCCGCACGGAGACCCGGTGCTCGGGGGTGCGGTGGAAGGCCGCGGCACGGACCGTGCCCCACGGGTCGAGCGGCGTGACGGGGCTGTCGGAGCCGAAGGCGAGCGGGACACCGGTGCGCAGCAGGGCCGCGAACGGGTTCAGGGTGCGGGCCCGCTCTACGCCCAGGCGCTGGGCGTACATGCCGTCCTCGCCGCCCCACAGCGCGTCGAAGGCGGGCTGGACGGAGGCGGTCAGGCCCAGCTCGGCGAAGGCCGCGATGGTCTCGGGGGTGAGCATCTCGGCGTGCTCGACGCGGTGGCGGGCGGCGCGCACACGGGCGAGGCCGACCTTCTCGGCGGCGGCACGCACACCCTCGACGACCGCGGTCACGGCGGCGTCTCCGATCGCATGGAAGCCCGCCTGGAGCCCGGCCTCGGTGCAGGCGACGACGTGGGCGGCGACGGCGGCGGCGTCGAGGTAGGCGGTGCCAGTGTGGGCCGCGTCGGCGTACGGCTCGTGCAGGCAGGCGGAGTGGGAGCCGATGGAACCGTCGACGAACAGGTCGCCGGCGGCCCCGATCGCGCCCAGCTCCCGCGCCTTGTCGACGTCCAGCTCGGCCCAGTAGCCGACGACCCGGGGGCCCGGCTCCTCGGCCGCCAGGCGCAGCAGTCCGGTGAAGTCGTCCTCGGAGGAGATCTCCGGACCCGCGCACTCGTGGACCGAACCGATACCGAGGGAGGCGGCGTGTACGAGGGCGGCGCGCTGGGCCTCGGTGCGCTGGGCGGGGGTGATCGCCGCGAACGCGGCGGCGCGCACGGCGTGGTGGGCGTCGCGGGTGAGCGGTTCCCCGTCCGCGAAGCCGGCCTTGCCCCGTACGCCCGGGGTCAGCTCCAGCAGGGCGGTGGTGACGACGGCTGAGTGGACGTCGATGCGGCTCAGATAGAGCGGACGGCCTCCGGTGGCCTCGTCGAGCTCGTCCCGCCGGGGCGCCCGGCGTTCGGGCCAGCGGGCCGCGTCCCAGCCGTGGCCCAGCAGCACCCGGTCGTCCGGGCGGGCCGCGGCGAAGTCACGGACCCGGCCGAGGGCGTCCGCCAGGGAGGGCGCGGCGGACAGGTCGAGGCCGGTGAGCGCGAGGCCGGTGGACGTGGTGTGCACATGCGCGTCGGTGAACGCCGGAGTGACGAGCGCGCCGTCCAGATCGACGACCTCGTCCACGCCCTCCGCGAAGGAGTCGGCGGCGCCTTCGGAGCCGACCCAGGCGATCTGCCCGTGCTCGACGACCATGGCGGTCGCGAAGGGATCAGCGGGGCTGTGGACTTCTCCTCGGCGCAGCAGGACGGTCCGCGGCGGGGTGGTGCGCTCATTCATGGGACCAGTCTCGCGCCTCGCGCGAGCCGTCCGGCACGCAGGTCCCTCAGATCTGGGGCGGCCGCGCCTCGTACGGCGTCGACAGCACCACCGTCGTGCGCGTCGACACCCCCGCGAGCGTCCGCAGGCGCGCCAGGAGTTCCTCCAGCCTGTGGGGTGTGGCCACGCGGACCTTGAGGATGTAGTTCTCGTCTCCCGCGACGCTGTGGCACGCCTCGATCTCCGGGACGCCCGCGAGTCGCTCGGCGATGTCGTCGGGGGCGCTGGGGTCGAACGGCTTCACCGAGATGAAGGCGGTCATCGGCAGCCCGACCGCCTCCGGGTCGACGACCGCGGCATACCCGCGGATCACGCCGCGCTGCTCCAGTCGGCGCACCCGCTGGTGCACGGCCGAGGTGGACAGGCCCGTGGCCTTGCCCAGGTCGGTGTAGCTCATCCGCCCGTCCTTGACGAGCAGCTGCACGATCTGTCGGTCCAGCTCCTCCATGGCGCTAGAACCTACAGTGCACCTGTTCCCCACGGATACCGAGCGGCGCAGGTCATGCCCGGTTTGTGATGTGGCCGCGAGCGGGCCTGCCGGCCGCCCGTGGGACAGAACCACCGCGCTGGGGCACCTGCGGACGGCATGTGACGAACGCCACAGTGTACGGACAGGCTTCGTGATGGTCTCGTGATTACCGCCAAGACGGGGCGGGAAGTGCTTGCTGTGGTCGAGGCCGCAGTGCCTTGTCGGCCCAGCCCGAGGGGGAGAATCCCATGCAGAGTCTGAAGCGCCCTGTTCGTGGTGCGTCCAAGCGGCACAAGCCCGCCGTCGAACCCGAGCCGGAGGGTGTCGAAGCCGACGACGAGTTCGACGCCTACGACACCTTCGAGATGTACCGGGTGGTCTGCCCGGACTGCGCGCAGCCCATCGCGCTTCTGGCGGACGAGGAGGTCCTGCCCGAGCATGCGCTGTGCACCTCGCCCTGGAACCCGTTCGGTCTCACGGTCTGCGCCGGTACCGGCCGCGCGGCGGCCGACGCCCGGGCCGCGGACGAGTCGGTGACGCCCCAGGAACAGGACACGGCCCTGCTGTTGACGCTCCCTCAGGGGCTCCACTGGCGGATGCAGCCGTTCTCGCACGTCGGCGGCCCGGGCTCGCAGCCGATTCGGATGCCGGTGATGCGGGGCCAGGCCGCCTGACGCCCGCCACGCAGCCTTCCCGTAACCGCCCTGCACCATGGCACGCCGGCGGCACGGCACGCCTGCCCGGGGCCGGTGCCGTGCGACAAGACGCCGCGCCCGGCGAAGGCGCGTCATGTCCTCGTACGAGCCCCGGGGAACTCACGCCCGATTAGCAGGGGCGGTGACCTGCGCACACGCCCCGCCGTTCCCCATGTATGACCGCCACAGACACGGGGCACCGGCGACGGGTGCTCGTCCCGGCAGTTTCACTTCCGCTGCCGCACCACCAGGACCCGCCCATCTACCGCGCACTCATGCGGACCTGGGCCGATCGCGGGCGTACGCTGCCGGGGCGCCACGACCCGGAGTGGGTGCGGCTCGCGGCGCCCCTGGCCGGCCCGGGCCGGCTCACGACGGGCCAGGACCCGTTCAGCGGGACTCGGGACCGGCGAGGTGACGGGCGATGACCATCCGCTGGATCTGATTCGTACCCTCGACGATCTGCAACGCCTTGGCCTCGCGCATATAGCGCTCGACCGGGAAGTCCGCGGTGTAGCCGTACCCGCCGAAGACCTGGACCGCGTCGGTGGTGACCTTCATCGCCGCGTCGGTGCAGTGCAGCTTGGCCATGGCCGCCTGCTTGGCGAACGGCAGGCCGGCGTCGCGCAGCCGTGCCGCCGCCAGGTACAGCGCCCGGCCGGCCTCGATCTGGGTCGCCATGTCGGCGAGCAGAAAGCGCAATCCCTCGAAGTCGGAGATCGGCCGTCCGAACTGTCGCCGCCCGCCGGCGTAGGCGACCGCCTCGTCGAGCGCCGCCTGGGCCACGCCTATGGCGCACGCCGCGATGCCCAGCCGCCCGGAGTCGAGCGCGGACAGGGCGATCGTGAAGCCCTGGCCTTCCTCGCCGAGGCGGCGGTCGTCACCGACGCGTACGCCGTCGAAGTGGACCTGCGCCGTGGGCGAGCCCTTCATGCCCATCTTCTTCTCCGGCGCCGCGGCGCTGAGCCCCTCGGTGTCGCCGGGCACCAGGAACGCGGTGATCCCGCGCGGGCCCTCCTCGCCGGTGCGCGCCATCACGGTGTAGAAGTCCGCGATCCCGCCGTGTGTGATCCACGACTTGGTGCCGGTGATCACCCAGCTCCCGCCGTCGTCGCGGACGGCCTTCGTCCGCAGGGACGCCGCGTCCGACCCGGACGACGCCTCCGACAGGCAGTACGCGCCCAGCAGGCCGCCGCCGAGCATCGCGGGCAGGTGCTCGGCCTGCTGCTCCTTCGTGCCGTAGTGCGCCAGGCCGTGACAGGCCAGGGTGTGGACGCTGACGCCGAGGCCGACCGTGAGGCGGGCGGCGGCCAGCTCTTCGAGAACCTGGAGGTAGACCTCGTAGGGCTGGTCTCCGCCGCCGTACTCGGAGTCGTACGGCAGGCCGAGCAGCCCGGATTCGGAGAGCAGTCGGAAAACCTCGCGCGGGAAGCGCCCGGTGTCCTCCTCCTCGGCAGCCTTCGGGGCGATCTCGTGCTGCGCGATGTCGCGGACAAGCGAGATCAGGTCCCGGGCCTCGTCCGTGGGCAGTTGACGCTCCACCGGCTGCGGGGCGCGGTCGGGCATGGCGACGCTCTCCTCCCTCTCGGGGACATCGGCGGACGTGCGCCTGGAGTGGGGCGACTCCGCCGGGTCTCACTGGGCCCAGCCGATGCTCGCGGCTCCGGGTCTCGGAAGCCGCTGACCAGCGACTGTGGCGTTTGGAGTATGCCCGATCAAAGGCAGCGAGTCACCAGTTAACGACCGCTTACTTCAAGGAAAATCCTGGCCGGTCCGATGACCCGAGCCCCCGGTTTCGCATCGCATGCGCGTACGGCGGCCCCGGGAGACCGGGGCCGCCGTACGCACCAGGGCCAAGGCGTCAGCGGATGCCCACCGCCGCCAGTGCCTGGCGCTGCCGCCCGGTGAGCTGGGCCGGGAAGTACAGGTAACAGACGCCACCGGTGCCGGAGACGACCTTGCCGGAGGCGTTGTACCGCTTGGTACGCAGCCAGATGTTCTCCCACTCGCGCCGCTTGTAGACCCGGCGCACCGCCGCGTCACTGGGCGAGGCCGGGTCATTGGCGACCACGTCGCCGTCGGCGGTGAAGCCGATCACGGTCATCAGATGGCCCGAGGTGCCGTACCCGGCCCCCGTCAGCTCCTCCTTCAGGAAGGACTGGGACGTTATGGCCGGGATGCCCGCCGCGATCAGCGTCTCCAGGTCGGTGAGCGAGGACAGCCGGGTGACCACGCCCTGCAGGTCCTTGAAGGTCGCCGCGTAGGCCGCGTTGAAGGGCCAGTTGCCGCAGCCCTGGTACTGGTAGTCGTAGGTGGAGCGGGCCGCGTGGCAGACCTGCGGATCGGCGTACGAGGGGTCGACCCAGGACACCTGCTCGGGGGTGAGCTTCCCGCCCCAGTACTCGATGATCATCTGCGAGGAGGTGGGGCTGCACCAGGCCTCGCCGCCATTGTCGTACTCCGGGTACTGGCCCTTGTGGATCTCCTGCGAGAAGCGCGGGACGGTCAGCTCCCGGGCGAAGCCGGGGGTGGAGGCCGGGACGGTGAAGCGGCCGGGGATGTCGGAGCCGATGGCACCGAGCCGCCACACGGTCGGGGTGATCTTGGTGCCGGGTGTGCGGTAGAGGGTCAGTCGCAGGCGATAGGAGATCAGACGCAGGCCCGAGGCGGCGTCGGCGATGGAGAAGGTGTCGGTCCAGATGTCGCTCTTGCCGTCGGTCTGGTTGTCGACCGAGGTCCGCCTGATGTCCTGGTCACCGGCCGCCCAGCGGCCCATCACGTACCAGGGCGTGTCCGTTCCGTCGGAGTAGGTGCCCTTCAGTTCGACCTGGAGCCAGCTGCCCGCCGGGGTGTGCGCGTTCCAGGAGGCGATGGCCTCGGTGGACGGGACGGCGAGCAGGTGCACCGGGGAGGTCCAGGTGGCGTACTCCCAGGTGGCGGTCTTTCCGGTGTGCGGGTCGGTGTAGTCGACACGGCCGGCGGGCGTGGCGATCACCACGCCGGGGCGAGCGCCGGGCACGGCGCGGACGCCCTGCGCGGTGCCCGAGCGCCAGTCGGGGTACGAGGTCCAGGCGCGGTTGTCCACGAGGCTCGGGGCTGCTTTCACCGGCCGGTCGGCCGGGGTGGCCGCGGACGCCCGGCCCGCGGCGCCGGCCACGGTGGCGGCGGCGACCGCGGCGGCGAGGATGGTTCTGCGGGACGGCTCTGAAGCTCTGGTCATCGGTGGGAGACCCCCAGGTATCCGGAAGCGGCGGCTCAGACGCACGGTGTGCGCCAACTATGGCTGCCGCACCGGGACTTCTGCCAGCACTTCGACGCTCGGCGCGTCCACCAACATTGGTCCCGACCACTGGCATGACCTCAGGCCCCGCCGAACGGCGGACGCGACCGCCGTTCCGGTGAGCCGGGGCAAGGCCGCAGCAGCGGCCTCGGCCTTGTCGAGATCGGCACGGCGCGGGCGGGCGGCCGGGAATCGTTCCCGCATAGAGTTCTCCCGAAATACACCCACGCCCTCTCACTTCCAGGACATCGCCATTCACGCCCTCGCGTCCCGTCTTCGGCAACTGCCCCCATCCTGTGGCCCGGTCCGCCTCATCGGCGTCGACGGGCACGCGGGCTCCGGGAAGTCCACGTTCGCCGGGCAATTGGCCGCGGCGCTCGGTGGTGTGCCCGTGCTGCACCTCGACGACATCGCCACCCACGAGGAGCTGTTCGCCTGGACGGATCGACTGCTGCGCGAGGTGATCGAACCGCTCGGCCGCGACGAGACCGCACGCTACCGCCCCTACGACTGGCTCGCGCGGCGCTTCGGCCCCACCCGCACGCTCCCGCCCGCCCCCGTGATCCTGATCGAGGGGGTCGGCGCGGGCCGTCGGGCCCTGCGTCCGTATCTGGCGTGGCTGCTGTGGATGGAACTGCCGCACGAAGAGGCCTGGACGCGCGGACGGGCCCGCGACGGTGAGGAACAAAGCGCGTTCTGGGCCGGATGGGTCGAGGCGGAACTCCGGCACTTCACCGAGGACCCGTCCCGGCCGTTCGCCGACCTTCTGGTGCGGCAGGAGTACGAGGGGTACGAGGTACTGTCTGGGCCGAACGGGACTCCTGAACCGGACCAAGAGATCACGCACAGTAACGGGCCGTCGGCAGTGTGCTGAGCTTGTGAAGACCCTTGCGAGAGAACTTCTTTGAGTGCTCCAACTCGGCTTGACCCGGGAGCCGTACAGGACTTACGTTCTCAATGGGCGGTTTTAGAAGCCGCCCGCAGACACGAAGCCCCCGGTTGTTCCCCCGTGATCGGGGGCTTCGTTCTGCCCCGGACACCTTCCGCAGGCGTCGGCAGGCCCGATTCGCTCACCCTCGGTCACTGCGTGATATGCACCCCGTCCACGCCAGCTCACCGAACAGCCTGTGCCGCCCCCTACGGCGTGCCGCTCTCCCGCAGGTACGATGCCTCTCGGTGCGGCCTTCGGACGACTGCTCTGCGCACCGTAGCAACTCCGTTCCACGGCACAGCGGTTCAAGCGAAGCGACCAGCGGGTGAGGCCCGGCGGTGAACCAACGGGGGCACGGTTTGTGGGGGACGTGATGGACTTCGGCACGCAGGGCCCTGAGGCCCCGGCCGACCTCGCTTGGCTGCGAGGGGTCGACGCCTACACGATGGGCGCCTATCCGCAGGCGGAGGAGGAGTTCCGTGCGGCGGTCCGGATGGATCCGGGGATGGCCGACGGCTGGCTCGGACTGCACGCGCTGCGCGTCGACACGACGACCGCGCTGCTGCGGATGTTCCGCCACCGGGACCGCTTCGGGGAACAACGGGCCCGCCACCGGCGCGCCCTCAACTCCTGGTACTGGCTGGGCTGGTGGGTGCAGCCGGTACTGGAGGGCCCGCGCGATCTGCTGCTCGCGCACGCCTCGCACTGGCTGGACGGCCGCCACGTCCCCGAGCTGGACCGGGCGCTCGCCGGGCTGCCGCCTGTGGACGCCGACCCCCAGGTCCGTTTTCTGCACGCCTGCCGGGCCTACCTGGTCAAGGACTGGGAGCAGTTGGTCCGGCACACCGATCCGCTGATCGACGATCCCCTGCTGGGCATCGAGGTCGGGCTGTTCGGAGGGATGGCCCGGGTGCGCCTGGAGATGTACGGGCAGGCCGAGCCGCTGCTCTCCACCGCGCTGATGCGCTGCCGCAGCGAGCAGCCGCAACGCAAGGAGCTGCGGTACTGGCTGGCCCGTGCCCTCGAGGGCACGGGCCGCTCGGCCGCCGCCCTGCCCCTCTACCGCGCGGTGCACCGCGTCGACCCGGCGTTCATGGACACCTCCGCACGACTCGCGGCGATAGCCGAGGGCGACGGGTACGACGAGTCGGCCGACCTGACGGCGATGGCGTTCGCCGGCGGCGGGGACGTGCTGGACGGGCCCGACGGTCTTGACCCGCTCTTCGGCATCGAGGGGCGGGAGGTGAAGCTCTCCGAGCCCGAGCCCGAGCCACCGCCGCCGGGCGCGCTGCCGGCGCAGAGCGACGCCGTGCGCGAGAAGGCCTCACCGCTGCTGAAGCCGCTGCCGGCCGGGCCGACCGATCCGGCCCTGCTGGAGGAGGCGCTGGCCGAGCTGGAGCGCATGGTCGGCCTGGAGCCGGTGAAACGCCAAGTCAGGGCTTTGTCGGCACAGTTGAACATGGCGCGGCTACGGGCGGACCAGGGATTGCCCGTGCAGCCGCCCAAGCGCCACTTCGTCTTCTCCGGGCCCTCGGGCACCGGCAAGACCACGGTGGCGCGCATTCTGGGCCGGGTCTTCTACGCACTCGGCCTGCTCGGTGGCGACCACCTCGTGGAGGCCCAGCGGGCCGACCTGGTCGGCGAGTACCTGGGCCAGACCGCGGTGAAGGCGAACGAGCTGATCGACTCAGCGATCGGCGGTGTGCTGTTCGTGGACGAGGCCTACTCGCTGTCCAACTCCGGCTACGGCAAGGGCGACGCGTACGGCGACGAGGCACTGCAGGTGCTGCTGAAGCGGGCGGAGGACAACCGCGACCATCTGGTGGTGATCCTCGCGGGCTACCCCGAAGGGATGGACCGGCTGCTGGCCGCCAACCCCGGGCTGTCCTCACGTTTCACCACCCGGGTCGACTTCCCCTCGTACCGTCCTTTGGAACTGACCGCGATCGGCGAGGTGCTGGCCGCGGAGAACGGAGACGTCTGGGACGAGGAAACCCTGGAGGAACTCCGCTCGATCGCCGGGCATGTGGTGGACCAGGGCTGGATCGACGAGTTGGGCAACGGCCGGTTCCTGCGGACGCTGTACGAGAAGAGCTGCGCGTACCGGGATCTCCGGCTCACCGCATATCCCCGAACCCCGTCCCGGGACGATCTGTCGACTCTGAGGCTGCCGGATCTGATGCAGGCGTACGGGGAGGTGCTGTCGGGGCGGGGGCCGCAGGATCCCTCGGGATGGTGAGCGCACCCTGCGAGCTCTGGGTGTGCCCGTATACGGGCGGCCAGGGTCCCCCCGCGCCCCTGCGGGGCGCGGGGGGACCCTGCCCGGTCAGCTCGGTACCGGTTCCTTCTGTTCCGGCATGCGCGGCTGCGGCGGGGCCTCCCGGTGTGCCGGGTCCCTGACCTCGCCCACCAGGAGTTCCAGCACGTCCTCCAGAGCGACCAGGCCGAGCACCTGCCCGGAGGCATCCGCGACCTGCGCCAGATGCGTGGCCGCCCGGCGCATCACGGTCAACGCGTCGTCCAGCGGCAGCTCCGCCGCCAGCGTGGTCATCGGCCGCCAGAGCTGCCGCGGCACCGCCCGCTCGGAGTCCTCCATGTCGAGGACGTCCTTCACGTGGAGGTAGCCCATGAACGCTCCGTTCGATGCGACCACGGGGAAACGCGAGTACCCGGTGCGCGCGGTGAGCTCCACCACCTGGCCCGGGGTCACCGTGGGCTCCACCGTCACCAGCAGGTCCGGGTCCAGGAGCACGTCCGTCACCGGGCGCGAGCCCAGCTCCAGCGCGTCCTCCAGCCGCTCCTGCTCCTCGGGGTCGAGCAGCCCCGCCTGACCGGAGTCCTCCACCAACTGGTTGAGCTGTTCACTGGTGAAGACCGCCTCGACCTCGTCCTTCGGCTCCACCCGGAACAGCTTGAGGATCACCTGGGCACAGGCGCTCAGCGCGACCGTCACCGGCCGGCACAGCCGCGCGAACGCCACCAGCCCCGGGCTCAGCCACAGGGCGGCCTTCTCCGGCGCCGCCATCGCAAGGTTCTTCGGCACCATCTCGCCGATCACGAGATGGAAGAACACAACCGCGGCGAGCGCGATCACATACCCGAGCGGGTGAACCATCCCTTCCGGGACGTGCGCCGCCGCGAACACCGGCTCCAGCAGGTGCGCCACCGTGGGCTCGGCGACCGCGCCCAGTGTCAGGGAACACACAGTGATGCCGAACTGGGCCGCGGCCATCATCTGCGGCAACCGCTCCAGGCCGTACAGCACCTGCCGCGCCCGCGCGGTCCCGAGCGGCTCGATCTGGCTGCGCCGTACGGACACGAGCGCGAACTCGGCACCGACGAAGAACCCGTTGACGAGAACCAGCAGCGCCGCGAACACGAGTTGCAGCAGGCTCATCGCACCGCCTCCATGGCCGGCACGGTGACATCCGCGGCCTTCACGAGCCGCACCCGCTCGGCGCGGTAGTGCTCGACCTCGCGCACCGTGAGACGCCAGCCCGGCAGTTCGGCGTGGTCCCCGGGGACGGGGATCCGGCCGAGCAGATCGGCGACGAGTCCGGCCACGGTCTCGTACGGTCCTTCCGGCACGTCCAGGCCTATCCGCTGCAGGACGTCGACCCGGCAACTGCCGTCGGCGTCCCACGCGGGCCGCCCGTCCTCGGGCGGCGCGGCGACGAGTTCGGGCAGGTCCAGTTCGTCGTGCTCGTCGCGCACCTCGCCCACCAGTTCCTCGACGATGTCCTCCAGGGTGACGACGCCCGCCGTGCCGCCGTACTCGTCGACGACGACGGCGATGGGCTGCTCGCTGCGCAACCGCTCCAGCAGGGGCTGCACGGGCAGCGTCTCCGGGACGAGCAGCGGCGCCTGGGCGATGTCGACGACGGGCGTACGCAGCCGTTGCTGCGAGGGCACCGCGAGGGCGTTCTTGAGGTGCACCATGCCGATGACCTCGTCGATCTTCTCCCGGTAGACGGGGAAGCGGGACAGGCCGGTGGCCCGGGTGAGATTGACCACGTCCTCAGCGGTGGCGGAGGACTGCAGCGCGCTCACCTTCACCCGCGGGGTCATCACGTGCTGGGCGGTCAGCTCGCCCAGGGACATCGTCCGGACGAACAGGTCGGCCGTGTCCTGCTCCAGCGTGCCGGCCCGCGCCGAGTGCCGGGCGAGTGAGACGAGTTCGCCGGGGGTGCGGGCGGAGGCCAGCTCCTCGGCGGGCTCCACGCCCAGGGCGCGCACCAGCCGGTTGGCGACCGCGTTGAGTGCCGCGATCACCGGCCGGAACAGCCGCGAGAACAGGCGCTGCGGGCCCGCGACGAAGCGCGCGACCTGCAGCGGCCGGGACACCGCCCAGTTCTTGGGAACGAGTTCACCGATCACCATCTGCACGGCCGCCGCGAACAGCATGCCGACGACGACGGCGACGCCCGAGACAGCGCCCGCGGGGATACCGATCGTGGTGAACGGGCCGCTCAGCAACTGTGCGAGGGCCGGTTCGGCGAGCATGCCGACGACCAGTGAGGTGATGGTGATACCGAGCTGGGTGCCGGAGAGCTGGAAGGACAGCTCCTTGAGCGACTCGACGACCGTACGGGCCCGTCGGTCGCCCTCGGCGGCCGCCTTCTCGGCGTCGGGCCGCTCGACCGTGACGAGTCCGAATTCGGCCGCGACGAAGAAGCCGTTGGCCAGGATCAGCAGGAACGCTGCCCCGAGGAGCAGCAGGGGGGTGGTCATGATGCCGCCGCCTCCGCGTGGTCGCGGACCGGGTCCGCGGTATGTCGGCAGGGGGCGGCGCAGGTACTACAGGACGATCCGTCCATCGCCGGAGGGGGTCACTCCTCGGGTAGCAGGAGCCCCTGAGTACCGGGCGGAACACCAGGGGCGGAGGCTCAACGGAAGTGCCTCCTTCACCAGATTAATCAAGACATCGGCATGTGCGGCAGGGTGGACGCCTCCGAGTCATCCCCGATGCCGCTCGGGACCGACGGTGGAGCGGGCCTCGGTGAGCTCCCGGAGCACGCGTGCGTCCTCTATGGCGCGCTGTTTGGCGATGCCCGGCTGGATGCCCAGGGCGGGCAGGCTGGTGCCGTCGCTGAGGTTGAGGAACACCCAGGGGTCCCCCGGACGCAGGTTCACCTGAACGATCTCCGCCCAGTCCAGGCGGCGACGACTGGCGATATTGACGACGGTGACCCCGGTCTCGTCGGCGACGACCTTGGGCCGGGCCAGCAGGAGCAGCACTCCGAAGAAGAGGGTCGCCGTGAAGACGAAGCTGAGGCGCTCCCCGGGGTTCAGCCCTTCCAGCAGCATCGCGACGGCCGTTATGGATACGAAGCTCGCCGCGCCGACGGTGAGCAGCACGGCACGGGTGCGTCCCGGCCGGAAAGTGACGGGGAGGCTGGGCAGATCGGACATCGGTGACGGATTCCTCAGAGGCGGCAGGCGTGGATGGCCGTGGTCAGGATGGCCCGAGCGCCGATGTCGTACAGATCGTCCATGATCCGCTGGGCTTCCTTGGACGGGACCATCGCCCGGACGGCGACCCAGCCCTCGTTGTGCAGCGGCGAGACGGTCGGGGACTCCAGGCCCGGGGTGAGCGCGACGGCCTTCTCCAGCTGCTCGACGCGGCAGTCGTAGTCCATCATCACGTACGTCCGGGCCACCAGGACGCCCTGGAGGCGGCGCAGGAACTGCTGCACCTTGGGGTCCTTGGCGTCGGCGCCGGTACGGCGGACGACGATCGCCTCGGACTTCATGATCGGCTCGCCGAAGACCTCCAGGCCCGCGTTGCGCAGCGAGGTGCCGGTCTCCACGACGTCCGCGATGACCTCGGCGACCCCCAGCTCGATGGCCGTCTCCACGGCGCCGTCGAGGTGGACGACGGAGGCGTCGATGCCCTTGTCGGCGAGGTGCTTGGCGACGATGCCCTCGTAGGAGGTCGCGACCGTCCTGCCGACGAGGTCGCCGGTGTCGTGCGCCGTGCCGGGCTTGCCGGCGAAGCGGAAGGTGGAGCGGGCGAAGCCGAGCGGGAGGATCTCCTCGGCGCTCGCGCCGGAGTCGATCAGCAGGTCACGACCGGTGATGCCGATGTCGAGACGGCCGGAGGAGACGTAGATCGCGATGTCGCGGGGACGAAGGTAGAAGAACTCGACCTCGTTCACCGGGTCGACGATCCTCAGCTCCTTGGACTCCCGGCGCTGCTGGTAGCCCGCCTCATGCAGCATCTCCGCCGCAGGGCCGGACAGTGAACCCTTGTTGGGGACGGCGATGCGCAGCATGAGGGGGGCTTCCTTCGTTCGGTTCGTGCTGTGTGCTGTGTGTGATGTGGCTCAGAGGTGGGCGTAGACGTCGTCCAGGGAAATACCACGGGCGACCATCATCACCTGGAGGTGGTAGAGCAGCTGCGAGATCTCCTCGGCGGCTGCCTCCTTGCCCTCGTGTTCGGCGGCCATCCAGACTTCGGCGGCCTCCTCGACGATCTTCTTGCCGATGGCATGGACGCCCTTGCCGACCAGCTCTGCGGTGCGGGAGGTGGCGGGGTCGCCGTGGACGGCCTTGTGCTGGAGCTCGGTGAACAGCTCCTCGAACGTCTTCTTGGACATGGTGGTGCTAACCCTACGCGTTCCGGTCCCTTTCTCAGTGCCAGGGTTCGGATACCGAGCGGAGTGTGGCGGCGGTCGCCACCGCCGCCGTCACCGCCTCGTGTCCCTTGTCCTCACTCGATCCCTCCAGGCCCGCGCGATCGAGGGCCTGCTCCTCCGTGTCGCAGGTCAGCACGCCGAAGCCGACGGGGACGCCGGTCTCGACGGACACCTGGGTCAGGCCCTGGGTGACGCCCTGGCACACATAGTCGAAATGGGGGGTGCCGCCACGGATGACGACCCCGAGGGCGACGATCGCGTGGTAGCCGCGGCCCGCGAGGACCTTGGCGGCGACGGGGAGTTCGAAGCTGCCGGGGACCCGCAGCACGGTCGGTTCGTCGATCCCCAGCTCGCCCAGGGCGCGCAGTGCGCCGTTCATCAGCCCGTCCATCACCTTGTCGTGCCACCGTGCCGCGATGACGGCGACCCGCAGGTCACTCGCGTTGCGTACGGACAGCTCCGGTGCACCCTTGCCGCTCACGTGTCTCCTCCGTGCTCTCTTACTGGTCGCCGCAGGCGGACACGGCGGTCGTGTCCAGCCAGGGCAGGTCGTGCCCCATCCGGTCCCGCTTGGTGCGCAGGTAGCGGAAGTTGTGCTCGCCCGCCTGCACGGGCGTCGGTTCCCGTCCGGTGACCTTGAGGCCGTGCCGGAGCAGGGCGTCGGTCTTGTCGGGGTTGTTGGTCATCAGCCGCACTCCGCGCACGCCGAGATCCTGCAGGATCCGGGCGCCGGCGGCATAGTCGCGGGCGTCGGCGGGCAGGCCCAGCTCCAGGTTGGCGTCCAGCGTGTCGTGGCCGCGCTCCTGGAGTTCGTACGCACGCAGCTTGGACAGCAGCCCGATGCCGCGTCCCTCGTGGCCCCGCAGATAGACGACGACGCCTCGGCCCTCGGCCTGGATGCGCTTCAGGGAGTTCTCCAGCTGGGGGCCGCAGTCGCAGCGCAGCGAGTGGAAGACGTCTCCGGTGAGGCATTCGGAGTGGACGCGGACGAGGACGTCCTCGCCGTCGCCGATCTCGCCGTGGACGAGGGCGACGTGCTCGACGCCGTCGCGGGTGGAGCGGTAGCCGTACGCGGTGAACGTGCCGAATGCCGTGGGCAGTTGGACCTCGGCCTCGCGGCGGACGGTGGGCTCGGAGGTGCGGCGGTAGGTGATCAGGTCCGCGATGGAGATGATCGTCAGACCGTGCTTGCGGGCGAACGGGATCAGCTCGGGCAGGCGCAGCATGCGGCCGTCCTCGCCGGCGATCTCCACGATCGCGCCGGCCGGGCGCAGTCCGGCGAGCCGGGCGAGGTCGACGGCGGCCTCGGTGTGGCCGTTGCGTACGAGGACGCCGCCGGGCCTGGCGCGCAGCGGAAAGACATGGCCGGGGCGGACGAAGTCGCCGGGGCCCGCCTCCTGCCGGGCGAGCAGCCGCAGCGTGGTGGCGCGGTCGGACGCGGAGATACCGGTGCTCACGCCGTGTGCGCCGGTCGCGTCGACGGACACGGTGAACGCCGTGCGCATCGACTCGGTGTTGTGGTCGACCATCTGCGGGAGCTGGAGGCGGTCGAGTGCCTCGCCCTCCATGGGGGCGCAGATCAGGCCGCGGCACTCGCTCATCATGAAGGCGACGATCTCGGGGGTCGCCTTCTCGGCGGCGATGACCAGGTCGCCCTCGTTCTCGCGGTCCTCGTCGTCGACGACCACGACCGGGCGGCCGGCCGCGATGTCGGAGATGGCCTGCTCGACCGGGTCGAGCGCGAAGTCCTCGATGGTGTCCGGGTGGTACAGGATCGGCACCGACGTCATGCCGGGGCTCCTTCCAGAACGGGCCGCTCTGCCTTGCGGGAGCGCAGCCACCAGTCGCGCATGCCCCACAGGACGAGTGCGCCGTAGACGATGTAGACGAAGCCCGAGAAGGCGAAGCCGTTGACGAAGTTGAGCGGGACGCCGACGGCGTCGACCAGCAGCCAGGCGAACCAGAACTCGACCAGGCCACGCGCTTGGGCGTACATGGCGACGATCGTGCCGACGAATATGTACGCGTCGGGCCACGGGTCCCAGGACAGCGTGGGGACGGCGGTGAACAGGCCGGCCACGGCGAGCGTACCCAGGGCCGCGGTGCCCGCCAGGATCCCGCGCTCGCGCCAGGTGGCGAACCGTACGGCGATTTGGCCGTCCTCGGCCCGTCCCTTGCCGCGGTTCCACTGCCACCAGCCGTAGAGGGCCACGACCATGACGACCACCTGCTTTCCGGCGCTGCCGGAGAGATGGGACGTGGCGAAGGCGGTGAACAGGATGACTCCGGACAGGAACTGCACGGGCCAGCTCCACAGGGAGCGGCGCCAGCCGAACGCCAGGCCGACCAGGCCGATCACGTTGCCGAGCATGTCCGACCACTTGATGTGCTGGCCGAAGAGCGTGAAGGCCTCGGAGTTGAGCCAGCTCACTTGGTGGCTCCCTGCGCAGTCAGCAGACGCTCGACGTACTTGGCGATGATGTCGACCTCGAGGTTGACGGGGTCGCCGGGCTGCTTGATGCCGAGCGTGGTCAGCGCGAGGGTCGTGGGGATGAGGCTCACGGTGAAGCGGTCGGCTCCGGCCTCGACGACGGTGAGGCTGATGCCGTCGACAGTGATGGAGCCCTTCTCGACCACGTAGCGTGAGAGGTCCGCCGGGAGCGAGATGGTGACGAGATCCCAGTGGTCGGAGGGCTTGCGTTGCAGGACCGTGCCGGTGCCGTCGACGTGGCCCTGCACGATGTGCCCGCCGAGACGTGCGCCGACGGCGGTGGGGCGTTCGAGGTTGACCCGGGAGCCTACGGTGAGGGCGCCGAGGCTGGAGCGGTTCAGGGTCTCCGCCATGACGTCGGCGGTGAACTCGTCGCCCTCGTGCTCCACGACGGTGAGACAGACGCCGTTGACGGCGATGGAGTCACCGTGCCGGGCGCCTTCGGTAACAACGGGGCCGCGAAGCCGGAAGCGGGAGGAGTCGCCGAGGTTCTCGACGGCGGTGACCTCACCCAGCTCTTCGACGATTCCGGTGAACACTTCCCGGGTCCTCCTGCCTCTTCGGGCACGGACTCCGGGGCCTGTCGATGACGACGGCAGATAACGGGCAAGGACACCGGGCAACGCCGAACAGAGCTCGTCCGAATGGACGAGCTGGTACGGCGGCGCGCACGAATGCCCGCCCGCCGCGCACTGCCTCCCATCCGGACTTTAACCGTCGGTCCAGGAATTTCACCTGGTCAACCGGCCGCTGGAGGCGGCCGGGTCGCGGACTGTAACCGCCGGTTCGGACTTTCACCGACCCCGGAGTGCGCTGCTTCTGGTACACGGTCAGTGTGCCACGCCTACCCGACGGCCATGCGGGTGAACCGCTGTGTGGTGCCTCACGTGTTCACATACTGGACATCCGTGACCGCCCGCGCCAGGCGCGATCCATCCGCCGGGAGGCACGACACCAGCCGCACACAAGGCACTTGACGTGAGCGAGGGCGTGACGACGACCGCCGGCGCGCTCGAGAACCGGCCCGACCGGAGCAACTCCTGACAAATCAGGATTTCTGGAGTGCCGGTTCACCGCTCGCCGCGCATGTCACAATTCCGCGGGCCCGGCCGGTCGTAGAGGGCGAAGGGCGTTCCACAAGGGAGCGCCCGGCGCTCGAAGGGGCTGAACAGCATGACCACCATCCTGGTGACCGGCGGCACCGGCACCCTCGGCCGGCTCGTCACCGAGCGGCTGCGGGCGGACGGGCACGAGGTGCGCGTCCTGTCCCGGCACGCGCAGCCGTACGCCGTCGACCTGATCCGGGGCGGCGACGGCCTGGATGCGGCCGTGGCGGGCGTGGACGCGATCGTGCACTGTGCGAGCAGGCAACGCGGGGGCGACGAGCAGGCCGCCGCCCATCTGATCTCCGCCGCGCGCAGGGCGGGCGTGCCCCATCTCGTCTACATCTCGATCGTCGGCGTGGACGTGGTGCCACTGGGCTACTACAAGACCAAGTACGCGGTCGAGAAGCTGATCGAGGAGTCGGGACTCGGCTGGACGATCCTGCGGACGACCCAGTTCCACGATTTTCTCGCGCAGATGTTTGAGGCCATGGGGAAGCTGCCGGTATTGCCGCTCACGGCGGGCGTGAGCTACCAGCCGATCGAGGTCGCCGAGGTCGCGAACCGGCTCGCCGAGCTGGCCGTGGGCGAGCCTGCCGGGCGGGTCGAGGCCATGGGCGGGCCCGAGGTGCGGACGCTCCCGGACCTCGCCCGGGCCTGGCTTCGGGCGACGGGACGCCGACGGCCGATGGTGAGCGTGCCGGTCCCGGGCAAGGTGCTGCGCGCGCTGCGCGCGGGCGGGCATCTGGCTCCCGCCAACGCGGTGGGCAAGGGCACGTTCGAGGAGCACCTGGTGGCGCGCCACGGCGGCGTGGCCTCGGCCCGCTGAGGGACTCCGGTCACCGGGAGGGCGTCGCGAACGGTTCGTCGTGAGCGCCGTCCCGCGCGGTCGGCGAGGGCGTCGAGCAAACGGGAGGAACAGGGGTTCCTGATAACTTGCGCGCGCACCGGGGGCGGACACGGAGGGGGAGGTGCCCGAGAATGAGCGAGATGGGCGCAGGGGTCGGTCGACTACGCGAAGTGAGGCGCGCCCGGTACGCCGTGGCCGCGGTGTTCGCCGTGCACGGCGCCGTCACCGGCTCGTTCGCCACCCGCGTTCCATGGATCCAGGACCACGCGCAGGTCAGCGCGGGACAGTTGGGCATCGCCCTCGCGTTCCCCGCGCTCGGCGCGTCCGCCGCCATGCCGCTCGCGGGCCGGATCAGTCACCACCTCGGCGCCCGCACGACGCTGCGCGGGCTGCTCGCCCTGTGGACGCTGTCGCTCGTCCTGCCGTCCCTGGCCCCGAATCTGCCGACCCTGTGCCTGGCCCTGTTCGTGTACGGCGCCTCGGCCGGCATGGCGGACGTGGCGATGAACGCGCTGGGCGTGGAGATCGAGAACCGTCTCGGCAGGTCGATCATGTCCGGTCTGCACGGCATGTGGAGCGCGGGCGCCCTGGTGGGCTCGGCGGCCGGTACGCTCGCCGCTCATCTGGGCTCCGACGCCCGGCTGCATCACGCGCTGGCGGCCGCGCTCCTGACCCTGCTGGGCGTCGTGGCCTGCAGGTGGGTCCTCGACCTGCAGGCCGCCGAGGACGAGGAACCGCCGCCCCGGTTCGCGCTGCCGCCCAGGTCGGCGCTGCTCATCGGCGCGGTCGGCTTCTGCGCGGTGTTCGCGGAGGGCGCGAGCCTGGACTGGTCGGCAATCTATCTGCGCGATCGGCTGGAGAGTTCGGCCGGTCTCGCCGCCGCGTGCACCACGGGCTTCACGCTCACCATGGCGATCGCGCGGATCGCGGGCGACAGGGTGGTGGACCGGTACGGTGCGGTCCGCACCGTACGCCTGAGCGGTGTTCTCGCCGCGCTCGGCGGACTGCTCGTCGTCGTCGCGGGCGCTCCGGCCGTGGCCATGGGCGGCTTCGCCCTGATGGGGCTCGGCATCGCCGTCGTCGTACCGCTGTGCTTCGCGGCGGCGGGCCGCAGCGGTCCGAACCCCAGCCAGGCCATCGCGGGCGTCGCGACGATCACGTACACCTCGGGTCTGATCGCGCCGAGCGCGATCGGCGGGCTGGCCCAGACGACCAGCCTGGTCGTGTCCTTCGGTCTGGTGACGGTGCTGGCGTGCGGGGTCGGGGGGTTCGCCGGTGTCCTGCGCACGGGCGACCGCGACCGTCCGAAGGTCGGTCCGCCCAGCGCGGCGGTTCCCGGCCAACGGCCCTGACGGACGTGAACATCGTCACAGCCGCCGACAGATGGCCGGCCGTGGGAGCGCACTCATCGGCCGCTTGGTCATACACATGAACTGCGTTCACGGATGGGACCCGGTGTACGGAGGACCGCCCGACGACCGTGACAATGGTTCGGACAGTTCTTCATGTACAGAGAAAGCGAAGCCTCACCATGGACCTCGGCGTGCGCTGGAAGCTGCACGGTGACGGGCGCACGCCCGCGCCGGGGGCGGTCGTCCGCCCCGATGAACGGCTCTCCTGGCCCCGCACGGTAGGACTCGGCGCCCAGCATGTGGTGGCCATGTTCGGGGCAAGCTTCGTGGCTCCCGTGCTGATGGGGCTCGACCCCAACCTCGCGATCATGATGTCCGGCGTCGCGACCGTGATCTTCCTGCTGGCGACCCGCGGCCGGGTGCCCAGCTACCTCGGCTGCTCGCTCTCCTTCGTGGGCGTCGCCGCGGTGATCCGGGCGCAGGGCGGCACCAGCGCGACGGTGACCGGCGCGGTGTTCGTCGTGGGCGTGGTGCTGTTCCTCGTGGGCCTCGCGGTCCAGCGGTTCGGGGCGCGGATCATCCACGCGGCGATGCCGCCGATCGTGACCGGCGCGGTCGTCATGCTGATCGGGTTCAACCTCGCCCCCGTGACCGCGTCCACCTACTGGCCGCAGGATCAGTGGACCGCGCTGCTGGTGATGCTCTTCACGGGTCTGGCCGTGGTGGGCCTGCGCGGCTTCTGGTCGCGTGTCGCGATCTTCCTGGGGCTGGTCTTCGGCTACGGGATCTCCTGGGCGTTCGACCGGATCTTCGGGAAGATCCACTCGGTGGACGCGAGCGGCAAGCTCACCGACCACTGGCGCCTGGACCTGTCGGGCGTCGGCCACGCGGACTGGATAGGCCTGCCCTCCTTCCACGGCCCGTCCTTCCAGTGGTCCGCGATCCTGGTCGCCCTGCCCGTGGTGATCGCACTGGTCGCCGAGAACGCCGGGCACGTCAAGGCCGTCGGTGAGATGACCGGCGACCCGCTGGACGACAAGCTGGGCACGGCGATCTCCGCGGACGGTGTCGCCTCCATGCTCTCGACCGCGGTCGGCGGCCCGCCGAACACGACGTACTCCGAGAACATCGGCGTCATGGCCGCCACCCGCGTCTACTCGACCGCCGCCTACTGGGCAGCGGCCGGCTTCGCGCTCCTCTTCGGCCTCTGCCCGAAGTTCGGCGCGATCGTGGCCGCCATCCCCGGCGGAGTGCTCGGCGGCATCACCGTCATCCTGTACGGCATGATCGGCCTGCTCGGTGCGCAGATCTGGACCAAGTCCAACGTGGACCTGCGCAACCCGCTGAACCTGGTGCCGGCCGCCGCGGGCATCATCATCGGCGTCGGCAACGTCACCATGAAGTTCACCGACACCTTCTCCCTCAGCGGCATCGCGCTGGGCACGCTGGTCGTCATCACCGGTTACCACGCGCTGCGGGCCCTGGCCCCCGCGCACCTCAAGACGCAGGAGCCGCTGCTGGACTCGGGCACGTCCTCGTACAACGAGGAGTCCTAGTGCCGCGGCAGGCGACGTTTGCCCGTTGAGGAGCGGCGTCGTGGGGGCACCTCCCGCTCTGTGGGTCCCCGTGCTCGAGCGAGGCCGAGAGGCCGGGTTCCAGCCGGAGTGGCCCCCGTCGTAGTAGACGTGCGTCCGGGGTCCGCGCCCTTCAGGACGCGTCCGGCGCGCGGTCAGCCGCCGGACGCGTAAGCCCGACACGTGCGCTCCCCTTTCCGTCCCCCGGCCGGCCCAGCGCCGGGTTCCCCCGTTTCGGGGAAGCCCGTGGGCCGGTGCCGTTCCGGTCAGCCCAGGGCTGCGACCCTGCCCCCATGGTGCGGTTGGAGCAGTTCACCACGGAAGTGGCCGCGGTCGTCTCACGGATGCGCGCGCTCGACAAGGCCTGGCCGCCCGGCGACGGCGTCGCGGTCTTCAACCGCGTCTACCTCACCGTCACCGAGGAGGCCGGACGCCGTCCGGACGCCGGGGGTTGCACGGACCGGCGAGCCGCGATCGCGCTGGACGTGCGGTTCGCAGAGCGCTATCTGACGGTGGCCGAGGAGGGGTGTCCGCCCGCGTGCTGGCGGCCGCTGTTCCTGTTCCGGCGCCATCCCGGCGTACGGCCCGTGCAGTTCGCGCTCGCCGGTATCAATGCACACATCGGGCACGATCTTCCGCTCGCCGTCGTGGACGCCTGTCGTACTCTCGGCTGCGAACCGGCCGAGCTGGAGAACGAGTTCGACGACGTGGGCGACATCCTCGTCTCGCTGGAGGACCGTGTCCTCGAGGATCTGACGCCCGGCCCCGATCTGCTCCGGATCACCGACCCGCTGACCCATCTGCTCGGCTCATGGAGCCTGGAGCAGTCGCGCGAGGCCGCCTGGGCGGCAGCGCGCGCTCTGTGGGCCCTGCGGGAACTGCCGGAGATCGCCGAGGAGTTCGCGCGGCGTCTGGACACGGCGATGGGCTTCGCGAGCCGGATGCTGCTCACGCCCCTTCCGGGCTGATCCGACGCCTCCTACAAGAGAAACTCACCCAAGAACCGCCGTAATTACCCTGTATCTCCGGAACTTGCGTGCGATCACAGTAAGTTGACCGGCGGAAACTCGCGATCACGAAGGAGCACCACCATGACGACCCGTCTGGGACTCGGCCTCCCTCAGATGCGGCAGTACGACCTGGGCAAGGATGTGCCCGACGTGGCGCGTGCCGCGGAGCGTATCGGATACGACAGCCTGTGGGTGTTCGAGCGGGCCCTGTTCCCGGAGCCGGCCACCCAGGGGCTGTACGGCATCGAGGGCATGCCCTGGCCGGACTCCTACCGGCATGTGGCGGACCCGCTGGTGACGCTCGCGCTGGCCGCGACGGCCACCGAACGGGTCCGGCTGGGCAGCAGTGTGCTCGTGGCACCGCTGCACACACCGTTCCAGCTCGCCAAGGCCCTCGCCTCGCTGGACGCGGCCAGCGGTGGGCGGGTGATCGCCGGCTTCGGCACCGGCTGGTCCCTCGACGAGTACGCGGCTGCGGGAATCCGGCCGTTCAAGGAGCGCGGCCGGGTCCTGGACGAGGTGATCGACGTCTGCCGGGCGGTATGGGGGCCGGACCCGGTGCACTACACCGGCCGGATCACCGGCATCGACTCGGCCCTGGTCGGCCCCAAACCGGCCCGGCCGATCCCGATCCTGCTGGCCGCCAGCTCCCGCAGGGCACAGGAGCGGCTCGTCGATCACGCCGACGGCTGGCTGCCGGTGGGCGCGGGCGTGGAGCAGATCGCGAGCCAGTGGCGTGCGCTGAAGGACCTGGCCGCCGAACGCGGACGCCGGGAGCCGATCCAGACGGTGCTGCGGGCCAACGCGCGCTGCTCGGCCAAGTCCTACGAGGGCGCCGACCGGCCTGCCTTCCACGGCAGCGCCGACCAGATCGTCGAGGACCTTCTCGCCCACGCGGAGATCGGCATCGAGGAGATCCTCGTCGAACTGCAGGCCACCGCGCGCGATGCCCAGGAACTCAAGGACACCGCCGCGGAGGTGTACGAGAAGGCGCGGGCGGCCGGGCTCTGACCGCCCGCACCGGGGCTCAGTCCTCGGGAAGCTCCACCGGAGCGATCTCGTCGTAGAGGTCGCCGGGGCCGGGGTTGGCCGGGTCGGTCGCGCCGCCGAAGTGGTGCATGACGCCCCACACGGCGTTGAGCGCGGTCTGCACGGCGCCCTCGGCCCAGCCGGCCGTCCAGGAGATGTCGTCGCCGGCGAGGAAGACGCCCCGCTTGTCGGCGGGCAGCCGGTCCTGCATGAAGTGCGTGAACAGGCGCCGCTGGTAGCGGTAGTGGCCGGGCAGGTTCGCCTTGAACGCGCCCATGAAGTAGGGCTCGTTCTCCCAGGAGACCGTCACCGGGCTGCCGATGATGTGCTTTCTGATGTCGACGTCCGGGTAGATCTCGCCGAGCGACTTCAGCATGACCTCCATCCGCTCGTTCGCGGACAGCGGCAGCCACTTCAGGCTGTCGTCGCACCAGGTGTACGACAGGCAGATGACGGCGGGCTTGTCCGGACCGTCGTCCAGGAGGTAGGTGCCGCGGGTCATGCGGTCGGTGAGCGTCATCGACATGACGTCGCGGCCCGTCGGGCGTCCCCTGTCGTCGACGGCCTTGTCCAGCCAGAACGGCCGGTCCACGGGCACGAAGAGCTTGCTCGACTCCATGTAGTGCGTGCGCTCGATCGCCGTCCAGTGGTCGATCGGGAAGAGCGAGTCGTCACAGGCGATCTTGGAGAGCAGCATCCAGGACTGGGCGGTGAAGACGGCCGCCCGATACGTGCGGATGTCGCCGTTCGCGTCGGTGACGGTGATCCGGTTGCCCGCGGTGCGGTGCAGCCGGGTCACGGCGGGGCGGGGCTCGCCGTTCTGGTGCAGGGACTTCAGGGACGTTCCGTACGCCCAGTGCACGATCTTCTCCGGCTCCCGCTCCCACAGCCGCAGGGGAAGCTGCTGGGAGCCGCCCACGATGCCGCGGTGGTGGTCGTCGGCCTCGGTGTAGACGACGCGCAGGATCTCCAGGATGGAGTTCGGGAAGTCGGTGTCCCAGCCGCCGGTGCCGAAGCCGACCTGGCCGAAGATCTCGCGGTGCCGGAAGGACCTGAAGGCCTCGGAGTCGCAGAGGAAGCCGTAGAACGTCTGGTTGTCCAGCTTCTCGACGAGCCTCGACCAGATCTCGCGGATGCGCTTGACGTCCCGCTCGCGCAGGGCGCGGTTCATGTCGGAGAAGTCGGCGCCCTCCTCCAGGCACGCGTTCCAGGCGTTCGCCACGTCGCGGTAGACCTGCGGCAGATCGTCGAGGGTCTTGGCGTAGTGGGTCTCGCCCTTGAGGTCCACGACGGTCGACGGCGTCGTCTCGGCCAGCGGGTTGGGGAAGGGCCTGGTCTCAAGGCCCACCAGGTCGATGTAGTGCTGCAGCGCCGTGGAGGACGGCGGGAAGCGCATGGCGCCCATCTCGGCGGTCAGCGAGGGGTCGCAGCCCTCGAAGCCCACCGTACGCAGTCGGCCGCCGATCTGGTCGGCCTCGTACACGACGGGCCTCAGCCCCATCTTCATCAGCTCGTACGCGGCCACGATGCCGGACAGACCGCCACCGATGACCGCGACCTCGGTGCCGTGCTCGGTCGCGGGTATCTTCCCGAGGCCCGTCGGGTGGGCGAGGAAGTCGTCGTACGCGTAGGGGAAGTCCGGCCCGAACATGGTGATCGGCGGCTGCTGCTCGTCTGTGCGCTGGACGGCGTTGGGCACCGTGGACGTCATGGGGTGCGGGCTCCTTGCGGGAAGAGAACTCTGGGAAAGGCTGAGGGGTCAGACGAGGGAGCCGTAGAGGCCGGGGCGGCGGTCCTTCAGATACGGGTTCGCCTCGCGGGAGACGGCGAGGTGGGCGGGGGCGACGTCGGCGAGGACGAGTTCCCCGACGCGGCCCGCCCGGGCGCGCGCGATCCCGTCGGGCCCCGCGAGGGTGGAGAGCCCGACGAACTCGAACTCCCCTTCCCGGCCCACCCGGTTGACGTACGCGATGTACATCTGGTTCTCGAAGGCGCGCACCGGGACCAGGGACTCTGCGACGAACTGGAACGGGTGCATCAGGGCCGTCGGAACCACGAGGAGGTCGGTGCCGGCCAGGGCGTGGGCGCGGACGTTCTCGGGGAACTCGACGTCGTAGCAGATCATCAGTCCGATCCGCAGGCCGTTCAGCTCGGCCTGGACGACCGGCTGCTCGCCCGGGGTGAAGTGGTCGCGCTCGAAGCCGCCGAAGAGGTGCGTCTTGCGGTAGTTGGCGAGGCGCGTGCCCTCGGCGGAGATCAGCTGGACGGAGTTGAAGACGGTCTCGCCGTCCCGCTCCGCGTAGCCGTAGGCGATCGCAAGACCGTGCCGCGAGGTGATCTCGGCGACCGCGTCGGCCCCGTCGCCGTCGGCCGGTTCGGCGAGCCGGCCGACGGCGTCGCCGATTGCATACCCGGTGAGGAACAGCTCCGGCGCGACCAGCAGCCCGGCGCCCGCGGCGGCGGCACGGCCGGCGGCCTCGTCGAGCACCGCGAGGTTCTCGGCGACGGATCCCGGACAGCCGGAACTCTGGAGCAGGGCGGTGCGCATGCGTGTTCTCCACCGGTGGGACGGGGGTTGGGGGGTGAGGAAGACGCTACGGTCGGCGCACCGGGCCGGACAAGCAGGAGCCGTTGCGCGCCGGTGCACTGATCGTTGCGTCCGCCCCCGCTCCGGCGGCGATTCGTTGCGCACCCCCGGCCGCGGCCCGCCCGGATCGACGGGGGCTCATGCCTCGCTCTGCCGCCCCGGCTTGTCAGTCCTCGTGGAGCACGGCGAACGTGGTGATCACCGCCGCATGGTCCGACGGCCAGTCGTTGCCGGCGACGTCGGGCCAGGGGCTCAGTGCGCCGGTGACGACGGACTGGAAGACCATCCCGGCGTCGCGACGGTGCGCCGGGACGCGGGTGACGTCCTCGCCGTCGACGAGCACCTCACCGGAGTCGGGGTGCTCGAACCCGGCGAGCATGCGCAGCGCGGTGGTCTTGCCGCAGCCGGACGGGCCGAGCAGGGCGAGGAGTTCACCGGGCCGTACGGCCAGATCGAGTCCGTCCAGGGCGACGGTCGAACCGAACTTGCGGCGCAGGCCTTGGAATTCGACGGTCGCCGCATGGTCGCGCGGTAGTGCCTTGTCGAGCGTCATGAGGTTCATCCCTTGGCGGCGGAGGTTCGGGAGCGTCCGCCGAAGACGGCGAGTGAGAGGAGCAGGGCCCAGGTGACGAGCAGGCTGAGCACGGAGACGGCGACGGACAGCTGGGCCTGCGACCCGCCGACGCTGTAGATCCACACGACGAAGGGTGTGAAACCCAGCAGCTGGGCGACGGTGAACTCGCCCAGAACCAGCGCCAGCGTGAGGAAGGAGGCGTTCAGCAGCGCGCCACGCAGATGGGGCAGCACCGCGCGCTCTTGCCGTCCGCGGTGGTCGCCGCGTCGGCGGGTGCGGCGCCACAGGCGCTGAGGGCGAGCGCGGCGGCGACGGCGAGGCCACCGGTGAGGACGGCAGTCCTCGGCTGGAACACGGGCACGGTCTCTCCCGGGGTACGCAGGGGGCTGAGGCGAGGTGGAGAACTTGTTTGAACAAGTTGACCTCAGTACGCCCGTCTCCGGTGTCCTGTCGGTGAACAACGCCTCAACTCCGCGCCCCTTTCGCCTGCACAGTCCCAATCGCCGTAGACCGCGCCCAGGTCTCGATTACGCTGGTCGCGCTGTGCACAGCGGCCGACTCGGAGGGGAAGCATGGCGGCGCGACACGAGGAGATCGCCGACGAACTGCGGCGGGCCATCGACCGCGAGGAGTACACCGTGGGCGGTCTGCTGCCCACGGAGACGGATCTCGCGGCCCGCTACGGCGTCGCACGCGGCACGGTCCGCCAAGCCGTCGCGGCCCTGACCGCCGAGGGGCTCATCGGATCACGGCAGGGCGCCCGCCGGGTGGTCCTGGCCAGCCGGCGCAGCCAGAGCTTCGCGGAGCTGCGCAGCTTCGCCGGGTGGGCGAGGGCCATGGGTCGCAAGGCGACCGGGCGCGTGGTCGCGCAGGAGTTCCGCCCGGCGACCCAGGAGGACGCGGTACGGCTGCACCTGTGCGAGCGCACCCCCGTCCTGCACGTGCTGCGCCTGCGCGGACTGGACGGAGAGCCGGTGCTGCTGGAGCGGACGGTGTACGCCGACTGGATCTCCCCGGCGGTCGAGTCCATCGAGCCCGACTGCCCCTCGGTCACCCAGCGGCTCTTCGAGGACACGGGCCTGGTCTTCGCGTACGGCGAGCACGTCATCGACGCGGTCGCGGCGGGCGCCCAGGACGCCGAACTGCTCGGGGTGCGCCGCACGAGCCCCTTGCTGCGGGTCCGCCGGGTCACGACCACCCGCGAGGGGCGCCCGGTGGAGTGGTCGGACGACCGCTACCGTTCGGACGCCGTGAGCTTCAGCGTGCACAACTCGATCGGGAACAACGCGCTGGCACGTACGACGGCCGGCTGACCTTTTGCGCGGCGGGCGCTCAGGGCCCAGGCGGTACGGCACTCCACCGGCGACAGGGCTCTCAGGTGGGCGAGCCCGAGGAGAACCGGCGCAGGAGGGGGGAAAGGACCAGCACCGACTTGGTGCGCTCCACGAACGGCTCCCCGGCGATCCGTTCCAGCACACGCTCGAAGTGGCGCATGTCGGAGGCGAAGACCTGGACGACCGCGTCCGCGTCACCGGTGACGGTGGAGGCCGCCACGACCTCCTGGTAACGCTCCAGGCCCCGCTGGATGGTCTCCGGCGAGGTGTTGCGCCGGCAGTAGATCTCGACGAACCCCTCGGTCTGCCAGCCGAGCGCCGCAGGGTCCACCCGGACCGTGAACCCGGTGATGGCGCCGGTTGCGCGCAGACGGTCCACGCGTCGCTTCACGGCAGGCGCGGACAGGCCGACCATCTGCCCGATGTCCGCGTAGGAGCGGCGGGCGTCCTCGGCGAGGGCGTGCACGATGCGTTCGTCGAGATCGTTCAGCAAGGCGGGGGGTTCACTTCTCTGCGATGACCGCGGGACGACGGTCCCGCTGTGTTCCTGCTCTCGTAGGCTCCTCGCATCGACGGCCCCCGCGCGTCCGCTGACGGGAGGGGGCCGTCGTACGAAAGGAGCCGGCTCAGCTCCAGCTGGCGTGCAGCGGCTTGCCCTCCGCGTAGCCCGCGGCGCTCTGGATGCCCACGACGGCCCGCTCGGCGAACTCCTCCAGCGAGTCGGCGCCCGCGTAGGTGCAGGACGAGCGGACGCCCGCGATGATCGAGTCGATCAGGTCCTCGACGCCCGGACGGGCCGTGTCGAGGAACATGCGGGAGGTCGAGATGCCCTCCTCGAACAGGGCCTTGCGGGCGCGGTCGTACGCCGACTCCTCCGACGTACGGTTGCGGACCGCACGCGCCGACGCCATGCCGAACGACTCCTTGTAGAAGCGGCCGTCCGCGTCCTGCTGGAGGTCGCCCGGGGACTCGTAGGTGCCCGCGAACCACGAGCCGATCATCACGTTGGACGCACCGGCCGCCAGCGCCATCGCGACGTCGCGCGGGTGACGGACACCGCCGTCGGCCCATACGTGCTTGCCGTACTTCCTCGCCTCGGCCGCGCACTCCAGCACCGCCGAGAACTGCGGGCGGCCGACGCCGGTCATCATGCGCGTGGTGCACATGGCGCCGGGACCCACACCGACCTTGACGATGTCCGCGCCGGCCTCGATCAGGTCGCGCACACCCTCGGCGGCGACGACGTTGCCGGCCACGAGCGGCACCTGGGGATCGAGCGCGCGCACGGTCCGGACGGCGCTGATCACCGACTCCTGGTGGCCGTGCGCGGTGTCGATGACGATCGTGTCGACGCCCGCTTCGAGCAGCTGCTTCGCCTTGCCCGCGATGTCGCCGTTGATACCGATGGCGGCGGCGACGCGCAGCCTGCCGTTCGCGTCGGTGGCCGGCGTGTACAGCGTGGCACGCAGGGCGCCCTTGCGGGTGAGGATGCCGGCGAGCCTGCCGTCCTCGTCGACGGCCGGGGCATAGCGGCGGTTGGCGCCGTCGAGGACGTTGAAGGCCTCGCGCGGGTCGATGGCGGCGTCGAGCAGCAGCAGGTCCTTGGACATCACCACTTCGAGCTGTGTGAAGCGGTCCACGCCGGACAGGTCGGCGTCGGTGACCACGCCGATCGGCCGGTGGTCCGCGTCGACGACCACACCGGCGTTGTGCGCGCGCTTCGGCAGCAGCGCGAGGGCGTCGGCGACCGTCTGGTGCGGGGCGAGCACGATCGGGGTGTCAAGCACCAGATGGCGGTCCTTGACCCAGGAGATGACCTCGGTGACCACGTCGATCGGGATGTCCTGCGGGATGACGACGAGGCCACCGCGGCGGGCCACCGTCTCCGCCATGCGCCGGCCTGCGATCGCGGTCATGTTGGCGACGACCAACGGGATGGTGGTGCCCGTGCCGTCCGGGGCGGCGAGGTCCACACCGTGACGGGAACCCACCGCGGAGCGGCTCGGCACCATGAACACATCGTCGTACGTCAGGTCGTACGCGGGCTGGATGTCGTTGAGGAAACGCACGTGCTGCACATCCCAGTCGATCAGAGGTGGCCCCCTGACAGATCAGCCAGGGGGAAGAGCACGTACTTCATTGTCCCATGACGGGGGGTATGCGCTGCCCGGACAGATCATCCAGGCAGGTCAACGGCCCCTTCGTGGGATGCTCCAAGCGCAAGCGCCACGGAGAGGCCCGGGGCCTGGTCCACCGCCTGGGAGAACACCTCCTGGGCGGTCTCCCACTCCCCGGGCCGCGCCTTCGCATAGGGCTGCCAGCCCCGTACGACGAGCAGCAGGCCCTTCTCGGCGGCGTCGCCAGGCCACATGGTGTGGTCGGCGAGCAAGTCGGCCAGCGCGTCCCAGTTGCGGCCGAACCAGTCCGGCAGCTCCAGGGCGCGCACGATCCGCTCCATGAACGCGGCCTTGTCGCAGGCCCCGTCGAGGTCCAGCGTGACCACACGCCGGCCCGCGAGATCGCCGGTCATCTCAGCACCGCCCTGAACGAGTTGTAGTGATCGTCGGTGTAGTAGATCTCCTCGCCCTGCCCGGTGACGATGCGCCGGGCCCCGCGGTCGCGCGAGCCCGGCGTCTTCACCGTGTACTCGTGGTAGTAACCGCGCGGGTGCCGGGGCAGCAGGCGCTCGATGTTGCCGAAGACGACGCCGTCCCTGGCGTACGGGAAGGGGCCGCCCTGGTCGATGAGGGCGAGGGTGTGCCTGGCTTCGACGGGGAGCCGGGACTCCCTGACGGTGGCCATGTGCCCGGCCCATGAGGGGGCCGGCGCCGAGGGGGTGGAGGTGTCGCTCGTGGAACACCCGGTGAGCAGAACGGACAGGCAGAGGAAGAGCCCCGCGAAAAGACGGGGGACGGACCGCGACAGCATGGCGCCGATGCTGTCACAGCCGTCCCCGCCGGTGATCAGGCCCCGTCCGGATCAGCCCGGTTCAGGGCCGGCTTCGGTGGCTGCCCCGCCGTCATCAGGTAGTCGGCCGCCGCCGTGTCCGTCACCAGGCTGGTGACGAGCCCGGACCGCAGCACCGCGTCGATGGCGGCCGCCTTCCGCTGCCCGCCCGCGATGGCGACGACCTCGGGGATTCGGCGGAGCTGCTCCGCCTTGACGGTGATGCACCGCTCCCCCAGGTCCCGTCCGATCCGGCGGCCCTCGGCGTCGAAGAGGTGCGCCGACATCTCGGCGGCGACACCGAGTGAGGCGTAGTGGGCGCGCTCCTCCTCACTGAGCATGTCGTGCACCGTGGAGATGCCCGGCGCCCAGGAGCCGATGGAGACGCAGGCGACCGTCACCTTGTCGAAGTACTCGAAGGCGCGGGCGATCCCCGTCTGGTTGCGCAGCGCCGCCGCGGTCGCCTCGTCCGGCAGCAGCATCGGCGCGTAGATGGGGTGGGCGTCCCCGCCCGAGACCTGCGCGGCACGGCGGACGGCCTCCACCGAACCGCGCTCGGCGGTCCCGGCGTCGTACACGCCTGTCAGCTGTACCACCGTGCAGGGCGGCAGCCGGTTCAGGGCGGCCGCCATGTGGATGGTGGACCGGCCCCAGGCCAGTCCCAGCACATCGCCCTCGTTCACCAGTTCGCCGAGCAGGTCGGCGGCCACCTCACCGAGATTCTCGGGGTCGGGTGACTCCTCGGCCTCGGCCGGGGACTCGACCACCACGGCATGCCTGAGGCCGTAGCGGGCACGCAGCGCATCAGAGCGCTCGGCATCCAGCTCGGCCGGCACACGGATCTCGATCCGCACGAGATCCCGTTCGAGGGCGGTCTCCAGGACCCGGGCCACCTTGAAGCGGCTGACGCCGAACTCCTCCGCGATCTGGATCTTGGATTTGCCCTCGAGGTAGAAGCGGCGGGCCATGGCCGCCGCCTGCACCAGCTCAGCGGGTCCCATCCGCATGGCTGACCGGCCCGCCGACATACCCGACACGGTCATCTCCTCACTGCCGTTCACACTCTGCATACGCTGTTCATCCTTGCAGATCCGGCGGAGTCGATCTGGCCGGACGGTCGGCGTTCAGGTTCTGTTGGCTCAGTCGTCGCACGCCCACGATGCCTGGGCCGTCGCCCGCTCCGCCTGGTTGCGCAGTGCACGTACCGCTGCGGAGGGGTCGGCCGCCCCGTACACCGCCGAACCCGCCACGAACACATCCGCTCCCGCCTCCGCACACCGCTCGATGGTGGAGGCCGAGACTCCGCCGTCGACCTGCAGCCACAGCTCGAGGCCGTGCTTGCTGATCAGCTCACGGGTGCGGCAGATCTTCGGGAGCATGATGTCCAGGAACGCCTGCCCGCCGAAGCCGGGCTCGACCGTCATGATGAGCAGCATGTCCAGCTCGGGGAGCAGGTCCTCGTACGGCTCGATGGGCGTCGCGGGCTTGAGGGCCATGGAGGCCCGGGCGCCCTTGGCGCGGATCTCGCGGGCCAGCCGTACGGGCGCGGCGGCCGCCTCGGCGTGGAAGGTGACGGACCCGGCGCCCGCCTCGACGTACTGCGGAGCCCACCGATCGACGTCCTCGATCATCAGGTGGCAGTCCAGCGGGGTGTCCGTCGCCCGGACCAGGGACTCCACGACCGGCAAGCCGAGCGTCAGGTTCGGGACGAAGTGGTTGTCCATGACGTCGACGTGGAGCCAGTCGGCCCCGTCCACGGCCTTCGCCTCCTCGGCGAGGCGGGCGAAGTCGGCGGACAGGATGCTGGGGTTGATCTGCACGGCCATGACCCAAGCCTGCCATGCCCAGGGCCGGTTGCTCGCGCCGGTCCCGGCGGGAACCGGTCGCGGAGGCGGAACCGGGTACGAGCGGCACCCCCGTCCGGCGGGCGCACGCCGCGGAAGGAAGGATTCAGCCCGTGCGCCGGATGATCGCCAGGTACATCGCGTCGGTCCCGTGCAGATGCGGCCACAGCTGTACGTCGGGGCCGTCACCGAGGGCCGGCACGCCGGGCAGCAGCGGTCGGGCGTCGAGAAGATCGGCGTCCGGGTACTGCTTGAGCACGTCGTCGACCACGGCACGGGTCTCGGCGAGATGGGGCGAACAGGTGGCGTAGCCGACGACGCCTCCGACGCGTACGGACTCCAGGGCCGTACGCAGCAGGGCGCGCTGCAGCGGTGCGAACCCGTCGAGGTCCTCGGGACGGCGCCGCCAGCGGGCCTCGGGACGGCGGCGCAGCGCTCCGAGCCCCGTGCAGGGCACGTCCACCAGAACGCGGTCGAAGGCGCCGGGCCGCCACGGCGGCCGGGTCCCGTCGGCGGCGATGACCTGGTACGGCCCGGGGTTCCCGGCGAGCGCCTTCGCCACCAGTCCGGCCCGGTGCGGCTGCTTCTCGGAGGCGAGCAGCACGGCTCCGCGCTCGGCGGCCAGGGCGGCGAGCAGGGCGGCCTTGCCGCCGGGCCCGGCGCAGCCGTCCAGCCAGGTGCGGTCGGGCCCGTCGAGGGGCGCGTTGGCGAGGGCGAGCGCGACGAGCTGGCTGCCCTCGTCCTGCACGCCCGCACGGCCCTCCCGTACCGCCTCGACGGCACCGGGCTCACCACCCTCGGTGAGCCGGACGGCATACGGCGACCAGCGGCCCGGCACCGCGGCCTGCTCGCGCAGCAGCTCCTCGGTGGTGGAGCGCCCGGGACGGGCGACGAGCGTGACCTCGGGTCGCTCGTTGTCGGCCTCGAGGAGGTCCTCGATCCCGGCGCGTGGGCCGCCGAGGGAGTCCCACAGGGCGGAGACGACCCAGCGGGGGTGGGAGTGCACGACCGCGAGGTGGTCCTCGGGGTCCTCGTCGTAGGGCGGCGCGACCCGCTCCAGCCAGCCGTCGAGGTCTCTCTGGGCGACCTTGCGCAGCACGGCGTTGACGAACTTGGCCCGCCCGTCACCGAGCACGACCCGGGCGAGCTCGACCGTGGCGGACACGGCGGCATGGCTGGGGATCCGCGTCCCCAGCAACTGGTGCACACCGAGGCTCAGTACGTCGAGCACGGGCGGATCGACCTCACGCAGCGGCCGGTCCACGCACTCCGAGATGACGGCGTCATACGTTCCCTGCCGACGCAGCGTCCCGTACACCAGCTCGGTGGCCAGCGCCGCGTCCCGTCCGTCGAAGTCGTCCTTCTCGCGCGCCTTGCGCAGCAGCGGCGGCAGCACGAGGTTTGCGTACGCGTCCCGCTCGTCGACGGCCCTGAGCGCGTCGAAGGCGAGGATGCGGACGGGGTCCTTCTGGGGCCGGCGGTAGGGCTTGCGGGGACGACGGGGCTGGTCGCTCACGAAAAAGGTGCTCCGGGTGTGGGGTGGTGTGCGTTTACCAGCCTACGTCCGCCGGGCGGCGGGAAGGCCGGGAGGGTCGGCGGCACCGCGGGGACCGGGCCGCCGCGGCGGCCCGGCAGTGCCGGCCGAGTGCGGTGGGAGGTCAGCTCCCGAGCATCTCCGCGGCCCCGATCCGCACCCCGCGCGCCCAGTCCGCGGCCCGCATCGGCTTCTTGCCCTGGGCCTGCACCCACATCAGCTCGACGGCGTACGAACCCGTGCCGACGTGCACATTGTTCTTGCCGACGGCCAGCTGCCCGGGAGCGAGATCCGTCCGCTCGGGCACGGGCGTGACCTGGATGAGCTTGAGCCGCTCCCCGCGGAACATGCTCCAGGCGCCGGGCGCGGGGGTACAGGCGCGCACCAGGCGGTCGACGCGGAGCGCGGGCACGGACCAGTCGACGTGCGCGTCCTCGACGGTGATCTTCGGGGCGAGCGTGACGCCCTCGGCGGGCTGCGGCACGGCCTTGAGGGTGCCGTCCTCGATCCCGTCCATGGTGGCGGCGAGCAGTCCGGATCCGGCGAAGGCGAGACGGGTGAGCAGGTCGCCGCTGGTGTCGGTGGGCCGGACCTGCTCGGTGACGGTGCCGTAGACGGGCCCGGAGTCGAGCCCCTCCTCGATGAGGAAGGTGGAAGCCCCGGTGATCTCGTCGCCCGCCAGGAGCGAGTGCTGCACGGGGGCGGCGCCGCGCCAGGCGGGAAGCAGGGAGAAGTGCAGGTTGACCCAGCCGTGGGCGGGGAGGTCGAGGGCGACGCGCGGCAGCAGCGCACCGTAGGCGACGACGGGGCAGCAGTCGGGCGCGATCTCCCGAACTCGCGCGAGGAAGTCCTCGTCGCGGGGCCGTTCCGGCTTGAGGATCTCGATCCCGGCCTCCTCGGCCCGCTCGGCGACGGGACTGGCGACAAGCCTGCGCCCGCGCCCCGCCGGTGCGTCGGGCCGGGTGACGACGGCCACCACCTCGTGCCGCCCGGACGCGATCAGAGCGTCCAGTGCGGGAACAGCGACCTCGGGGGTACCTGCGAAGACGAGCCTCATGGGTGAGTGACGGCCTCTCGGGGCGGGAGTGGTGACGGGCCCTCACGCTTCCGGCGGAGCGAAAGGCGTACGGGCAGCGCCCCAGTCTATGAGGCCGGGACACCGGAAGCGCGGCGGCCGCCATGGCCCGGCGGCACATGCTCCTCGCAGCGCACACCACGCGCGTCGGGGGCGTACGCATATGCCCTTACGCCCCCGCACCGTGACCACAGACCCACATACGCGTTGGTCAAGAAAGAGTTGACCACAACGGGCCGTGACCACGGCCCGGTCCCTTGCAACGCCGGTTCGAGAGGCTTGTTCATGGCCGACCACGCAACCCACGACGCCCAGGCCCGGGCCAGCCTGCACTTGTTGGTGCGGGACATCGAGCGGGTCCGCCGGCAGGTGGACGCACTGCGCACCCTCACCGCTCAGTTGGGCAACGTCTACCGTCCGCGCCGCTCCGGCCCGTCGACGGGCTTCGTCGTCTACGGACGCGCCCCCGCCCCGACCGTCCGTCTCGCCCAGGAACTGCGGGACAGCGTCGAGACCCTGGTCACGGCGGCCGTGGACTTCGACCGCTCACTCGGGTTCTCGTGGGACGCCGTCGGCTCCGCACTCGGAGTCACCAAGCAGGCGGTCCACCGTCGCTACGGCGCCCGCCGTGCCGCTGCCCAGGCGACCACCGAGACCGAGCACGCGCCGGAGCCGTCCGGCACCCGCACGCTCAACGTGAGCACGGCCATCCCGTCGGTCCCCGCGGCCCGCGTGATGCCGACGCAGCCGACGGCGGGCAGCCCCACCCTGCGTGACGAGGTGAGGTCGACGGCCTTTCCGGGCCCGCGCAACGGCTGAACCGCCCTCTCGTCCGCCTCCCGGATGTCCGGCCGGGAGGCACGGCCGTGTGTCAGGCCGTACGGCCTCCCACACGCGCCGGGGTTTCGATCCCCCATCACCCGATGTCCAGCGGATCGATCCGGATCCGCACCGTCTCGCTCCCCCCGCTCCCGCCACGCGCCGTCCGGGCCGCCAGCGCGGTCTTCAGCGCAAAGGCCAACGCCGCGCCGCTGCCGGGCGGCACCCGGACGAGCGCCCGCTCCCAGTTCTCCCCCGGCGGCGGCCCCCCGGCCCGCCGCGAGCCTCCAACCCCGCTCGACGGGACCGGAACCGGCCCCAACACCTCGGCGTCCGGCGGCAGTTCGGCCCCTTCGAGAAAGCCTGCCACCGCCTCGGCCGTCCCCGTCACGGCGGCCATCCGTGACACCGGAGGGAATCCCAGCTCGGCGCGCTCGGCGAGTTCCCGCACGGCGTGCCCGACGGGATCCCACCGTACGAGCGCCTGCACGGGCCGCAGTGTCGGCTCCGCCACCACCACGACGGTTCCGCCCTCCGACTGCGGCCGGACCAGCGCGCCCGCGCCGATCCACCGCCGCAGCGCCTCCTCACCCGCCCGCAGGTCGGGCCGTGCGAGCATGGCCCACCCGTCGAGGAGCAGCGCGGCCGCGTACCCGCCCTCGGCGACGGGCTCGGCGCCCGGGGTGCTCACCACGAGCGCGGGTGCCCCCGGCACCGTGTCCAGCACCTGCTCGCGCCCCGAGGTGCGCACCGGAACGGCCGGAAACGCCCGTCCCAGTTCCTCGGCGGTGCGCCGCGCCCCCACGACCTGTGCCCGCAGCCGGAACCCGCCGCACTCCGGACAGTGCCAGGAGGTCTCCTCCCGCCCGCACCAGCCGCACCGCAGCTCACCGGCCTCCTGCGCGGCCAGGGGCCCGGCGCAGTGCCGGCACCGGGCGGGCTCCCGGCACCGCGCACAGGCCATCCGGGGCACATAGCCGCGCCGGGGCACCTGCACCAGGACGGGGCCGCGCCGCAACCCGTCCCGTACGACCTGCCAGGCGAGCGTCGGCAGGCGCGCCGCCCTGGCCGCCTCGTCCCGAGCGAGGTCCTCGTCCCCCACGGTCCGCACGAGCGGCGCTGCGGCCCGTACCTGCTCGCGGTCGGCGACAAGCGGCGCGGCCCAGCCGCTCTCGACGAGCTGGGCGGCCTCCACCGTGCAGCTACGGCTCCCCAGCAGAAAGGCGCACTTGTCGCGCGCGGCGCGAAGCTCCAGCACCTCGCGGACGTGGGGATGGGGCGCGTTGTCGTCACTGTGACTGGCGTCCCCGTCGTCCCAGACGACGACGAGCCCCAGATTCCGCACGGGCGCGAACATGGCGGCCCGCGTACCGACGACGGCCCGCACGGCCCCGCGCCGTACGGCGAGCCACTCCCGGTAGCGCCGCTCCTGGCCGGCGTCGGCGGTCAGGAGCGCGTGCTGCCCGTCCCCGATCAGCTCCCGCAGCGCGGCATCGACCCGAGCGGCGGGCCGCCCGGCGGGCACGACGACCAGCGCCCCCCGCCCGGAGGCCAGCGTGGCCTGCACGGCTCGGGCGATCTCGTCCGCCCACTGGGGCCCGGGCAGGGCGGTCCACACGGCCCGCGGCGCACCTCCCCGGGCCAGCGACCGGAGGAACTCCGCCCCCCGCCCGTACCGCAGCCAGGGCCCGGGGTGGGGCGCCGCAGGCGGTGCGGGCGGCGGCCCCATCTCCGTGGCCTCGGCCCGGGCATGCCGCGGCGGCACGGCGAGCTGCAGCACATCGGCGAGACTGCCCGCATACCGGTCGGCGACGGCCCGGGCGAGCCCCAGCAGTTCGGGAGAGAGCACCGGCTCGGGCGACACGACCTGCGCGATCGCGGCAAGGGGGCCCGAGTAGTCGGAGGCTGCCACCCGCTCGACGAGAAACCCGTCGATGAGCCCGCCCCCCTCACGCCGCCCCTCGCGCACGGTGCGCCCGCCGGCCCCGAACCGCACACGGACCCGGACCCCGGGCCGGGCGACGGCGTCGAGTTCCTCGGGCACGGCGTAGTCGAAGTACCGGTCCAGATGCAGGACGCCCTTGTCGACCACCACGCGCGCGACGGGCAGCTCCTTGGCCAACGCAGCCCCCCGCCATGTCCGCGGCTTGGCCCTGGGCGTCTTGGCCTTCTGCACGGCCTCACGCAGGAGCGCAAGCTGCTCGGGCGGCGCGGCATCCCCCCTGCCCGCCCGCTGCTGCCCGTTCCCGCTGCTCACGCTTGCATTCTTACCAAACACCACTGACACCGCCGCCCGCCCCGGAGCCCTGGCCCACGCGCCGAGGCCCGGCGCCCACTGGGGGCGCCGGGCCTCGTGCCGACAGTTCGGGAGGGCCTTACAGACCCGCCGCCTTGCGCAGTGCCTCCACCCGGTCCGTGCGCTCCCAGGTGAAGTCGGGCAGCTCGCGGCCGAAGTGGCCGTACGCCGCCGTCTGGGCGTAGATCGGGCGGAGCAGGTCGAGGTCGCGGATGATCGCGGCCGGGCGCAGGTCGAAGACCTCGCTGATCGCGGACTCGATCTTCTCGGCGTCGATCTTGGCCGTGCCGAAGGTCTCGACGAACAGGCCCACCGGCTCGGCCTTGCCGATCGCGTACGCGACCTGGACCTCGCAGCGGGAGGCCAGGCCCGCGGCGACCACGTTCTTGGCGACCCAGCGCATGGCGTAGGCGGCCGAGCGGTCGACCTTGGACGGGTCCTTGCCGGAGAAGGCGCCGCCGCCGTGGCGGGCCATGCCGCCGTAGGTGTCGATGATGATCTTGCGGCCGGTCAGGCCCGCGTCGCCCATCGGACCGCCGATCTCGAAGCGGCCGGTGGGGTTGACCAGCAGTCGGTAGCCGTCCGTCTCCAGCTTGATGCCTTCGTCCAGGAGTGCCTTCAGCTCGGGCTCCACGACGAACTCGCGGATGTCGGGGGCCAGCAGGGACTCCAGGTCGATGTCGCTCGCGTGCTGCGAGGAGACGACCACCGTGTCCAGACGGACCGCCTTGTCGCCGTCGTACTCGATGGTGACCTGGGTCTTGCCGTCCGGGCGCAGGTAGGGGATCGTGCCGTTCTTGCGGACGTCGGACAGGCGCTTGGACAGACGGTGCGCCAGGAAGATCGGCAGCGGCATCAGCGTCGGGGTCTCGTCCGTCGCGTAGCCGAACATCAGGCCCTGGTCGCCCGCGCCCTGGCGGTCCAACTCGTCCTCGTCACCCTCGACACGGGACTCGTACGCCGTGTCCACACCCTGCGCGATGTCCGGGGACTGCGCGCCGATCGACACCGAGACACCACAGGACGCGCCGTCGAAGCCCTTCTTCGACGAGTCGTAGCCGATCCCGAGGATCGTGTTGCGGACCAGCGTCGCGATGTCCGCGTAGGCCTTGGTCGTGACCTCACCGGCCACATGCACCAGGCCGGTGGTGATGAGCGTCTCCACGGCGACCCGGGACGTCGGGTCCTCACGCAGAAGCGCATCGAGAATGGTGTCGCTGATCTGGTCAGCGATCTTGTCGGGGTGACCCTCGGTCACAGACTCCGAGGTGAACAGGCGACGGGACACAACGCTCCCTGTGTTTGCAGCGGCTGCTGGCTGATCATTGGCGGACGGGACGGGGGCTGCGCCCGGTGTCGTCCGAGGAACAGTTTATCGGTCGGCCTCGGCCGCCGGCCCACCTGTCTCGCCTCTCGGGACCCCTGTGACCTGCGGCACGGGCATTCTGCCCAATGCCGCGCGCTCTTTTCCAGGGTCGCCACGCACGAATGTCCGGGGCCCGACGGAGCCGGGAGACGAAAGGAAGCATTCAGGCCAAGCGGCGCACCACGAGGTCCCACACCGTCCCGGCCAGCGCTTCCTTGGGCCCGTACGGCACCGGGGTCTCACTGCCGTCGGCACCCAGCACGACCGCCTCGTTCTCCTCGGAGCCGAACGTCTTGCGCTCCCCCACCTCGTTCACCACGAGCAGGTCGCAGCCCTTGCGCTCCAGCTTCGCACGGCCGTTCGCCAGCACATCGTCCGTCTCCGCTGCGAAGCCGACGACCACCTGGCCCGGGCGGGCGCGGTCGGCCGAGATCTCCGCGAGAATGTCCGGATTCCTGACCAGGGCGATCGCCTCCGGTTCCTGACCGTCCTTCTTCTTGATCTTCCCCTGGGCGTACCGGGCGGGCCGGAAGTCCGCCACGGCCGCCGCCATCACCACGGCATCCGCGTCGGCGGCCGCCTTCAGCACCGCCTCGCGCAGCTGCACCGCGGTGCCCACCTGGATGACGTCCACTCCGGCGGGATCGGGCAGGCCCGTGTTCGCGGCGATCAAGGTGACCCGGGCGCCGCGGGCCGCCGCCGTGCGTGCGAGCGCGTATCCCTGCTTGCCGGAGGAGCGGTTGCCGAGGAAGCGGACGGGGTCGAGGGGCTCGCGGGTGCCGCCGGCGCTGACGACGACGTGCCGACCGGCGAGATCCGCCTCGCTCGCGCCCCGCGCCAGCACTCGCCGGCAGACCTCGAAGATCTCGGCAGGCTCGGGCAGCCGGCCCTTGCCCGTGTCGACGCCGGTCAGCCTGCCCACCGCGGGCTCGATCACCACGGCGCCACGGCGCCGCAGGGTCGCCACGTTCTCCTGTGTGGCCGGGTGCTCCCACATCTCCGTGTGCATGGCCGGGGCGAAGACGACCGGGCAGCGAGCCGTGAGAAGCGTGTTCGTCAGGAGGTCGTCGGCAAGACCGTGGGCCGCCTTCGCGAGGATGTCGGCCGTCGCCGGGGCCACGACCACCAGGTCGGCGTTCTGCCCGATGCGGACGTGGGGCACCTCGTGCACGTCGTCCCAGACCTCGGTCGAGACCGGCTTGCCGGAGAGCGCGGACCAGGTGGCGGCCCCGATGAAGTGCAGGGCGGAGGCGGTGGGGACGACGCGCACGTCGTGGCCCGACTCCGTCAGCCGGCGCAGCAGCTCGCACGCCTTGTACGCGGCGATGCCGCCACTGACCCCCAGAACGATCTTCGGCTTGCCCACCGGGCCTCCCCGCACTCGAATCCGTACACCGCGACTCACAGGCGCACTACGCGCCCGTCTCAGGTACGCGTCTATGACACACCACAGGCCCGGCAGCAGCTCCCCCCAGCCACCGCTGGGAGGTGCCCATCTGCCGGGCCTGCGGAACCGCCTGCTGCAAGCTGCGGATATGACATGTCGCTCGCCGCGTGCTGACGCGTGCGCGCGTTGTTACTGCGCCGGGCCCTCGATGGCCTCGGACGTGAGCAGACCCGCGTTGATCTCACGCAGAGCGATCGAGAGCGGCTTCTCGTGAACGTGGGTGTCGACGAGAGGACCGACGTACTCGAGGAGGCCCTCGCCGAGCTGCGAGTAGTACGCGTTGATCTGGCGAGCCCGCTTGGCCGCGTAGATCACGAGGCTGTACTTCGAGTCGGTGGCCTCGAGGAGCTCGTCGATCGGCGGGTTGATGATGCCCTCGGGCGCGGTGATGGAAGAGGACACGCTCTACCTTCCGAAAGATGGGGAAAGATCAGACCTGATCACACAACCCTGATCACACAACGTTCATCAAGGCTAGCAGCTCGCGCGCCACGTCCTCGACAGAGGTGTTGACCAGGGTGACATCGAACTCCGGCTCGGCCGCCAGCTCGATCTTGGCCGCCTCCAGGCGGCGCTCGATCACCTCGGGCGACTCGGTGCCGCGACCGGTGAGCCTGCGCACCAGCTCCTCCCAGGAGGGGGGAGCCAGGAACACCAGCTGAGCCTCCGGCATCGTTTCGCAGACCTGCCGGGCGCCCTGGAGGTCGATCTCCAGCAGGACCGGTACGCCGGCCTCCAGGTGCTCCAGCACGGCGGCCCGCGGCGTGCCGTAGCGATTGCCGGCGAACTCGGCCCACTCCAGCAGCTCGCCATTGGCGATCAGCTTGTCCATCTCCTCGTCGCTGACGAAGAAGTAGTGGACTCCGTTCTGCTCGCCGGGGCGGGGCTTGCGGGTCGTCGCCGACACCGAGAGCCACACCTCGGGGTATTCCTTGCGCATATGGGCGACGACCGTGCTCTTGCCGACCCCGGAGGGGCCGGAGAGCACGGTCAGCCGCGGACGTTCACTCATGCAGCGATTATTCCAGCAATTCCGGGGTGCCCCGGACTCAGCTGGCAGCGCCGCCGAACTCGCGCTCCAGGGAGGCGATCTGGTTGGAACCGAGGCCCCGCACGCGGCGGCTCTCGGAGATCCCGAGTCGCTCCATGATCTGCTTGGCGCGGACCTTGCCCACGCCGGGCAGGGACTCGAGCAGGGCGGAGACCTTCATCTTGCCGATGACGTCGTTCTCCTGACCCTGCTTGATGACCTCGTGCAGGGAGGCGCCGGAGTGCTTGAGTCGATTCTTGACCTCGGCCCGCTCCCGGCGAGCCGCGGCGGCCTTTTCGAGCGCGGCTGCGCGCTGTTCGGGGGTAAGGGGCGGAAGAGCCACGCCTACGTCACCTCGGATGTTGAACTGTCGGATACGGACCGGTGAGGAACCTAGTCGCCCCACACCCGGGGAGCCACGAGCAACACGCTTGCCCGTTCCCCCCACTGCTTTGAGGGCGTGGGAGGTGCCCCCACTCGTCGGAGACTAGCGGGCAAGTCCGCCAGAGTCAGCGAGAACAGCGGAAAAGTCCTGGTCAGCCTCTGTCGATAAGGACTTTTCGGACATATTTCCCCCGATTCGAGGATGTATTCAGGGTCAGGCCCTCCCGGAAGCGCTCGCGGCGGGACCCCGGCGCCCCCTTGCGGACGGTCTAGGCGGCCGTCACGGCCGCGCGGATCTCCTCCGCGAAACGATCGGCGGCCTCCTGCAGCGCGACGACATCGGGGCCGTACCGCAGTACCCCCCGGCTCACGTTCGGCACCACGTTGCGCACCGCCGCCCCGAAGACCCCGGGAAGATCGGCCGGAGTGGCTCCCTGTGCGCCAATGCCGGGCGCGAGGAGCGGTCCGTTGATGTCGAGGTCGTACGACGACAGGTCGCCGAGCGTGGCACCGACGACCGCGCCGAAGGAGCCGAGGGGCGCCTCACCCGCGTTCTCGGTGGCGAGGTGGGCCAGCATCGTCGCCGCGACGTTCCGGCCGTCGGTCCGCACCGCGTGCTGCACCTCGCCGCCCTCCGGGTTGGAGGTCAGCGCGAGCACGAAGAGCCCGGCGCCGTTCTCGCGCGCCAGTTCCACGGCCGGCCTGAGCGACCCGTAGCCGAGGTAGGGCGAGACGGTCAGCGCGTCCGAGGACAGCGGGGCGTCCTTGTGGAGGAAGGATTCGGCGTACGCGGCCATGGTCGAGCCGATGTCACCGCGCTTGGCGTCCATGACGACCAGCGCCCCCGCCGCCCGTGCCTCCTGCACCGACTTCTCCAGGACGGCGACGCCGCGCGCCCCGAAGCGCTCGAAGAACGCGCTCTGCGGCTTGAGGACGGCGACCCGCTCGGCCATGGCCTCGACAACCGTGCGGCTGAACCGCTCCAGGCCCGCGACGTCGTCGTTCAGACCCCACTCGGTGAGCAGCGAGGCGTGCGGATCGATGCCGACGCACAGCGGCCCGCGCTCGTCCATGGCCCGGCGAAGCCGCGCACCAAAGGGTTCTTCAGAAGGCCTCTGCGGCCCGGAGGGCCTCGTTGAGGGGTGGTGGTCGGGAGACGGGTGGGCCGTCATGCGGTCTTCCTCACATCGGCGCCCACCGCGTCGGCGAGCGTGGCGTACGGACTCGTGCGCAGACGCGCGGCGAGCCCCTTGTGGATGGCGCGGGCCCAGAACGGCCCCTCGTAGATCAGCGCGCTGTAGCCCTGTACCAGCGTGGCACCGGCCAGGATGCGCTGCCAGGCGTCCTCGGCGCTCTCGATGCCGCCGACCCCCACGAGGGTGATGCGGTCGCCCACGCGCGCGTAGAGGCGGCGCAGCACCTCCAGGGAGCGAGCTTTCAGGGGCGCGCCCGACAGACCGCCGGTCTCCTTCACCAGGGAGGGGTCGGACTTCAAGCCGAGTCCCTCGCGCGCGATGGTGGTGTTCGTGGCGATGATCCCGTCCAGGCCCAGCTCCACGGCGAGGTCGGCGACGGCGTCGATGTCCTCGTCGGCCAGGTCGGGGGCGATCTTCACCAGGAGCGGGACGCGTCGCGCGGTGACCGCACGGTCGGCGGCCTCGCGGACGGCGCCCAGCAGCGGGCGCAGCGCCTCGGTGGCCTGCAGATTGCGCAGACCGGGAGTGTTCGGGGACGAGACGTTGACGACCAGGTAGTCGGCGTACGGCGCGAGGCGCTCCGCCGACTTCACGTAGTCACCGACGGCCTCGGCCTCGGGGACGACCTTGGTCTTGCCGATGTTGACGCCCACGACGGTCTTGAAGACGGGCGTACGGGAGGCCAGGCGCGCGGCCACGGCCAGCGAGCCCTCGTTGTTGAAGCCCATGCGGTTGATCAGCGCCCGGTCCTGGACGAGACGGAACAACCGAGTCTTCGGGTTGCCCGGCTGCGGCTCCCCGGTGACCGTGCCGATCTCGATGTGGTCGAAGCCCAGCATCGACATCCCGTCGACGGCGACCGCGTTCTTGTCGAAGCCTGCCGCGAGCCCGAAGGGACCGTGCATCCGCAGCCCGAACGCCTCCGTGCGCAGTTCCTTGTGGCGAGGTGCCAGGGCGGCCGCGACGAAGGTACGCAGGACGGGGATGCGGGCCGCCAGACGGATCCACCGGAAGGCCAGGTGGTGGGCTTCCTCCGGGTCCATGCGGGTGAAAGCCAGACGGAAGAAAAGCTTGTACATGTAGGTGTCCTCATGAAGAGGGGGACACCGTTTCCGATGTCCCCCTCGTCGACTGCTAGTCGCGGGCCGCGGTCAGGTGTTCCGCGTGTTCCTGGAGCGAGCGGACGCCCACGTCGCCGTGGGTGAGGGCGTCGATGCCCTGCACCGCCGCGGCGAGCGCCTGAACCGTCGTCAGACACGGCACGGCACGCGCCACCGCCGCCGTACGGATCTCGTAGCCGTCGAGGCGGCCGCCGGTGCCGTACGGGGTGTTGACGATGAGGTCGACCTCGCCGTCGTGGATGAGCTGGACGATGGTCTTCTCGCCGCCTGGCCCCGCGCCCTCGGACTGCTTGCGCACGACCGTCGCGTTGATGCCGTTGCGCTTGAGCACCTCGGCCGTGCCGGAGGTGGCGAGCAGCTCGAAGCCATGGGCGACGAGTTCCCGCGCCGGGAAGATCATCGACCGCTTGTCGCGGTTCGCGACCGAGATGAAGGCGCGGCCCTTGGTCGGCAGCGGGCCGTAGGCGCCCGCCTGCGACTTGGCGTACGCCGTGCCGAAGACGGTGTCGATGCCCATCACCTCGCCGGTGGAGCGCATCTCCGGGCCGAGCACCGTGTCGACGCCCCGTCCGTGGATGTCGCGGAAGCGCGACCACGGCATGACGGCCTCCTTGACGGAGATCGGCGCGTCCAGCGGCAGCTCGCCTCCGTCGCCGTGCTTCGGCAACAGGCCCTCCGCGCGCAGTTGGGCGACGGTCGCGCCCAGCGAGATCCGGGCGGCGGCCTTCGCCAGCGGCACCGCGGTCGCCTTCGAGGTGAAGGGGACCGTGCGGGACGCACGCGGGTTGGCCTCCAGGACGTACAGGATGTCACCGGCCATCGCGAACTGGATGTTGATCAGGCCGCGGACCCCGACGCCGCGGGCGATGGCCTCCGTGGAGGCGCGCAGCCGCTTGATGTCGAAGCCGCCCAGGGTGATCGGCGGCAGTGCGCACGCCGAGTCGCCGGAGTGGATGCCGGCCTCCTCGATGTGCTCCATGACGCCGCCGAGGTACAGCTCCTCGCCGTCGTACAGGGCGTCGACGTCGATCTCGATCGCGTCGTCGAGGAAGCGGTCGACCAGCACCGGGCGGGAGGGGCTGATCTCGGTGGACTCGGCGATGTAGGAGGCGAGACGGGTCTCGTCGTAGACGATCTCCATGCCGCGCCCGCCGAGGACGTAGGAGGGCCGTACGAGGACCGGGTAGCCGATCTCGTCCGCGATGGCCTTGGCCTCCTCGAACGTGGTGGCGGTCCCGTGCTTGGGGGCCGGCAGGCCCGCCTCCGCCAGCACGCGGCCGAACGCGCCGCGGTCCTCGGCGGCGTGGATCGCCTCGGGCGGGGTGCCGACGATCGGCACGCCGTTGTCCTTCAGGGCCTGGGAGAGGCCGAGCGGGGTCTGGCCGCCCAGCTGCACGATCACACCCGCCACCGGGCCGGCCTGCTGCTCGGCGTGGACGATCTCGAGGACGTCCTCGAGAGTCAGCGGCTCGAAGTACAGCCGGTCGGAGGTGTCGTAGTCCGTGGACACCGTCTCCGGGTTGCAGTTGACCATCACGGTCTCGTACCCGGCGTCGCTGAGCGCGAAGGAGGCGTGGACGCAGGAGTAGTCGAACTCGATGCCCTGGCCGATGCGGTTGGGGCCGGAGCCCAGGATGATGACTGCGGGCTTCTCGCGGGCCGCGACCTCGGTCTCCTCGTCGTAGGAGGAGTAGAAGTACGGCGTCTTCGCCGCGAACTCGGCGGCGCAGGTGTCGACCGTCTTGTAGACCGGGCGCACGCCCAGCGCGTGCCGCACCTCGCGCACGACGTCCTCGCGCAGCCCGCGGATCTCGCCGATCTGGTGGTCGGAGAAGCCGTGACGCTTGGCCTCCGCCAGGAGATCGGGGGTGAGCTCGGGCGCCTCGGCCAGCTCGTCCGCGATCTCCTTGATGAGGAAGAGCTGGTCGACGAACCACGGGTCGATCTTCGTGGACTCGAAGACCTCTTCCGGCGTGGCGCCCGCGCGGATGGCCCGCATGACCGTGTTGATCCGGCCGTCGGTGGGGCGCGCGGCCGCCTCCAGCAGCTCCGCTTTGTCCCCCGCCTCGCCCACGAAGGTGAACTGGCTGCCCTTCTTCTCCAGCGAGCGCAGCGCCTTCTGGAACGCCTCGGTGAAGTTGCGGCCGATCGCCATGGCCTCGCCGACCGACTTCATGGTCGTGGTCAGTGTGCTGTCGGCGCTCGGGAACTTCTCGAAGGCGAACCGCGGCGCCTTGACGACCACGTAGTCGAGGGTCGGCTCGAAGGAGGCCGGGGTCTCCTGCGTGATGTCGTTCGGGATCTCGTCGAGGGTGTAGCCGACCGCGAGCTTGGCCGCGATCTTGGCGATCGGGAAGCCGGTCGCCTTGGAGGCGAGGGCGGACGAACGCGACACACGCGGGTTCATCTCGATGACGATCACGCGACCGTCCTCGGGGTTCACCGCGAACTGGATGTTGCAGCCGCCGGTGTCGACGCCGACCTCGCGGATGACGGCGATGCCGATGTCGCGCAGGATCTGGTACTCGCGGTCGGTCAGCGTCATCGCCGGAGCGACGGTGATCGAGTCACCGGTGTGCACGCCCATGGGGTCGAAGTTCTCGATGGAGCAGACGACCACGACGTTGTCGTGCTTGTCACGCATCAGCTCCAGCTCGTACTCCTTCCAGCCGAGGATGGACTCCTCCAGGAGCACCTCGGTGGTGGGCGACAGGGTGAGGCCCTGGCCGGCGATGCGGCGCAGCTCGCCCTCGTCGTGCGCGAAGCCGGAGCCGGCGCCGCCCATGGTGAAGGAGGGACGGACGACGACGGGGTAGCCGCCGAGCCGCTCGACGCCGGCCAGCACCTCGTCCATGGAGTGGCAGATCACCGACCGGGCGGACTCACCGTGCCCGATCTTCCGCCGGACGGCCTCCACGACGTCCTTGAACTGGTCGCGGTCCTCGCCCTTGTGGATCGCCTCGACCTTCGCGCCGATCAGTTCGACGCCGTACTTCTCCAGGACGCCGTTCTCGTGCAGCGAGATCGCGGTGTTGAGCGCCGTCTGGCCGCCCAGGGTGGGCAGCAGCGCGTCCGGCCGCTCCCTGGCGATGATCTTCTCGACGAACTCCGGGGTGATCGGCTCGACGTACGTGGCGTCGGCGATCTCCGGGTCGGTCATGATCGTCGCCGGGTTGGAGTTGACGAGGACGACCCTGAGGCCCTCGGACTTCAGGACCCGGCACGCCTGGGTGCCGGAGTAGTCGAACTCTGCGGCCTGACCGATGACGATCGGGCCGGAGCCGATGACCAGGACGGACTGGATATCGGTGCGCTTAGGCACGCTGGCCCTCCATCAGGGATACGAAGCGGTCGAACAGGTAGGCGGCGTCATGCGGACCCGCTGCCGCTTCGGGGTGGTACTGGACGCTGAAGGCCGGCTGATCGAGCAGCTGGAGGCCCTCCACCACGTTGTCGTTCAGGCAGACGTGGGAGACCTCGGCACGGCCGTAGGAGGTGTCGGACACCTTGTCGAGGGGGGCGTCGACGGCGAAGCCGTGGTTGTGCGCGGTGACCTCGACCTTGCCGGTCGTACGGTCCTGCACCGGCTGGTTGATGCCGCGGTGGCCGTACTTCAGCTTGTAGGTGCCGAAGCCGAGCGCACGGCCCAGGATCTGGTTGCCGAAGCAGATGCCGAACAGGGGCGTCTTGCGCTCCAGGACGGCCTGCATGACGGAGACCGGGTGGTCGGCGGTGGCCGGGTCGCCGGGGCCGTTGGAGAAGAACACACCGTCCGGGTTCACCGCGTACACGTCCTCGACGGTCGCGGTCGCGGGCAGCACGTGCACCTCGATGCCGCGCTCGGCCATGCGGTGCGGGGTCATGCCCTTGATGCCGAGGTCGACGGCGGCGACGGTGAACTTCTTCGCGCCGATCGCGGGGACGACGTACGCCTCCGTGGTGGCGACCTCGGCGGAGAGGTCCGCGCCCTTCATCTCGGGGGCCTGGCGCACCTCGGCGAGCATCGTGCCCTCGTCGGGCAGCGCGTTGCCGGAGAAGATGCCGACGCGCATGGCGCCGCGCTCGCGCAGGTGACGGGTGAGTGCGCGGGTGTCGATGTTGCTGATGCCGACGACGCCCTGGTGGCGCAGTTCCTCGTCCAGCGAGCGCCGGGAGCGCCAGTTGGAGGGCACGCGTGCGGGGTCGCGCACCACGTAGCCCGCGACCCAGATCCGCTTCGACTCGGGGTCCTCGTCATTGACGCCGGTGTTGCCGACGTGCGGGGCGGTCATCACGACGACCTGGCGGTGGTACGACGGGTCGGTGAGGGTCTCCTGGTAGCCGGTCATGCCGGTGGAGAACACGGCCTCGCCGAAGGTCACCCCCACGGCCCCGTAGGCACGGCCGCGGAAGATCCGGCCGTCCTCCAGGACGAGTACGGCGGGAACCTTGGCGGTTCCCCTGGTGGAGGTCGTCATCGTGCGCCTTCCCTCTTGTTGATCATCTTGTTCAGGGTGTCGACCCATTCGTTGTGCTCGGCCGCGCGGTCGGAGCGGAATCCGGAGTCGATCAGCTTGTCGCCGTGTTCCCAGGTCACGACCAGCAGGCCGCCCTCGGTGAGGACCTTGCCCGCGATGCCTTTGTCGAGCCGGGCCTCGCGCAGTGCGGCGGCCGGGATGAAGAAGTCGGTCGCCCCCGGGCGTACGACATCCAGGCCCGCGTCCGTCAGCGTGAGCTCGACCCGGCTGCGAGTACCCAGGCCATGGGCCACGATGCGGTCCAGCCACTGCCCGGCGGCGGTGGAGCCGTGGTAGCGGCCGCTCATCGTCAGTGTGGCGTCACCGGGGCTGCTGGGCGCGCTGGGCAGCTCCGGCAGGTCGCTCTGGAGGGTGCCGCGCCACTTCCAGCCCTCGCGCATCAGCCAGTAGACGAGGGCGATGAACAGGGCGAGGCCCACGAGCCAGCCGATGCGGGCGCCCCAGTTGGTCACTTCCGCCGAAGTCTTCTCGGCGGCCAGCAGATACAGAGATGTCACGCGAGTTTCCCGTCGACGAGTGTGGCCGTGCCCCGGAGCCAGGTGTGCGTGACACGGCCCGGCAGCTCACGGCCCTCGTACGGAGTGTTGCGGCTGCGCGAGGCGAAGCCCGCGGGGTCCACCTGCCCACGGTATGCCGTGTCGACGAGGGTGAGGTTGGCGGGCTCACCTGCCGAGACGGGGCGGCCGTGGCCGCCGGCCCGGCCGATCCGCGCGGGCGTGAAGGACATACGGTCGGCGACGCCCGCCCAGTCGAGCAGCCCGGTGTCGACCATCGTCTGCTGCACCACGGACAGTGCGGTCTCCAGGCCGACCATGCCCATGGCGGCCGCGGCCCACTCGCAGTCCTTGTCCTCGTGCGGGTGCGGGGCGTGGTCGGTGGCGACGATGTCGATCGTGCCGTCGGCGAGCGCCTCGCGCAGCGCCATCACGTCGCGCTCGGTGCGCAGCGGGGGGTTGACCTTGTAGACGGGGTTGTAGCTGCGCACCAGTTCGTCGGTGAGGAGGAGGTGGTGCGGGGTGACCTCGGCGGTGACGTCGATGCCGCGGGACTTGGCCCAGCGCACGATCTCGACCGAGCCGGCGGTCGACAGGTGGCAGATGTGGACGCGCGAGCCGACGTGCTCGGCGAGCAGGACGTCCCGGGCGATGATCGACTCCTCCGCGACCGCCGGCCAGCCCCGCAGGCCCAGCTCGGAGGAGACGACGCCCTCGTTCATCTGGGCGCCCTCGGTCAGCCGCGGCTCCTGGGCGTGCTGGGCGATGACGCCGCCGAAGGCCTTCACGTACTCCAGCGCGCGACGCATGATCACCGCGTCGTCCACGCACTTGCCGTCGTCGGAGAAGACGGTGACACCCGCCGCGGACTCGTGCATGGCGCCCAGCTCCGCGAGCTTCCTGCCTTCCAGGCCCACCGTGACGGCGCCGATGGGCTGCACGTCGCAGTAGCCGTGCTCCCGGCCGAGGCGCCAGACCTGCTCGACGACACCGGCGGTGTCGGCGACCGGGAAGGTGTTGGCCATGGCGAACACGGCCGTGTAACCGCCACGGGCCGCCGCGCGCGTACCGGTGAGGACCGTCTCGGAGTCCTCGCGGCCGGGCTCGCGCAGATGGGTGTGCAGGTCGACCAGGCCCGGCAGGAGCACCTTGCCGTCGGCCTCGACGACCTCGACGCCCTCGTCCGTAAGGCCCGTACCGACGGCCTCGATGGTCTCACCGTCGATCAGTACGTCCTGCGGCTCGCCGCCGAGCACCTTCGCACCACGGATCAAGGTCTTGCTCATGGGTGTTACTTCTCCTCGGTACGGGGGTGGGTGTCGACGAGCCCGTTGGCTGCCTCGGGCGCCGCCTTCGCGTCGAACGCGGCGCCCCCGAGCAGCAGGTACAGGACCGCCATGCGGATGGAGACACCGTTCGACACCTGCTCGACGGCGGTGCAGCGCGGCGAGTCGGCGACCTCGGCGGTGATCTCCATGCCGCGGACCATCGGGCCGGGGTGCATCACGATGGCGTGCTCGGGCATCTTCGCCATGCGGTCGGCGTCCAGGCCGTAGCGCCGCGCGTACTCGCGCTCGGTCGGGAAGAAGGCCGCGTTCATGCGCTCGCGCTGGACGCGCAGCATCATCACCGCGTCCGACTTGGGCAGGGTGCTGTCGAGGTCGTACGAGATCTCGCAGGGCCAGGACGGCACGCCGACCGGCAGCAGAGTGGGCGGGGCGACCAGGGTGACGTCGGCGCCGAGAGTGTGCAGCAGTTCCACGTTGGAACGGGCGACCCGGCTGTGCAGCACGTCGCCGACGATGGTGATGCGCTTGCCTGCCAGGTCGCGGCCGAGCCCCGTGTCCCGGCCGACCAGGCGGCGGCGCATGGTGAAGGCGTCGAGCAGGGCCTGCGTGGGGTGCTGGTGGGTGCCGTCGCCGGCGTTGATGACGGCGGCGTCGATCCAGCCGGAGGTGGCCAGGCGGTAGGGGGCTCCGGAGGCTCCGTGCCGGATGACTACAGCATCGACGCCCATGGCCTCCAGGGTCTGGGCGGTGTCTTTGAGGGACTCGCCCTTGGAGACGCTGGAGCCCTTCGCGGTGAAGTTGATCACGTCCGCGGAGAGGCGTTTCTCCGCGGCCTCGAAGGAGATCCGGGTGCGGGTCGAGTCCTCGAAGAAAAGGTTGACGACGGTGCGGCCGCGCAGGGTCGGCAGCTTCTTGATCGGCCGGTCGGCGACCCGGGCCATCTCCTCGGCGGTGTCGAGGATCAGGACGGCGTCGTCGCGGGTGAGGTCGGCGGCCGAGATGAGATGACGCTGCATCTTTCAGGCTCCGTAAAGCAGTTCATTCGGGAAGCGGGGGTCCGGGGGTCCCGGAAGGCACAGCTGGGCAGAACGGGCGCGCGCGCAGGCGCACTCGTAGGGCGTGAGGTAGTGGCCTACGCCGGAGTACTACCGCTGTGCGCCCGGGACGGTCTGCTTCGCACCGAGCAGCACGGTGTCACGACCGTCCTCCTCGGCGAGCTGGACCTTGACCGTCTCCCGCAGCGACGTGGGAAGGTTCTTGCCGACGTAGTCGGCGCGGATCGGGAGTTCGCGGTGGCCGCGGTCGACGAGGACCGCGAGCTGGACCGCGCGAGGACGCCCGATGTCGTTCAGGGCGTCGAGGGCGGCGCGGATGGTGCGGCCCGAGAAGAGCACGTCGTCGACGAGGACGACGAGACGGCCGTCGATGCCGTCACCGGGGATCTCGGTGCGGGCCAGCGCACGCGGGGGCTGCATGCGCAGGTCGTCGCGGTACATGGTGATGTCGAGGGATCCGACTGGGACCGCTCGGCCGGTGATCTGCTCGAGTTTGACGGCGAGCCGCCGGGCGAGGAAGACGCCTCGGGTCGGAATGCCGAGGAGCACCACGTCGTCGGCGCCCTTGGCGCGCTCGACGATCTCATGGGCGATACGGGTCAACACCCGTACGATGTCGGGGCCTTCGAGAACGGCCCGCGCATCGGAATGCTGCGTGTCCATACGAAACGGACCTCCTTCTCCGCCTCACGGGACGGACCTTAAAGGACGTCGGAATTGCGCCATCCAGGCTACCAGCCCACCGACGGCGGCCGATCACCCCCCTGGCCTCCGCGTCACCCGTTCGGCGTCATAGAACGCCGTCTTCCGCGGAAGGGTCGGTCCGGACCATTCGGCTTGACGAGGCAGAGTAACGCTGCGTAACCTCACAGTGAGTTACCAGCCGCGCGGCGGAGCCGCACGTCGACACCGTGTCCGGGGAGCCATATGTCCAGCGAATACGCCAAACAGCTCGGGGCCAAGCTCCGGGCCATCCGCACCCAGCAGGGCCTTTCCCTCCACGGTGTGGAGGAGAAGTCCCAGGGACGCTGGAAGGCGGTCGTGGTCGGTTCGTACGAGCGTGGAGACCGCGCCGTCACCGTGCAGCGCCTCGCCGAGCTGGCGGATTTCTACGGGGTTCCGGTACAGGAGCTGCTGCCCGGCACCACTCCGGGCGGTGCCGCCGAGCCGCCGCCGAAGCTCGTCCTGGACCTGGAGCGCCTGGCCACCGTGCCGGCCGAGAAGGCGGGCCCGCTGCAGCGCTACGCGGCGACGATCCAGTCGCAGCGCGGTGACTACAACGGCAAGGTGCTGTCGATCCGCCAGGACGACCTGCGCACGCTCGCGGTCATCTACGACCAGTCGCCCTCCGTCCTGACCGAGCAGCTGATCAGCTGGGGAGTCCTGGACGCGGACGCGCGCCGCGCCGTCTCCCACGAGGAGAGCTGACCCTCCAGCCTCAGCAGAAACGTGCCGTCGGGGTGGCCGGAACCGCATGGTTCCGGCCACCCCGACGGCGTTTTGCGAGCACCGGCAGCCGTACGAGAACGCCTCGGGGCCCGCAGCACAGGTGCTGCGGGCCCCGAGGCGTTGACGCGTATCAGCCCTCGTCGCGGCGCAACGACGGCTTCAGGTCCTTCAGCCGGCCGAGCAGGCCGTTGACGAACGCGGGCGACTCGTCCGTGGAGAACTCCTTGGCGAGCTGCACCATCTCGTCGAGCACCACGGCGTCAGGGGTCTCGTCGACCCAGATCAGCTCGTAGGCGCCGAGGCGCAGGATGTTGCGGTCGACGACCGGCATCCGGTCGAGCGTCCAGCCGACCGCGTACTGCGCGATCAGCTCGTCGATACGCCGCGCGTGCTCCGCGTAGCCCTCGACCAGCTGCATCGTGTACTCGCTCACCGGCGGCTGCCGGGTGTCGGACCGCGAATGCCGGATCCAGTCCGCGAGGACCGTGAGGACGTCGGCCCCACGCTGGTCACCCTCGAAGAGGATCTGGAAGGCGCGCTTACGGGCCGTGTTACGGGCAGCCACGGTTAGCTGTTCACCCGGCCGAGGTAGTCGCTCGTACGGGTGTCGACCTTGATCTTCTCACCGGTGGTGATGAAGAGCGGGACCTGGATCTGGTGGCCGGTCTCCAGCGTGGCGGGCTTGGTGCCGCCGGTGGAGCGGTCGCCCTGGACGCCCGGCTCGGTCTCGGCGATGGTCAGCTCGACGGCGGCCGGGAGCTCGACGAAGAGCACCTCACCCTCGTGCTGGGCGACGGTGGCCATGAAGCCCTCGATCAGGAAGTTGGCGGCGTCGCCGACGGCCTTGCGGTCGACGTGAAGCTGGTCGTACGTCTCCATGTCCATGAAGACGAAGTAGTCGCCGTCCATGTACGAGAACTGCATGTCGCGCTTGTCGACAGTGGCCGTCTCGACCTTGACGCCGGCGTTGAAGGTCTTGTCGACGACCTTGCCGGAGAGCACGTTCTTGAGCTTGGTGCGCACGAAGGCCGGGCCCTTGCCGGGCTTGACGTGCTGGAACTCGACGACGGACCACAGCTGGCCGCCTTCGAGCTTGAGCACCATGCCGTTCTTGAGGTCGTTCGTGGAAGCCACGGTTGCGGAATCTCCTGGACTGACGTGGACGACCCCGGGGCACGCGCCTACAACGCGAGCAGCTCCTTGGTCGTGATGGTGAGTAGCTCGGGTCCGCCGTCCGCCTCGGGGCGTACGACGAGCGTGTCATCAATCCGGACACCGCCCCGTCCGGGGAGGTGGACCCCCGGTTCGACGGTGACCGGCACGCAAGCGTCCAGTTTACCCATGGCCGCGGGGGCAAGCTGCGGGTCCTCATCGATTTCGAGTCCCACGCCGTGCCCGGTCACCGGCGGAAGGCCCTCACCGTACCCCGCGGAATCCAGCATCTGGCGTGCGGCGCGGTCCACATCGCGGCAGGCGGCGCCGGGCGCCAGCGCCTGCCGCCCGGCGCGCTGGGCGGCGAAGACGAGGTCGTACAGCTCGATCTGCCAGTCCGCGGGCGAGGTGCCGATGACGAAGGTACGGCCGATCTCACAGCGATAGCCGCGGTAGGCGGCTCCCAGACAGACGGACAGGAAGTCGCCCTCCTCCACACGCCGGTCCGTGGGGCAGTGCCCGCGGCGGCCCGCGTTCGGGCCGGTGGCGACCGAGGTGGTGAAGGCGGGCCCGTCGGCGCCATGATCGACGAGGCGACGCTCCAGTTCGAGGGCGAGATGGCGCTCGGTGCGGCCCACGAGGATCGATTCGAGCAGTTCGCTCAGGGCCTGGTCGGCGATCTCCGCGCCGATCCTCAGCAGGGAGATCTCCTCCTCGTCCTTGACCAGGCGCAGCTGCTCGACCGCACTGCCGAGGTCGGCGAGCCGCAGCCGGGGCGCGACCGACCGCAGGGCGCGGTGCCGGGCGACCGTGAGGTGGTGCTCCTCGACCGCCAGCGAGTCGGCGCCCTGCGCGGCGGCCAGGTCGGCTGCCGCGACGGCGCAGTCACCGCCGGGCGCCGGCAGCGTCTGCAGGCGCAGCGCCTGGTCGGGCCGCCCGTCGCCGCCCTGTTCGTCCGGCGGGCCGGCACACAGCAGAACGTCCTCGCCCATCCCCAGCAGCAGTACCGCGCCACGCGGCACGGCGCCCGCGAGATAGCGGACGTTGGCGGGGCGGGAGACCAGCGCCGTCGCACTGCCACCCGCGCTGCAGCGTTCCCTCAGCCGCTCGCGGCGGGCCGCGTACACCTGTGACATGACCCGAGCCTACGAGGGGTGGCCGAATATCGCCGGTCCAGCGGGGCCGGACGGGCGCCGAGGCGGCCGTCAGAGGCGTCCTGGAGCCCCGGGAACGTCTGGTGGATCTTCTGAATCTTCGCTGCGGTACCGGCCCACCAGCCGTCCCCCGGGCTCTACCACTGCGGTGGGCTCGCGATCGAGCGGGCCAGGACCTCGTCCAGGGCCCGGGCCGTCCCCGCCACGTCGAGCTGGGAGTTGTCGATGATCGGCAGGCCGGAGCCGTACCAGCCGGCCATACGGCCGTGGATGCGGGCGACCTCCTCGTCGGAGAGACGGCGGTTTCCGGTGCGCTCCGCATTGCGCTCCAGCACGATCTCCAGTCCGGGGAGGAGGACGACCGGGAGCAGGCCGGGGCCCACATGCCTCTTCCAGCCGCCGAGGCCGACCACCGGCCGGTCCGGGAAGACGGCGTCGTCGAGGATGCACGAGATGCCGTTGGCCAGGAAGTTGCGGGCTGCGAATCCGCAGGTGCGGCGGGCGAGGCGGTATTGCGCCTCCGAGTTGTCGTTCCATCCCGACTGGGGGTCGGCGAAGCCGGAGCGCACCCATTCGCGGACGTCGTCGAGGCTGATGTGGGCCGTGGGAGCCCTGCGGTGGTCGGCCCAGTACTTGGCGACGCTGGTCTTGCCCGCGCCCGCGGGGCCGATGAGCAGCACGGCCAGCGTGGTGGACGAGGGATCGGGCGCGCCGACGGCGGGCGCCGGGTGGGGTACCCCGACCGGGCCGCCCGGCGGGAGTTGCACATGCCCCGTGCTGTCCGGCGCGGGCGGGAGAGGCGCTCGGTTCGGCGGGACGTGGGTGTGCGGAGCACCCGGCGGCACCGGGGATCCCGCGAAGCCCGGTGCGGGTGCGGACTGGATCGGTGCGGGGCTGGGGAGGACACCCGACTGTCCGGGGTGGTGTGCGGCCGGTGACCAGGCAATAGCCGGACCGTGCCCCGGCTGGTGGGGCGGCGGCAGCGGAACTCCCACTGCGTGCTGCATCCGGTGCCACTCCGTCTCGTACAGGCGACTGACGCTGGCAGCGGGGCGTGGCACCCCGCTCCCTACGGAACGGTACCGTCCCCGGCCGCCGTTGTGTGAACGGCCGGGGGCAGCCCGAAGTGCCCATCGGAACAGTCAATTCGGGTCAACTGGTGTCGAGGGGCACGAGTCGACCGCCGTGCGGGGCCCAACAGGGGGAGCTACTCGGCTACTTCACCGTAGGCGGCGAGAAGGACCGCAGGGTCGGGGCCTTCCAGCACGGTGGGCTTGGCCAGGCCGTCCAGGACGATGAAGCGGAGCAGGTCACCGCGGGACTTCTTGTCGACCTTCATGGCCTCGAGGAGCTTGGGCCACTGGTCGTAGCGGTACCGCAAGGGCAGCCCGACCGACTCCAGGACGGTACGGTGCCGGTCGGCGGTCGCGTCGTCCAACCGGCCCGCCAGACGCGCGAGTTCGGCCGCGAAGTGCATGCCGACGGCGACGGCGGCGCCATGGCGCCACTTGTAGCGTTCGTTCTTCTCGATCGCATGGCCGAGCGTGTGGCCGTAGTTGAGGATCTCACGCAGGCCCGACTCCTTCAGGTCCGAGGAAACCACCTCGGCCTTGACCTTGATGGAGCGTTCGATCAGCTCGGCGGTGTGCGGGCCGGCCGGGGTGCGGGCGGCCTGCGGGTCCTCCTCGATCAGCTCGAGGATCACCGGGTCGGCGATGAAACCGGCCTTGATGACCTCCGCAAGGCCGGAAACGTAGTCGTTGACCGGGAGGGAGTCGAGGGCGGCGAGGTCGCACAGGACGCCCGCGGGCGGGTGGAAGGCGCCCACCAGGTTCTTGCCCTCGGCGGTGTTGATGCCGGTCTTGCCGCCGACCGCCGCGTCCACCATGGCCAGCACGGTGGTCGGGATCGCGATCCAACGCACTCCGCGCAGCCAGGTCGCGGCCACGAACCCGGCCAGGTCGGTGGTCGCGCCGCCGCCCACGCCCACGATGACGTCGGTGCGCGTGAAGCCGGACTGGCCGAGCGCCTTCCAGCAGTAGGCGGCGACCTCGGCGGTCTTGGCCTCCTCCGCGTTAGGCACCTGAATGGCGACCGCCTCGAAACCCTGCTCGGCGAGGTCGGCGCACAGCGCCTCCCCCGTCTCGGCCAGCGCCTCCGGGTGGACGACAGCGACCCGCTTGGCCTTGTCGCCGATCAACCCGGCGACTTCGCCGAGGAGTTGACGGCCGATCAGGACCTCGTAGGGGTCGGTGCCCGCGGTGCCGCCGACCTGGATCCGCGTCACAGCCTTGCTCATGCTTCTTTCAACTCCAGTGCGTCCAGGACGGCTTGAGTGACTTCTTCGGGGGTGCGGCCGTCGGTGGAGACGGCCTCGCGGGCGACCTCGGTGTACAGATGGCGGCGGGCCTCCATCAGCTCGCGCCACTGACGGCGCGGATTGACCGCGAGCAGCGGGCGGGCCACGTTCAGGCCGGTGCGCTTGACCGCTTCCTCGACGTCCATCGACAGATAGGCCACCCGGTGCTCGGCCAGCAGGGCACGCGTCTCGGCGTCGAGGATCGCGCCCCCGCCCAGGGCGAGGACGCCTCGGTGCTCGGCGAGTGCCTTGCGGACCGCCTTCTTCTCCAGATCGCGGAAGGCCGGCTCGCCCTCGTCCACGAAGATGTCGGCGACGGTGCGGCCCTGCTCGGCCACGATGTCGTCGTCCGTGTCCCGGTAGCCCACACCGAGCCGCTCGGCGAGCAACCGCCCGACGGTCGACTTGCCCACTCCCATCGGGCCGATCAGGACGACCAGTGGCGCGCTCACCGGATCGCCAGGTTCTCGAGGTACGAGCGCACATTGCGGCGGGTCTCGGCCACGCTGTCGCCGCCGAACTTCTCCGCCACCGCATCCGCGAGGACCAGCGCCACCATGGCTTCCGCGACGATTCCGGCCGCTGGGACCGCGCACACGTCCGAGCGCTGGTGGTGTGCCTGCGCCGGCTCGCCCGTGACCACGTCCACGGTCTTCAGCGCGCGGGGCACGGTCGCGATCGGCTTCATCGCGGCCCGAACCCGCAGCAGTTCACCGGTGGACAGACCGCCCTCGGTGCCACCGGAGCGGCCCGTCGTCCGCTTGATGCCCTCGGGAGTGGTGACGATCTCGTCGTGCGCCTTCGATCCGGGCACCCGCGCCAGCTCGAAGCCGTCGCCGACCTCCACGCCCTTGATCGCCTGGATGCCCATGAGCGCCGCCGCGAGCCGGGCGTCCAGCCGCCGGTCCCAGTGCACATGGGAGCCGAGGCCCACGGGAACTCCGTAGGCGAGGACCTCGACCACACCTCCGAGGGTGTCGCCGTCCTTGTGCGCCTGGTCGATCTCCGCGACCATCGCCTTCGACGCGTCCGCGTCCAGGCAGCGCACCGGGTCGGCGTCCAGCCTCTCCACGTCCGCCGGCGTCGGGTACACGCCGTACGGCGCCTTCGCCGCGGCCAGCTCGACCACGTGCGAGACGATCTCGATGCCGGCCGTCTCCTTCAGGTACGACCGCGCCACCGCGCCGAGCGCCACCCGGGCCGCGGTCTCCCGGGCCGACGCCCGCTCCAGGATCGGCCGCGCCTCGTCGAACCCGTACTTCTGCATGCCCGCGAGGTCGGCGTGACCCGGCCGTGGCCTGGTCAGCGGGGCGTTGCGGGCCAGCCCGTCCAGCACCTCCGGGTCCACCGGGTCGGCCGCCATCACCTGCTCCCACTTGGGCCACTCGGTGTTGCCGACCATGACCGCCACCGGGGAGCCCAGCGTGAGGCCGTGCCGGACGCCACCCAGGAAGGTGACCTGGTCGCGCTCGAACTTCATCCGGGCACCGCGTCCATAGCCCAGCCGCCGCCTCGCCAGGTGGTCCGCCACCATCTCCGTGGTGATCGGCACGCCGGCGGGAAGGCCCTCCAGCGTCGCGACAAGTGCGGGACCGTGGGACTCCCCCGCGGTCAGCCAGCGCAACCTGCTCAACGGTGCTCCTCAGTGCTCGCGCTCTGGTCCTGCCCTGCGTACGCGTCCCCTTGCGTACGGCGACGGCGACCGGGTGCGCGGCCCCGGCCCGCCACCTTTGATCCTCCCACGTCTGTGGGGCGAACCTGTCCCAGGTCCATCAGGCGGACGCCACGGGGGCGCGCGGCAAACCGTTCCTACCGGGCGGCCAGGGCGTGCTCCCCCGCCTTGCGCATGGCGGCGAGCGGGGCCGGTGAACGGCCCGTCATCTGCTCGACCTGGAGAACCGCCTGGTGCACCAGCAGGTCGAGGCCGCTGACGACGGCGCCGCCGTACGCGGACCAGCGCGCCGCGAGCGCGGTGGGCCAGGGGTCGTACAGCACGTCGAAAAGGGTCGCGGGGCGCTCCGGGACGGCGGCGGCCAGCGCGTCCGTGGTCCCGGCCGGAGTCGTGGCGACGACCAGCGGGGCGCGCAGCGCCCGGTCGGCGTCCGCCCAGTCGGCGGTCCGGACGTCGACATCGAGGCGCTCGCCCCACTGCCGCATCTCGGCGGCCCGCGCCTCGCTGCGGACGTAGGCGACGACCTCGCCGGTGCAGATCCTGGACAGGGCGGCCAGCGCAGACGACGCGGTGGCGCCGGCACCGAGGATCGCCGCGGACTCCACCTGCTCGACGCCCCGCTCGCGCAGCGCGGCCACCATCCCGGGAATGTCGGTGTTGTCACCGACCCGCCGCCCGTCCTTCGTGAACACGACGGTATTGACGGCTTCGACGGAGGCCGCCGAGTCGCTGATCGAGTCGAGTAGCGGGATCACGGCCCGCTTGAGCGGCATGGTCAGCGACAGCCCTGCCCACTCGGGGCCGAGCCGAGCGAAGAACCCGGGCAGGGCCGCCTCGTCGACCTCGAACCGGTCGTACGACCAGTCGCTCAGCCCCAGTTCCGCGTAGGCGGAGCGGTGCAGCACCGGGGAGATGGAATGGGCGATGGGCGAGCCGAGGACGGCGGCTCGGCGCGTGCCGGAAGTGCCCGTCATTGTTTTTTCTTTTGCTCTTGGAGGTATTTCTCGCGGTTCCGGTTCTGTTCTGCGTTCGTCTCGGCGAACAGTGTCTTGTCCTCGCTGACCGAGACGAAGTAGTACCAGCTTCCCTTGGCCGGATGGAGAGCGGCCTTGATCGCGACTTCCCCGGGGTTGCCGATGGGTCCGGGCGGCAGGCCCTTGATCCAGTAGGTGTTGTACGGATCGTGTATCTTCCGCAATTGGTCGACGGAACCGGTGGCGAGTTTCGACTCACCGCGCAGGTAGTTGACCGTCGAGTCGAAGTCGAGCAGACCGTAGGTCTCGGTGTTGTCCGGCTTGAGCCGGTTGTAGACAACCGTCGCGACCTTCTCGAAGTCCCGCTTGGACTTGCCCTCGGCCTGGACGAGGCTCGCAACCGTCAGCACCTGCAGCGGATCCTTCAGGTTGAGGCTGTCGGCCTTGTCCTTGATGTCGTACTCGGCGTACTTCTCCTTGGCCAGGTCGACCATCTGCTTGAGGACGGCTTCGGGCTTCATGCCCTTGGAGACCGGATAGCTGGACGGGTAGAGGAACCCTTCCAGCGGGTCCTTTATGTCCTTGTTGGTGTTGGCCCAGTCGGGAAGGCCGAGGGTCTTCCATTCCGTCTTGGCGATGTCGTGTGTGGTGCCCGCCTTGAGCTTCAGACGGTCGTCGATGGCCGCATAGATCTTGGCGTTGCGCCATCCCTCGGCGATGATCAGGTTGTTCCTGCTCTTCGGGTCGAGCATCAACTGGACGGCGCTGGCCGCGGACATCTGCTTCTTCAGCGTGTATGTGCCCGCCTGGATGGTCTTGCCCTGGGGGTTCTGCTCCTGGGCCGCGACGAACGCGTCGACGCTCTTGACGACACCGGCGTCTTTCAGTGCCTTTCCGATGGCATAACCGCCTGAGCCCTTGGGAATCGTGACCGTGACCATCTCGCCGGTGCCTTCGCCCGCGTAGTCGGGCGCCGGACCGAAGTGACTTTGGTAGAACTGGTATCCGAAATACCCGACTCCGCCGACGCCACCGCCGAGAACCAGGAGGACCACCAGGCAGGCACATCCGCTGCGGCGCTTCTTGGCCTCGCCGCCGCGCCCCCGCCGCTCGCCGCGACCGCGGCGGCCCTCCGGCTCGTCTTCACTCTCGTCATCGTCGACACCGCCCGCGAAGAAGGCGTGTTCACCCTGGTCGGGGCCGGGATCCCAGTCGGTCTCCGGCTCCGGTTCGGCGCGTCGGCGGTGCGGTGGCTCGGGCGGCGGATACGCCTCGGGCGTCTGGTAGAAGTCGGACTGCCCGCCGCCGTGGGATCCGGCCTGGGTGCCGTACGGGTCGGCCGGGTCGCTGGGGTAGGGACCATGGCCCTGACCGCCACCGTCCCAGCCGCCGTTGCCTTGGCCCTGCTGCATCTGGGCCGGGTCCTGCTGCCCCGGCTGCTGGTGGGGGTACGCCCCTGGCTGCTGGTGGGGGTACGCCCCTGGCTGCTGGTAGGGCTGCTGCCCCTGCTGCTGGGGGTCCGGGTACTGCTGGTATTGCTGCTGACCCTGGTCGTACGGGCCCGGCTGACCGCCTCCCCAGTCTCCGTACGGCTGTTGCGGCTGCTGCTGCGGGTAGGGCTGCGGGTGGCCTCCGTAAGGGGACTGGGCCTCATGGGCCTGCTGTCCTCCCCATCCGCCGTCCCCGTACAACGGGTCCTCGGGATGCCACGGTTCGGAGCCGGAGCCCCGGCCATACTCAGTCATCAATCCCCTAGAGCCGCGAGGCGGCGTTGGCTCGGCCCGCGTTCCGCCTCTTTGCTGTGCGGCGGCTGTTCGAACACCGCCGCATCGCGCGGAACGTTACCGTATCGCGATCAGATGACCACTTCGACGCCCTCGCCGGGGGATTTGCCTGACACTCGTTCGGTTTCCAGCGCCTGCTGAAGGATGATGACCGCCGCGGCCTGGTCGATGACCGACCGGCCCTTCTTGGACCTGACGCCCGAGGCGCGCAGTCCCTGGCTGGCCGTCACCGTGGTCATCCGCTCGTCCACGAGCCGCACCGGAACCGGCGCAACCATGCGGGCCAGTTCCTGGGCGAAGGCGCGGACCTTGACCGCGGCCGGGCCCTCGCCCCCCTTGAGGGAGCGGGGCAGACCGACGACGACCTCGATCGGCTCGTACTCCTCGACGAGCTGCTTCAAACGGCGCTGGGCTGCCGGGACGTCACGCCCCGAAACCGTCTCCACCGGGGTGGCGAGGATCCCGTCGGGGTCGCACGAGGCGACCCCGATGCGGGCGTCACCGACATCGATGGCGAGCCGGCGTCCTCTTCTCATCACTCTTGACCGTTTCCTACTTGGCGCTCTCGGCGACCAGGCGCTCGACGGCCTCGACGGCCTCACCGACGGCGGCCGGGTTCTGGCCGCCGCCCTGGGCGACGTCCGGCTTGCCGCCACCGCCGCCGCCGAGGGTCTTGGCGGCCGTGCGAACCAGTTCACCGGCCTTCAGACCGCGCTCGCGGGCGGCTTCGTTGGTCGCGATGACCGTGAGCGGCTTGCCGTTGTTCACGGTGAACAGTGCGACCACGGCGGCCCGGCCACCCTGGATACGGCCGCGCACGTCCAGGACCAGCTTGCGCAGGTCGTCGGGCGTGGTGCCGTCCGGGACCCGGCCGGTGACCACGGCGATCCCGCGGACGTCCTTGGCGGACTCGGCGAGACCGGCGGCGGCCTGCAGGACCTTCTCGGCGCGGAACTTCTCGATCTCCTTCTCGGCGTCCTTCAGCTTGCCGAGCATGCCGGCGACCTTCTCCGGCAGTTCCTCCGGGCGGCCCTTGAGCAGCTCGGTGAGCTGGTTGACGACCGTGTGCTCCCGGGCCAGGAAGCCGTAGGCGTCCACGCCGACCAGGGCCTCGATACGGCGCACACCGGAGCCGATCGAGGACTCACCGAGCAGCTTCACCAGGCCGAGCTGGGCGGTGTTGTGCACGTGCGTACCGCCGCACAGCTCCTTGGAGAAGTCACCGATGGTCACAACGCGGACGCGCTCGCCGTACTTCTCGCCGAACTCGGCGATGGCGCCCTGCTTCTTGGCCTCGTCGATGCCCATGACCTCGGCGTGCACGTCGAGGTCGCGGGAGAGCACCTCGTTGATCTTCTGCTCGACGTCGGTCATCACGGCCGTCGGAACGGCGGACGGCGAGCCGAAGTCGAAGCGGAAGCGACCGGGCTGGTTCTCCGAACCGGCCTGGGCGGCCGTCGGGCCGAGGGCGTCGCGCAGGGCCTGGTGGGTGAGGTGGGTGGCCGAGTGGGCGCGGGCGATGGCCTTGCGGCGGAACGCGTCGATCGAGGCGTGGGCCTTGGCGCCGACGGTGACCTCGCCGACCTGGACGACGCCCTTGTGGACGTAGACGCCCGGAACCGGCTTCTGGCAGTCGCGGACCTCGATGACGGCACCGGAGTCCACCTTGATGCGGCCGGTGTCACCGATCTGGCCGCCGCCCTCGGCGTAGAACGGGGTGCGGTCGAGGACGATCTCGACCTCGTCGCCCTCGGTGGCGGCGGGCGAGGACACACCGTCGACGAGGATGCCGACGATCGTCGACTCGCCCTCGGTGTCCGAGTAGCCGATGAAGTCGGTCGCCCCGGCGGCGTCGGCGATCTCACGGTAGGCACCGAGATCGGCGTGGCCGGTCTTCTTGGCCCGGGCGTCGGCCTTGGCGCGCTCCCGCTGCTCCTTCATCAGGCGGCGGAAGCCTTCCTCGTCCACGGACAGGCCCTGTTCGGCGGCCATCTCCAGGGTGAGGTCGATCGGGAAGCCCCAGGTGTCGTGGAGCAGGAACGCCTTGTCGCCGGGCAGGACCGCGGAGCCCGCGGCCTTGGTCTCGGTCACGGCGGTGTCGAGGATGTTGGTGCCGGCCTTCAGCGTCTTGAGGAAGGCGTTCTCCTCGGCGAGGGCGACCTTCTCGATACGCTCGCGGTCGGTGACCAGCTCGGGGTACTGCTGGCCCATCATGCCGATGACGACGTCGATCAGGTCCTTGACGACCGGACCGGTGGCACCGAGCAGGCGCATGTTGCGGATGGCGCGGCGCATGATGCGGCGCAGCACATAGCCACGGCCCTCGTTGCCCGGGGTGACGCCGTCGCCGATCAGCATGGTGGCCGTGCGCATGTGGTCGGTGACCACGCGCAGGGAGACGTCCGAGGCGTGCGCGTCGCCGTAGGCCACGCCGGTCAGCTCGGTGGCCTTCTTGATCACGGCCATGGAGGTGTCGATCTCGAACATGTTCTGCACACCCTGCAGAATCATGGCGAGACGCTCCAGGCCGAGGCCGGTGTCGATGTTCTTGCTCGGCAGGTCGCCGAGGATCTCGAAGTCCTCCTTGCCGATGCCCTGGCCCCGCTCGTACTGCATGAAGACGAGGTTCCAGATCTCCACGTACCGCTCGTCGTTGACGGCGGGGCCGCCCTCGACGCCGAACTCGGGGCCACGGTCGTAGTTGATCTCGGAGCACGGTCCGCACGGGCCGGGCACGCCCATGGACCAGAAGTTGTCCTTCTTGCCCAGGCGTTGGATGCGCTCGGCCGGGACGCCGACCACGTCGCGCCAGATCTGCTCGGCCTCGTCGTCGTCCTGGTAGACGGTGACCCACAGGCGCTCGGAGTCGAGGCCGTAACCGCCCTTGTCCTGGGGCGTGGTGAGCAGCTCCCAGGCGAACTTGATGGCGCCTTCCTTGAAGTAGTCGCCGAAGGAGAAGTTGCCGCACATCTGGAAGAACGTGCCGTGGCGGGTGGTCTTGCCGACCTCTTCGATGTCGGGCGTACGCACGCACTTCTGCACGCTGGTGGCGCGGGGGGCCGGCGGCTTGACCTCACCCAGGAAGTAGGGCTTGAAGGGCACCATGCCGGCCGGGACGAGGAGCAGAGTCGGGTCGTCCGCGATGAGCGACGCCGAAGGGACGACGGTGTGACCGCGCTCCTCGAAGAAGCTCAACCAGCGGCGGCGGATTTCAGCCGACTCCATCAGTGGTCCTCATTCCGGTTGTACGAGTACGCCGACCTCTCGACGTACGTCGGGTTGTTGCGGTTCTCGATGGCGGCGTGCCGCCGGGATCGGGGTACCCCCTGCTCACGGGGGTACCCCGGCTCGAGCGAAGCCGAGGGCGGGGGCGAGGCCGGGAGCTGATCGACGGGGGCGTCCAGGCCGAGCGCGTCGCCGAGTTCGGCCTCCCGCTGGGCCATGCCCGCCCGGACGTCGAACGCGAAGTCCGCCGCGCGGTCCTTGAGCCGGTGGCCTGTCTCGATCGCCTTGTTCGCCGCTTGTGCGGCCAGGCTCTCGGGGGTCAGCTGCCGCAACTTGCGGTTGACCTTGGTGGTGGCCCACACACCGGCGGCGACGCCTGTGGTGAACCAGAACGTACGGCGGAACATCGCTCGGTCAGTCTTTCTTTTCCCGGGTGTTCCGCTGCGCCCGTCGCGCGGACGGAACGCTGCGGCCCACGATCACGGTACGCCGGGGCGCTTTGGCGGGCACGTTCTCACGGCGGCCGGCGATCGCCCGGCGCACGCCGTAGCCGAACGCCGCGACCTTCACCAGGGGGCCGCCGAAGGTGGACGCGACCGTCGTCGACAGTGCCGACGCGTTGGACGTGACCTCCTGGACGTCGGAGGCGATCGAGTCGACCCGGTCGATCTGGGTCTGCGCGGAGCGCACCGCGGCGGAGGCGTCGGCCAGCAGGGGGACGGCCTGGTCGGTCACGTCCGCCACCAGCTTGGTAGTCGCCTTGAGCGTCTGGGCCAGCCTCGCCAGCGCGACGGCCAGGAAGGAGACCAGAATCGCCCAGAAGACGGCCACCAGGATCCCGGCTACCTCTCCACCGGACACCGTGCGCACCCGCTCCCTAGAACGTGTCTGAACATCGAAAAGTCGTCCCCCGAGCCTATCGCGCCGGGGCAGCCGGTCCGTACCGAATTCCATGCCGGATCAGGGCTCGTCCGTGCCGGAGGAGCGGACGGCAAGGGTACGGATCGCACGCGACCGCGAACGGAGCGTCCGCGCACCTGGATTCCTCGCCCACCGGCACCGCGGGGGCACGGCGGTTCCCCGCCCTGAGCCGCCTCGGTCGGTGACCGGCCGGCCATGGTGAGGGAGCAGGCGCGGCGGGTCCGGCGACGGTGTTCAGCGGGGCGTACGCGTCCACCAGGTGCCCCAACCCGTCGGCGGCGAGGAAAAGCCGCGGATCCACCCGCGCGGAGATGCGGCAAGCCCGCCGTCTCGGCCGCCCGGAGGCGGGAGACGACGGGCTTGACGTGCTGTGAATACAGCGTCCGCCGGAATGCGATCAGCGGGCGTAGTACTCGACGACGAGCTGCTCGTCGCAGATCACCGGGATCTCCTTGCGGTTCGGCTCGCGGTCCAGGCGGAACGCCAGGGCCTTGAGGTTCACCTGGAGGTAGCGCGGGGTCTCGCCGTCGGCGGCGAAGCCACCCTCGCGGGCGACCTGGAAGAGCGCCTTCTCACGGCTGCGCTCGCGGACCATCACGACGTCGTCGGGACGGACGCGGAACGACGGCTTGTCGACCTTCTGGCCGTTGACCTCGATGTGGCCGTGAACGACCATCTGACGGGCCTGGTAGATCGTGCGGGCGATGCCCGAACGCAGGACCAGCGCGTCGAGACGGCGCTCCAGCTCCACGATCAGGGCCTCACCGGTCTTGCCCTGAACCTTGGAGGCGCGGTCGTAGGCGCGCACCAGCTGGCGCTCGGAGATGTCGTACTGAGCGCGCAGGCGCTGCTTCTCCAGCAGACGGACCTTGTAGTCCGAGTTCTGCTTGCGGCCACGGCCGTGCTCACCCGGCGGGTAGGGGCGGGCCTCGAAGTACTTGACGGCCTTCGGGGTCAGCGCGATGCCGAGGGCACGCGACTTCTTGACCTTGGGGCGGGACTGGTTCGCCATGAACCAAACACCTCGTGTTTCTCTGTGGATTCGGCTTCACCAGGGTTAGGGGAGGTCGCATCCGCAGCCGGGGAAACCCCGCGGGTCCGCACGGGACCTGCCGGGCAGCCGCTCCCCTGGTCTGGGCACATACGTGCAGCACGCGAGTGGCCCACCGACCTGTCTCCCGGGGCTTCCGGGGAGGTGGTGGGCTGCCCGCGACACCGTTCGACGGTGCGCGACGCTCCTGGATCCCCTTGCCTGACGGCGATGGGGTTCCGGCTGGATGTCCCGTTCTGGTGGTGCCGGCCGGGGCCGGGCACGGGACGCAGCGCTGGGAGAAGTCTACAGGGTGCCCATGGCCGCCTTCGACCCGGGGAATGGGCCCCGTCCGGTGGTCCGCTGGGCCCCGTCCGGTGGTCCGCTGGGTCAGGACCGGCGTCGGCCGAGGTGCTTGCGGGTCCACTCCACGGCGTCCGCGTACCGCGCCTCGGCACCGTGCCTGGTCGGGGTGTAGTACTCGCGGTCCCTGATCGCGTCCGGGGCGTACTGCTGGGCGGCGATGCCCTCCGGCAGGTCGTGCGGGTAGACGTACCCCTGGGCGTGGCCGAGTTTGGCCGCGCCCTTGTAGTGGCCGTCGCGCAGGTGCGGGGGCACGGGGCCGGCCAGTCCCTTGCGGACGTCCTCCAAGGCCGCGCCGATCGCCGTGGTCGCCGCGTTGGACTTGGGGGCCAGGGCGAGGGCGATGGTGGCATGGCTCAGGGTGAGCGCGGCCTCCGGGAAACCGATCATCGCGACGGCCTGGGCGGCCGCGACCGCGATCGGCAGCGCGTTCGGGTCGGCCAGGCCGATGTCCTCACTGGCGGAGATCATCAGACGGCGGGCGATGAAGCGGGGGTCCTCACCCGCCTCGATCATCCGGGCCAGGTAGTGCAGCGCGGCGTCTACATCCGAGCCCCGGATCGACTTGATCAGGGCACTCGCGACGTCGTAGTGCTGGTCGCCGTCGCGGTCGTACTTCACCGCGGCGCGGTCGACGGTCTGCTCCAGGGTCGTCAGACCGATCTCCGGCTCGCCCTTGTCCAAGGCGGCCCCGGCCGCGGCCTCCAGGGCGGTCAGGGCCCGGCGGGCGTCGCCGCCGGCGATCCGCAGCAGATGAGCCTCGGTGTCCTCGGGGAGCCCGACGGCGCCGCCCAGACCGCGCTCGTCGGTCAGGGCCCGGCGCAGCAGACCGCGCACGTCGTCGTCCGTGAGCGGTTCGAGGGTGAGCAGCAGGGAGCGGGACAGCAGCGGGGAGATCACCGAGAAGTACGGGTTCTCCGTGGTCGCCGCGATCAGGGTCACCCAGCGGTTCTCGACGGCCGGGAGCAGGGAGTCCTGCTGGGCCTTGCTGAAGCGGTGGATCTCGTCGAGGAAGAGGACGGTCTCCGTGCCGAAGCCGCCTATGGCCCGGCGGGCACCGTCGATCACCGCGCGGACCTCCTTCACGCCCGCGGTGATCGCCGACAGTTCGACGAAGCGCTTGTTGGTGGCCTTCGAGACGACGTACGCCAGCGTCGTCTTGCCGGTGCCGGGCGGGCCCCACAGGATCACCGAGGAGGGTCCGGCGGGGCCGCCGCCGGCCTCGCCGACCAGCCTGCGCAGCGGGGAGCCCGGCTTGAGCAGGTGCTGCTGGCCCACCACCTCGTCGAGGGTGCGCGGGCGCATGCGCACCGCCAGGGGACTACCGGTCGGGTCCTTCTCCTGGCGTTCTTCTGCGGCGGCGGTGAACAGGTCGGGCTCCACGCTCGAAACCCTATGTCACCTCACCGACAACACGGCCGGGGCCGGTGCCCCGCCCCGGGAACGCTTCGGCCACGGCTCAGGCCCAGAGCTGGCTGCCCCAGCGGGTCAGGATCAGCATGACGATGATGCCGCTGTGCGTGACCGGCAGAACCCAGGTGAACTCACTCAGGAAGTTCTTCAGCGGGCGCGGGGCGGGCAGGAAGTCGTTGCGGATGTTGAACGAGGTCACGTACCAGAACATGACGATCGTGGCGAGCCAGGCCAGCGCGCACCACAGGCACAGCGCGTTGATCCGGTACAGCGACTGGAACTGCAGCCAGGTGCAGAAGCCCACTCCGAAGAGCGTGCCGGCGTTGAGCGTCAGCCAGTACCAGCGCGGGAAGCGGGCGCCGACGAGCAGGCTCATGCCGACGCAGATGACGATGCCGTAGCAGACGAGGCCGAGCATCGGGTTGGGGAACCCGAAGACGCCTGCCTGCTTGCTCTCCATGATGTTGCCGCAGGAAATGATCGGGTTGAGGTTGCAACTGGGGACGACCGTCTTGCCGCTCACCTTGCCCTCGAGGATCTTGAACTTGTCGAGGGTGATGACCCATGCGGCGAGCACGCCGGCCGCACCGGTGATCACCAGCAACAGGGCGAACGCGCGGCTGCCGCCCACCGTCCTGGGCGCAACTGCGCGTTCCCGCTCGGTGGGCCCGGTGGAGACGTCCCTGACTGTCGTCTTGCTCATCACGCCGATTCCGATGCTCGAGAGGTGGACCTGCGGACTGGGGTCATTGTGCCGCACGCGCATGAGCGTCCACCGTTCGATGAACATACGGAAGTACGCACGGTCGCCCCGGAGCCTTCGATTGTGGCCGAGTCCGATGGCCATGACCACAGACGCGATCGGACTCGCGGTGGATGTACGGGGGCTGCGCAAGCAGTACGGGGACGTGACCGCGATCGACGATTCGATCTCGACATCGGGCGGGGCGAGGCGTTCGGCCTGCTCGGGGCCGCCATCGCGAGCGGGACGGGGGCGAGGTGTCCGTGCTCGGGGCGGATCCGGCACGGTGCACGCGCGCGGGGCGCCCGAAAGTGGGAATCGTCCGACAGGCCGAATCGGCGCCCGCGGAGTTGACGGGCCCGGCAGAACCTCGCCGAGGCGCTGCGCCTCGCGGCCGACGGCTGCACCGACCGCTGTTCATCGCGGAAGCACGACACATTGCGCTCGTGCTCGGGCAAACCACCGAGGGGGCGATAGAAACGCTCCATGCTGCTCAAGCTCGCCGTAAACACAGGTCAATTGAATGTTTGGCGACGGAAGCCCGATTACCCGACAAACTCTTGACAGTGGATAGTCCGCGCTTGAGCATCGTTGTGCCTCCGCTGACTGGTGGGGGCTCAGTCGACAAAAGAAACAGGGGGTTTTCGATGTCCGCGATCGTTTCCACGCTCAAGCACACGAAGTACGTCATGGGTTCCCTGGCTGCGGTGCTGTTCACAAACTGCCCCAGCTGACGCGGGAACGGGGTGGGTGGTCTTGGCCGCCCACCCCGGCATGGCGGGGAATCTGGACGGGCAGGGGAGGACCATGTTCGACGCGGGGATACGGCAGTTCCGGATGGCGCTGGCCATGGTGCTCGGCCGTCCGATCAACGTTCGCTCTGCCGAAAAGCTCGTCGATGACGCGCTGGCGACACTTGCCGAATTCGGCTCCCCTGGCGAGGACGTCGAACAGTTGCTGCGCGGCGCCGCCGCAGACCCGCAGATGCGTACCGACCTCACGAACAAGGCCCTGCGCCGCACCGCGAAGCGTCTCGTGGCCAAGTCGCCTTTCTACGCGGATCACTTCGCGGCAGCACGAGTCGACCCGGCCGCGCTGACCGTCGAGAACATCACCGCCGTGCCCGTCACCACCAAGGCCGACCTGGTCGAGCGGGCCCGCGACTTCCTGTGCAGCGAGCCCTTCCTCGCCTCCCGGACCACCGGGACGACGGGCCGGCCCACAGAGGTCTGGTACTCCCGCTACGAGGAACGTCTGTGGCCCGCGCTCGTCGCCCTCTCCCAGGTGCTGCGCGGCACCGTCCGTACCACCGACCTGGTCCAGTTCAACATCAGCTCCCGGGCGACCGGCACGGCGTACGCGGAGATGCAGGTCGCTCGCCTGTCAGGAGCGGCGATCCGCATGGTGGGCCTGGTCCCACCGGCCGAGACGCTGGACCTCATGACGGGGACCGGCCCGTCTGCGCCGACCCTGATGGTCACCTACCCGAGCTATCTGGGACAGCTGACCCGCCTGGCCCGCGAACGGGGACTCGGCCCCGCGGACTTCCGGCTGCGCCGCATCAACGTCGGCAGCGAAGTCCTCTCGCCCGCCCTCGCGGAGGCCTCCGAAAAGACCTTCGGCGCCCCCGTCCACGACGGCTACGGCATGACCGAGGTGACACCGGTGGCCGGCGCGATCTGCCGGCAGCGGCATCTCCACATCGACGCCGGCATCGGCCTCGTGGAGGTGTGCGACCTCGACACCGGGGCACCGGCCGCGCCCGGAGCGCTCGGCACGATCGTCGCCACTCCGTTCTTCCCGTATCGGGAGTGCATGCCGCTCTTCCGCTACGACACCCGAGACCTGGTGCGGCAGTTGCCCGACGCGCCGCTCACCTGCGAGATGGCGAACGTGCCGGCGACCTCGCACATCCTCGGAAAGGCGGACCATGTGCTGCGCACCCAGGACGGCCCGGTGACCCCGCGTCAGGTCATCGAGGTCCTCGACGCGCTGCCCGGCGCGTGCTGGCCCGTGCGCCACCGCGCCGACGTGGTGGACGGGCGGTTGCATGTGGAGGTGGCCGCCTCATCCGTGCCGGAGACGAGCGACATCGCACGTCACTTCGCCGAGGCCGGCCTCGACGTCACCGTCGACGTCGTACCGGGAGAAGGACGTGAGCTGCGGCGCTACCGCTGCGATCTGGTCGAGAACAGCTTCGCGTCCGCCGGGCGGGCCGCATGACCGCCGCACAGAACGCGTTCTTCGTCCTCGTGACCCTCGCCGTCGCCCTGGGCGTCTCGCTCGCCTCGATCGCCTACTTCCGGCGGGTCACGCTGCCCCGCCCGGCCGTCGGCGCCTTCAACGGCAACGACATGGTCATCATGATGGGCTTCGTCGTCGTACTGCCCTTCCTGTATCTCTCCCTTCCGGGCTGGCTGCTGCCGCCCGTGCTGGGGCTGACCCTGGCCGGTGGTCTCGCGGTCGGCTACGGGCCGGTCGTCCGCCGGGGAGCAGTGCGCTGGTCGCTCATCGCCGGTCTGCTGGTCGCCGACTGGCTCACCGCGCGCAGCGCCGACGACGACCCCACCCATGCCACGCCGTACTGGCTGGTCAACAGCCTGGTCATCATGCTGATGGCGGTCGGCGCCGCCAACCTCAACGCGCAGGGCGGCCTGAAGCTGCGGCACGTCTCCCGGTTCGCGCTGGCGCTCGCCATCTACGACCTGTTCTTCGCCACCGTCGTCCCCCTCACCCAGAAGCTGTTCGACGCGGTACAGGGCTACGCCTTCGCACCGTCGGCCGGGCTGCGCATCGGCGAGTTCGGCGCCGTCGTGGGCATGGGCGACCTCCTGGTGTACGCCCTCTTCACCACCGTGGCCTACAAGGCGTACGGACGTCAGGGCCTGGTCTTGGCCCTTTGCCTGGTCGCGGTGTTCGGAGCGCTCGCACCGACACTGGCACCGGTCACGGTCGAGGCCCTCACCGGACACCTTCCGAAGATCGTGCCCGCGCAGATCTTCTTCGGTCCGGCCGCGTTCGTCGGGTACCTCGTGCTGCGGCGGAGCGGCCCCGAGCGGCGCATGGCCGACGTCCGGCCGCCCGCGCGGCTCGCGCCGGCCGATGGAGAATTGCCGGCCCACGAAGAACTGGAGACCGCGGGCCCCCGCACTCGCCCGTGAGCCACCGCGGACGGGGCCTCCCCCACACACGCGGACGGGCCGGACAGTCACGCTGTCCGGCCCGTTGCGCTCCGCCGGTCCGTCAGCCGAGCCGCGCTTCCAGCTCCGCCACGATCTCGTTCGCGGCGACCGGCGTCTGCTCGCCGGACTCCATGTCCTTGAGCTGGACGATGCCCTCGGCAAGGTCCCGTTCGCCGGCGACGAGCGCGTAGCGCGCGCCGGAGCGGTTGGCCGCCTTCATCGCCGCCTTCAGGCCCTTCCCGCCGTACGCGAGGTCCGCCGCGAGGCCGGCCTTGCGCAGCTCGGTGACCTTGGCGAACAGCACACGGCGGGCCTCCTCGCCGAGCGGGACCGCGAACACGCTGGTGGCAGCCGGGATTTCGAGGTCGACGCCCTCGGCCTCAAGAGCGAGGACCGTGCGGTCGACGCCGAGCGCCCAGCCCACCGACGGGAGTGCCGGGCCGCCGATCATCTCGGACAGGCCGTCGTAGCGGCCGCCGCCGCCCACGGCGGACTGGGAGCCGAGGCCGTCGTGCACGAACTCGAAGGTGGTGCGGGTGTAGTAGTCCAGGCCGCGGACCAGCTTCGGGTCGTCCTCGAAGGCGACGCCCGCCGCGGTGATCAGCTCGCGGACCTCCTCGTGGTACGCCTTGCACGCGTCGCACAGGTAGTCGCGCAGCAGGGGCGCGCCGGTCAGCTGCTTCTGGACCGACTCACGCTTGTCGTCGAGGACCCGCAGGGGGTTGATGTCGACGCGACGGCGCGTGTCCTCGTCGAGGTCCAGGCCGCGCAGGAAGTCCTGGAGCGCGGCCCGGTAGACCGGACGGCACTCCTTGTCGCCCAGCGAGTTCAGCAGGATGCGGAAGTCGCGCAGGCCGAGCGAGCGGTACGCCTGATCGGCGAGGATGATCAGCTCGGCGTCCAGCGCCGGGTCCTCCGCGCCGATCGCCTCGGCGCCGACCTGGGAGAAGTGGCGGTAGCGGCCCTTCTGCGGGCGCTCGTAGCGGTAGTACGAGCCGGCGTACCAGAGCTTGACCGGGAGGTTGCCCGCCTTGTGCAGGTTGGCCTCCAGGGCCGCGCGCAGGACGGAGGCGGTGCCCTCGGGGCGCAGGGCGAGCCGGTCGCCGCCCTTGGTCTCGAAGGCGTACATCTCCTTGGTGACGATGTCGGTGGACTCGCCGACGCCGCGCGCGAAGAGTTCGACGTTCTCGAAGCCGGGGGTCTCGATGTAGCCGTAGCCGGAGTTGCGCAGGGGGGCGGCGATGGCCTCGCGCACCGCGAGGTACTTGGCGGAGTCCGGCGGGATCAGGTCGTAGGTGCCCTTGGGGGCCTTGAAGGTGCTCAACGTAGCTCTCTCGTCACATTCCTCGTCGGGGAGCCGCGGGGGCTCCCTGGCCGGCCGCCACCTGCCGCAGATAGGGGTTGGTGGCGCGCTCCTGGCCGATGGTCGTCTGGGCGCCATGGCCGGACAGGACCACGGTGGAGTCGTCGAGCGGCAGGCACACGCGCGCCAGCGACCCGAGCATGTCCTCCATGGATCCGCCCGGCAGGTCGGTGCGTCCGATGGAGCCGGCGAACAGCAGATCCCCGGAGAAGAAGACCGACGGGATGTCGGCGCTCTCGGGCATCCGGAAGGTCACCGACCCCTTGGTATGGCCCGGTGCGTGCGCGACGGAGAACTCCAGCCCGGCCAGGTCCAGTTTCGCGCCGTCGGTCAGTTCCCTGACGTCGTCGGGCTCCCCCACAGTCAGCTCGCCCATCAGCGGCATGCCGATGGACCGGCCGAGCGCCTTCTCGGGGTCGCTCATCATGTACCGGTCCTCGGGGTGGATCCAGGCCGGCACGTCGTGCGCGCCGCACACGGGGACGACCGAGGCCACATGGTCGATATGGCCATGGGTGAGGACGACCGCGACGGGCTTGAGCCGATGCTTCTTCAGTGCGTCCTCGACTCCCTGAGCGGCCTGGTGGCCCGGGTCGATGATCACGCACTCCTCACCCGCGGCGGGGGCGACGAGGTAACAATTCGTCCCCCAGGCCCCGGCGGGGAACCCGGCAATCAGCACGATCGTCCTTCGTTGTGTTGTAGGGAAGTGGTGGCTGGCTGTGGATCAGAGCCTACCGGCGCTGCCGTTTCCTCAGCGAACCCATATACGGTACGGGGCACACGCACGCGGACGGCACACCCGACGCACGCGTACCGGTCGGCGGACGAGACGCATGAGGAGACAACCCCGTGGTCAGCCAGGAACAGCGGCGGCGACAGCTCGCCCGGGAGAAGTTCTTGCGGCAGCAGCAGCGACGTACGGAGTCGCGGCGCAAGGCACGCACGCGTAATTCCGTGATCGCGTCGGTCCTCGGCGTGGTCCTGGTGGGCAGCGTGGTGTCCTATGCGGCGGGCGTCTTCAAGAGCGACGACGAGAAGGCCAACGCGGCCGCGGAGGTCTCCCCGAGCGCCTCGGCGACCAGCAAGGCGCCGGACCCGTGCGAAAAGCCCGCCGCGGGCAAGGTCAAGTCGCTGAGCTGGAAGAAGGAGCCGGCGATGGCCATCGACACGTCGGCGAAGTACACGATGAAGCTGGCGACCACGTGCGGTGACATCGGCATCGCGATGAAGACGGCGGCGGCCCCGCACACCGTCAACTCGTTCGACTTCCTGGCGGGCAAGGGCTTCTTCGACCACACCAAGTGCCACCGGCTCACCACCAACGGCATCTACGTGCTGCAGTGCGGTGACCCGAAGGGCATGGGCAACGGCGGTCCCGGCTACACCATTCCGGACGAGAACCTCAAGGACAAGAGCCTGAAGGCGAACGTGTATCCGGCGGGCACGGTCGCGATGGCGAACACCGGGCAGCCGCACTCCGGCGGCAGTCAGTTCTTCCTGGTGTACCAGGACAGTCAGTTGCCGCCCAACTACACACCGTTCGGGACCATCGACGCTGCGGGCCTGAAGGTGCTGAAGAAGATCGCCGCGGCCGGAGAGAGCACCGGCGCAGGTGACGGCGCGCCGAACGCGACCGTGGTGATCAACAAGGCGACTGTGACGAAATCTTGAGCGCCAACTGCGAAATTTCGGTCGCGCGGGATGCGGACAGCCGCCCCGCCGGTCGCCTATGTTGGCCGTGACGAAACTGTGGACGATGCCCGGGGGTGCACAAGCCCTCTGCAGGCATCATGTGGAGGAGGCGCTGTGAGCAGCGACCCGTGGGGCCGCGTCGACGAGACGGGGACCGTGTACGTGCGGACGGCCGACGGAGAGCAGGTCGTCGGTTCCTGGCAGGCCGGCTCCCCTGAGGAGGCGTTGGCCTACTTCGAGCGCAAGTACGAGGGCCTGGTTGTCGAGATCGGCCTCCTCGAGCGGCGAGTGCGGACCACCGACCTGTCGGCGAAGGACGCCCAGGCTGCGATCGACCACCTGCGCGAGCAGGTGGACGCGCACCACGCGGTGGGCGACCTGGGGGCGCTGCGGGCCCGCCTGGACAAGCTCGTGGAGACCGTCGAGGCGCGCCGTGAGGAGCGTAAGGCGCAGCGGGCCAAGCAGTCCGACGAGGCGCGGCACGCCAAGGAGGCGCTGGTCGTCGAGGCGGAGGAGCTGGCGCAGTCCGAGCAGTGGCGGTCGGCCGGTGAGCGGCTGCGGGCGCTGGTGGACACCTGGAAGGGGCTGCCGCGTCTGGACCGCAAGTCGGACGACGAGCTGTGGCACCGCTTCTCGCACGCCCGCTCGGCGTTCTCCAAGCGCCGCAAGGCGCACTTCGCGCAGCTGGACGCGCAGCGCGAGGATGCCCGCAAGATCAAGGAGAAGCTGGTCGCCGAGGCCGAGGCGCTGTCGAACTCGACGGACTGGGGTCCGACGGCGGCGCGCTACCGCGAGCTGATGGCGGACTGGAAGGCCGCGGGCCGTGCCCAGCGCGAGCACGAGGACGACCTGTGGAACCGGTTCCGCGGCGCCCAGGACGTGTTCTTCGCCGCGCGCAGCACGATCTTCGCGGAGCGTGACGCCGAGCAGGCCGAGAACCTCAAGCTGAAGGAGGAGTTGGCCGGGGAGGCGGAGAAGCTGCTGCCGGTCACGGACCTGAAGGCCGCACGGTCCGCCTTCCGCTCGATCAACGAGCGCTGGGAGGCCATCGGCCATGTGCCGCGCGAGGCCCGCCCGAAGATCGAAGGCCGGATGCACGCGGTCGAGCGGGCCATCCAGGAGTCCGAGGAAGCCGAGTGGCGCCGCACGAACCCGGAGGCGCGTGCGCGTGCCGCGGGTCTCACCGGCCAGTTGCAGGCGGCCGTGGACAAGCTGAAGGGCCAGATCGAGCAGGCTCGGGCCGCGGGCAACACCGCGAAGGCCGAGAAGCTGGAGAAGGAGCTGGAGGGCCGTCAGGCGCTCCTGGACCAGGCGCTCAAGGGCCTGCAGGAGTTCGGCGGCTGACATCCCGTCGGCTCGTACGAAAGGGGCTCCCGTACCTGTACGGGAGCCCCTTTCCTGTAGGCGTTCGGGGTTACGGCCTGCGGGCCGACGTCACGCGGTAGACGTCGTACACGCCCTCCACACCGCGTACCGCCTTCAGGACGTGGCCCAGGTGTTTCGGGTCACCCATCTCGAAGGTGAAACGGGAGGTGGCCACGCGGTCGCGGGACGTCTGGACCGCGGCCGAGAGGATGTTGACGTGCTGGTCGGACAGGACCCGGGTGACGTCCGAGAGCAGTCGCGAGCGGTCCAGCGCCTCCACCTGGATCGCCACCAGGAAGACCGACGACTGCGTCGGGGCCCACTCCACCTCGAGGATGCGTTCCGGCTCACGCGACAGTGACTCCACGTTGACGCAGTCGCTACGGTGAACCGAGACGCCGCTGCCTCGTGTGACGAAGCCGATGATGCGGTCGCCGGGGACGGGCGTACAGCAGCGGGCCAGTTTGACCCACACGTCCTCGACGCCCTTGACGACGACACCGGGGTCCTGGCTGCGGCGCCGCTTGCGGCCGCGGCCCCGGCCCGCCGGAACGGCCTCGTCGATCTCCTCGGTGGCCGCCTCCTCGCCGCCGAGCGCCTGCACCAGCTTCTGCACGACGTTCTGCGCGGCGACATGACCCTCACCGATCGCCGCGTACAGCGACGAGATGTCCGGGTAGCGCATCTCGTGGGCCAGGGTCACGAGCGAGTCGCCGGTCAGGATGCGCTGGATCGGCAGGTTCTGCTTGCGCATGGCCCGCGCGATCGCGTCCTTGCCCTGCTCGATCGCCTCGTCGCGGCGCTCCTTGGAGAACCAGGCCCGGATCTTGTTGCGGGCACGCGGCGACTTCACGAAGCCGAGCCAGTCGCGGGAGGGGCCCGCGCCGGTTGCCTTGGAGGTGAAGACCTCCACCAGGTCGCCGTTGTCCAGGGTGGACTCCAGCGGAACCAGACGGCCGTTGACCCTGGCCCCAATCGTGCGGTGGCCGACCTCCGTGTGGACGGCGTACGCGAAGTCCACCGGCGTGGCACCGGCCGGCAGCGCTATGACGTCGCCCTTCGGGGTGAAGACGAAGACCTCGTTGCGGGACAGGTCGAAGCGCAGGGACTCCAGGAACTCGCCGGGGTCCTCGGTCTCCTTCTGCCAGTCCAGCAACTGCCGCAGCCACGCCATGTCGTTGATGGCGTCCTTGTCCTTGCCGGAGGTCTTCGGCGCGTCCGTACGGACCTTGGAGGCGCCCGCGACGGCCTCCTGCTTGTACTTCCAGTGCGCGGCGATGCCGTACTCGGCGCGACGGTGCATGTCGAACGTACGGATCTGGAGTTCGACGGGCTTGCCGTTGGGACCGATCACCGTCGTGTGCAGCGACTGGTACATGTTGAACTTGGGCATCGCGATGTAGTCCTTGAACCGCCCCGGAACCGGGTTCCAGCGGGCGTGGACCGTGCCCAGCGCCGCGTAGCAGTCGCGGACCGTGTCGACGAGGACGCGGATGCCCACCAGGTCGTAGATCTCCGCGAAGTCACGGCCGCGGACGATCATCTTCTGGTAGACGCTGTAGTAGTGCTTCGGGCGGCCGGTGACGGTCGCCTTGATGCGGGCCGCGCGCAGGTCGGCCTGGACCTCGTCGGTCACTATGGCGAGGTACTCGTCGCGTTTGGGGGCGCGCTCGGCGACCAGGCGGACGATCTCGTCGTACATCTTGGGGTAGAGGATCGCGAAGGCGAGGTCCTCGAGTTCCCACTTGATGGTGTTCATGCCCAGCCGGTGGGCGAGCGGCGCGTAGATCTCCAGAGTCTCGCGCGCCTTCTTCTCCTGCTTCTCGCGCTTGAGGTAGCGCATGGTGCGCATGTTGTGCAGGCGGTCGGCGAGCTTGATCACCAGGACGCGCGGGTCCTTGGCCATGGCGACGACCATCTTGCGCACGGTCTCGGCCTGCGCGGCCTCGCCGAACTTGACCTTGTCCAGCTTGGTGACGCCGTCGACGAGCAGGGCGACGGTGTCGCCGAAGTCGCGGCGCAACTGGTCGAGGCCGTACTCGGTGTCCTCGACGGTGTCGTGCAGCAGGCCCGCCATCAGGGTGGCCGGGTCCATGCCCAGCTCGGCGAGGATCGTGGTGACCGCAAGCGGGTGGGTGATGTACGGGTCGCCGCTCTTGCGCTTCTGCCCGCGGTGCCAGCGCTCGGCCACCTGGTAGGCGCGCTCGACCTGGCGGAGCGTCGCCGCGTCGATCTTCGGGTCGTTGCCGCGCACTATGCGCAGCAATGGCTCCAGCACCGGGTTGTACGGATTGGCGCGCTGCACACCGAGGCGGGCGAGGCGGGCGCGGACACGGTTGGAGGAGCCGGAGCGGGCGGGCGCGGCCGGGGACGGACGGACCGCCGGGGAGCGCTCCGCCGAGGCCGACTTGGGGCGTGACTGCTCGGCCGGCTGGTCACCCGGCGTGGACTGGGCGTGCTCTACCGTCCCGCGTGGGGCGTTCTTCGCGCTGCGCGCGGGCGTGGCCGCCGCCTTCGGCGCCGCTTCGGGCTTGGCGGCTGTGGGCACCCCCAGGCGTTCGGCTCTGGGAGTACGTGGCTGGGCCTCGTCTGGCAAGAGGGCTCCTCATGCGCGATCCGGGTCCCCCGGTCAGGCTCCGGAGATCCCATGGTAGCGATCCCGGGCTCCGGGATCGCCTCCAGGCCGCTGAGACGGCCTTCCACCGCTGCAACGTCTGAGGCGGGCGCCGGATTCCTCCGGGCCCGCCTCGTGACGTCGTACGGCCTTCCCGTGCCTGGCACGGGGGTGTGCCGCGAACGTCTCAGACCTGCAGCAGCGCCTCCAGCGGAGCGCCTTCCAGGGCGGGCTCCAGACGGGCACGCCCGCCGAGGAAGCCCAGCTCCATCAGCACGCACACACCCGCGACCTGGGCGCCCGCACGGCGGATGAGCCGGAGGGAGGCCTCGGCGGTGCCGCCGGTGGCGAGGACGTCGTCGATGACCATCACGCGGTCGGCCGCGGACAGGTCCTCGGCGTGCACCTCGATCTCGGCCGAGCCGTACTCCAGGTCGTACGCCTGGCTGAGGGTGGCTCCGGGGAGCTTGCCCGCCTTGCGCACGGGGATGAAGCCGACGCCGGCGCGGACGGCGACCGGGGCGCCCAGGATGAAGCCACGGGCCTCCAGGCCGACGATCTTCGTCGCGCCGTGCTCCAAGGCCAGCTCCGCCAGCGTGTCCGTGAGCGCCGTGAACGCCGCCGGGTCCGCCAGCAGCGGGGTGATGTCCTTGAACACCACACCCGGTGCCGGGTAGTCGGCCACATCACGGATACGGCTGAGCAGGAGTTCCTTTATGTCGGTCATCGACGCTTTCCTGAGGGTCGGCCGCGCCCGCGATTGCGGGCGGCGGGCTGGTTGCGCTGGCCGACGACCGCGGGTGCGACGTCCTCCGGCTCGTCGTCGAGCGGACCACCGGCGGTCCCCGCCTCGACCAGCTCCTCCTCGACCGTGGCCTGGGCACGCTTGGCGAGGACACGCTTCTTGAGGGCCTTCATCTGCGGCTCGCGCTCCTTGAGGTCGGCGACGATCGGCGTGGCGATGAAGATCGACGAGTAGGCACCGGCCGCGAGGCCGACGAACAGCGACAGCGAGATGTCGTTGAGCGTGCCCGCGCCGAGGACGCCGCCGCCGATGAACAGCAGGCCGGCGACCGGCATCAGCGCCACCGCGGTGGTGTTGATCGAGCGGATCAGCGTGGCGTTGATCGAACGGTTGGCGATCTCGCCGTAGGTCCAGCGGGTCTGCTTGGTGATGTCCTTCGTCGATTCCTTGAGGCTGTCGAACACGACGACCGTGTCGTACAGCGAGTAACCGAGGATCGTCAGCAGACCGATGACCGTGCCGTTCGTCACCTCGAAGCCGACGAGGGCGTAGACGCCGACCGTGATGGTGATGTCGTGGATCAGCGCGACGAGGGCCGCGATGGCCATGCGCCACTCGAAGGCGATCGCCAGGTAGATCACCACGAGCACCATGAAGATCGCCAGACCCTGCCAGGCCTTGTTCGCGATCTGCTCACCCCAACTCGGGCCCACCAGGTCGGCGTTGATCTTCTCCGCGTCGACCTTCAGATCCTTGGCGAGTTCCGCCTTGATGTGGTCGGCCTTGGAGGTGTCGATCCCGGCGACCTGGATGCGCAGACCGCCCGTGCCGAGCTTCTGTACGACCGCTTCGTGGCCGGAGGAGTCCTGGGCGTACGTCTCGGCCTGCGCCACGGAGACGCTGGTCTTCGGGGTGGTGAAGACGGCACCGCCCTGGAACTCGATGCCCATGTTCAGGCCCCGCACCGTCAGGCCGAGGATGGCCGTGATGGTGATCAGGATCGAGATTCCGTACCAGATCTTGCGGTTGCGGACGAAGTCGTAGCCGACTTCGCCTCGGTGGAGCCTGGCGCCGAGGTTGCCGAGCTTCGACATCTCTCACGCCTCCTTCGGGTCGACGGGGGCGGAGGGGCGACGGGTACGCCGCAGGGGCGGCTTGGCGCCGAGGCGCTTCGGGTCGAGGCCGGACCAGCTGTGGCCGTCCGCGAAGAACTTCCGGCGGGCGAGGATCGTCATCAGCGGCTTGGTGAACAGGAAGACGACCACCACGTCGAAGACCGTGGTCAGGCCGAGCGTGAACGCGAAGCCCTGGACCTTGCCGACGGTGACGACGAACAGCACCGCGGCGGCCAGGAACGACACGAAGTCGGAGACCAGGATGGTGCGCCGGGCGCGCGGCCAGGCCCGCTCGACGGAGGGGCGCAGCGAGCGGCCCTCGCGGATCTCATCCCTTATGCGTTCGAAGAACACGATGAACGAGTCCGCCGTGATACCGATCGCGACGATGGCGCCGCAGACCGCCGGCAGGTTCAGCGCGAAGCCGATGGTCGGGCCGAGCAGCGACATGATCACGTAGGTCAGAGCGGCGGAGACCAGCAACGAGGTGATCGCGATCAGCGACAGGCCCCGGTAGTAGACCACCAGATAGAGGATGACCAGGGCGAGGCCGATCGCGCCGGCGATCAGACCGGCGTTCAGCTGCTCACCACCGAGCGCGGCGGTGACGGTGGTGACGCTCTGCTCCTCGAAGGAGAGCGGGAGCGCGCCGTACGACAGGACGTTCGCCAGGTTCTTCGCCTCGGTCTGGTCGAAGCTGCCGCTGATCTCGGCGTTGCCGCCGGTCAGCGCCTGCCTGACGTACGGGTCGGAGACGACCTCGCCGTCGAGGACGATGGCGAACTGGTTCTGCGGCGACTGCTGCTGCGCCAGCTTGCCGGTGATGTCCGCGAACTTCTTGGTCCCCGCGGACGTGAAGTCCATCGTGACCTTCCAGCCCCCGGCGCCCTGAGTGTCAAAGACCGCCTGGGCCTTCTTCACATCCGTGCCGGCGAGCTCGGCCGGGCCGAGGACGTACTTCTGCCACTGCTTCTGCCCGTTCTGGCCGCAGGCCAGGGTGGGCTCGTTGGGCTTGGCGCCCACACCGGCATGGGCGCGGACGGCCGGGTCGGCGCAGTTCAGCTTGGCGTACTCCTGCTGGAGCTTGGCGGCGCTGTCGGAGCCGCTCGCCGAGGGGGAGGCGCTGGCGGAGGCCTTGGTGCTCGGGGAGGCGGACGCGGACGGCGAGGTCGTGGCGTCGGCCTTCAGCGCGTCGGTGAGCGCGCGGCCCTGCGAGGTGGCTCCGGCCGACGCGGTCGCGGAGCTGGAGGAAGTCGCGGAGCTGGACGGGGACGCCGTGCTGGTGGCCTTCTTCGCGGGGCTGCCGGAGGGGCTCGGCGTCGGGCTGGCCGGGGCAGGTGCACCGACGGGCTCGGTGGCCAGGACAGGACGGAAGTAGAGCTTGGCCGTGGTGCCGACCTGCTCTCGGGCCTGCTGGGAGTTCGTGCCCTTGGGGATGTTGACGATGATGTTGCGATCGCCCTGGGTCTGGACCTCCGCCTCGGAGACGCCCAGACCGTTGACGCGGCGCTCCATGATGTCGACCGCGGTGTCCAGGTTCGTCTTGTTGATCGCGGATTCCTGGCCGCTCTTCGCCTTGAGCGTGATGCTCGTGCCGCCGGCGAGGTCGATGCCGAGACGCGGGGTGGTGTGCCCGGAGGCGAACATTCCCCCGGTGAGCGCCACGATGGCGATCAGGATGAGAGCCAGCGAGCGCCCCGGCTTACCCTGGGCGCTCGCGCTCTGGCCCTTCTTCGGTGCTGCCACCTTCTCGTACTCCCTCTCGGGCCGCCCGGCGCCGTGCGGGCGCGTGGGCGGCCATGACATGGTGTCGGGACTCCGTGCGAGAACGACACGTCCCGGGAGCACGGCACGAACGGATCGCGCCGTGCTCCCGGGGCGTGACTACTTCGCGTCGGACTCGCCGTCGGACTTCTTGGGCTCCGCTGCGTCGGCCTTCGCGTCAGCCACCTCGTCGTCCGCGTCCTTCTTGCCGAGGTCGACGGTCTTGTCGCCGGAAGAGGCGTCGGCGGCGGGCTCGTCGGTCTCGGTGAGGGAGGACGCGTCGTCCGGAACGACGGCGCCGTCGGCCTTCAGGTCGTGCTCGATGCCGTGGACGATGCGGTTGTACTCATCGTCGGAGAGGACAGCGCCGATCGAGTTCTTCGCGAAAAGCAGCTCCACGCCCGGGCCCGCGTCGAGGAGAACCGTGTCGTCGTTGACCTCCTTGACGGTTGCGTACATGCCCCCGATGGTGCGGACGCCGCTGCCAGGCTGCATCTCATTGCGCATCTGCGCGGCCTGCTGCTGCTTCTTCTTGGCCGAGCGGGTCATCAGGAACATCAGCCCGATGATCAAGATGAGCGGGAGGAATGCGTTGATACTCACGGGACGGGATTTCCTTCGCACGACCGCTCGATCGGCGGCCTGGTGGACGGGGGTTGTCAGCGCCACCCACAGAGGCGGCATCGGCGGAGTCTAAGCGAGTCCGCACGTAAGGAACAACGCCCAGCATGGCACCCGGGTTCCTGACCGCGCGCGTCCCGCGCCGTCACGTCCCGAACAGGTCCTGTTGTCCGTTTCCCCCGGTCGCTCCGCCGGTCGCCCCGTGAGGTGCGGTGAGACCGAGGTGCGCCCAGGCGGCCGGGGTCGCCACGCGTCCCCGCGGGGTACGGGCGAGCAGCCCCTCCCGCACGAGGAACGGCTCGGCGACCTCTTCTACGGTCTCGCGCTCCTCCCCCACCGCCACGGCCAGCGTGGACAGGCCGACGGGGCCGCCGGCGAAGAGCTTGAGCAGGGCCTGCAGAACGGCGCGGTCGAGGCGGTCGAGACCACGGGAGTCGACCTCATAGACGGACAGGGCGGCCGCCGCAATCTCCTTCGTGATCACGCCGTCGGCCTTGACCTGCGCGTAGTCCCGTACGCGGCGCAGCAGCCGGTTGGCGATACGGGGCGTGCCCCGGGAGCGGCCGGCGATCTCGGCGGCGCCGGCGGCGGCGATCTCGACATCGAGCAGATGCGCCGAGCGGTGGATGACGCGCTCCAGCTCGGCGGGCTCGTAGAACTCCATGTGCGCCGTGAAGCCGAAGCGGTCGCGCAGCGGAGGCGGCAGCAGGCCCGCGCGCGTAGTGGCGCCGACCAGGGTGAACGGTGGCAGTTCGAGGGGGATGGCAGTGGCGCCGGGGCCCTTGCCGACGATGACGTCGACGCGGAAGTCCTCCATCGCCATGTACAGCATCTCCTCGGCGGGCCGGGACATGCGGTGGATCTCGTCGAGGAAGAGGACCTCGCCCTCCTGGAGGGAGGAGAGGATCGCCGCTAGGTCGCCCGCGTGCTGGATGGCGGGGCCGCTGGTGATGCGGATGGGGGCGCCCATCTCGGCCGCGATGATCATCGAGAGGGTGGTCTTGCCGAGGCCGGGGGCACCGGACAGAAGCACGTGGTCGGCGGTGGCGCCGCGTGCCCGAGCCGCGCGCAGCACGAGGTCGAGCTGCTCGCGGACCTTCTCCTGGCCGATGAACTCGTCCAGGTCCTTGGGGCGCAGGGCGGCCTCGACGGCCTGGTCCTCTCGGTCGGCGGACGCTCCGACGAGCCGCTCGGGGGCGGGGGTGTCGGTGGTGTCGTCCCAGTTCATTGCGTGTGCCTCGGGGGTCGCGGTGGGTTCGGTCTGCGAGAGGGCGCCTGCCGGCAGGCCGTTTCGGGTGCCGGGTTCCGGGGGCGCCGTCCGGTCAGTGCGCTCTGTTCAGGGTCCGCAGGGCCGCCTTGAGGAGTGCTCCCACCTGGGGCGTGCCCGCGGCGGCCTCGGCCTGCGGGGCGACCGCTGCGACGGCCTCGTCCGCCTCGCGGGTGGCGTACCCGAGGCCGATCAGGGCGGCGTGCAGCTGGTCGCGCCAGCCGGAGGTGACCGGCGCGCCGATCACGGGAGCGCCGACCGGCTCGCCGAGGCGGTCCTTCAGATCCAGCAGCAGCTTCTGGGCCCCCTTCTTGCCGATGCCGGGGACAGCGGTGAGCGCCTTCTCGTCACCGGTCGCCACGGCGCGGCGCAGCGCGTCCGGTGTGTGCACGGCCAGCATCGACTGGGCCAGGCGCGGGCCGACGCCGCTCGCGGTCTGCAGCAGCTCGAACACCTGACGCTCGTCGTCGTCCGCGAAGCCGTACAGCGTGAGCGAGTCCTCGCGCACGACCAGGGACGTGGCGAGCTTGGCCTGCTGGCCGGTCCGGAGCCCCGAGAGCGTGTTCGGCGTGCACTGGACGGCGATGCCGATGCCGCCCACCTCGACCACCGCGGAGTCCGGGGCGAGGGCGGCGACCGGGCCGCTGACGAAGGCGATCATGCGGAACGGCCTTTCGATGTGTGCAGGGCGACGGCCTGCTGGAGTCGGTTCTGGGCGGGCGCGCGCCAGATGTGGCAGATGGCGAGGGCGAGGGCGTCGGCGGCGTCGGCGGGTCTGGGCGGTGCGTCGAGCCGGAGCAGCCGGGTGACCATGGCGCCGACCTGGGCCTTGTCGGCACGTCCTGTGCCGGTGACGGCGGCCTTCACCTCGCTGGGCGTGTGCAGGGCGACGGGGATGCCGCGGCGGGCCGCGCAGAGCATGGCGACGGCACTGGCCTGTGCGGTGCCCATCACCGTCCGCACGTTGTGCTGGCTGAACACCCGTTCCACGGCGACATACTCGGGGTGGTGTTCGTCCAGCCACCCTTCGATGCCCTGTTCGACGGCGACGAGGCGGTGGGCAAGGTCCGCGTCCACGGGCGTACGGACGACGCCGACACCGAGCATGGTCAGCGGTCGTCCGGGAACGCCCTCGACCACGCCGACCCCGCATCGCGTCAGCCCCGGGTCCACCCCCAGTACGCGCACCGGCACCCCTCCTTCGATCGCCCCCAGCCACGGCTGGGCGGTATCCCCAGTTCGTGCAGGCTATCGGGTGCCACTGACAACGCCCGGCAAAGCGACGGGCCGACGGGCGTTGTCCCGTCGGCCCGTGCAGCCCAGTGCCCCAACAGGCAACGCTCGCCCCTTCGCGACGCCCGGCACGCCTCCCCCAAGCTCTTCGAGCAGGGGGACCCCCAGAGCGGGAGGTGCCCCCACGACGCCGCTCCTTGACGGGCGAACGTTGCCTGCCGGGGCACTGACAGCGGCGTTACGCCCCGACCTGCTCCATGATCTCGTCGCTGACGTCGAAGTTGGCGAAGACGTTCTGCACGTCGTCACTGTCCTCCAGCGCGTCGATCAGCTTGAAGATCTTCTTGGCGCCCTCCTCGTCCAGCTCGACCTGGACGGACGGCACGAAGTTGGCCTCGGCGGAGTCGTAGTCCATCCCGACCTCCTGGAGCGCGGTGCGAACCGCGACCAGGTCGGTGGCCTCGCTGATCACCTCGAAGGACTCACCGAGGTCGTTGACCTCCTCGGCGCCCGCGTCGAGCACGGCACCCAGGACGTCGTCCTCGGTCAGCTCGCCCTTGGGGACGATCACCACGCCCTTACGGCTGAACATGTACGAGACCGAGCCGGGGTCGGCCATGGAGCCGCCGTTGCGGGTCATGGCGACGCGGACATCGGAGGCGGCGCGGTTGCGGTTGTCGGTGAGGCACTCGATGAGCACCGCGACACCGTTCGGACCGTAGCCCTCGTACATGATCGTCTCGTAGTCGGCGCCACCGGCCTCCAGGCCCGCGCCGCGCTTGATCGCCGAGTCGATGTTCTTGTTCGGAACCGACTGCTTCTTCGCCTTCTGCACGGCGTCGTACAGCGTCGGATTGCCGTCCACGTCGGCGCCGCCCATGCGCGCCGCAACCTCGACGTTCTTGATCAGCTTCGCGAAGAGCTTGCCGCGCTTGGCGTCGATGACGGCCTTCTTGTGCTTCGTCGTGGCCCATTTAGAGTGGCCGGACATCTGCCTGTCTCCTTCGCGTAACCCATCTCTGTACGAACGCCAGAGATCCTACAAGGACTCCCGTGTCCGCCTGGCGCGAACCATGTCGACAAAGAGGGCGTGCACACGGTGGTCGCCGGTCAACTCCGGGTGGAACGACGTGGCGAGCGCGTCGCCCTGGCGTACGGCGACGATGTGACCGTCGTGCTCGGCGAGCACCTCGGTCTCGGCACCGACGGACTCGACCCAGGGGGCGCGGATGAAGACGCCCTCTACAGGATCGCCCTCGACCCCCTTGACGTCGACCGCCGCCTCGAAGGACTCGTTCTGCCGTCCGAAGGCGTTGCGGCGCACGATCATGTCGATGCCGCCGATGGTCTCCTGGCCCGAGCGCGGGTCGAGGATCTTGTCCGCGAGCATGATCATGCCCGCGCAGGTGCCATAGACGGGCATGCCGTCCCGCACGCGCGCGCGAAGGGGTTCCATCACTCCGAAGAGGACGGCCAGCTTGGAGATGGTGGTGGACTCGCCACCGGGGATGACGAGGCCATCGACCTCGGCGAGCTCTGCGGGGCGCCGCACCGGCCTGGCCACGGCGTCGGCCGCGGCCAGGGCGATGAGGTGCTCCCGTACGTCGCCCTGGAGGGCCAGGACGCCTACGACGGGTGCGTCAGTCATGTACGTGCTGTCCTGTACGTCGTGTCTACTGCCGTCTCACCAGCCGCGGTTGGCGTAGCGCTCGGCCTCGGGGAGGGTGTCGCAGTTGATGCCGACCATGGCCTCGCCCAGGTTGCGGGACGCCTCCGCGATGATCTTGGGGTCGTCGTAGAAGGTGGTCGCCTTCACGATGGCGGCGGCACGCTTGGCGGGGTCGCCGGACTTGAAGATGCCAGAGCCGACGAAGACGCCCTCGGCACCGAGCTGACGCATCAGGGCGGCGTCGGCCGGGGTGGCCACACCACCGGCGGAGAACAGCACGACCGGCAGCTTGCCCAGCTCGGCGACCTCCTTGACCAGCTCGTACGGGGCACGCAGCTCCTTGGCGGCGGCGTACAGCTCGTGGTTGTCGAAACCGCGCAGCTTGGCGATCTCGTTCTTGATCTGCCGCAGGTGGCGGACGGCCTCGACGACGTTGCCGGTGCCGGCCTCGCCCTTGGAGCGGATCATGGCGGCACCCTCGGCGATGCGGCGCAGGGCCTCGCCCAGGTTGGTCGCGCCACAGACGAAGGGGGTGGTGAAGGCCCACTTGTCGGAGTGGTTGACCTCGTCGGCCGGGGTGAGGACCTCTGACTCGTCGATGTAGTCGACGCCGAGGGACTGGAGGACCTGGGCCTCGACGAAGTGGCCGATCCGCGACTTCGCCATCACGGGGATGGACACGGCGTCGATGATGCCCTCGATCATGTCCGGGTCGGACATGCGGGCCACCCCGCCGTCCTTGCGGATGTCGGCCGGGACCCGCTCCAGGGCCATGACGGCGACGGCGCCCGCGTCCTCGGCGATCTTCGCCTGCTCCGGCGTGACGACGTCCATGATCACGCCGCCCTTGAGCTGCTCGGCCATGCCGCGCTTGACACGGGCGGTGCCAGTCTCGGGGGTCTGGGGGGTGGAGAGCGCGCTGGACACGGGTTTCGACCTCACTCTGGGAAGAGGGAATTCTGCTGGACCGAGAAAACGGGAAAGCAGCAGGCCACAGCAAGGGCCAATAGGGAGCGAGTGGATCGTTTTGCCCGGGAGCCGGGGGTACGGCCGGTTGGTCCCATACGCCGCCTGGGGCCTCAGGCGGTGGGACGGTCCAGGAGCGCTGCCGGTGGTTCGTCGTCCATTTCGAAGGCCAACGGGAAGGGGGCATGGCCCGCGAGACGGAACCAGCGCACCTTGCGGTGGCGCCGCAGCGCCCGTGCCGCCCGCACCGCGTCGTTGTGGAACCGCCGGGCCATGGGCACCCTGCGCACCGCCTCGGTCAGCTCATGCGCCGCCGCCTCCCCGCCGGGAGCCTCCCGCACCGCCTCCATCTGCTCCGCCTCCCCGAAGACGGCCCGCAGCGCCTGGCTCAGCTCGCTCTCGGCGACCTCACGCTGTTCCTCGTCCGCCTGCCGGGCCGCGTGCGCGGCCTCGTACAGGACGATCGACGCGGCCGGGTCGAGCACCCCGGAGGTCGCCAGCTCCTGGGCGACCGAGGCCCGCCGCACCAGCTGCGCGTCGAGCGCGGCGCGCGCCGCGTCGATGCGGGAGTGCAGCCGGTCAAGGCGCCCCGCGGTCCAGCTCAGGTAGAGGCCGGTCACGGCGAGGGCGACGAGGATCCAGATCAGGGTTGCGGTCACGGGCGGCAAGGCTACCGGGCCGTCACCCGGCCCCCTCGGGGTCCCGCGCACGGCGGCGGCCGCCCCTGCCCGGCGGCAAGCCGTCGGCCGACAGCGGCGCCGCGGCCGGCAGCCACCGGTCCCGGCGGCTGCACTCGGCGCCCTGGCGGGGCATCGTGACGGCGACGCCCTTCGGGTATCCCACCGGGGCACCCGTGGCCGGACTCACGACCGAGCAGGCCCACGCACGGCAACGGCCGGCGGCGGCCCTCAGCCCGGCTTCAGCCCCGCGCCAGGCCGAAGCGCGCCCGCAGCCCGGTGCGTTCGTCCGTGGCCACCGCGGCCGTCCCGTCCGTCACCGTCTCGTAGACGGACAGGATGTCCGCACCGACCGTCGACCAGTCGAAGCGCCGCACATGGGCGCTTCCCCGCGCGCGCAGTTCAGCGCGCCGCTCCGGGTCCCCCAGCAGCCGCAGGGCCGCGTCGGCGAGCGCTTCGGCGTCCTCGTTGGCGAACAGCTCGCCGGCCGCCCCCTGATCGAGGACCTGGGCGAAGGCGTCCAGGTCGGAGGCGAGCACGGGCGCCCCCGCCGACATCGCCTCGACCAGGATGATCCCGAAGCTCTCGCCGCCGGTGTTGGGCGCCACGTACAGGTCGACGCTCCGCAGGAGGCGCGCCTTGTCCTCGTCGCTGATCATGCCGAGGAACTCCACCCGCGAGCGCAGTTCGGCGGGGAGCGTCCGCACCGCCTCCGCCTCGTCCCCGCGCCCGGCGACCAGCAGCCGGGTCTGCGGACGGGCGGCCAGGATCTTCGGCAGGGCCTTCATCAGGACGGGCAGGCCCTTGCGGGGCTCGTCGATGCGCCCGATGAAGCCGATCGTCTCGCCCGCCCGTCGTCCACCACCGCCCTCAACGGAGCTTCGCGCCTCTTCCGATTGCCCCTCGCCACCGCCCGATTGCCACTCGGGCCGGGGCTCGGCCTCGGCGAAGAAGTCGACGTCCACTCCGTTCGGGATCACCACCGCGTCGCCACCCAGGTGTTCGACGAGCGTGCGCCGTGCGTACTCGCTGACCGCGATGCGTGCGCTGATCTTCTCCAGGGCTGCCTGGAGGATCGCGTACGCGGCGACCATCGCCCTCGACCGCGGGTTCGACGTGTGGAAGGTGGCCACAATCGGACCCTGCGCCGCCCAGCAGGCCAGCAGGCCCAGCGAGGGCGAGGCCGGCTCGTGGATGTGGATCACGTCGAACGCGCCGTCGTGCAGCCAGCGCCGCACCCGGGCAGCGCTCAGGAAGCCGAAGTTCAGGCGGGCCACCGAGCCGTTGTACGGCACCGGGACCGCGCGGCCCGCCGAGACCACGTACGGCGGCAGGGGGGTGTCGTCGTCCGCGGGAGCGAGGACCGACACCTCGTGGCCGAGGCGGATGAAGTACTCGGCCAGGTCCCGGATATGGAATTGAACGCCGCCCGGCACGTCCCACGAGTAGGGGCAGACGATGCCGATCCTCACGGCGTCCCCTCCTGGGGGCCCTTGCTCGGATCCAGGTCGGCGCGCCACAAGCGCTGCAGCATGTGCCAGTCCTCCGGGTGCTCGGCGATCCCCGTGGCGAAGGCGTCGGCCAGCGCCTGTGTCATGAGAGACGTCTTCTCGGCCCGGGTAGCTGTCTCCGGTACGTCGATCGGGGGATGCACGCGCCCCTGCATGACGGACGAGTCGTCGTACCACAGCGTCACCGGCAGCAGGAGCGCGCCGGTCTGCTGGGCGAGCAGTGCCGGTCCCGCGGGCATTCGGGCCGTCTCGCCGAAGAAGGTGACCTCGACACCGGAGGCGGACAGGTCGCGGTCGGCCACCAGGCAGACCAGTCCCCCGTCGCGCAGCCGCCGGGCCAGGGTGCCGAAGGCTGAGCCGCCGCTGTGCGGAAGGACCTCCATACCGAGGCCCTCACGGTAGGCGACGAACCGGTCGTAGAGGGTCTCGGGCCTGAGCCGCTCGGCGACCGTGGTGAACGGTGTCTCCAGCTGGGTGGTGACCCAGGCGCCGGCCAGGTCGTAGTTGGCCATGTGCGGCAGTGCGAGGACGACGCCCCTGCCGGCGGCCAGTCCGTCGGTGAGGTGGTGCAGGTCCTTGGGATCGAAGCCGCTCCGTATGCGCTCCGGGCTCCACACGGGGAGCCGGAAGGACTCCATCCAGTAGCGCAGGTACGAACGCATGCCCGCCCGGGTGAGTTCGGCGAGCCGCTCCGGAGTCGCACCGGGCACCACACGCGCGTAGTTGCTCTCGAGCCGTCGCACGCCCTTGCCGCGCTGCTTCCAGGCGATGTCGCCAATGGTCCGACCCAGCCGCGTGGCGACAGGCTCGGGCAGTGTCTTGACCGTGCTCCAGCCGAGGCCGTAGAGCCCGTCCGCCAGCCGTTCCTGGAGACTGGTCACGTCACCGCCCCGCTCTCCTGCCCGCCGCTCACGTCGCCGCCCCGCTCCCGTGCGAGGCGTTCTCATTCTTGTGTGCGGCCGCCGCGTCCGCCTCGGCGGACTCCCTGCGCACCGTGACCACCCGCTGGACCAGCGTGATCAGGCTGCCCACGGCGACGATCCAGAGGGCGATCGGCAGCAGCACCTGGATGCCGGGCACACCGAACTTGTGCAGTCCGGCGAAACCGGCCGCGACCAGGGAGATCACCAGGCGTTCGGCACGCTCCACCAGCCCGTTGACCGCGACGGGCAGGCCGATCGACTCGCCACGGGCCTTGGTGTATGACACCACCTGGCCGCTGGCCAGGCAGAAGATGGCGACCGCACACAGCACATTGTTGTCGCCCTTGCCCGCGTACCACAGGGCGAGGCCACCGAAGATCGCACCGTCGGCGACCCGGTCGAGCGTCGAGTCCAGGAAGGCGCCCCAGCGGCTGGAGCGGCCCAGCTGGCGGGCCATGTTGCCGTCGACGAGGTCCGAGAACACGAAGAGTGTGATGACGACCGTGCCCCAGAAGAACTCGCCCCGGGGGAAGAAGACCAGCGCGCCCGCGACCACGCCGGCGGTGCCGATCAGCGTGACCGTGTCGGGGCTGACGCCCCGGCGGATCAAAAACGCGGCGAACGGTGTGAGGACACGCGTGAAGAATGCACGCGCGTACTTGTTCAGCATGGCCTTCCCGACGGTCGGTGAGCCGCGCGCCCCTTGTGGCCGCCCGGCTGGCCCATCGTAGCCACGCGCGCGGGGGTGCGACGGCCGGGCACCCGCACACCCGTGTCACGTACCGGTGGCACCCGGGTCACGGAGCGATTTCGACAGGCTAAGCGCAACCGGGTTACGGGATCGCGCCCCTCGTATGGACGCACCGTGACGTCAGTGCAAAGCTCGAAGACACCGCGGGCGTCCTCGGAGCCGCCATCGCACGCGGGTCCGCGTGTCCGCGCCCACAGTGACCTCACCGTGCACGGGAGGCAAGGCCATGGGCGAGAAGGCGAACACACACCCTGGAGCCGCCGGCAGGGCAACGGCGGCCGACCGCCCCGCGTCCGTACGGAATGTGGTGCTGGTCGGCCACAGCGGATCGGGCAAGACAACTCTGGTGGAGGCTCTCGCGCTGACTGCGGGAGCACTGAACCGGGCGGGCCGCGTGGAGGACGGCGGCACCGTCTCGGACTACGACGAGATCGAGCACCGGCAACAGCGCTCGGTGCAGCTCTCCCTGGTTCCCGTCGAACGGGACGGGATCAAGATCAATCTGCTGGACACTCCTGGATACGCCGACTTCGTCGGGGAGCTACGGGCCGGTCTGCGGGCGGCGGACGCGGCCCTCTTCGTCGTCTCGGCCTCGGACGGCGTGGACGGATCGACGCGCATGGTGTGGGACGAGTGCGCGGCCGTCGGCATGCCGCGCGCCATCGTGATCACGCACCTGGAGGCCGCCCGGGCCGACTTCGAGGAGATGACCCGGGTGTGCGCGGAAGCGTTCGGCGCGGACGACCCCGACGCCGTTCTGCCGCTGTACCTGCCGCTGCACGGCCCGCAGGGTCCCGACGGGCACGCGCCCGTCACCGGACTGATCGGGCTGCTGTCGCAGCAGCTGTTCGACTACTCGTCGGGCGAGCGCAAGGAGTCCGAGCCAGGGCCCGACCAGCTCCCGCTGATCGAGGAGGCACGCAACCGGCTCATCGAGGGGATCATCGCCGAGAGCGAGGACGAGACCCTCATGGACCGCTATCTGGGCGGCGAGGAGATCGGCATCGACACGCTCGTCCAGGACCTGGAGCGGGCCGTCGCACGCGGGACCTTCTTCCCGGTGCTGGCCGCCGCGCCCGCCGCCGAGGGCGCCCGCCAGGGCCTCGGGACCATCGAGGTGCTGGAACTGGTCACCGGCGGCTTCCCCACCCCGCTGGAGCGGGAGGCGCCCGCGGTCTCCACCCCGGACGGCAAGCCCCGCGATCTCAGGCTGGGCAACCCGGACGGGCCGCTGGTGGCGGAGGTCGTCAAGACGGCGTCCGACCCGTACGTCGGCCGTATCTCGCTGGTCCGCGTGTTCTCGGGCACCCTGCGCCCCGACGAGACGGTGCACGTGTCCGGGCACGGGCTGACCGACCGCGGACACGAGGACCACGACGTCGACGAGCGCGTCGGCGCCCTGTCCGCACCGTTCGGCAAACAGCAGCGCCCCCTGGCGCACTGCATCGCGGGCGATCTGGCGTGCGTGGCGAAGCTGAACCGGGCCGAGACCGGCGACACCCTCTCGGCCACGGACGACCCGCTGCTCATGGAACCCTGGGAGATGCCCGACCCGCTGCTGCCGGTCGCCATCCAGGCGCACAGCAAGCCGGACGAGGACAAGCTCAGCCAGGGGCTCGCACGGCTGGTCGCCGAGGACCCGACCATGCGGCTCGAACAGAACCAGGACACCCATCAGGTGGTGCTGTGGTGCCTGGGCGAGGCCCATGCGGACGTCGCCCTGGAACGGCTGCGCGGCCGGTACGGCGTCCAGGTCGACGTGGTCCCGCACAAGGTCGCCCTCCGGGAGACGTTCGCAGGCAGGTCGGCCGGGCGCGGCCGGCACGTCAAGCAGTCCGGCGGACACGGTCAGTACGCGATCTGCGAGATCGAGGTCGAACCGCTGCCCGGCGGCTCCGGCATCGAGTTCGTGGACAAGGTGGTCGGCGGGGCGGTGCCCCGGCAGTTCATCCCCTCCGTCGAGAAGGGAGTCCGCACCCAGGCATCCAAGGGCGTGGCCGCCGGCTATCCCCTCATCGACATCCGGGTGACGCTCCTCGACGGCAAGGCGCACTCCGTGGACTCCTCCGACGCCGCCTTCCAGACGGCGGGCGCGCTCGCCCTGCGCCAGGCGGCGGGCGACGCCACGATCCATCTCCTGGAGCCGGTCGCCGAGGTGACGGTGCTCGTCGGCGACGACTACGTCGGCGCCGTGATGAGCGACCTGTCCGGGCGGCGCGGCCGGGTGCTGGGCACCGAGCAGACGGCCGGAGGGCGCACCCTCGTACGGGCCGAGGTGCCGGAGATCGAGATCGGCCGGTACGCGATCGACCTCCGCTCCCTCTCGCACGGCACCGCGCGCTTCAGCCGCTCCTACGCGCGGCACGAGCCGATGCCCGCGCAGCTCGCGGAGAAGATCCGTGAACAGGGGCGAGACGCCTCGTAGTTGGACCCGTGCTCCGCTCCCCTCCCGTCGGCGGACGGCTTCTGGGCCGTCCGCCGACGAATGTCGGCGCCTGCGGATACGCTGATCACCTGACCGCGTCGAGAGGCGATCGGCACGATGGCCTGTTCAACAGGTGTGCGGAGCAAGGAAGTCGGGAAGGCCGCAGGAGCGGGTTGGGCGGCGATGGGGGCGGCATGACGGACGGATTCGATTTCAGCCCCGGGGCGCAGGTGCCTCTCTTGGGCTCTGCGGGCGAGACGGCGGCGACCTTCGCCCTGGCCTCGGCGGCCTACCGGGACGCGGAGATCGAGAAGATCCTCGATGCCGACAACGAGTGGCACAAGTCGAAGGTCAACCCGGGCCGCTCGTGGGCGAAGATCTTCCGGCCGAATCTCGGCGAGGCCTTCTCGCTGGCCGTGCGGGACCGCATGCTGGGCGCCGGCCGCAAGCCGCTCATCCAGTCCTTCGGCACCGAGCCGCAGGTCGTCGTGGAGCACTGCCTGGCCGCCCACCGCATCCGCAGGGACCGTGACAACTGGCTCTCGGCGGTGACGGTCCTGTGCGGGGTGCTCTTCCTGCCGGGGATGCTGGTGTGGCTGGTGGTCTTCCAGCTCCGCGCCGCCGTCGCCAAGCGCGACGACAAGCGCGCCTCCGCCATCGGCACCACGCTGCTGATCGCCGTGGGCGTCGCCGCCGTGATCTTCCTGATCCGCCTGCCGTTCACGGGCTTCTGGGCGTGGTACACACGCGCGGCGGTCGTCATGCCGGTGATCGGCTGGTTGTGGGCGAAACAGATCTGCGAGCGGACGGCGAAGGACCTGCGCGAACGCTGGAACAGTCTGCTCTCCGGCGGCGGTGTCGGCGCGAAGATCCCCGAGGCCGTGCCCGGCAGCCCTGGCGAGAGCGCCGCCGAGCGGCTGCGCCAGGCTCTCGCCCGGCTCAGCGCCGAGCAGCAGTCCAACACCGTCTTCTACGCCGGGCCCAAGGGCATACTCGGCATGGGCACGCGCTGGGGCAGCTGGCAGCTCGCCGAGGATCTGGTGCCGCGCGATCCGGGCAAGGAGATCCACCCGTTCCGCAGCTGGGACGTGATCAAGGCCATCCATCACCAGCTGAGCCTGCTGGAGCGTAGTCCGCTGAACACCGGCGGCTTCACGAAACCCTCGGTCCGGCACTGGATCGTCAACCCGATCGGGGAGAAGGCGGACTCGGTGTCCCGTCCGGAGGGCACGGACGTGGACGCGTACCAGATCAAGACCCACGCCATACAGGACATCTGCAACAAGCAGCAGTTCGGCGGCGGTGAGCGGCACTATCTGGGGGTTCAGTGGACCCTGTGGGACGGCCAGCTGGTCATCACCATGATGATCACGGTGACAGTGCTGCACGAGACGCTGCGCATCGAGGTCACCGGGCACGCCCTGGGGCCCGTGAACGCGCTGTTCACCACCAAGCCCGAGGCGCCGTCCAAAAAGGTGCAGAAGTCGGTCAAGTTCTGGGAGACCCGCGAAGTGAAGCTCCCACTGGTCAACGCGGACGAGGTGGTGCGGCTTGCGGTCCGAGCCCCGCTCACCTGGTACCCGCCGCTGCTGAACTGGCTCGGCGGCTCGCTGACCCTGCCCGAGCCGTTCGGGCTGCGCCATGCCTGGGCGGACCAGCCGTGGCGGCACCGCTTCATGGCGGACGACGCGCTGCGTGCGGCCACACCGGTGCTGCGGGTGGTGCACGCGGCGGCGATCCGGGTACTGGAGGAGAACGGCGTGAACACGGATAAGTTCGGCACGCGCTCGTCGATGCTGAGCAACATGGTGCAGGAAGCGGCGCCGCGGAAGGCCGACGTGTACGACGCGTAGGGGTCCAGCGGGGGGCGGGGTTCGCGCCGCGGGGTGGCCGTTCCTGGGGACCGCCGCCCTCGGGCCCTCGGCCTCGCCCTCAGTCGCCGGACGGCTTGACGTCCGCCGGCCCAGGCCGTGGACTACGCCGTGGGCCAGGCCTCCGCCAGCATCTTCCTCGTGTCGGCCAGCAGCTGTGGCAGCACCTTCGTGTGGCCGACCACCGGCATGAAGTTCGTGTCGCCTCCCCAGCGCGGGACGATGTGCTGGTGCAGATGCGCGGCGATGCCCGCACCGGCGACCGTGCCCTGGTTCATGCCGATGTTGAAACCGTGGGCCCCGGAGGCCGTGCGCAGGGCGGTCATCGCCTGCTTGGTCAGCTCGGCGAGTTCGACGGTCTCCGACTCGGTCAGGTCCGTGTAGTCGGCGACATGGCGGTAGGGCACGACCATGAGGTGGCCGCCGTTGTACGGGTACAGGTTGAGGACCGCGTACACCTCGGCGCCGCGCTTGACGATCAGCCCGTCCTCGTCGGATTTGGCCGGAATCGAGCAGAACGGGCAGCCGTCGCCGGCCCCCGGACCGGTCGGCTTGTTCTCGCCCTGGATGTATGCCATCCGGTGGGGCGTCCACAGGCGCTGGAACGCGTCCTGCGTCCCGACTCCGATCTGCTGCTCCGGCTCACTCGTCATGAAGTGCAGCATATGGCTTCGCCCGTACGTGGCGTGTCGGCGGGGCTCGGGCCGGGCATCCCGGGCCCGCCGGGGCAAGGGACGGCAGGCACCGGTGGCGGTTCCGGAGAGACCGAGGGCCCCGGGGACCTGAACGTCCCCGGGGCCCTCCCGCACGTCCGCGTCAGACCTGGGTCCGCTCCTCGACGACCTTCACGATCTTCGCGATGGCCTCGTCGAACGGGATGCCGTTCTCCTGGGAGCCGTCCCGGAAGCGGAACGACACCGATCCGGCCGACATGTCCTCATCACCCGCGATGACCATGAAGGGCACCTTCTGCTTCTGGGCGTTGCGGATCTTCTTCTGCATGCGGTCCGAAGAGGAGTCGACCTCGACGCGCAGGCCCTTCTTCCTGGCCGCCGCGGCGAACTTCTCCAGGTACTCGACGTGTGCGTCGCCGATCGGGATGCCGACCGCCTGCACCGGGGCCAGCCACGCCGGGAAGGCGCCCGCGTAGTGCTCCAGGAGCACCGCGAAGAAGCGCTCGATCGAACCGAAGAGAGCACGGTGGATCATCACCGGGCGCTGCTTCGAACCGTCCGGGCCCGTGTACTCGAGATCGAAACGCTCCGGCAGGTTGAAGTCCAGCTGGACCGTCGACATCTGCCAGGTACGGCCGATCGCGTCCTTCGCCTGGACCGAGATCTTCGGGCCGTAGAAGGCCGCGCCGCCCGGGTCGGGAACCAGCGGGAGGCCCTGCTTCTCGGCGACCTGGCGCAGCGTCTCGGTGGCCTCCTCCCAGACCTCGTCCGAGCCGACGAACTTCTCCGGGTCCTTGGTGGACAGCTCCAGGTAGAAGTCCGTGAGGCCGTAGTCGCGCAGCAGGTTCAGCACGAAGGTGAGCGTCTTGTCGAGCTCGTCGGCCATCTGCTCGCGCGTGCAGTAGATGTGCGCGTCGTCCTGGGTGAAGCCGCGGGCGCGGGTCAGGCCGTGCACGACGCCCGACTTCTCGTACCGGTACACGGTCCCGAACTCGAACAGGCGCAGCGGAAGCTCGCGGTACGAGCGGCCGCGCGCATCGAAGATCAGGTTGTGCATCGGGCAGTTCATGGGCTTGAGGTAGTAGTCCACGCCCTCGTCGAGCTGCATGGGCGGGTACATGCCCTCGGCGTACCAGTCAAGGTGGCCCGACGTCTCGAAGAGCTTCCCCTTCGTCGCGTGCGGGGTGTAGACGAACTCGTAGCCCTCTTCCTCGTGGCGGCGCCGCGAGTAGTCCTCCATCACCCGGCGGACGATGCCGCCCTTGGGGTGGAAGACGGCAAGGCCGGAGCCGATCTGCTCGGGGATGGAGAACAGGTCCAGCTCGTTGCCCAGCTTGCGGTGGTCGCGCTTCTCGGCCTCGGCGAGGAAGTCCAGGTGCGCCTTCAGCTCGTCCTTGGACGGCCAGGCGGTGCCGTAGATGCGCTGGAGCATGGGGTTCTTCTCGCTGCCGCGCCAGTAGGCGGCCGCGTTGCGCATCAGCTTGAACGCCGGGATGTTCCGGGTCGAGGGCAGGTGGGGACCGCGGCAGAGGTCCTTCCAGCACAGCTCGCCGGTCTTGGCGTCCAGGTTGTCGTAGATCGTCAGCTCGCCGGCGCCGACCTCGACGTCCGCGCCGTCCTCGCTGGAGGCCGAGCCCTTGAGGCCGATCAGCTCCAGCTTGTACGGCTCCTCGGCCAGTTCCTCACGGGCGGCCTCGTCGGTGACGACGCGGCGCGCGAATCGCTGGCCGCGCTTCTGGATCTCCTGCATCTTCTTCTCGATGGCTTTGAGATCCTCGGGGGTGAACGGCTTCTCGACGTCGAAGTCGTAGTAGAAGCCGTCCTTGACCGGCGGGCCGATGCCCAGCTTGGCCTCGGGGAAGAGTTCCTGCACCGCCTGCGCCATCACGTGCGCGGTGGAGTGGCGCAGGATGTTCAGGCCGTCCTCGGAGGAGATCTCGACGGCCTCGACGGTCTCGCCGTCCTTGATCTCGTACGCGAGGTCCTTCAGCTCGCCGGCCACCCGCGCGGCGACGATCGAGCGCTCGCCGGCGAAGAGGTCGGCGGCCGTAGTGCCCGTCGTCACCACGCGCTCTTCCCGCTCGGAATCGCGTTGGATGATCACACGGACGTCTGACACCGGTCTCTCCTGACTGCTGATGGATGCGGCGCCATACCTGGAGCGCGCGCATGACTGGGATCGTACCGACCCGCGGCCACCGTCCGCGAAACGGTCACTGTCAGTCCCCGCCGCATGCCTCCTCGAAGAAGGCCGTGATCTCCGCAGTTTCCTGGAGCGACTTCATCAGCCGGTCCCGCTCGGCGTCGTCGACCTGCACCGGCGCCACCTCCGACGCGTTCACGAGGCGCCGGAAACCACCCTGGCTCTCCAGCCGCCCGTGCACGCGCACCGGCAGCCCGACGAGATGGGCGTGGCCCGCAATCCGGTACGACTCCTCGTCCAGGGTCATCCGTACGTGCGGGACCTCGGCCCCGGCGATGACCCGTAGCTGCACGCCGCCCTCGCCGCGCGGCCCCGGCCTGCGCAGGCGGACGACGGTTCCGGTGAGCCGCACCGGTACGGACGGCTCGGCGCGCAGATAGCGGGCCCCGGCCTCGCGCAGCGCGGGCAGGTCGCCGGGTGAGAACTCGACCGGCTCGGCGGGCGTCGCGCAGCCCTCGGGGACGGCGGCGGGCGCCCATTCGACGGCGATCCGGGCACCCTCGGACCCGCGCACCAACGCGATCAGCGCCTCGGTCAGCTCATGGCTCACACCCGCCTCGACGGCGGCGTCGAAGGCGTCCATGTCGCCGGTGGCCCGCTGGTAGTCGGTGGCTTCCCGGGCCGCGTACAGCGCTTGGTGCAGGCGTACGGTGAGCGCGCGGCCCGTCGCGACGGGCACGAGGGCGGTGAGCCGGCGGCCGACCGGGGCCGCGCCGACCAGGACGTTCTCCAGGGACGCGGCGGCGGGGCTGCGGTACCGGGCGCCGAAGTACCCGGCACGCGCGCGGGTGGCGAGCGCGCCCGCCAGGAGGAGCCGGCGGGCGGCAGTGCGCAGTTGGTCCTCGACGGCCCAGGGCGACGTGCCGAGGGGTCCGGTCGGCACGTCGCGCCACCAGTGGATCTCGTCGCTGGGCACGGCGAGCCCGACCAGCACGTCACGCGCGGAGGGCGAGGCGCTGCGGCTGAGGGCGACGAGGGCCTCGCCGAGCAGGTCGTCACTGTCGGGGTAGGCCCGGTTCTCCGGGACCAGCAGGCTCGTACCGCTACCGGCGGGGCCGGGCGGGGTCCAGCGGCCGTAGCGCCCGGCGGCTCCGCCGCGGCGCTGCCAGCCGTGCCGCTGCAGGAGGGCGCTGAGCACGGCCGGGTCGACCTGGTCGGGCGCGGGCGGCCGGCTCCCGAGCGGCTCGGCGGGATGCGACCGGACGGCGCGGGCCGGTTCGTCGAGGGGGCGGTGCGTCACGGTCTGCCTCCCGTTCCGACTCGGGTCATGATCTCGCACAGCGCGCGGTCGTCGAAGATGCGCGAGGTCGAAATGCGCACGGTGGTGCGGCGCCGGCCCGTGATGGGGTGTCCGGCGAGGTTGGCCCAGTAGCAGCAATGCCGCAGGTCCAGGCGGTCGTGGCTGGCGCGCAGCCAGTCGTCCTGGGAGCGGGGCACGAGCATCACGACGAGGATCTTGTGCACCGACACCGGGGTGCGGGCGAGCTTCGCCAGGTGCTCGTTGTCGAGCGTGAAGGAAAAGAAGCGGCCCATCTGGCGGGGCGGGGGCGCAGACCCCTCCGTTGAGGGTGGCAGGAGACGGGTGGGCGGGTTCGGTGGGACCTGGTAGGTGCATTTGAGCTGCACCTTGATGGTGACCTCGTCGTCGACCGTGTGGCCCGGGGCGGTGTGGCTGATGTGCCAGTCGATGCCGTTGTCCGGGAAGGGCTGCGACAGCGAGCAGCCGGCCGCTGCGGCGACCGCGTGCAGATAGCCCACCTGCAGTGTCTCCATGCAGGCGGTGGTGGCGAGTGTGCCGCGCTGGGGTGCCGTCCGCTCGGGCAGCAGCCCGCCCCGCTCGGGCTGCGCTATCACCATGACCAACTGCCTTCCAAACCACGTAAGTCCCGCTGCGCGCCTCTGAACTGCAAAGACCCGTACTCCTGTTGTGTCCTTCCGGCGTACGGGGCAAACAGGCCGGGTATCAGCAGACCGGGGCAGCAGACGGTGCGTCAACTGCCAGGAATGTGTGAGGGGTTGTTTGCGTATGACGTGCTGGTACGAGGGCCCCCTGGCCGCTTTCGACACGGAGACCACGGGCGTGGACGTCGAGACCGACCGGATCGTGTCGGCCGCCGTCGTCGTCCAGGACGCCCCGGGCATCCGGCCGCGGGTGAGCCGCTGGCTGGTGAATCCGGGAGTGCCGGTGCCCGCGGCGGCGACGGCGGTGCACGGGCTGACGGAGGAGCATCTGCAGCGCAATGGCCGCTGGCCGTCGCCGGTGACGGAGGAGATAGCCAGGGAGCTGGGTGAACAGGCCGCGCTGGACCGGCCACTGGTGGTGATGAACGCTCCGTTCGATCTGACGCTCCTGGACCGGGAGTTGCGCCGCCATCGCGCCTCCTCGCTGGACCGCTGGTTCACGTCGGCACCCCTGTGCGTGCTCGATCCGCGGGTCCTCGACAAGCACCTGGACCGCTACCGCAAGGGCCGTCGCACGCTCACCGATCTGTGCGCGCACTACGGGGTCGAGCTGGAGGGAGCCCATGACGCGGCGGCGGACGCGCTGGCCGCATTGGAGGTCGTCCGGGCGGTGGGGCGCCGTTTCGCGGCCCGCCTGGAGCGGCTGACACCGGCGGAACTGCACACCCTGCAGACGGGGTGGCACGCGGCGCAGGCGCGGGGTCTGCAGGCGTGGTTCGCACGCAGCGGCACTCAGGAGCAGGTGAACCCGGCGTGGCCGCTGCGTCCGGAGCTTCCGGCGGCGGCCTGACCATGGGACAACCGCCTCACCGCGCTCACGCGAAGCCCCGGTCCGGCGCGACGCAGTCGACGCGACCACGACGAGGGTGGCATCCGCTCGCGCTTACTGCGAGCAGATACCACCCTCGGTCTTGTGGGCGATACTGGGTTCGAACCAGTGACCTCTTCGGTGTGAACGAAGCGCTCTCCCACTGAGCTAATCGCCCGGGAACGCACTGAACAATACAGGTCCCTGCGGGGTCCGTTCAAACCGCTTCGGTGCAGCCGTCTTCACACCGCTTCGAGATATGCCCCAAGTCCCCGCCGGCCGGCGCGCATCATCAGCCGGTGATTGACGCGGAAGACCGGCCGCCCCGGCACAGCGAACCGCCTGAGCAGGGGCTTGTTCACGTCCACGACCTGGTCGTAGCGGACGAGAGCGCCGGAGCCCGCGGCCGTGACCGTCCAGCGGACCCACCCCTCGAGGTCACCGGAGAGCGTGGCCTCCAGCACCCCGGCGGCCGGGTCACACCGCGTCCGACGTGCGCTGAAGGCCATGTCGTACGGCAGCAGGGAACGGATGGTGATCACGGCGCTCGCATCGTCGACCCGGGTCACCGCGCGGACTTGCGGCCACCAGCGGGGGTAGTCCTCGGCCCGTTCCAGCGCGGCGTACACGCGATCGGCGGGGACGGGCAGAGCCCACACGCAGCGGAAGCGGTAGTGGTTCCAGTCCATGCGCCGAGTCTGCCGGTTCAGGCGTGGCCGCGCGGGATCGGAGCACGGGCCTGCGTACGCACACCCTTGCGACGTGACGCGTGCCACACAGGACGTCGTGCCCCACCTGCCGCCCCCTGCCGAGGAGTTACGCATCCTCGACGCCGGGCCTGGTCACCCCGATGACGCCGGCCCGGACGCTGCCCTGACTCAAATTCCCGGCGTCCCCATGGAACTTGAGGCCGAACAAACACCCCCTTGTCATGCTTCTGAAGAAATCCGACGGCACACCGGAATACGTCCGGCGGATTTCCATGGGCAGCCTGAGCCTGGAGCTTTCCCAAAGGGCAACGTAATCCTGGAAGTCGGTATCCACATTGACTCTCTGGTACTTCTTTTCGAAGAGCCCGCTGGACCGGTTACTCCCCTTCTACCGCTCATCGGCATCCCGCCAGACATAGCGGATCGTGACCGTCCCGTCCCGCGCGGCACCGTTCCACCTGGACCGGCGACCGTGTCGAGCCCCAGTGCCGCCACCGAGGCACCGGCCGCCTTCAGGACGTCCGCCGCCCAGCTTGCCGGTCTCCCGGATGGTGAACCCCCGAACGGCACCGCGGCAGCCATCGCGGACCACTTCAGGCAGGCACTTCGCCGACGCAGGGAGGCGCAGGCCTGCTGGGCTCGCCAACAGGGTGGGCGCGCAGGTCGAGGGCCGCTGCATGGGGCGGTCGACGCATGTATCGAGGAGCGGCGCAGAGACGGTCGCCGCGCTCTCGCCGCCCGTGCGGGCCGGGCTCCCGGCACGCACGGCGCCGACACGGCACGCGAAGAGGACGGCGTGGCCGGGACCGTTCCCGAGCACACGCCGCCCTCGATCTTGTGGGCGATACTGGGTTCGAACCAGTGACCTCTTCGGTGTGAACGAAGCGCTCTCCCGCTGAGCTAATCGCCCGGGCGCAGGAAGAACATTACCCCATGTCAGCGGGTGCCCCCGACCATGTACCCGATCACCGGCCCCTGATCACCGTTCCCTGACGATCCGGGGCATCGCGAGGCCGAAGCTCCAGGCGCAGGCACCACCTCCGGACGCAGTCGAGCGCAGCACCGACCGGACCCCGGGCCCGAGTGTCCGGTGCGGCTTCGACTTCTCCACGACCACGGCACCCCACCCACCCTGTCACTCTCCGCATTCACTGCCCAATCCCTACCCATGAGAATCCAGTCACCGGAATGGGCGCATCACGCAAACGTCATCTCGGCCGGATGAGCTACGTAAAGACAGGCAAAACACTCAGAGGGGTTTACAACGGCACCGTAGGTGGCATGTCGATTTCGCCGACGTGCGAATCCCCGAGCGCACACTGAGCGAAAGGCCCTGGCGCTTATGAACACCACGGTCAGCTGCGAGCTGCACCTGCGCCTCGTTGTGTCGAGCGAGTCCTCACTGCCTGTTCCCGCAGGACTGCGGTATGACACGGCCGATCCCTATGCCGTGCACGCCACCTTCCATACCGGAGCCGAGGAGACCGTCGAGTGGGTGTTCGCCCGCGACCTCCTCGCTGAGGGCCTGCATCGGCCCACAGGAACCGGTGACGTCCGCGTCTGGCCGTCCCGTAGCCACGGTCAGGGCGTCGTGTGTATCGCCCTGAGCTCCCCGGAGGGCGAGGCCCTGCTCGAGGCCCCGGCGCGGGCCCTGGAGTCGTTCCTGAAGCGGACGGACGCGGCCGTGCCGCCCGGTACGGAACATCGCCATTTCGATCTCGATACGGAGCTCTCCCACATCCTGGCCGAGAGCTAGCGCGAGATCCTCAAGCCGCCCGGCGCCGTCCACTCGGGGAGACGGCTCGGGCTGGGACAACCGCATACGGCACATCCGGGCGCCGTCGCCGCGAGCCATCGCGGAGGCGGCGTCCGGATGTGTGCACCGAGGGTGACGGGAAAGAGTCTTGCCGTGACCAACCGGTCGGCCGCAGGCGTCACAGAGCGTTGCGGCCGTCATGCGATGCGTTCCCGACCCGGCCTGTGGCGGTCCCGTGCCGACGGGGATGCCGCTAGGCTCGGCCAGCATCAGCGGGCGCCCGCCCGACCCCCAGGCCAGGGAGCGACACGTGCTGATCACCCACGACACCCGGTGCGCGCTCGACCTCGTGGTGGATCTGGTGAACACCGCACCCGAGGGCGACGACGCCGAGGGTCTCCCGGATATCGCCGCCCTCGACGACTTCGCGCGCGAGCACGATCTCAGCGATGTCGGCGCCCTGTCGGAGTTCGATCTCTCGGCGGTACGCAAGATCCGCGGGCGGTTCGCCGCCGTCTTCGCCACGACGGACGCCCGGACCGCGGCCGGCCTGATCAACGAACTGGTCGCGGCGGCGGGGACCACGCCCCGGCTGACCGACCACGACGGCTACGACTGGCATGTGCACTACTTCGCGCCCGGCGCTTCCGTCGCCGATCACATCGCCGCGGACTGCGGGATGGCACTGGCGTTCTTCGTGGTGGCCGGGGAGCAGGAGCGGCTTCGCCGTTGCGAGGCGCCCGACTGCCGACGCGCCTTCGTCGACCTCTCCCGCAACCGTTCCCGCCGCTACTGCGACAGCCGCACCTGCGGAAACCGCCTCCATGTGGCCGCGTACCGGGCACGCCGGAAGGAAGCGGCCGGCTGACGAGAGTGCGGCTCACGGATGGCACCGGTCGCGGCAGGGCGGCGCGGACAGCCCGTCGTCGCACGCGTTCCGGGTCGGCGGGGCTGACGGAGCCCTCGGCGGGTGACGCCACGGGCTCCGCATACGGCTCAGAGCAGCAGCAGGTCGTGCAGTGATGCCATGAGCAGCAGGCAGCCGATCACCGCAAGGAAGATCATCAGCGGTGGCTGGGAAAGCGCGAAGAGACAACCCCGACGCTCCTCGGGAGGAGCAGCGGTGTCGCTCTGGGTTCTGTCCAGCATCTCGCGGCGATCATGACGCAGCCGGAACCCGCCATGCGATCAACACGCCCGGAACGACGGGGAGTTCGCCAATCGCGCGTAGCGAAAGGCGTCCCCGTGCGCGCCCCCTGCGATCGTCGAGCGCCCCCGCCCGGTCGCTGTGTCGCTTCCGTCCTCAGTTCGTCATATGCCGTGCTTCTTGAGGATGGCCTCGATGTCGCTGAAGTCGTCCGCGGCAGAATCGGACGCCCGCGGCGCGGCGGCGGGCCGGGCCGCCGGGCGGGAAGGGGCGCCCAGCGCCGGCGCGGAGGCCGAAGGAGCCACCGCCTCGCCCTGCCCGGCCTTCGCAGCCTTGCGCTCCTTGCGGGTCCCGCCGCCCCGGCGCTCCACGGCCCGTGTGGTCGCGAACAGCAGCCAGGCAACGCCCAGCACGCCGAAGCCCGCCCATGCCGTGGGACTGAACGCCGTGTGGGCAAGCCAGCCCACGGCTCCCGTCATCACCAGGCCGATGGGCACGAGTGCGTACGCGGCTGTACGCCCTGCCCTGTGGAAGCGCTTGCGGTAGGCCATGACCGCGGCGATACCCAGGCCGGCCACGGAGACGGCGGAACAGACGGTCTCGGCAATCATCCGGTCCTCCAGGCGGTGATCGGTCGGGCAGGGCGGTTCGTCTTTTCCATCCTGCACCGCCCGGCCCCCCGTACGCCATGATCCGGGCGGACCTCAGGGACATCTCCGGGTCGGCTCCTCCTCAGGGTGCGGACCCGTCTCTCCACCTCCGACCTCACTGGACCCCACGTCTCCACCACCCGGGCCGGGGCCGACCGGTGTGGGGTGCGGTCCACGGTGCTGGGAGACTGGTGGCCATGAGTGACTCCTCCGCCGCACACACCGCCGCGCCCGTCCTGGACGTCTGGTGCGATCTCCAGTGTCCCGACTGCCGCAGCGCCCTCGACGACCTGCGTGCGCTGCGCGCCCGCTACGGCGACCGGCTGGAGCTGCGGCTTCGGCATTTCCCGCTGGAGAAGCACCAGCACGCCTTCGCTGCCGCGCAGGCCGCCGAGGAGGCACTGGCGCAGGGGCAGGGCTGGCCCTACGTCGAGGCCTTGCTGGGCCGGGTCGAGGAACTGGACCGCAAGGGAGAGTCCTTCCTTGTCGAGGTGGCCCGCGAACTCGGTCTGGACGCCGAGGAGTTCGACACCGCGCTGATCGACGGACGGCACATCCTGATCGTCGACGCCGACCAGGCCGAGGGCAAGGCGATCAAGGTGACCGGCACTCCGACGTACGTCATCGGCGGTGAGCGTCTCGACGGCGGCAAGAGCCAGGCGGGGTTGCGCGAGCGCATCGAGGAGATCACGGACCGGCTGCTGGCCGAGGGCGCGTGAACCTCAGGTCAGCGTCTTGTGCAGGTGGTACTGGGTCGTCTCGTAGCCCAGTGAGGCGTAGAGCCGTTCGGCCGGGATGTTGCCCGCGAAGACGTGGAGGGCGATGCGGTCCTTGCCGGCCTCGGCCGCCTGTGCCTCCGCGAGGAGCATCAGCGTGCGACCGTGGCCGCGGCCCCGCTGTTCCGCGTGGACCTCGACGTCGACCACGAACGCGGTCTGCGGACGCAGGCTCAGCCACAGGGTGCCGACCGGGTTCCCCTCCTGCTCCAGGACGCTGATCAGCGTGTCCGTGGTGGCCAGGCCGTCCGGCAGGAACCGCGCGTAACTCCCGTCGGCCTTGGCGTACGCCTCGGTCTCGGGCACACCCCGCCCCGTCAGACTGCGCACGAAGCGGTCCCGGTCCTGTGCCAGCCAGGGCCCGTACTCGACCTCGGTCAGGGGCCGGGCGACGTTGCCGGACGGCAGGGGCGGGGTGACATCTACGCGCTTGGCCATGTTCCGGCTGCGTACGACGTACCCGAGGGCCGTCGCCAGCCGGAGCGCCGCCTCGGCGTCGCCGGGTACCGACGCCTCGATGCGCTTGCAGCCCCAGCCGCGTACGACCTCCTCGCAGGCGAGCGCGGCCACGGTGCCCCTGCCCCTCCTGCGGTCCGGTTCCTCGATGCGCAGGTCTTCGATGCGGGCCACCCCCGGCCCGTACTCGGGGTGCGTGGACAGCCGCAGGCCGCCGACCGGCCGGCCGTTCACGCACACCTGGAAGCGCCGGGAACGCGTCCCGTCCGCGTTGTGCCGAAGCGGCTCGGCCGGCCGCAGGGTCGTGGTCATCAGGGGTGTTCTACCGTTCCCGGGCAGTGAGCGGAAGTGAGTCCGCACACGGGCACGCCTCGAACGGTTGTGGGCGCTCCCCGGAAAGCAGAAGCCGGCCCCCCGCGTGGGCCCGGGTCAGCCGAATTCCGGTGGCTTTACGGATCGAGGTCGTCCCCGGATCGCTCAACGAAGATCTGCATGGCCTTCGCGGTCACCGGGCCGGGTGCGCCCGGCAGTTCGCGGCCGTCGACCCGGTGCACGGCCTGCACGTCCCGGAGCGTCGACGTGAGGAAGATCTCGTCCGCGTGCTCCAGGACGTCCAGCGGGAGGTCGGTCTCCCTGGCCCCGGTCCACTCGACGGTGAGCGCGCGCGTGATGCCCGCGAGGCAGCCGGAGGCCACCGGCGGGGTGTGGACATGGCCGTCGAGGACGACGAAGACGTTCGACCCGGTGCCCTCGCAGAGCCGCCCGAGTGTGTTCGCGAACAGCGCCTCCGAGGCCCCCTGTTGGGAGGCCCGGGCGAGGGCGACGACGTTCTCGGCGTACGACGTGGTCTTGAGTCCGGCCAGCGCGCCGCGTTCGTTGCGGGTCCACGGCACGGTGATCACGGCGGTGGAATCGGGACGCCGGGCGGTCTCCCCGAGGGCGACCACGAGGGTCGGGCCGGTCGTGCCGCGGTCGGAGCCGAGCGGGCCGTGGCCGCCGGTGTAGGTGATGCGCAGGCGCCCGAGCTGCATCGGGTTGGCCTCCAGGACGGCGGCGCAGGCCCGGCGGACCTCGTCGAGGTCGGGGTCCGCAAGGCCCAGGCCCCGCGCCGAGCGGGTGAGCCGGTCTAGGTGGCGGGTCAGCGCGAACGGCCGACCGCCCGTGGCCTTGACGGTCTCGAAGATGCCGTCGCCGACGGTCAGTCCGTGGTCGAAGACGGAGACGTGGGCGGACTCGGTGTCCTGCAGCCTGCCGTCGAGCCAGAGCTTCACTGGTCTTACCTCACAAGATGGTGGCGGAAGCGGCATCCGACACGCCGGCGCCACCGGGGGCCGGCCCGCGGCGTGACCGCCGTCGGATGCCGCGTCCCCGGACGGCACAGCATGTCAGGGGGTCATCCCGGTCCGCAGTCCTGGTGCTCCCCCGACGCTATCGCGAGCAGCCGGGCGGCCTTCAGCTCGGTCTCGTGCCATTCCCCCTCGGGGTCGGAGCCCCAGGTGATGCCCGCACCGGCACCGAAGCGCAGGACGCCCGCCGCCCTGTCGATCCAGAAGGTGCGGATGCCGACGGCCAGCTCCCCCACACCCCGGTCCGCGTCGACCCAGCCGAGGCCGCCGCAGTAGGGGCCGCGGGGCGCGGTTTCCAGGGCGTCGATGATCCTGAGGGCACTGGACTTGGGGGCGCCGGTGATCGAGCCGGCCGGGAAGGTGGCCGCGAGCAGCTCCGGCCAGCCGGCCTCCGCGCGCAGCTCGCCGCGGACCGTGGAGACGAGGTGGACCAGGCCGGGGTGCTTCTCGGCGGCGCACAGATCGGGGACGGTCACGCTGCCGGTGGCACAGACGCGCCCGATGTCGTTGCGGACCAGGTCCACGATCATCACGTTCTCGGCGTAGTCCTTCTCCAGGAGGTCCGCCTCCGTGCGCCCGGTGCCCTTGATCGGGCCGGACTCGACGACCCGGCCGTCGCGGCGCAGGAAGAGTTCGGGGGACGCGGTGGCGATCTCCACGCCGTGCTCCGGCAGGCGGATCGTTCCCGCGTACGGCGCCGGGTTGCCGCGCGCGAGCAGGGCGGTCAGGGCGTCCACGTCGGCGTCGGACGCGATCGGGGCGGAGAGCACGCGACAGAGGTTCACCTGGTAGACCTCGCCCGCCGCGATGTGCTCGCGGATGCGTCGCACCCCCGCCGTGTACATGGCGTGGTCGAGCGAGGACGTCCAGTCGCCCGCCGTCGGCCCTCGCCACCCGCCCGGCCGGGGCGCGGGCACCGGCTCCTCCCGCACCTCCCGGAAGCGAGCACAGGTCAGCCGTCCTTCATAGTCCGCGCAGACGGCCCAGAACCCGGTGGAGTCGAGCGCCGCGGGGTCGCTGGTGACATCGAGAAGACCGGTGGCGACACGGTCGCCGAAACGAGCAAGGGGAGGGAGATCGAGCACGCGGCCGAGTCTAGGTCGAGTGTCCTGCGGGCGGCCTGAGGATGTCCCCCAGGTGCCCTGACCACGTCCTCGAGCGGGCGCAGCGCAGCACGCTGCACAAACGCGTTTTTGTGCTGGCCCAGGAATCCGCTAGAGTTCAACACGTCGCCGGGACGCGGAAGCGGACCGAAACGACAGGCGGACGTAGCTCAGTTGGTAGAGCGCAACCTTGCCAAGGTTGAGGTCGCGAGTTCGAGCCTCGTCGTCCGCTCGAAAGAAGCAGGGGATCCTCCCGATCCTCTGTACTCCTGGTGGAGTGGCCGAGAGGCGAGGCAACGGCCTGCAAAGCCGTCTACACGGGTTCAAATCCCGTCTCCACCTCCAAGGACGATTAGCTCAGCGGGAGAGCGCTTCCCTGACACGGAAGAGGTCACTGGTTCAATCCCAGTATCGTCCACTGGTCCACACGGATCCGTGCCATCGGATCCGCTGGGATCCCCGCGCGATTAGCTCAGCGGGAGAGCGCTTCCCTGACACGGAAGAGGTCACTGGTTCAATCCCAGTATCGCGCACGCAGTACTCACGGTCGTCTCGTCGGGACGGTCGTGGTCCCGAGGACGATTAGCTCAGCGGGAGAGCGCTTCCCTGACACGGAAGAGGTCACTGGTTCAATCCCAGTATCGTCCACACATCGAAGCCCCCGGCCTTGTGGCCGGGGGCTTCTGCGTGGGCTCAGCTGGAGAACAGCATGTGGCCGAAGCTCTTGTGGCGGTGGTGGTCGTAGTGGCCGTGACCGCCGTGCGGGGCGCCCCAGGCGGGAGCCGCCGGATAGGCCTGCGGGGCAGGCTGCGCCCACTGGGCCTCCACGCGGGTCAGGGCCTCCAGCTCCCCGTAGTCCAGGAAGATGCCGCGGCAGCCGCTGCACTGCTCGATCTGAACGCCGTTGCGGTTGTACGTATGCATCGGCGCATGACACTTCGGACACTGCATGGTCGGCTCAACTCCTCGCCGGTCGGTGGTGCTTCGCCAGATAGAGACTCGCTCCAGTCGTGGCCGGTTGCAGCCTACGTCGCACATCCTCGCGTCAACTCCGGCGGAATGGTGCCCATTCGGACACAGGCGTCGACCACGGCCTGCTCCACCTCGTCCAAGGGGCGCTCCGCCGCGAAGGACTTGACGACGGCCAGGGCCGCCGTCTGCACGGTGAGGGCGCGAGCGGGGACGTCGAGGGCGGGCCAGGGGTCGCCCGCGGTGGGGACGGCCGGGCCGCCCTCCTGCCGGTACGCAGCAAGGAAACGGGTCCACTCGTCGGGCGGCAGCAGACCGCAGGCATACCAGGCCGCCGGGCGGGCCAGGTCCCAGGCCGGGTCGCCCACACCCAGGTCGTCGACGTCGATGAGGCGCCAGGGGCCGGTGTCCACGGGATGACGTACGAGCTGGCCGAGGTGGAGGTCTCCGTGGCAGAGGTGCCGCGCGGAGGGCAGGGGGGACTCGGCGCGGGCCCAGGCCGGGAGGGCGGCCCAGGCACGGAGCACGGGAGCGGCGGCGGGGTGGTGGCCCAACGCGCGAAGGCGCCGGATCGCGCGGGCGGCCTTGGCGGGGCCGCGCATGGCGGGGAGACCGGCGGGGGCCGGGGCGCGGTGCAGCCGGGCGAGGAGGCCGGCGGCCGCCTCCCAGGGGGCGGCCCGAGGAGTTTCGGGGTCCACGGGGATGCCGTACGGCCAGAAGGTCACCAGGCGGCCGTGGAGGGTGACGGGCGTGGGATCAAGAGGGGCGAGGAGGACGCCGGGGAGACGGGCCGCGACGGTGAGGCGGAGAGAGAGCCCGGCGGGATCGGCGCCGGGGGCATGGGCCTTGGCGACGGTGTTGCCGTGGCGGACGACGGTGGCGTCGTCCCCGCGGTCGGCGAGGACCGCGTCGGGGGCCGGGCAGCAGCAGTTCGTGCCGGGTTTCGCGTGCACTGCGGCGCGTGCTGTCGCGGTGAGCGCGGGCAGAAGTGCGTTCACGGGCTTCCCTGAGTGGGTCTGAGGCTGTGTCGGGAAGCGTACGCGGACGGGGGCAACCGGTGTTCGCGCGGTGCGGGCAGGGGAGCCGGTGGCGACAAAGACAACGCCCGCGCAGCTCCCCAGCTGCGCGGGCGTCGATAGCCGTCCGCCGCACCCCCGTCCCCACGGGGTTTCATGGATGGATGTCCCCGCCCGGACCGCTCTTCCGGGCCCGGGGCGCCGCTCAGCGCCCCAGCATCACTCCCACGGACGACGCTTGTGTGACCACTGCATCCCAGCCGCCGAAGACGTACACGAGCAGGGCCGCCAGGGGAAGGACCATCGCGGTCGCCACCAGCGGGTGACGGCGGCCGGCGTGGCCGGTGCCGAACGCGGCGCCGTACATCTTGCGTCCCTGCGTGCGGATCAGCGCCCGCGGTGCAGTCTGGGCCATGGTCCCTCTCCCGACCGTTGTGCCGTTGTCCTGGCAGCGGCGAGTGTCCGACCTCGGGGGACGAGTGCTGCACCCGCCGCTTGACCTCAAATCTAGGAGCCGGGCGAACCAGGGGCGTCATGCCCTCGTATCGATTGCCGGGCCTCCCGGAGGATGAGCCATGACCTGTGGCGTACTCCCCTGGGTGGAGACGAGGGCCCAGAACTCGGGGTACTCCCGGAAGGGACGTCCGATACGCCCTTTTAGCCAGGAATCGTCCCTCCGTGAAACCGGCTGTTCCACCGGTGGCGGCGCCCAGTTCGACCCGAAGTGCACCCCGTGCCCAACTCCCCTCCCCCGCTGTCCGGAGGACCTCGGACACCCCCACTGGGTGACTTCGGTCACTTCCATGACGCCACTGTGTGCCGATGTCTCCACCTGGTGGGCCACCCCGCCCGCCACCGCCCCGGATCATCGCGCCATGCGCCCGATGTTCACGGCCACCTCCGCACGGTCGTCCGTCACGGGTTCAACCCGCCTTCCACTTCAGGAGGTTGGAATGACAGTCCATGTACAGCCGTCACGTCCGCACTTGCCCTGACCATCTGTCAAGTACCCCACCAGACACTGACAATCGATCGGGGCGAGAGGGCGCGGCCTCTGCGCGCACCCGGCCGTGGAAACGTAAGCTGTGGCTCATCAGACGGACCGGGCAGCGGGGATGGACATGGCGATGATGCGCCTGAGGCGTGAGGACCCGCGTGTCGTCGGCTCGTTCAGGCTTCACCGGCGGCTCGGCGCGGGCGGGATGGGCGTCGTCTACCTGGGTTCCGACAAGCGGGGCCAGCGGGTCGCGCTGAAGGTGATCCGTCCGGACCTGGCGGAGGATCAGGAGTTCCGGTCGCGGTTCGCGCGCGAGGTCGCGGCTGCACGGCGGATCCGCGGCGGCTGTACGGCACGGCTCGTGGCCGCCGATCTGGAGGCGGACCGCCCGTGGTTCGCCACGCAGTACGTGCCCGGGCCGTCCCTGCACGACAAGGTCGCCGGGGAGGGGCCCCTCACGGCCGCCGAAGTGGCCGCTGTGGGTGCCGCCCTCTCGGAGGGACTGGTGGCGGTGCACGAGGCCGGGGTCGTCCACCGCGATCTGAAGCCGTCCAACATCCTGCTGTCCCCGAAGGGCCCGCGGATCATCGACTTCGGCATCGCCTGGGCGACGGGCGCCTCCACGCTCACGCACGTCGGCACGGCTGTCGGCTCGCCGGGCTTCCTCGCCCCCGAGCAGGTGCGCGGAGCCGCCGTCACCCCCGCCACGGACGTGTTCTCGCTGGGCGCCACGCTGGCGTACGCGGCGACCGGTGACTCGCCTTTCGGACACGGCAGCTCCGAGGTGATGCTCTACCGCGTGGTGCACGAGGCGCCCCAGTTGCACAGCGTGCCGAACGCGCTGGCCCCACTGGTCCACGCCTGTCTGGCGAAGGACCCCGAGGAACGGCCCAGCACCCTCCAGCTCTCGCTCCGGCTCAAGGAGATCGCGGCCCGGGAGGCCCAGGGACTCGCGGACGTACGGCCGCCCGGCCGGCGTGGCGAGCCGGACCGTCCGTCGGGGCGGCTGGCGGAGCAGTACGCCGAGCAGCGCACCGTGCGGCGTACGCAGGGTCCGGGCACTCCCCCGCCCCGTAGCAACGGCTCCCGCTCCGGGGCACGTCCGACGCCGACGCCGACGCCGCGCGCCACGAACCGCTCCGGTTCCCGGCCCGCACCGCGCAGCGGAGCCGGACGGCCGGCTCCCCGGACCACCGGGGCCGGGCGGCGCCCGGCCAACCCACGGCTGCTGCGCCAGCGGCTGTTCGTGTTCGTCGTGGTGACGCTGCTGGTGGCATTGGGCATCGCGGCGGCCCAGGGCTGTCAGGGGCCGGCACGCGGACTGGGCGACGAAGGCGTACGCAAGGACGGACGGCCGGAGCAGGCCTACGCTCCCCTGCCCGGCGACCCGACGGCCGCGTACTCTCGCGGCAAGCCGAACCAGGACGGCTGAGCGGCGGCCCGCGCCTGCCGTCCGCGATGCCCCGGCCGGCCCGTCCTGCTCAGAGCCGGGGGCGTCCGGTGGCCACCGCGTAGAAGGCGACGGCGGCCGCCGCGCCCACGTTGAGGGAGTCGACACCGTGGGCCATGGGGATGCGGACCCATTCGTCCGCGGCGCCCAGCGCCCGGCTGGACAGGCCGTCGCCCTCCGCGCCGAGCATCAGTGCGACGCGCTCCATCGTGTGCGGCGCCGTCTCGTCAAGGGTCCTGGCCTTGTCGTCGGGGGTGAGCGCAAGGAGCGTGAAGCCCGCCCCGCGGACCGATTCCAGGCCCCCCGGCCAGGTGTCGAGGCGCGCGTACGGCACCGAGAAGACCGCGCCCATGGAGACCTTCACGCTACGGCGGTAGAGCGGGTCGGCGCAGTCGGGCGACAGCAGGACCGCGTCCATGCCCAGGGCTGCCGCCGAGCGGAATATCGCCCCGATATTGGTGTGGTCGTTCACGGATTCCATGATCGCGACGCGGCGGGCGGTCGCCAGGAGTTCGTCTGCCGTCGGCAGCGGCTTGCGCTGCATGGAGGCGAGCGCGCCGCGGTGCACGTGGTAGCCGGTGACCTGCTCGGCGAGTTCCGGGCTGACCGCGTACACCGGGGCCGGGAGCTCCTCGATGACGTCCCGCATGACGTCGACCCACTTCGCGGACAGCAGCATGGAGCGCATCTCGTAGCCGGCGTCCTTGGCCCGTCTGATGACTTTCTCGCCCTCGGCGATGAACAGGCCCTCGGCGGGTTCGCGCTTGCGGCGCAGCTCCACGTCGGTCAGGCCGGTGTAGTCGCGCAGGCGCGGGTCGTCGGGATCCTCAATGGTGATGAGTTCGGCCACAGCGTGATACTGCCTTGTCCTGGATGCGGTGCCAACGGCTGGAATGGATCGGACTGCCCCGGGTGACCACGGGTTACCCGGGTTACTCAGAGGGTCGCGGAGTGGTCCTGACGACCTCGCCGATGACGATGACCGCCGGAGGCTTCACGCCCTCGGCCCGTACGGTCTCCGCGACCGTCGCGAGGGTCGCGTCGACCCGGCGCTGGGCGGCCGTCGTGCCCTCCTGGACCAGGCCGACGGGGGTGCCGGGCGCCTTGCCGTGGGCGATGAGCGTCTCGGCGATCTTCCCGATCTTGTCGACGCCCATGAGGACGACCAGCGTGCCGGTCAGCTTCGCCAGCGACGGCCAGTCGACCAGCGAGCGCTCGTCGTCCGGGGCGACATGACCGCTGACCACCGTGAACTCGTGGGCGACACCGCGGTGGGTGACGGGGATCCCGGCCGCGCCCGGCACCGAGATGGAGCTGGAGATGCCCGGGACCACCGTGCAGGGTATGCCCGCCTCGGCCAGCGCCTGGACCTCCTCCATGCCACGACCGAAGACGAAGGGATCACCGCCCTTGAGACGGACGACCGACTTGCCCTGCCTGGCGTGTTCGATCAGCGCGTTGTTGATGGCCTCCTGGGCCATGAAACGGCCGTACGGGATCTTCGCCGCGTCGATCACCTCGACGTGCGGCGGGAGTTCGGCGAGCAGGTCGCGGGGGCCGAGGCGGTCCGCGATGACGACGTCGGCCTCGGCGAGCAGGCGGCGTCCGCGCACCGTGATCAGGTCCGGGTCGCCGGGGCCACCGCCGACCAGTGCGACACCGGGGGTGCGAGTGCGGTGGTGCGGAGCGACGAGTGTGCCGTCGCGCAGGCCCTCCACCACAGCGTCGCGGACGGCGGCGGTGTGACGGGGGTCGCGGCCCTTGGCGTCGGTGGTGAGGACGGCGATCGTGACACCCTCGCTGTGGCCGGCGGCCGGGGTCCAGGCGGTGGCCGCGTCGGCGTCGTCGGAGCGCACGCACCACACCCGGTGTGTCTCGGCCTCCGCCGAGGCCCTGGAGTTCGCCTCGGGGTCGTCGGTGGCGATGAGGGCGTACCAGGCCTCTTCCAGGTCACCGGGCCGGTACGGGCGCTTCAGCCAGGTGATCTCACCGGAGTCCGCCATGGCCTCGACCGACGGGGTCGCCTCGGGGGACACCAGGTGGACGTCCGCGCCGGCCGCGATCAGCGCGGGCAGGCGGCGCTGGGCGACCTGACCGCCGCCGAGGACGACGACGCGGCGGCCGGAGAGGCGGAGCCCTACGGGGTACGGAGGATGTTCGGCCATGGAGGTGCGGCTCCTCTTGCGGCGGTGCGGTACCAGGCCTCTGCGGCTGTGAAGGGGCCCTGAGGTGGGAATTTTATGCGGTTCTCGTCAGCGCCCGGCCGGCCGGGGGCCGAGCGCTGTCGCCGAGCCCCCGACCGCAGGCGTCCGGGACCCTACCTCTCGGTGACTCCCGCCGAGTCGAACGTCGCCACCTCGTGCATCGCCCTGGCCGCGCTCTGGACCAGCGGCAGGGCCAGGAGCGCGCCCGTGCCCTCGCCCAGGCGCAGGTCCAGTTCGACCAGGGGGCGCAGGCCCAGCTTGTTGAGCGCCGCCACATGGCCCGGCTCCGCGCTGCGGTGGCCGGCGATGCACGCCGCGAGAACCTCGGGGGCGATCGCGCGGGCCACCAGCGCGGCGGCACCTGCGCTGACACCGTCCAGGATCACCGGCGTACGCAGGGACGCACCGCCCAGCAGCAGGCCCACCATCGCCGCGTGCTCCAGTCCGCCGAACGCCGCCAGGACGCCGATCGGATCGGCCGGATCCGGCTGATGGAGTTCGATGGCACGGCGCACGACCTCCGTCTTACGGGCCAGCGTCTCGTCGTTGACGCCCGTGCCGCGGCCCGTCACCTCCGACGGGTCGGTGTCGGTGAAGACCGAGATCAGCGCGGCCGAGGCCGTCGTGTTCGCGATGCCCATCTCGCCCGTGAGCAGCGCCCTGTTGCCCGCCGCCACCAGGTCGCGGGCCGTCTCGATGCCGACCTCGATCGCCTGCTTGACCTCCTCACGGGTGAGCGCGGGACCGGTCGTCATGTCCGCCGTGCCCGCACGGACCTTGCGCGGCAGCAGGCCCGGGGTGGCGGGCAGGTCGGCGGCCACGCCCACGTCGACGACGCAGACCTCGGCGCCCACCTGGTTCGCGAAGGCGTTGCAGACCGCGCCGCCGCCGAGGAAGTTGGCGACCATCTGGCCGGTCACCTCCTGGGGCCAGGAGGTGACGCCCTGGGCGTGCACGCCGTGGTCCCCGGCGAAGATCGCGACGGCCGCGGGCTCCGGAATCGGGGGCGGGCACTGCCGGGACAGGCCGGACAGCTGCGCGGAAATGATCTCCAGCATGCCGAGTGCGCCCGCGGGCTTGGTCATCCGCTTCTGCCGCTCCCAGGCCTCGCCGAGGGCCTTGGCGTCCAGCGGGCGGATCCCCGCCACGGTCTCGGCGAGCAGGTCGTGCGGCTCCTCGCCGGGCAGCGCGCGACGGCCGTACGTCTCCTCGTGCACGACCCACGACAGCGGGCGGCGCTTGGACCAGCCCGCCTGCATCAGCTCTGGCTCCTCCGGGAACTCGTCGACGTACCCCATGCAGAGGTAGGCCACGACTTCCAGGTGCTCGGGCAGGCCGAGGGCGCGGACCATCTCGCGCTCGTCGAAGAAGCTGACCCAGCCGACGCCGAGGCCCTCGGCACGAGCGGCGAGCCACAGGTTCTCGACGGCGAGCGCGGAGGAGTACGGGGCCATCTGCGGCTGGGTGTGCCGGCCCAGGGTGTGCCGGCCGCCGCGGGTCGGGTCGGCCGTGACCACGATGTTCACCGGGGTGTCGAGGATGGCCTCGACCTTCAGTTCCTTGAACTGTTTCGCACGGCCCTTGGGCAACGACTTGGCGTAGGCCTCGCGCTGACGCTGGGCCAGTTCGTGCATCGAGCGGCGCGTTTCGGCGGAGCGGATGACGACGAAGTCCCAGGGCTGGGAGTGACCGACGGACGGCGCCGTGTGGGCCGCCTCCAGGACGCGCAACAGCACATCGTGCGGGATCGGGTCGCTGCGGAAACCTTTGCGGATGTCGCGGCGCTCGCGCATCACCCGCAGCACCGCCTCGCGCTCGGCCTCGTCGTATCCGGGCGCCGCCGGGCCGGTGGACTCTCGCACGTCTTCCCCTGCTGCCGTGCTCTCTTCCTGATCGGCAGCCCTGGTGTCCAGGTCCTCCGCCTGCTGTGCGACCACGGATTCCGGGTCCACGAAGGGCGCTTCCGGGGTGGGCGCGTCGCCGTCGCGGGGGGCCGGAACGGTGGGGACGGGCTGTTCCGCGGCCGGTGCGGCGGCCGCGGGCTCCTCCTCCTCGGGGGCGGCCAAAGCGGGCTCCTGAGCGGCCGGCTGCTCGTCGGCGGTGAGGGGTGCCACGCTCAGGGCGTGCGGCGGGGTCGGGGCCATGTGCTCAGCGGGCGGCATGGTTCCCTCCACGGGCACGACCTGGCCGAGCGACTCGGGCGCCTCGGACTCCTCGGACTCCTCGGGGGCACCGGCCGGCTCATCGGCGTCGGACTGTTCGCCGGGCACCTCGCCGGCGGACTCCTCGGGCGCTGCGGCCGGCGCCGCGACTCCGTCCGGCACGGGCCGGCCGGGCTCGGCGCCCTCGGGCTGTGCTTCCTCGGCGGCGAGTTGCCGCGCGGCGTCCGGGAGCTGGACCACGGTGTCCGCGACCGGGGCGGACGGGTCGGCGGTCTGCTGCTCGGCCGCCTGCGGGTCCGGTACGGGGCTGACGGCCTCGGCCTGGTCCTGGGCGGGCGCGTTGGGCTCGGAGGCCTGCGCGGGCGTAATGGGCTCGGAGGCCTGCGCGGGCGTAATGGGCTCGGAGGCCTGCGCGGGCGTAATGGGCTCGGAGGCCTGCGCGGGCGTAATGGGCTCGGAGGCCTGCGCGGGCGGCGGAACCGTGAGATCGGTGGACGCGGGGACAACGGCGTCCTCGGCCTGCTGGGGCGCGACCGCGTCGGCCTCCGCCGTGTCGTCCGACGGCTGAGGCGCGTTCGACTCGGCGGCGACGGGCGTGGCGTCCGGCGCCTGCGCGTCCACCGCGGGCGCGGCCTGCGGATCCTGGGGGGTGACCCGGGCGGACGATCCGTCCGGCGCCGGCGGTTCCGTTACGGCGTCGGTGGCCTGCGCGACGGCAGGGGCCTGCCCGGTCTCGGCGGCCGGTACGGCGTCGGGCGCACGGAGAGCGCCCTCGGGCACCGGCACGACGCGCGCGGCGTCCACGGGCGACGCGGCCGGCTGTACCGCCATGGGCGCGGCCTGGCCGTCCTGCGGCACGCCCGGAGGCTGCGGCAGCTCCGGGCCGGCCTGCGCTCCGGACGGCTGAGGTGTCTCGGCGGCGACCGGAACGGCCTGCTCCTGGAGCGGCTCGGGCGGGGCCACGGGTGCGGCGGCCTCGGGTGCGACCGGTACCGCGATCGGCTCGGACATGGCCACCGGCTCGGCCGTGGCCACCGGCTCGGCCGTCGGCACCGGCTCGGCCGTCGGCACCGGCTCGGACGTGGCCACCGGCTCGGCCAGGGGCGCCGGAGCCGCCGTTTCCACGGGGATCCCCTCCTGGCCGGCGGGCGGGGCGGGCTGCGCCTGCGGCGGGGCGCCCCACGGCACCGCTCCCTGTGGGGAGGTCTCCCCGAACTGCGGCACGTCGAGGTACTCGGGGCCGGTGGTCGGCGGACCGGAGGGGCGCAGCGGGGCGTTGGCCGGACCTCGGTCCGACAGCGAACGCACCGCGCTGAAGGAGGCACTCGGCGTGGGCGGGCCGAGGTGCAGCGGACGCGGCGGGGTCGGCTGCGGCGCGGACGCCGGAGGGGGCGTACGGACCGCACCGAGGTCGACCGAGCCGCTGTCCCGTCCGGCCGTCTCGTGCGGGCCGGGCTCATGGCCGAACGGCGCCGGGGCCGGGGCGGGCTGCGGCACCTCGTTGCCCCATGCGCCGTGCTGGCCGGGCATCAGGAGCAGGTCCTCGTCATCGGCGGTCGTGGCGTCGGAGGGGTCGAGGTAGGCGTACGCGCCCGGCGCGAGAACGCCTGGCTGCTCCACCATGCCTGCGTTCTCCGGCAGCCCCTCGCCCGGGACCTGGCCGGTGTCGGTCATGCGTATCCCTCGCCCATCGGTTAGTGCTCCTACGACCAGCTCGCCCGGAACGACGCGCCGACCGCCCGCAGTGAAGAACGAGCGTGCGTGCCCAGCGGCACGAACGACCCGCCAACTATGGCGGCAAAGCCGTCGACTGGCATTGTCGCGGCCCTCCCGCCGTCGCGGCAGCTTGATCCGCCACAGCCCGCTGTGGACTGCGCCACGTTGCGCGCTCTCCGGTTCTGCGGTACCACACTCGCCCCAAAAGGAGTGTGCTTTCCGGACATTGACTGACGAAGCGCCGGATCACCCGAGTGAGGTACAACAATCCGCCAGCCTACCGCGCCGGTAGGGCACCGAAATCACGGGGAGCGTTCGGGCAATCGCCCGCTGAGCAGGAACGCGACGCTCCGTTCCTTCTCCGCCCAGGCCCGCGTGTCGAGTTCGACGGACTGCAGCAGCGCGCACTCGACGTCGTAGCCGTGCTCGGACAGGTCCCGGCCCATCAGTTCGGCCGCGTCGCGGGTCGCGGCGTGCGCGACGATGCGTTGCGCACGACGGTCGGCGACGGCCGAGACGACCGCGGCTCCCCCGCCTCCGACGCGTACGACGTCCGGTTCGGGCAGGTTCTCCAGGATGTGCGGGGCGGTGCCGTGCACGACCTGGAGCTGGACCCCGAAGTGGCGCGCGGCGCCCGCCGTGCGGCCGCAGGCGTCCGGGTCGCGGTCGACGGCGATGACGGCGGCCCCGCAGCGGGCGGCCTCCACGGCGAAGGCCCCGCTGCCCGAACCGATGTCCCATACCAGGTCGCCGACCCGGGGGCCGAGCCGGGCGAGTTGGGCGGCGCGCAGCAGATCCGTCTCGCCTTCGCCGAGTCCGCCCCCGTACGCCTGAGCAGGCAGCGTCCAGCCGCGCGGTCCGGCACCCGGATCACGGCCGGCGATCCAGCCGCTCCCGTCGGCCGCGGTCACGGGTCCGCCGATGACGATGACGACATTGGGGTCGCGCCAGGTGTGGTCGGCCGCGTTGTCGGAGGTGACGACGGAGACCTGTTCGCGTTCGGTGCCGAGTTCCTCGCAGATGACGAAGGTGCGGTGGACCCCGTCGAGGAGCAGGCCGAGTTCGGCGGGCCCGGCGCCGGGTGAGGTGAGAACGGCGACTTTGGTGTGGGCGCGGCATACGTTCACCGCGCGTCGCAGGGTGCGTCGGTGGGCGACGACCACCTGTGCGTCGTCCCACGGCATTCCCGCGCGCGCGAAGGCGGCGGCCACCGAGGAGACGGCCGGGACGACTTCGACCTCCAGGCCGAACTCGGGAGCGCGCAGGGCGCGTACGACACCGAAGAAGCCCGGGTCTCCGTCGGCGAGGACCACGGCGGTGCCGCGGTGGGCGGCGATGCGGCGGGCGGCGAGGGCGATGCTGCCGAGGCGGATGCGCTCGGCCGTCCCCGGTACTTCGGGGAGGGCGAGATGGTGGGCGGCGCCGGCCACGAGCGTGGCGGCCGACAGGGCGGAACGCGCCGCGGCGGTCGGTGGCGAGCCGTCCCAGCCGATCACCGTGACCCGGTCGGCCATCGTCATCAGCCTCCAGGAGGTTTGCGCAGGTCGTCAGGGGGCAGCCCGCATGACGGGCTCCGTGAGGGTACCTGGTTCGGCTGCGTGCACCCGCGCGGGGCCCGGCCGGTGGGAGCGGTCCCCCAGTGTCAGTTCCAGTTCGAGAACGACGTGAAACCACCGATGTCGGCCAACTCCTCGCTGACCGCGTCGAGATCCTCCGGCAGCAGGCTCCACACGATGAAGTCGGTCCGTACGTCCGTCCAGGTGCCGTCCTCGGTGTGGACGTGCACTATGCAGGCGTTGCGCAGGACGCCCTCACTGATGCAGCCGATCCTCTGGGCGACCTGCTGGGAGGCGGTGTTGTCGGCCGCCGTGCGCACTTCGATCCGCTCGAACTTCTGCTCCTGGAAGAGCCATTGAGCGATGGCCAGGGCCGCCTCGGAGGCGTAGCCCTCGCCGCGGGCCCAGGGGGCGATGATGTACGACAGCTCGGTGGAGCGGATGTGCCAGTTGGTCTTGGTCAGCTGGACGATCCCGACCAGGCGCTGGGTGAGGAACTCGGTGACGGCCAGATCGAGGCCGCGGCCCGACGTGCGCTCGGCCGGGGCGTACTCGGTGACCCAGGAGCGGGCACCCTCCTCGGTGAAGGGCTGGGGGACGTCGGTCCAGGCGGCGACCTGTTCGTCGTTCATCATCTCGGCCAGAGCGGGGACGTCGTCCTCGTCCAGGGGACGCAGCACCAACCGCTCCGTGCTGATGGAGATGTTGGGGAAGGTGCTCTTCATGCGCCGCTCCGTAACCTTCGGAAACCGTCAGGGCCTGCTGAACTGCCCAGCATGCAGCATCGACGCACCCGACCGCACCACGGGGTCCTCCCCCACCCTGTGCGGGAGGACCCCGTGCGCGGCGGCAGGCCGGTGGGCGCTTCGATCAGAACGCCGGGACGACCGCGCCCTCGTACTTGTCCTCGATGAACTTCTTCACCTCGGGCGACGTCAGCAGCTTGGTGAGCTTCTTGACGCGCGGGTCGTTCTCGTTGCCCTTCTTCACGACGAGGATGTTCGCGTACGGGTTGTCCTTGGCGGACTCGGCGGCTATCGCGTCCTTGGCCGGGTTGAGCTTGGCCTCCAGTGCGAAGTTGCTGTTGATCACCGCGGCGTCGACATCACCGAGGGAGCGCGGCAGCTGGGGCGCCTCGAGCTCCTTGAACGAAAGGTTCTTGGGGTTGTCGGTGACGTCCTTGGGGGTCGCCTCGTAGCCGACGCCCGCCTTCAGTTTGATGAGGCCGTTCGCCTCCAGCAGCTTCAGGGCGCGGGCCTCGTTGGTGGTGTCGTTCGGGACGGCGACCGTGGCGCCCTTCTTGAGGTCCGCGAGCTTCTTGACGCTCTTGGAGTAGACACCGAGCGGCTCCAGGTGCACGGCCCCGCCGGGCACCGGCACGATGTCCGTGCCGTTCTTCTTGTTGAAGTCGTCGAGGTACGGCTTGTGCTGGAAGTAGTTGGCGTCGACCTGGCCCTGCTGCACGGCCGTGTTCGGAGTCACGTAGTCGGTGAACTCCTTGACCTCCAGCTTGAGGCCGGCCTTCTGTGCCAGGTGGTCCTTCACATAGGTGAGGATCTCGCCCTGGGGGTTGGGGGTGGCGGCGACCGTCAGGGGGGCGTTCGCGTCGGCCTTGCCGGAGTCGGAACCCGAGCCGCAGGCGGAGAGCCCGAAGGTGAGAGCTCCGGCGGTCAGGACGGTGACGGTGATCTTGGCGGTGTTACGCACGAAAAGTGCCTTTCCTTGGGGTGGTGCGCCCCCGCTTCATGAACGGGGGAGTCCGGGGGCCTGAAGTGCCGGGGCTTCAGGCGGCGTTGCTCACGTCGGCCGCCGGCTGCCTGGCCTTCAGCAGCCGCAGCGTCGGCGCCTGACCGGAACGGCCGCCGCGCCGGTGCAGGGAGCGGGCGGCGAGGTCGCCGGCGAACTGGATGACGGAGATGACCACGGCGAGGATCGCCACGGTGATCCACATCAGCTGGGTCTCGAAGCGCTGGTAGCCGTAGCGGATGGCGATGTCGCCCAGACCGCCGGCGCCGACCGTGCCGGCCATCGCGGAGTAGCCGATGAGGGTGACGACCGTGGTGGTGGTGCTGGAGATCAGCGAGGGCAGGGACTCGGGGACGAGGACCTTGCGCACGACCGTCCAGGTGTTGCCGCCCATCGCCTGCACGGCTTCGACGAGCCCGCCGTCCACTTCACGGACGGACGTCTCGACCAGGCGGGCGAAGAACGGGATAGCGCCGACGGCGAGCGGCACGATGGCGGCCTCGCGGCCGATCGTGGTGCCTGTGATCCAGCGGGTGAAGCCCATCAGGGCGACCATCAGGATGATGAACGGCATCGAGCGGGCGATGTTCACCACCTGCCCGAGCACCTTGTTGGCGACGACGTTCTGCAGCAGGCCGCCCCGGTCGGTGAGGACCAGCAGGATGCCGAGCGGGAGTCCGGCGACGACGGCGATGAGCGTGGACCAGCCGACCATGTAGAGGGTGTCCCAACAGGCCTGGGACAGCAGGGGCTGCATCTCGGACCAGGTCACTTGGCACCTTCCTTCACCAGCGCGGTCTCGGGGCTGACGACGTCGACCTGGAGGCCCTGCTCGCGCAGGAAGCCGATGGGTACGACGTTGTCCTCGTAGTGGCCGGGCAGTTCGATGCGCATCCGGCCGACCTGGAGGCCGCCGACGGTGTCGAGGGCGGCGCCGAGGATCGATATGTCGATGTTGTAGGTGCGGGCCAGCTGCGAGATGACGGGCTGGGTGGCGGCCTCGCCGTGGAAGGTGACGTCGACGACGGTCCGGTCCGGGCCGGAGGCATCGCCGTCGACCGGGAAGAGCGCGGCGGCCAGTTCCGAGCCCGGCGTGGCGAGCAACTCGCCGACCGTGCCGGACTCGACAATGCGGCCCATTTCCATGAGCGCCGCCGAGTCGCAGATCGACTTCACGACGTCCATCTCGTGCGTGATGAGCAGGACGGTCAGGCCGAGCTCGCGGTTCAGGTCGCGCAACAGCTGGAGGATGGAGCGGGTGGTCTCCGGGTCCAGGGCGCTGGTGGCCTCGTCGGAGAGCAGCACCTTGGGGTCCCCGGCCAGGGCGCGGGCGATGCCGACACGCTGCTTCTGACCGCCGGAGAGCTGGGCGGGGTAGGCCCCCGCCTTGTCGGCGAGGCCGACCAGGTCGAGCAGTTCGAGCGCCCTGCGGGAACGTTCCTTCCCAGACTTTCCGAGGATCTCCAGGGGGAGCTCGATGTTGTCCTGCACCGTGCGTGAGGACAGCAGGTTGAAGTGCTGGAAGACCATGCCGATCCGGCTGCGCGCCCGCCGCAGCTCCTTGCCGGCGCGCGGCCCGCGGCCGGCGAGGGCGGTGAGGTCCTGTCCGGCGACGGTGACCGTTCCGGAGGTGGGACGCTCCAGCAGGTTGACGCAGCGGATGAGCGAGGACTTGCCGGCGCCGGACTGGCCGATGACGCCGTACACCTCGCCTTCGCGGACGTGCAAATCAACACCGTCGAGGGCGGTGACCTCGCGGCCCCGCGAGCGGTAGACCTTGGTGAGGCCCGATGTGGTGATCACGTGGGTTTCCGTCACTGTCGAGTGCGCGGCGCATCGCGGGCGCCGGGCACGGCGTTCATGGTCGGGTACAGCCAGAACGCAGCACGGTTCTCGCACGGGTGCCGGAGGCGGGGAGAGAAACGTGCGCGCAAGGGAGGGGCTCGGCCGCGTGCGCCGGGTGATCCGGACGCGGGGTGCGGAGACGAGCAGGCTCTCGCTTCGGGGCGCGAGGCTCAGATGGTGCAGGGGCCCTCTAGAAGGCGCACATTCGACGCGCAGGACGCATACAACGAGCACCGGGCGTCATGGTCGCCTCGGTCGCAAGGGCGCGGCTGCTCGTCGTGGTCATGGGCGCAAGTAAAGCAGACGCACAGCCGGGGGCCGCGACCGCTGTCCGAATGATGGACGGCCGTGGACAGCTTTCAGGCGTGCCCCAAGCCCCTCACGGCACCCCCGTTGACCAGGGATGACAAGGCCGAGAGGTCCTTCACCACCAGGTCCGCGTCCACCTCGTGGAACGGTGGGTTGTGGCCAACGCCACGGCGGCCATAACGGCGGCACGGCCGGCTGCCGACCGGGCCTCGGCCGGGCACCCGCCAGCACGCCGGGGGCGCGCGCATCGGGCCTTTTGGCCCGTAATAGGGTCGCGGCATGCTTGATGCCCTGACACTGGTGACCGGTGTCGCCGCGCTGCTCCTCGCCGCCTGGTGCGGCTGGGCGGCCTACCGTGATCAGCCCACGAAGGACTGGCACTTCATCGGCATGGCCGTGGTGACGCTGCTGGCCGTGGTCCAGCTGGTCGTCGGCATCGTCCAGCTGGCGCGCGGCGAGAAGCCGGCTCAGGGCACGACGATCTTCGTGGCGTATCTGCTCGGAGCGTTCGCGTGCGTTCCGGCGGCGGGTTTCATGTCGCTGACGGAACGCACGCGCTGGGGTTCGATCACGGTCGCGGCCGGCGGTGTGGTCCTCGCCGTGCTGCAGGTACGGCTCTATGACATCTGGGGAGGCTGAGATGACGGCGACGCAGGAGAAGCCGACGAGGACACGGCTCATCAGCGGGCCCGGCATGCTGCTCGTCTGGCTGTACGGCGTGATGGTGGTCGGGGCGGTGTCGCGCTCGGTCGTACAGATCTCGACGCAGTTCGACAAGGCCCCGCTGGCGTACTCCCTCTCGGCGGTGGCCGGCGTCGTCTACGGCTTCATCACCTACTCCCTGGTCCGCGGCGGGGAAACGGCCCGCCGGGCGGCGCGGATCTGCTGCGCCGCCGAGCTGGTCGGCGTGCTGATCGTGGGCACGTGGACCTTGGTCGAGCCGTCCGCGTTTCCCGATGCGACCGTGTGGTCCGACTACGGCATGGGGTACATCTTCATTCCCGTACTGCTGCCGCTGTCGGCCATGTACTGGCTCCGGACGCCCCGCGCGAAGCAACAGAGCGCCTGAGGACCACCGGCCCATCGCGGCCGGTCGCACGGTTCCCCGCGCGTCTTGCGGGGACCGCGCCGTCTTCTTACGCCGTCGCCGTCGCCGCGTACGTTCCCGCCGCGGCCTGCTTCTCCAGGACGATCATCGGGACGCCGTCCTCACCCTGGGTCGTGCCCACCGTCTCGTAGCCGACGCGGCGGTACAGGCGGAGGGTGCCCTCGCTGCGGTGGCCCGCACTGAGGCGGAACTTGGTTGCACCGCGCTCCTCCACCAGCGCCGCCTCCGCGGTGCGCAGCAGCCGGGCGCCGATGCCGTGCCCCTGCAGCCGCGGGTGCACGCAGAGTTTGCCGATGGACGCCGCGCCGTCCTCGGTCACGCTGCCGCGCACCGAGCCGACCACCTCGTCGCCGAGCCGGGCCACGAACACGCAGTCCGAGGCGACCTCCGCACGGACCGACTCCAGGGTCTGGACGAGCGGGGCGATACGGTAGTTGCCGTACAGCGCGGCCTCGCTCTGGAAGCACAGGTACTGCAGCCTGAAGATCTGCTCGGCGTCCCGCTCGGTCGCCACAGAGATGGTCACGCTCATGCCCATGTGTGCATGCCTCCCGCTCACCTGATCGCCGGTCGTTCCTCACTCCTATCCCCGCGGTTCCCGGGCCGCAACCTCCGCCGCCAGCAATCGACGAAGACATCCCAGGCATTTGGAACGTTTCGGCCCAAGACTGCCCTGTGAGATACCCAACTCGCCTGCGATTTCCCGGTACGTCAGGTCCTGCGGATCAAGCAGCGCCGCTATGAGGCCGGGGCAGCGGCCCGGAAGGCGGTGCACCGCCGCATACAGGGCGCGGCGGCAAGCCGCGGCGAGCGCCTGCCGCTCCGGATCGGCATCCCTGTCGTCGACGGGCTCGGAGCCGTACGGCAGTTCAAGGCGAGCAATGCGGCGGCCGCGGCGCGCCTCGGAGCGGACGGCCCGTCGCAGCCATCCCTGCGGATCGACGAGCGGCCGGTCCGTCTCCAGCCGTTCCAGGAGCCGTAGCCACACCGCCTGCTCCAGGTCGCTCGGCTCCATCCCCGACGCTGCGGCCTCCGCCGAGGCCTCGGCGGCGAGCAGCGGTCGCAGGGTCGTGAGCAGCTCGTGGGTCATATGCGGCGTGACGCGGCCGCCCCGGCGGCGGGTTGCCGGGGCGGCCGGGTGTCACCCCAACGGGGGTCCTGGCACCACGCATTGACGTCTCAGCGGCGCAGGAAGTCCTCACGGGCGAGCAGGCCGGTGTCGGCGTTGTCGGTGAAGACACCGTCGATGCCGGTCGCGAAGTACGCCTTGAAGGCGCCGAAGGCGTCCCCGTACGCCGCCGGGTCCGTGCCCTTCCTGAAGTTCGCGGGCAGGAAGGTGTTCTCGTTGCGCATGGTGTACGGGTGCAGGATCAGGCCCGCGGCGTGCGCGTCGGCGACGAGCGAGGTCGGCGTGGTGAGGTTGCCCTTCGCGTCCTTCGGGATGACCAGGTCGAGGGTCGGGCCGATGCCCTGGGCGTACGACGCGATCTCCTTGAGGCCCGCGGGCGTGACGAGGTCGGCGACCGTGCGCGGGTCGCCCGCCTCCACGAAGTCCCAGGGGCGGCTGCCGGCGTTCGACAGCAGTACGACGAGTGGGTTGCCGACGAGCGTGTTCAGGCGCTGGATACTGCTCGGCTCGAAGGACTGGATGATGACCGGCGAGTTCTTCTTGTCCTTGTTGTGCCTGCGCAGGATCTTGGCGAGCCGCTCCTCCAGGCCGAGGCCCAGCTTGCGGAAGTAGGTGGGGTGTTTGGTCTCGGGGTAGATCCACACCTGCTTGCCGCGCTTGCGGGTCTGCTCGTCCTGCCACTGGAGCACCTCTTCGAAGGTGGGGATCTCCCAGCGGCCGTTGTAGAGGGTGTTGTGCGGGCGGGTGGCCGGTATGCGCTCGATCGCGCGCAGGGTCTTCAGCTCGGCGAGGGTGAAGTCCTCGGTGAACCAGCCTGTCGTGGAGACGCCGTCCAGGACCTTGGTGGTCTTGCGGTCGGCGAACTCGGGGTGGTCGGCGACATCGGTGGTCCCGCCGATCTCCGGCTCGTGCCGGCACACGAGGTGACCGTCCTTGGTGGGCACCAGGTCACCGGCCTCCACGATGTCGGCGCCCATGTCGAGGGCCAGGTTGTAGGAGCCGAAGGTGTGCTCCGGCCGGTAGCCGCTGGCCCCGCGGTGCCCGACGATCGTCGGCACGGGCAGGCCCTTCAGTTCGCCGCCCGCCTGCCGCGCGTCCGCCCGCGCGGTACCGGACAGTCCGAGCACCGCTCCGCCCGCGCCGAACACCGCGGCTCCGAGCACCGCGCGACGGCCCGCGCCTCTCCCCTGCCCGTACGACTCCTGCGTCCCCATCAGGTTCCTTCCTCCACGCTTGGTTCGAAGCGGGTCGATGGTAGGTGCGTACGGGTGACGGCCGGAAGACGTACAACGGAACGCCCGGCGGACTCGGGCCGTCCTCCAGGAGGCGGACAACGACATACGGCACAAACAGGGGTGACGGACCGTCATCCGGGCGTAGGCGGTGTCCGCCGCGCCCGCCCGGCGGATGACGAACGCGCGGCGAACAGCACCGCGGCGGGTAAACACTCGTCCATGACACGTGTCCGCTCCGTGAACCCGATGTGCGACGTGCCGGGAACCGCGAGTATCGTCCTCAGCTGCACAGACTCATACCGCATCCCTTGACACCGGAGGGCCCGTTGTCCCGCTTCGCGCTCATCAAGGCAGTGCTCGGACCGATCATGCGCCTGATGTTCCGCCCACAGGTGGAGGGTGCGGAGCACATCCCGGCCGATGGTCCGGTCATCCTGGCCGGCAACCACCTGACGTTCATCGACTCGATCGTGCTGCCGGTGGTGACCCGGCGGCAGGTGTTCTTCATCGGCAAGGACGAGTACGTCACCGGCAAGGGCTTCAAGGGCCGTCTGATGGCCTGGTTCTTCACGGGCGTCGGCATGATCCCGGTGGACCGGGACGGCGCGAACGGCGGTGTGGCCGCGCTGATGACCGGCCGCCGGATCCTGGAGGAGGGCAAGGTCTTCGGTATCTATCCGGAGGGCACCCGCTCCCCCGACGGCCGCCTGTACCGCGGACGCACGGGCATCGCCCGCCTCACCCTGATGACCGGCGCCCCGGTCGTCCCGTTCGCGATGATCGGCACGGACAAGCTGCAGCCGGGCGGTCGCGGCATCCCGCGCCCGGGCCGGGTCACGGTCCGCTTCGGTGAGGCGATGGAGTTCTCCCGGTACGAGGGCATGGATCGCGACCGGTACGTGCTGCGTGCGGTGACCGACTCCGTGATGACGGAGGTCATGCAGTTGTCGGGACAGGAGTACGTGGACATGTACGCGACCAAGGCCAAGGCCGCCTAGTGCCGCGGCAGGCAACGTTTGCCCGTTAAGGAGCGGCGTCGTGGGGGCACCTCCCGCTCTGGGGGTCCCCCCGCTCGAGCGGAGCCGAGAGTGGGGGAGAAGCCGAGAGTGGGGAAGCGTGCTCTGGGGGTCCCCCTGCTCGAAGAGCTTGGGGGAGCGTGCCGGGCGTCGCGACGGGGCAAACGTTGCCTGTTGCGGCACTAGCACCTCCGGCCCCCTCGCCGGGTGCCCGGTGCGGGCCGGCCGGGAGAGCGACTGCCCTCACGGCCGAGCCGCACGACGCCGCAGCCCCGCCCCCCTCACGGGGCGCTCGCCAGCCTCTGCTCGCGCAGCAGGAACCACGCCGCCACCGCGGCGGCCAGCAGGACCGCCGCGCCCGCGCCGGTCGCCAGTGTCAGGCCGTCGACGAAGGCCTCGCGGGCCGACGACAACAGCGCCTGGCCGGCGGCCTCGGGCATGCCCGCCGCAGCCTCGACCGCGCCGCCCAGTGATTCGTGTGCCCCGGCCGGGGTGCCGGCCGGACCCGTGAAGTCGCGGTAGACGCCGGTCATGATCGAACCGAGCAGTGCGATACCGAGGGCGGCGCCGAGTTCATAGGCGGTCTCGGAGACCGCGGAGGCGGCACCCGCCTGTTCCTTGGGCACGTTGGAGAGGATCACGTCGGCGGTCACGGTGAACGAGAAGCCCGCGCCGACGCCCAGGACCAGCAGGGCGGCGCCGATGAACGGGTAGCCGGTGGACCGGTCGAGCAGGGTGAGGGCGGCGAGCGCCAGGCCCACCGCCGCAAGCCCACCGGAGACCACGGCCCGTACCGAGAAGCGCCGGGCCACCGCGCCCGCGACCAGGCCCGCCGCCACCGCGCCGACGGCGGCGGGCAGTTCGGCCAGACCCGCCTCGAACGGTGACCTGCCCTGGACGAGCTGCAGGTACTGCGAGAGGAAGAAGACCAGCCCGGACATGCCGAGGACGGTCAGCAGGTCCGCGAGCACGGCACCGGAGAAGCCGCGGCTGCTGAAAAGCCGCACGTCCAGCAGCGGCACCGGAACCGTCAGTTGACGGCGCACGAAGCCCCAGAGCGCAGCGGCACCGAGGACACCGACGGCCGTGGCCGGCCAGGAGAACCCGTGCGCGGCCGCCTCCTTGACGGCGTACACGATGCCGACCATGCCCACGAGCGAGAGCACGACGCTGATCAGGTCCCAAGGACCGGGGTTCGGGTTGCGGGACTCCGGCAGCGTCCTGATGCCGACGAGCACGAGGACCGCCATCACCGGCAGGTTGATCAGGAAGACCGAGCCCCACCAGAAGTGTTCGAGCAGGAAGCCGCCGACGATCGGGCCGACAGCCATACCGCCCGAAGCGGCGGCGCCCCAGATGCCGATGGCGAGGCTGCGCTCGCGCGGGTCCTGGAAGAGGTTGCGGATCAGGGCGAGCGTGGCGGGCATCAAAGTCGCGCCCGCGACACCGAGCAGCGCCCGCGCCAGGATCATCGTCTCCGCCGTCGACGCGTAGGCGTTGAGGACGGACACCGCGCCGAAGGCAGTGGCGCCGACGAGCAGGATCCGCTTGCGGCCGATGCGATCGCCGAGGCTGCCCATGGAGACGAGCAGACCGGCGATGACGAACGAGTAGATGTCACCGATCCACAGCAGCTGGGTGCCCGACGGCTTCAGGTCCTCGCTGATGTACGGGGTCGCGAGGCCGAGGACGGTCGCGTCCACGGCCACCAGCAGCACGGCAAGCACGAGGACGGAGAGCGCGAGCCACCGGCCCGGACGCTTCTCGCCCGGCGAGGCGACGCCCCCCGAGCTCTCGGCATCGCTCGAGCAGGGGGCGCCCCCGTGCTGCACGGTGCTGGTCATGGTTCCTCTCTCCGTAGTGCGCCGCCGAGCAGCAGCTCGGCGATCATGGTGGGGAAGTCTCTGGCGGCCACACGGCCGTCCAGCGTGGCCCAGGCACCCGAGGCGATCAGTCCGTAGAGCGCCTCGGTGAGCCAGACCGGGGTGAGGTCGATGCGGAACTCGCCGCTTCGCTGGCCGCGCAGGAACACCGCGCCGATCCGGTTGTCGAGCCGGATCCAGCCCTCGTTCTGCTGTTCGCCTTCCCACAGGTGGTTCTCGCCGTAGAGGAACGCGAGCAGCCCCGCGGAGGGCTGGATCTCGCGCAGGAACCTGCGTACGGCATCGCTCGCGGGTCCCTCGTCCAGCCGGGCGGCATCCAGGGCCGCCTCGCACTCGGCGATACCGAGCTCCTCCAGCGCCCTCACGAGCGCCTCGCGTCCGGCGAAATGGCGGTGCAGGGTCGCCCGGCTGATCCCGGCCCCCTTGGCGACCTCGTCCATGGTGGCGGTGGATTTCCGGGTGAGCAGTGCGGCTGCGCTGCGCAGCATGTGTTCACGGTCGACAGCCATGAGACAACCATAACCCAAGTGAGACATTAATGTCTCATCAGATACATGCGTGTCCCGTGGTCGGGTCCGCTCAGGTCCGGAAGGCCGGGTTTCCGCGCCGCCTCAGTGCCAGGGAAGCCGCCCGCGCCGCTCCCAGTACCCGTGCGGGTCCTCGGTGAGCGCGTCGAGACGGGCGAGCCGGTCCTCGGTGAGATCGACGACGGTGGCGTGCAGGTTCGAGGCGAGCTGATCGGTGGTGGCAGCGCCGGAGAGGACGACTGAGGCCCAGGGCTGCCGCAGGACGAAGGCGAGGGCGACCGCGTCGCAGCCGAGGGATGTCTCCGCAGCCACCGCCTTCAGGGGCTCCGGCGCGTAGGGGTCCGCGAGCCGCCCGTTCGCCATGCCCTCCTTGACGATCACGGTGAGCCCGGCGACGTGGGCCTCGGCGAGCGCGGGGGCGGCCGAGGTCTCCAGCACGTTGTACGTGGACTGCACGGTACGGAACAGGGGCTCGCCGCCGACCGTCACCGCGAGCGCGGCGCGGATCGCGTCGGCCTGGGCCGGGCCGCTGGTGGAGAAGCCGATCGTGACGCCCTGCGCCGCGGCCTCGGCGAGTTCGGCGTGCAGCTTCTTGTCGGTGAGGGCCGGGCTGTCCGAGGTGAGGGAGTGGATCTGGTAGAGGTCGAGGCGGTCGCCGAGCAGGGCCGCCGTCTCGGCGCGCTGCCGCTCGTACGTGGCCACGCCGTGGTCCTTGACCTCGTGCTGCTCGGCGTCGGTGCGCCAGCCGGCGGTGTAGGTGTAGCCCCACTTGCTGCCCACGACGACGTCGTCGATGTCGGGGTGGGCGCCGAGCCAGTCGGCGAGGAACTCCTCGGCGCGTCCGTACGAGCGGGCCACGTCGACGTAGCGCACACCCTGGGCGTAGGCGGCGTCGAGGAGTTCATGGGTGCGCTCGCGCAGGGCTTCGACGCTGCGGACGGGCGGGAGGTCCCGCTCGCGGCCGAGGTTGATGTAGCCGGGGCGGCCGACGGCGGCCAGGCCGAGGCCGATGTGGCAGGCGGGGGTCGTCGCCGAGGCCGTGGGGCTCCCCCCTCGAGCGAAGTCGAGAGCTTGGGGGAGGGCGAAGGGCATCGCGGGCTCCGTTCGGTCGGCTCCTTGGGGCTGGTGACCAACGTAACCCGCGCTGCCCTTCGCAAACACGGCCTGCTACCGAACACTTGCCCAGTGCTCCACCCTTCGGGGTGGAGGTGAAGGGCATCCCGTCCCTTGCGGCCCGGAGGGCCACAGCGGCATGGCTACGACTGCGTCATCCGATGACGGAGTTGTCGGATCTACCGCCGGACGGGCGGAAAGTGACGCCTGTGCAGGCCCCTGTAAGACCGATCTCCCCGGAGAGCAGCAAGGGCCGGTGAAGCAGGAACCCGAGGTGGCACCGCGTAGCGGTGCGGACCGCAATCTCCTGCCCTCGGGCAGGAGAGGACGTCAATTCTTCTGCTTCGCGGTGGCCCATGCGTGCTGGGCCGCCACGTCCGCCTTGACCTCGGCGAGTTGCACGGCGACCGCCTCGGGTGCCGTACCGCCGCGGCCGTTGCGGGAGGCGAGGGCGCCGGGGACGTTGAGGACCGACCGCACCTCGGGCGTCAGATGCGCGGAGATCTTCGCGAACTGCTCGTCCGTGAGCTCGTCCAGCTCCTTGCCCTCGGCCTCGGCGGCCTTCACGCACTCGCCGGCGACCTCGTGCGCGACACGGAACGGCACGCCCTGCTTGACCAGCCACTCGGCGATGTCGGTGGCGAGGGAGAAGCCGGCCGGGGCCAGTTCCTCCATGCGCTCGCGGTGCACGGTGAGCGTGGCCATCATGCCGGTGAAGGCGGGGAGCAGGATCTCCAGCTGGTCGATGGAGTCGAAGACCGGCTCCTTGTCCTCCTGGAGGTCGCGGTTGTACGCCAGCGGAAGGGCCTTGAGGGTGGCGAGGAGACCCGTCAGATTGCCGATCAGACGGCCGCTCTTGCCGCGGGCCAACTCCGCGATGTCCGGGTTCTTCTTCTGCGGCATGATCGACGAGCCGGTCGAGAAGGCGTCGTGGAGGGTCACGAAGGAGAACTCCTTCGTGTTCCAGATGATGACCTCCTCGGCGATCCGGGAGAGGTTGACGCCGATCATCGCGGTGATGAAGGCGAACTCGGCGACGAAGTCGCGCGAGGCCGTGCCGTCGATGGAGTTGGCCGAGCTGCCGTGCTCGAAGCCGAGGTCCTCGGCGACCGCCTCCGGGTCGAGGCCGAGGCTGCTTCCGGCGAGCGCGCCCGAGCCGTACGGGGACACGGCGGTGCGTTCGTCCCACTGGCGCAGTCGCTCGGCGTCCCGGGACAGGGCCTGGACATGAGCGAGGACATGGTGCGCGAAGAGCACCGGCTGGGCGTGCTGGAGGTGCGTGCGGCCGGGCATCGCCACGTCCGGATGGGCCTCGGCGAGTCCGATCAGCGCGTCCTGGAGTTCGGCGATCAGGCCGCCGACGATCCGGGCGTGGTCGCGCAGGTACATGCGGAAGAGGGTCGCGACCTGGTCATTGCGGGAGCGGCCGGCGCGCAGCTTGCCGCCGAGGTCGGGTCCGAGGCGCTCCAGGAGACCGCGCTCCAGGGCGGTATGGACGTCCTCGTCGGCGATGGTGCCGGTGAACTCGCCCGAGGCCACGTCCGCTTCGAGCAGGTCGAGGCCGGCCAGCATGCGCGTCAGCTCGTCGTCCGTGAGAAGCCCCGCCTTGTGCAGCACGCGCGCGTGGGCGCGGGACCCGGCGATGTCGTAGGGCGCGAGCCGCCAGTCGAAGTGGACGGACGCGGACAGCTTGGCCAGGGCCTCGGCGGGACCGTCGGCGAATCGGCCGCCCCAGAGCCGTACGTCACCGCTATTGCTGCTCACTTGAGTTGCTCCTCGGAAGATGTCTCTGTGCGACCGCCTCCCCACCCTTGCAGGTGAGGAGGCGGCTGTCAGGCTGATGCGTGCGAGGTGACCTGTACGGAGTCACGCCAGGTCTGCGTCAGGCTCCGCCTGCCAGATCACGCCGTGCCGCGATCTTCGACGACAGGCTGTAGATGTCGATGAAGCCCTTGGCCGCGGACTGGTCGAATGTGTCGCCGGTGTCGTAGGTCGCGAGGTTGAAGTCGTACAGCGACTGGTCGGACCGCCGGCCGGTGACCACCGCGCGGCCGCCGTGCAGGGTCATCCGGACGTCGCCGGAGACATGCTGGTCGGCCTCGTTGATGAAGCCGTCGAGGGCGCGCTTGAGCGGGGAGAACCACTGGCCGTCGTAGACCAGTTCGCCCCAGCGCTGCTCGACCTGCCGCTTGTAGCGGGCGAGTTCGCGCTCGACGGTGACGTTCTCCAGCTCCTGGTGGGCGGTGATCAGGGCGATCGCGCCGGGAGCCTCGTAGACCTCGCGGGACTTGATGCCCACGAGACGGTCCTCGACCATGTCGATCCGGCCGATGCCCTGGGCGCCGGCGCGCTCGTTGAGCTGCTGGATGGCCTGCAGGACGGTGACGGGCTTGCCGTCGATGACGACCGGGACGCCTTCCTTGAAGGTGATGATCACCTCGTCGGCCTCGCGAGGCTCGGCCGGGTTGGAGGTGTACTCGTAGATGTCCTCGATCGGCGCGTTCCAGATGTCCTCGAGGAAGCCGGTCTCGACGGCGCGGCCGAAGACGTTCTGGTCGATGGAGTAGGGGGACTTCTTGGTGGTCGCGATCGGGAGGTTCTTCGCCTCGCAGAACGCGATCGCCTTGTCCCGGGTCATCGCGTAGTCGCGGACCGGGGCGATGCACTTGAGGTCGGGGGCGAGGGCGACGATGCCGGCTTCGAAGCGGACCTGGTCGTTGCCCTTGCCGGTGCAGCCGTGGGCGACGGTGGTGGCGCCGTGCTTCTCGGCGGCGGCGACCAGGTGCTTGACGATGATCGGCCGGGAAAGGGCGGAGACCAGCGGGTAGCGGTCCATGTAGAGGGCGTTGGCCTTGATCGCCGGGAGGCAGTACTCGTCGGCGAACTCGTCCTTGGCGTCGGCGACCTCGGCTTCGACGGCGCCGCAGGCGAGGGCGCGCTTACGGATGACGTCCAGGTCCTCGCCGCCCTGGCCGACGTCGACCGCAACGGCAATGACCTCGGCGCCCGTCTCCTCGGCGATCCAGCCGATGGCGACGGAGGTGTCCAGACCGCCTGAATAGGCGAGTACGACGCGCTCGGTCACGGGTTTCTCCCTCACAGTGCATTCGCTGATATGCATGAGTATGCAGCGCTCTGCATGATTCGTCAATCTGAAGTGTGCGTGTCGCACATTTCCTTAGACAACCGAAAGACTCTGGTCGATAATCGTTGGCCATGGGAAAGACCTACGAGCGCCTGGACAGCAGGCTGCGTACGTTCATCGAAGCCCAGCCCCTCTTCTTCACCGCGACCGCTCCCCTGTCCGAAGACGGCACGATCAACCTCTCCCCGAAGGGGCTCAAGGGCTCCTTCGCGGTCATCGACGACCTCACCGTGGCCTACCTGGACTTCGCCGGAAGCAACGCCGAGACGATCGCGCACCTGCGGGAGAACGGCCGGATCACCCTGATGTGGTGCGCCTTCCAGGGCCCGCCGAACATCGTCCGCGTGCACGGCCGTGGCGAGCCGGTCTTCCGCGACGACCCCCGCTTCAAGGAACTGCTCACCCGTTTCCCCGACATCGACCCGGCCCCGCACGGGCTGCGCGCGATCATCGTCGTGACCGCCGAGCACATCCGGGACACCTGCGGCTACGCGGTGCCCTTCATGTCGTACGAAGAGGACCGCGATCTGCACGGCAGGCGGTTCGCGCGCGAGGACGACGCCTCCCTCAATGAGTACTTCCGGAGGAAAGAGCACGTCGAAACGAGCCTGGACGGCCTGCCCGGACTGCCATTGCCGTTGCCGCCGTCTACGGTCTGAGGCATGCGCCCCGGTGCCGTCACCCTCGCCTTGGCCACCCTCACTCTGCTCGGCGCCGCGCCCGTCGCCGCCGGTCGGCCCCCGCTGCCCGAGCGGATGGCGCACACCGGTGGCGGCACCCAGCTGATCACCGCGGAGGCACCCGGCCCGGAGGCCACGTCCGGGACGGTCACCTGGTGGGACCGGCGTAAGGGGCACTGGTCGAGAACCGGTTCCGCGCCGGCCCGCTTCGGCGCGAACGGCCTCGTCGAGGGCGCTTCTCGGGAGCAGGGTGCGAACACGACCCCGACGGGCCTGTTCGGCCTGCCGTACGCGTTCGGCATCAGGGCCGCGCCCACGGGTACGACCATGACCTACCGCCGGGTGCACCGGGACTCCTGGTGGTGCCAGGACAGCGCATCGCGCTCCTACAACCGCTGGGCAGATCCGCTCCCGGCCGACTGCCGCGCCTCCGAGTCGGAACACCTCATCGGTTACGGCACGCAGTACCGGTACGCCCTGGTCGTCGCATTCAACTACGCAAAGCCGGTGCGAGGCCGTGGCGCGGGCATCTTCCTGCACGTCAACGGCACGGGCGCGACGGCGGGATGTGTGTCGGTGCCCGATGACGCGATGCGGCGGATCCTGGCGTGGGCCGATCCGACGCGAAGGCCGCACATCGCGATCGGAACAGCGGGCGGGAGTACCGCCCTCACTCGCTACTGATCCGGGCGGCGGGCAGGCGCACCGTGAAGGTCGTCGCCCCCGGACGGCTCTCGAGCCCCACGCTCCCCTCGTGCGCCTCCGCCACCGCCACCACGATGGACAGACCGAGTCCGGCGCCCCCGCCCTGGTGTTCCGGGCGGCGGCGGTGGTCGGCCCGGGTGAAGCGTTCGAAGACGCCGGCCTGCAGTTCCTTGGGGACTCCCGGACCGTCGTCATGGACCGCGAGGACGACCGACGTGCCCCCCGTCTCCAGCGAGGTGGTCACCTTCGTGCCCGCCGGCGTGTGCAGACGCGCGTTGGCCAGCAGATTGGCCAGCATCTGGTGGAGTCGATGGCCGTCTCCGGTCACCTTCACCGGCTCCTCGGGCAACTCCATCGTCCAGCGGTGGCCCGGGCCCGCGGCCCGTGCGTCGGTGACCGCGTCGAGGACCAGCCGGGTGAGGTCGACGGGGCTCCGTTCCAGGGGGCGGCCCGCGTCCAGCCGGGCCAGGAGCAGCAGATCGTCGACCATCTCGCCCATGCGTGCAGACTCGGCGGCGACCCGCTCCAGGGCACGGTTCACCTCCGGCGGGACGGGGCCCGGATGCAGCAGCGCCAGTTCGGCGTGGCCGCGGACCGAGGCGACCGGCGTGCGCAGCTCATGGCTGGCGTCGGCGGCGAAACGGCGCAGCCGCTCCTCGCTCGCGTGCCGCTTGGTCAGCGCGTTCTCGACATGGCCGAGCATGCGATTGAAGGCGGCGGCCACCTGACCCACCTCGCTGCGCGGGTCGGCCCCCGGAGCGCGCGGCGGCAGCGTGACCTCGCCGCTGGCCAGCGGAAGCTCGCTGACCCGGGTGGCGGTCGCGGCGACCCGGCTCAGCGGCCGCAGGGACCAGCGCACCCAGACGGCGCCCGCGACACCGGTGGCCGCGAGGGCCGCGCCGAACACGACGGCGGCGACGATTTCCAGCTGGTGCACCGCGGACTCCACAGGTTCCAGCGGCAGTCCGGTGATCAGTACGTCGTCGTGCGGACCGTCGGCCGCCATCAGCCGGTATTCACCGAGGGACGACAGACGGACGCTGTGGCCCCTGGCGTCCACGGCGACCGCCGCGAGGGTACGTGCGTCCGCCGCGCTCAGCGGGGCGTCGAGACTGGTGGTGTCGCTGCCGGAGCGCACCACGGCGGCGTTGGTGACCGCGCCTGCGACCAGCCGGGCGCCGAAGGTGCCGGCGGACTGCCTGCGTGTGTCGCCGTGCTCGTCGCCGTCGTGGTCCGGCGCTTTCACGCGGTGTTCCAGGCTCGCCGGGAACCGCTGGCCCACATCGCGCAACTGCTGGTCCAGCCGGCCGGTGAGGAAGCCGTTCAGCTCGAACACGGCGGCGCCCCCGACCGCGGCGCAGCTGAGCGCGAGCAGCACGACGAGCCCGGCGGTGAGCCGGGCGCGCAGGGTGCGCGGCCGGGGCAGGCGTCGCCTCCACCGCGTACCGGGCCGCAGCCGCGCCCTCACCGGGCCACCGGCTTGAGCACATACCCGGCCCCGCGCACCGTGTGGATCATCGGCTCGCGGCCCGCGTCCACCTTCTTTCGCAGGTAGGAGATGTACAGCTCGACGACATGGGCCTGACCGCCGAAGTCGTAGGACCACACCCGGTCGAGGATCTGTGCCTTGCTGAGCACGCGCCGGGGGTTGCGCATCAGGAACCGCAGCAGCTCGAACTCGGTGGGCGACAGCTCGATCAGGTCACCGGCGCGGGTCACCTCGCGGGCCTCCTCGTCCATGGCAAGGTCCCCCACGGTCAGCCGGGGTCCGTCCTCCAGCTGCCGGGCCATGCCGGCGCGGCGCAGCAGCCCGCGCAGCCGGGCGACGACCTCCTCCAGGCTGAACGGCTTGGTCACATAGTCGTCACCGCCCGCGGTGATCCCCGCGATGCGGTCCTCGACGGCGTCCCGCGCGGTGAGGAAGAGCACACAGACGTCCGGCTTCACGGAGCGCAGGGACGTCAGCACGGCGAAGCCGTCGGTGTCCGGGAGCATCACGTCCAGGACGACGGCGTCGGGCATCAGCGCGCGGGCCTCGGCTACGGCCGTGGCGCCGTCGCCGGCCGTGCGCACGTCCCAGCCCTCGTAGCGCAGCGCCCCGGACAGCACCTCGGCAAGGTCCGGATCATCGTCGACGACCAGGACATGTACAGGCGTACCGTCGGGGCGGGCGAGAGCGGGGCGGCCGAAGCGGGGTGTGTTCATCGCGCCTACCAGGATCCACCCTTCCGCAAGCGGCCGCGGTGCCGGGCCCTCTGAATTCCCTATGAGCCGGAGCCGGTCGGACGCGGGGCCGGTCCGGGTTTCAGAGCCGGTTCAGAGGTTTCGCCTGCACAGTTGCGTACCGGACGTAAGGGAAGGACATGGCCACGGTGTACCAGCAACAGGCGCCGCCCCTGCCGCCGCTCGTCCGACGTTCGCCCGCAGGCCCGCTGCTGGTCCTCGTGTGGGCCGGGGCCGCCGCCGTGGTGGCGCTGTGGTGGCAGGACACCGGCTCGGTCGTGGGCACGGCCGGCTGGCTGACCGGGGCGGGACGGATCGCCGGACTGCTGTGCGGGTACGCCTGCGCCGTGCTGGTCGGGCTGATGGCCCGCGTACCGCTCTTCGAGCGGCGCATCGGCTCGGACCGGGTGGCCCGCTGGCACGCGATGGCCGGGCGGTACACGGTCTGCCTGCTGCTCGCGCACATCGTCCTGATCCTCGGCGGGTACGCCGCCCAGGACCGGGCCTCGTTCGGGCACGAGCTGGTCACCGTGGTCCTGCACTACCCGGAGATGCTCAAGGCCGCCCTCGGCACGATCGTCCTGTTCGCCGTGGGCGTCACCTCGGCGCGGGCCATGCGCCGCAGGGTCGCCCATGAGTTCTGGTACTACGTGCACCTCCTCACCTACGCCGCGCTCTTCCTCGTCTTCGGCCACCAGCTCGCGCTCGGCGCGGAGTTCACCGGGAGCACGGTCGCCCAGGCCGCCTGGTACGCGCTGTACCTCGGCGTCGCGGCCCTGGTGGTGTGGTTCCGGATCCTGACCCCGGTGCGGCTCAATCTGCGCCACCGGCTGCGGGTGGAGTCGGTGCACCAGGAGGCGCCGGGCGTGTGGTCCGTCGTGATGCGCGGGCGGCGCCTGGAGAAGCTGGGCGCCGAGCCGGGGCAGTTCTTCCGCTGGCGGTTCCTCACGGACGGCCTGCGCTGGACGTCCACGCCGTACTCGCTGTCGGCGCCGCCCCGGCGTACCCGGCTGCGCATCACCGTGAAGGCCCTCGGTGATCACAGCACATCCGTGGCCCGGCTGCGGCCGGACACCTGGGTGTGGGCCGAGGGACCCTACGGGTCGCTCACCGCGGACCGGCGCACCAGCGGCCGGGTCCTGCTGATCGCGGGCGGCGTCGGGATCACCCCGCTGCGCGCCCTGTTCGAGACGCTGCCGGGCCAGGTGACGCTGCTGTACCGGGCGCGCTCGGCCCAGGACCTGGCGCTGGGTGCCGAACTGGAGGCCATAGCGGGCGGGCGCGGCGCCCGGGTGCTGTACGCCCTCAACGGCGCGGACGGCTCGCGCCCGCACATCACACCCGGAGGACTGCGCTCGGCCGTGCCCGGCCTCGCCGACCACGACGTCTATCTGTGCGGCCCGCCCGGATTCGCGGAGGAGATGTACGGGACACTGCGCGAGGCCGGGGTCCCCGACCGCCGTATCCACCACGAGTCGTTCGACCTGTGAGGCCGCCATGCACCCGTTGAAGAGGAAGAGCCCGCTGCGCCGGATCGTGCTGGCGAGCGCCGCCACCGTCTCCGGGATGGTGCTGCTGCTGTCGATGAAGCCGCACACCAGCCCCGGCCTCGCCCTGGCCGCGCCTCCTCCCGGTCCGTCCAGCAGTACGGGCGCCTCGAGCGGATCGGGCGGTTCCAGTGGTTCGGGCGGTTCGGGCGGTTCGGGCGGTTCGGCCATGACCGGTACGAAGACCGTCACCGGCGACTCGGTCCCGACCCGCTACGGCGCCGTCCAGGTCCGGATCACGGTGAAGAACGGCAAGCTCACCGACGTCACGGCCGTCGCCTATCCCCAGGACAACGCGAGGGACCAGGAGATCAACCGCTATGCCGTCCCGCAGCTGACCCGGGAGGCGCTGGCCGCCCAGAGCGCGAGCATCGATGCGGTCTCCGGCGCGAGCTACACCAGTGCCGGCTACCAGCGGTCCCTGCAGTCGGCCCTGGACAGGGCGGGTGGCTGAGTTGGCCGACCAGGTGAACGATCCCGCGCAGGCACCGTCCGTGCTGCGGCACACCGAGGAGGTGATGGGCACCGTCTTCTCCTTCGACGTGCGCGGCGGCGAGCCGGAGACCGTGCGGAGCGCGCTGGAGGAGGCGATCGCCGCGCTCCACCGGGTGGACGAGGTGTTCAGCACCTACCGGGAGCACAGCCAGATCTCGCGCCTGTCCCGCGACGAGCTGGCCGTCGGGGACTGCGACCCGGAGGTCGCCGAGGTGCTCGCTCTGGGCGCGGTGGCGGAGCGGCTCAGCGGCGGCTGGTTCAGCACACGGTACGAGGGGCGGATCGACCCGACCGGGATCGTGAAGGGCTGGGCGGTCGAACGGGCGGCCCGGCACCTGGCGGCGGCCGGGGCGCGCGGGGTGAGCGTCAACGGCGGCGGAGACGTGCAGATGTACGGCATGCCCGAACCGCACCGCCCCTGGCGGGTCGGGGTGTCGGATCCGCTGCGCTCCGGCGGACTGGCGGCGGTGGTGTCCGCGGCGGGCAGCGACGAGCTGGCCGTGGCCACGTCCGGGACCGCGGAGCGCGGCGCACACATCGTGGACCCGCGTACCGGCAGGCCGGCGGTCACCGACCTGGTGGCCGTGACCGTGGTGGGTCCCCGGCTGACCTGGGCGGATGCCTGGGCGACGGCCGCGTTCGCGATGGGCTCGCGGGAAGGTCTGGCCTGGCTGGAGTCCCTGCCGGAGGTCGAAGGCCTGTTGATCACTGCGGGCGACGAGGTGCGCTGCACCGGGGGGCTGGCGGCACGGTGGGGCTGAGAACGGTATTTTTCCGTCGCGAGCCATCCGAATCCGACCCTGAGACGTACCTAGTGAGGGAAGAGTTCCCCAACGAGGTTCAGGAGGAACGATGGCCATCTTCAGCAAACTCATGCCCGCAAGGTCTGACGGCCTCCGCTCGTCGAGGCACGGCAGCGGTTCGGATCACCGCAGCGGTTCGGATCACCGCAGCGGTTCGGATCACCGCAGCGGACACAGCAGCCACTGACCGAACGAGTGCTGAGCGGGCCGGCGACTGGATTCCCCGGTCCGCTCCTCGGACCCTGAGGTGCGCATCCCATGATGCATGTCCTGCGGCGTCTGCTGTCGGTGGAGGCGTCCGACGCAGTCGTGGCGGCCGCGCCCGCGATGGCGCCGTGTGAGGTGTTCCGGCGGTTCTGGCCCTACACGCGCGGCGGCCGGCGATGGCTGGTCCCCGTTCTCCTCTTCAGCCTGGTCGGCCCGGCCGTGCAGGCCTCGGAGATCTGGCTCTTCAAAACCGTCGTGGACGCTGTGCTCGTCCCCCGTGCTCTGCGGCCGTTGCTCTGGATCGCACCGGTCTACCTCGGGCTCATCGTCTTGTCCGGGGTGCTGCGGTTCGCCGACGACGTGACGTCCACCTGGGTCGGCGAACGCTTCCTGCTCTCTCTTCGCGCCGATGTGTTCCGGCACGTCCAGGGCTGTCGCTCGGCTTCTTCGAACGCCGGCGGCTCGGGGACGTGCTGTCCCGCATCACGGGCGACGTCGACGCGGTCGAGACGTTCCTGCTCTCCGGGGTGGCGAACGCCCTCTACTACGTGGTCTGTCTGGGGGTCTACCTCGGCATGCTGGTCTACCTTCGGTGGGACCTGACTCTGCTCGCCCTCGCCATCGTGCCGCTGTTCTGGGCCGCCGCCCGGCACTTCTCGCGGCTGATCAAGGCGGCGTCACGGGAGCGCAGGCGCCGCAGCGGCTCGATCAGCGCGGTCGCCGAGGAGGCCCTTGGCAACGTCGCGCTGGTGCAGGCGTACAACCGGCAGGGGTGGGAGGAGCACCGGTTCGAGCGGGAGAACGTCGGCAAGTTCCGGGCGGCGATGGCCTCGGCGCGGATCCGGGCCGTCTACTCGCCCGTCGTCGAGGTCATCGAGGTGACCGGCGGCCTCGCGGTGATGGGCCTTGGCACCTGGAAGCTGGCCCAGGGACAGCTCACCCTCGGTGGACTGCTGGTCTTCCTCGCGCTGATCGGCAAGCTCTACAGCCCGGTCCGCGGCCTGGCCCGGCTCGGCAACACCTTCTACGCGGCCTCCGCCTCGGCGGAGCGGATCATCGAGTTGCTGGACCAGCGGCCACAGGTCGTCGAGGTTCCGGGCGCGCGGCGGATCGGCCGCGCGCGGGGCGACGTGGAGTTCGACGGCATCTGGTTCCGCTATCCCGATGCCGCCTCGTGGGCGCTGTCTGACGTGTCCTTCCACGTGGCCTCGGGCGAGACGCTGGCGTTGGTCGGGGCGAGCGGGGCCGGCAAGTCGACGGTCGCCAAGCTCCAGTTGCGCTTCTACGACCCCGACCGGGGCGCGGTTCTGCTCGACGGCGCCGACCTGCGGGACCTGAGCCTGTCCGAAGTACGGGAGAACGTCGCGGTGGTGCTCCAGGAGACCCTTGTCTTCCACGGCACCGTGCGGGAGAACATCGCCTACGGCCGGCCGGACGCGACGGACGCCGATGTCGTCGCGGCGGCACGCGCGGCGGACGCGCACGAGTTCATCGAGCGGCTCCCCGAGGGCTATGACACGCTGGTCGGTCAGCGCGGCCGGACGCTGTCCGGCGGACAGTGCCAGCGCCTGGCGATCGCCCGGGCGATGATCCGGGACGCGCCCGTGCTGCTGCTGGACGAACCGACCACCGGGCTCGACGTCGGGTCGGGCCGACGGATCATGGACCCGCTGCGCCGGCTCATGGCCGGGCGGACCACCGTCGTCATCTCCCACAACCTCCTGACCGTCCGGGACGCCACCCGCATCGTGGTGCTCGACCACGGACGGGTCGTCGAGCACGGCGCCCACGACGACCTGCTGGGCCGCAACGGCGCGTACGCCCGGCTGCACCGGCTCGGCGCGGGCGCGGTGCTGTCATGAGCGCCCCCACCCCCTGGGCTCCGGGCACGGAACCGGTGCAGGGCTACGTGGTCCTCGAGCACCTGACGCGCACCGGTTGGCTCGACGTCTACGACGCCTGGAGCGAAGAACGCGACTGCCGGTGCGTGATCAAGGTGGTGCGGGCGGACCACCGCGGAGAGAAGCGGCTGGATGAGCGGCTGCTGCGCGAGGGGCGGTGGCTGCGGGACTTCGCCCATCCACACCTGGTCCGTGGCTACGAGGCGTTCAAGTCGCCCGAGCCGCTTGTCGTCCTGGAGACGCTGACCGGTGAGACCCTGTCCCACCTCGTGCACCGGTTGCGGCGGCGGCCGGCCGCCGCCGATGTGGCGCTGCTCGGGGTGCAGATGTGTTCGGCGGTCCACTACCTCCACGGTCGGGGCCTGCTCCATCTGGATCTCAAGCCCGCCAACGTGGTGGTGGACCGCGGCCACGTCAAGGTACTGGACCTGAGTGTGGCCCGGCCTCCGGGGCCCGCGCCCGCGGGGCTGGGCACGTGCTGCTACCTCGCCCCGGAGCAGGCCCGGGGCGGGCCGCTCACGGCCACCGCCGACGTGTGGGGCATCGGCATCACGCTGTTCGAAGCGGCCTGCGGGGAGAAGCCGGTCGCCTGCAGGGCAAGGACGGCCGCGGCAGACGGCCACGACACCGATGACCGGTATTGGCAGCTCGAGGAGGCCGCCCCGCCGGTCGCGTCCCGGCGGCGCCTGCCGCTCGCTCTCGCCGCCGCCGTCGACAGCTGCCTGCGGGCCGATCCGTCGTCCCGGCCCACGGTCGGCGGGCTGGCCGCCGCCCTCAAGGCGGCGCTGCCCGAGTGACGCTGCCCGGTCGCGGCGGGACCCATGCCTCCCGGGTCGGCACATGGCGGTCCGCGCATGAGCCGTAGCCGACCGGGGTCACGGCATCCCGGTGGCCGTTTCGGACGGGGAGGTCGCAGACGCGGACGATCGTGCTGTCCGAGTACCTGAGAAGGCAGGTGACCCTGCCGGTTCACGAGGTGCCGTGGCCGGTGAGGCCGACGACCGCGAAGATCCGGCCGGGGCTGCCGGGACGGGCGTAGACCTCGCCGGTGGTCTGCCCACGGAGAGCGCCCGAGGCGATGTCCCCGGCCTTCATGGGCTCGGACTCGACGGCGCGCGGGGGTGAGGCGGTGAGCTCCTGGACGGCGGGTACCGATCGTCCAGCCGACGAACCCCGCGACGCCCGCGGCGACGGTCACGGCCACCGCGAGCCATCCCCGGGCGCGGCGCGCGGCTCTCGCCCACTCCTCCGGTGCCGCCGCCTGCCGGGCCAGACTGCGCGCCACCCGGCTCGCGAACCCGAGTGGCGGCTCGCTGTCCGGCAGCAGGCCGATCAGCCGGTCACCCACGAGGCAGAGCTGTTCGACGAACTCCCTGCAGTCGGCGCACCGGTCCAGATGGGCGACCGCCTCGGCCCGCTCCCGGCCGGGCAGCACCCCCAGTGCCAGCTCGGCGCCGACTTCCCGCAGTTTGGCGCAGTCCGGGCCCCTGGACATGGTCGCCTCACTCCGGAGCCGCCAGGGTGGTGCGCAGTTTCGCCATCGCCGCCCTGATCCTTGTCTTCGCGGTGCCCAGCGGGATCCGCTCCTCGTCGGCGACCTGCTGGGCCGTCATCCCGTAGATGCCCGCCATCATCAGGGCCCGGGCCTGTTCCCGGGGCAGCCGGGCCACGGCGGCCCGGAGCTGGGCGGAGGCCTCGTCGGCCAGCGCCCACCGCTCGGGGGTCTCGGTGACGACGCCGATGACGGCGTCCAGGTCCTCAGGTGCCATCGGCTCCGTTCGGCGTGCCCGGACGGCGTCGATGGCGAGGTTGTGCGCGATGGTCGTCAGCCAGGTGCTGACCGAGCCGCGACGCGAGTCGTACATCTGCGCGTGCCGCCACGCACGCTCGAACGTCGACTGGGCGACGTCCTCGGCGAGTTGCTGCTCCCTTGTGACGGCCATGGCGACACCGAAGACCCGGTGCTGGAACCTCCGTACGAAGACGACGGCCAGCTCCGAGTCGCCGGCGGCCAACCCCGACAGCAGAGCCTCGTCCGGAAGGCGCGCCACCGGGAACCGGAAAACCGACGGACCTCTGTGTACCGCCGACGGCCGCCAGGTGATTGCCCGCCCCTCCCGGAAGATCACATACCCATTGTCCGCCGCCGGGCCGGGCTCCGCACCCCGGTCAGTGCCCGTTCTGCGCCAGCCGCAGCAGGTGGTCCGCCAGCGCCTGGCCACCGCTCGGATCGCGGCTGATCAGCAGAAGCGTGTCGTCGCCCGCGATGGTGCCGAGGATGTCGTGCAGTTCCGCCTGGTCGATGGCCGAGGCCAGGAACTGCGCCGCACCCGGCGGGGTGCGCAGGACCACAAGGTTGGCGGAGGCCTCAGCGGAGATCAGCAGCTCCTGGGACAGGCGCCGCATCCGCTCCTCCTTGGCCGACTCGCCCAGCGGTGCGCGCGGGGTGCGGAAGCCGCCCTCGCTCGGGACCGCATAGATGAGGTCGCCGTCGGTATTGCGGATCTTCACCGCGTTCAGCTCGTCCAGGTCCCGGGAGAGCGTCGCCTGGGTGACGCTCAGTCCGTCGTCGGCGAGGATTTTCGCCAACTGGCTCTGGGAGCGCACCGGTTGCCGGTTGAGGATGTCCACGATCCGGCGGTGGCGTGCGGTGCGGGTCTGCGGCACGGCGGGCCCCGTGTTCTCGTGGTCCTGCGCCTGACTCATCGTCGTCTCATTCTCCGGATCGTCCGTCCCCGTTCACTGCGTCAAGAATGCCGGGCAGGGCCCGCACGAACGCGTCCGCGTCCTCGTCACCGAGGTTCAGCGGCGGCATCAGCCGTACGACGTTCGGGGCGGGCGCGTTCACCAGGAAGCCGGCGTCCTCGGCCGCCTGCTGCGCCTGCTGCGCGAGCGGCTCGGTGAGCACGATACCCAGGAGGAGGCCCGAGCCTCTGACATAGTCGACCAACGGGTGGCCCAGCGACTCGATTCCGTCCCGCAGCTTTCCGCTCTGCCGTTTGACATTCTCCAGCAGGCCCTCGGCCTCGATGGTGTGGAGGACGGCGAGCCCGGCGGCGCAGGCGATCGGGTTGCCGCCGAAGGTCGTGCCGTGCTGGCCGGGCCCCAGGAGCTCGGCGGCCCTGCCGAAGGCGACGGTCGCGCCGAGCGGCAGTCCGCCGCCGAGGCCCTTGGCAAGGCTGACGATGTCGGGCAGAACGCCCTCGTGGGCCTGGTACTCGAACCAGTGCCCGGTACGGCCGATTCCGGTCTGTACCTCGTCGAGGACGAGCAGCGCCCCGGTGGCGGCGGTGATCGCACGGGCCGCCTTGAGGTAACCGGCAGGCGGGACGACGACGCCGTTCTCGCCCTGGATCGGCTCGATGACGACGAGGGCGGTCTCCTCGGTGACCGCGGCGGCCAGGGCCTGGGCGTCGCCGTAGGGGACGTGCGTGACCTCGCCGGGCAGCGGCAGGAACGGCTCCTGCTTGCCGGGCTGGCCGGTGAGCGCGAGGGCACCCATGGTGCGGCCGTGGAAGCCGCCCTGGGCGGCGACCATATGGGTCCGCCCCGTGAGCCGGCCGATCTTGAAGGCGCCCTCGTTGGCCTCGGCCCCGGAGTTGCAGAAGTAGACCTTGCCGTCCCGGCCGAAGAGCTGGAGCAGCCGTTCGGCGAGCGCGACGGGCGGTTCGGCGATGAACAGGTTGGAGACATGGCCGAGGGAGGCGATCTGCCTGCTGACGGCCTCGACGACCGCGGGGTGGGCGTGGCCGAGCGCGTTGACCGCGATGCCTGCGACGAAGTCGATGTACTCCTTGCCGTCGGCGTCCCACAGCCGCGCGCCCTCACCGCGGACGAGGGGCAGTCGCGGGGTGCCGTAGTTGTTCATGAGCGCGCCCTGCCACCGCTGGGTGAGCTCCTCGTTGGCGGTCATTGCGCGCCCCCCTTGTTCCCTTCGGATTCGCCGTTCCCGTGCTCGACCGCGTCGGGCACGACCATGGTGCCGATGCCTTCGTCGGTGAAGATCTCCAGCAGGATCGAGTGCTGGACCCGGCCGTCGATGACACGGGCGGTGCTGACGCCGTTGCGCACGGCGTGCAGGCAGCCCTCCATCTTCGGCACCATGCCGGCAGACAGCTCCGGAAGCAGCTCCTCCAGCTGGGAAGCGGTGAGGCGGCTGATCACCTCGTCGGAGTCGGGCCAGTCCTCGTAGAGGCCCTCGACGTCCGTGAGGACCATGAGGGTTTCGGCCCCCAGCGCCGCAGCGAGTGCCGCAGCCGCCGTATCAGCATTGACGTTGTAGACATGTCCGTCGTCCTGGCTCCGGGCGATAGATGACACGACCGGGATACGGCCGTCGGCGAGCAGCGCCTCGAGCGCACCCGTGTCGATCACGGTGATCTCGCCCACCCGCCCGATGTCGACGCGCTCGCCGTCGATCTCGGGCCAGTGCTTGGTGGCGGTGATGGTGTGCGCGTCCTCGCCGGTGATACCGACGGCGAGCGGACCGTGCTGGTTGAGCAGCCCGACCAGCTCGCGCTGCACCTGCCCGGCGAGCACCATGCGGACGACGTCCATGGCGTCCTCGGTGGTGACCCGCAGGCCCGCCTTGAACTCGCTGGCGATGCCGTGCTTGTCGAGGGCGGCGCTGATCTGGGGGCCGCCGCCGTGCACGACGACCGGCCTGAGGCCCGCGTGCCGCAGGAAGACGACGTCCTGCGCGAAGGCGGCCTTCAGCTCCTCGTTCACCATGGCGTTTCCGCCGAACTTGATGACGACCGTCTTCCCGTGGTGGCGGGTCAGCCAGGGCAGCGCCTCGACGAGAATCCGGGCCTTGGGCAGGGCGGTGTGCTTCCGCGTGGTGCTGGACTTGGTGATCGGGTCGCTCATGAGGAATACGCGCTGTTCTCGTGGACGTAGTCGGCGGTGAGGTCGTTGGTCCAGATGGTGGCGGTCGCGGAGCCGGCGGCGAGGTCGGCGACGATGTGCACCTCGCGGTAGCGCATGTCGACAAGTGCGCGGTCGTCACCCACACCGCCGTTCTTGCAGACCCAGACGCCGTTGATGGCGACGTCGAGCTGGTCGGGCTCGAAGGCGGCCTGCGTGGTGCCGATGGCTGACAGGACGCGGCCCCAGTTGGGGTCCTCGCCGTGTATGGCGCACTTGAGGAGGTTGTTGCGGGCGATGCAGCGGCCCACCTCGACGGCGTCCACCTCGGTCGCCGCGTTGATCACCTCGACCTTGATGTCCTTGCTGGCGCCCTCGGCGTCACCGATGAGCTGCCGGGCCAGGTCGGCGCACACGGTCCGTACGGCCTCGGTGAACTCCTCGTGTCCGGGGGTGATGCCTGCGGCTCCCGAGGACAGGAGCAGCACGGTGTCGTTGGTGGACATGCAGCCGTCGGAGTCGACGCGGTCGAAGGTGACCCTGGTGGCGGAGCGCAGGGCCGCGTCCAGCGTCCCGCTGTCGACGTCGGCGTCGGTGGTGAGCACGACGAGCATGGTGGCGAGGCCCGGCGCGAGCATGCCTGCTCCCTTGGCCATGCCGCCGAGGGTCCAGCCTCCCCCAGACTCCGTCCCGGGGGACCCGCAGGTGACGACGGACGTCTTGTGGACGGTGTCGGTGGTCTTGATGGCGATGGCGGCCTTCTCGCCGCCGTGCTCGCTCAGGGCGGCGGCCGCGGTCTCGATCCCCGGGAGCAGCTTGTCCATCGGGAGAAGCTCGCCGATGAGGCCGGTGGAGCAGACGGCGACCTCGCCCGCGCCCAGCCCCAGGACGTCCGCGGCCTTCTCGGCGGTGGCGTGGGTGTCCTGGAAGCCCTTGGGTCCGGTACAGGCGTTCGCGCCACCGGAGTTGAGGACGACGGCGGAGACCTGGCCGCCCTTGAGAACCTGCTCGGACCACAGCACCGGCGCGGCCTTCACGCGGTTGGAGGTGAAGACGCCCGCGGCGGCTCGGCGGGGCCCGTTGTTGACCACCAGGGCCAGGTCCGGGTTGCCGCTCTGCTTGATTCCGGCGGCGATGCCGGCCGCCGTGAACCCCTTCGCTGCCGTGACACTCACTGCATCTCCTTGATTGCTTCTCCGCCCGTGCAGTGCAGAGGCGCGGCCTTCTCTTCTGGTGCCGTGGCGGCCTGGGAGGCGCCCCCGGCGGTCTGCGGTCCGGTGGCTGCACGCGCGTCTGTCACGGAGCGACTCCGATCGTTGACAGCCCGGTGGTCTCGTCGAGTCCGAGGGCGATGTTCATGCTCTGGACGGCACCGCCCGCGGTGCCCTTGGTCAGATTGTCGATGGCGCTGATCGCGATGACGCGGTGCGCGGCGGCGTCGTAGGCGACCTGCACCTGAACGGCGTTGGATCCGTGGACGGACGCGGTGGCGGGCCACTGCCCCTCGGGGAGAAGGTGGACGAAGGGCTCGTCGGCGAAGGCCTTCTCGTAGGCGACGCGGACCGACTCGGCGGTGGCACCGGGCTTCGCCTTCGCGCTGCATGTGGCGAGGATGCCGCGGGCCATCGGCGCGAGGGTGGGGGTGAAGGAGACGGTGACGCTCTCGCGGGCGGCCGCGCTGAGGTTCTGGATCATCTCGGGGGTGTGGCGGTGGCCGCCGCCGACGCCGTACGGGGACATGGAGCCCATGACCTCGGAGCCGAGCAGATGGGGCTTGGGCGCCTTGCCCGCCCCGGAGGTGCCGGAGGCGGCGACGATCACGGCCTCGTTCTCGGCCAGGCCCGCGGCGTACGCCGGGAAGAGTGCGAGCGAGGCCGCGGTCGGGTAGCAGCCGGGCACCGCGATGCGCTTGGCCCCCTCCAGCGCTCCACGGGCACCTGGCAGCTCGGGCAGGCCGTAGGGCCAGGTCCCGGCGTGCGGGGAACCGTAGAACCGCTCCCAGTCGGCCGGGTCCTTCAGCCGGAAGTCGGCACCCATGTCGATCACGAGCACATCGGGGCCGAGCTGCTCGGCGACGGCGGCGGACTGCCCGTGGGGCAGGGCCAGGAAGACGACGTCGTGCCCGGCGAGGGCCTTCGCGGAGGTCTCCTCCAGCACACGGTCGGCGAGGGGCAGCAGATGCGGCTGCAACGCGCCGAGCAGCCGCCCCGCATTGGAGTTGCCCGTCAGGGTGCCGATCTCGACCTCGGGATGCCCGAGCAACAGACGCAGCAGTTCCCCGCCCGCGTACCCGCTCGCTCCGGCCACCGCCGCATGTACCGCCATGGAATCCTCCTCCGATGGCATGACTATACGATTCTCTGCACGTTTATGCAATGTAGGAGATCATTATGCGCACTGGTGCTGCGGGAAGACGGCCTACGGCTGCACCACCCCTTGTGCGCGCCGCATGCGCCCGCGCCGCCCGTACTCGGTTGCACCGGGTCCTGCCAGGCGCACGGTGTGGCGGGTCGCCGGACCCGCACGGGACGTTCTGAGCGCCGACTGCGAGCGCGGGCACCGGCCGTCAGGCGCGCTGCGGTGACGCGGTCTCCAGACGGAGGTTCCAGCGTCCGGGCCGCCCGGCGAGCGTGACCGTGGACAGGGGGCGGACGTCGATGTTCCAGTACGTCGACGGCCGCGCCCTCAGCGCGTACACCAGCGCCGCCCTTACCACCGACGAGGCGCCGCTCAGGATTTACCGAAAGTGTCGGCGGGTTTACGCACCGGCCCCTCCCTGCCGGTCGAACCGCAGCACCATCCAGTCGTCCGGGGCATCGAGCGGCTCGAAGCCGAACTTGGCGTACACGCCGTGCGCGTCGCTCGTGGCCAGCAGGATGCGCCGCAGCCCGAGCGGGGCGAGGTGGTCGCGGACCGCGCCGACCAGCGCGGTGCCGATCCCCTTGCCGCGCACCGACCGGTCGACGTAGACGTCGCAGAGCCAGGCGAACAGCTCCTGGTCGGTCACCACGCGCGCGTACGCCACCTGGTCGCCCGAAGCCGTCTCGTACACCCCGAAGTTGAGGGAGTTCGCCACCGCGCGCTCGTGTTTGTCGCGGGGACGGTCCATCGCCCAGTACGCGTCGGTCGCGAGCCAGTGATGGGTGCGGTCGACATCGATGCGGGCCATGTCGGTGGAGAACTCATAGCCCTCGGGGAAGCGGGACGTGTCAGTCATGGCAGGAGGCTCCCAGGCCGAAACCGTGCTGTCGAGCCGTTCGGGAATCCGTCCGTGGGCCGGTACCGCCGGCCTAACGGGGGCGCGGCATCTCGTCGAATGCGGTGCGCAGGCGGCGTACACCCTCCAGGATCTCTCCCGCCCCCGCGACGCCCGCAAAGCTCAGGCGCAGATGGGCGGCGGGGGGTTCGGCACTGAAATAGGGCCGGCCGGGGGCGACTGCCACGCCCGCCCGCAGGGCGCCCGCGACGAGGGCGGACTCGTCGCCGCCGTCGGGCAGGCGCACCCAGAGGTGGTAGCCGCCGTACGGGACGTGCGGCAGGGCGAGTTCGGGCAGGTGCAGGCGCAGAGCTGCGGTCATCGTGTCGCGGCGGTGCCCCAACTCGGCGGAGACGGCACGCAGATGACGGGGCCAGGCGGGCGAGCCGACGAGTTCGAGCGCAGCCTCCTGCAGGGGGCGGGGCACGAAGAAGGTGTCGACGATCTGGATGGCGCGCAGCCGCTCCAGGACAGGACCGCGGGCGGCCAGGGCACCGATCCGGAAACTGGGCGAGGTCGCCTTGGTGAGCGAGCAGACGTGCACGACGACGCCGTCGGGATCCTCGGCGGCGAGCGGCGGCGGCAGCGGCCCGGCCTCCTCGTGCACCAGGCGCCGCGCGAAGTCGTCCTCGATCACGAACGCCCCGGCCTCGCGCGCGATACGCAGCACCTCGCGCCGACGCTCGGGCGCGAGAACGGCGCCAGTCGGGTTCTGGAACAGTGGCTGGCAGACGACGACGCGCGCACCGGTCGCCCGGAACGCGTCGGCGAGCAGGGAGGGTTTCACCCCGTCCACGTCGACCGGCACGGGCACGGGCCTGAGGCCTGCCGCGCGGGCGATCGCCAGCATGCCGGGGTAGGTGGGCGACTCGACCAGGACCGGGGCACCCGGTGGCGCCAGGGCCCGCAGCGCGGTGGTCAGCGCGGACTGGCCGCCGGCCGTGATCAGCACGTCGGCCGCGGTGATCGCGCCGCCGATGCCTCGCGCGAACCACGCGCGAAGCTCGGCGGCCCCCTCGACGGGCGGCCTCGCCCAGACACCGGGGCGGCGCCCGGCACGCGACAGCGCGGCACCCATCGCGCGCTCGGGCTGCAGCGACGGGTGCAGATAGCCCCCATTCAACTCGACGACCCCGGCGGGCGGAGCGGCCAGGGAGGCCAGCACACCGGAGGAGTCGACAGTGCGCGGCACGACCTCGGCGGAGGCCTCCGCGCTGAGCGCGACCTCCTGCCAGGCGGTGTCCCCCACGGCCTGGGCCACCGCACGCGGCTCGGCGCGGAACGCCCCGGCCCCGGGTCGGGTGACCACGAGCCCCTCCGCGGCCAGCTGCGCCAGCGCCCGTGACACGGTCACCGGGCTCACCCGGAACCGCTCGACCAGCACACGACTGGACGGCAGCTTCTCACCGGGAGAGTAGCGCTTCAGCTCCAATCGCAACCGCTGCGCCAGATCTGCGACACTGCTACGCTCTTGCATGAGAGCACAGGATAGCGCTACTGCAGACACCTCGATAGCGGTCACCACGGCCGGGGCCGTGATCACGGCCGCGCCCCCGGAAGCCGGTACCGGCCGAGGCGCGGCGCCGAATCGCACGGGCGCGGCCGGAGGTCCGAGCCGGGCCGGCACCCTCCAGGCCACCCTCGGGGTCGTCGCCTTCTCTCTCACGTTTCCCGCCACAGCCTGGGGACTCGAAAGCTTCGGGCCCTGGTCGCTCGTGGCGGCGCGCAGCACACTGGCCGCGGTCATCGCGGGCGGGTGTCTGCTCGCGCTGCGGGTGCCTGTGCCCGCACGAGGCCACTGGGCGGGACTCGCGGTCGTCGCAGCGGGGGTCGTGCTCGGCTTCCCCCTGTTGACCACGCTCGCCCTGCAGACCTCGACCACCGCGCATGCCGCCGTGGTCGTCGGACTGCTCCCGCTCACCACGGCCTTCTTCTCGGCCCTGCGCATGGGCGCCCGCCCCTCCCGCACGTTCTGGGGCGCCGCCGTCACCGGCGCCGCCGCCGTCATCGCGTTCACCGTGCAGCAGAGCGGCGGCGCGCTGACCGGCGCGGACACCTACCTCTTCGGCGCACTGCTGGTGTGCGCGGCCGGTTACACCGAGGGCGGCCGGCTGGCCCGGATCATGCCCGGCTGGCAGGTCATCGGCTGGGCTTTGGTGTTGTGCCTGCCGCTCACCGTGCCCGGGGCGCTCGTGGCGCTGTCGTACGAGCCGGTCCACCCCACGATGCACGGTGTGGCCGGACTGCTGTGGGTGGCGGCCGGATCGCAGTTCCTCGGGCTGGTCGTCTGGTACCGGGGCATGGCGACGATCGGGATCCCGAAGGCCAGCCAGTTGCAGCTGGCCCAGCCGCTGCTCACACTGGTGTGGTCGGTACTGCTCCTCGGCGAGCACCTCACCCCGGCCGTACCACTCACAGCCTCTGCCGTCCTGGTCTGCATCGCAGTCACACAGCGGGCGCGGAGCTGACCGGGGCAGGGCGCACGGGCCGGGTCGACCGGCGCCCCGGCCGCAGGCCTGCGGCCACGGACCGATACTCCCGCACGTGACGAGGAGGCCCATCAGATGCGCGCAACTGTGGGCGACAAGCTGGTGCAGCACGGCAGGGTCGTCGGGCAGCACGACAAGGTCGCCGAGATCGTCGAGGTGATGGGTGCGGAGGGCACTCCCCCCTACCGCGTCCGCTTCCAGGACGGGCACGAGGCGGTGTGCTCACCGGGACCCGACACCGAGATCCGCCACAAGGACGTCTCCCGGCCGATCGGAAAGTAGCCGATCGGAAAGTAGACGACCGGGCAGCGGACACGGCCACCGGACTCGGCGCGGGGGTTTCGCCGACCGCCTGTAGTGGTCGGCGACCACCCGTGCCATCGCACCGACAGGATCCGTCGCCACCTCCTTGGCGGCGAAGAAGACGTGCCCGTGCACCTGCGGATGACGTCTGGCGAGGGTGAGGTGCCGGGACAGCTCCGCCGGGTCCTTCCAGGCGGCGGGCTGGGCCGGGTCACCCGCCTTGTACAGCGCCTCACCCACGTACAACTGCACTCCGGTGCCCCGGGTGACCCCGGCCCACCAGGGGACGAGCTTCGCGTAGTCGGCCGCGCCGAAGCCGATGTTCCAGTAGATCTGCGGGCAGATGTAGTCCAGCCAGCCGGACCTCACCCACTTCCTGGTGTCCGCGTACAGGTCGTCGTAGGCCTGCACCCCGGTCCGGGTGTCCGAGCCGCGAAAGTCCGTCGCGGCGTCGCGCCACACCCCGAAGGGGCTGATCCCGAACCGGGCCTCGGGCCTCAGCTCCCGGATGCGGACCGCGGTCTCCCGGACCAGGAGGTCGATGTTGTTCCGGCGCCATGCGGCCCGGTTCGGGAAAGTGCCGCCGTGGGCCGCGTACGCCGCGGCGTCATCGAAGGTCTCGCCCGCGACCGGATACGGGTAGAAGTAGTCGTCGAAATGAACGCCATCGACCGGGTAACGGCGTACGGCGTCGAGGATCGCGTCCTCGACGAAGGCCCGTACCTGCGGCAGCCCGGGGTTGTAGTAGAGCTTGCCGCCATAGGCCACGAGCCAGTCGGGGTGATCGCGGGCGGGGTGCGAGGCGGCGAGCCGTTTCGGGTCGGCGTGGAGGGCGACCCGAAACGGATTGAACCAGGCGTGCAGCTCGAGCCCCCGAGCGTGCGCCTCCGCGACGGCCGTTCCGAGCGGGTCCCAGCCGGGGTCCTTTCCCTGGGTGCCGGTGAGGTACTGGGACCACGGCTCGTACGGCGAGGGCCACAGCGCATCGGCCGTGGGGCGGACCTGGAGGAACACGGTGTTCAGCCCGCGCCGTACGGCCATGTCGAGGTGGGCGCGCAACTCGGTGCGCTGCACGGACGCCGGCAGTCTGGAGCGGGAGGGCCAGTCGCGGTTCACCACGGTCGCCAGCCACATGCCCCGCATCTCGGCGGTCGAGCGGGGGCCGCCGCGGGCCGCCGCCCCTGTCGCGAGCACCGACAGCCCGGCCACCGCGAAGGCCCGACGCGACAGCCGCCCCATCCGCACGCTCCCTACGCTGTGGATCCATGTCGTCACGGATCGTTTCCGCGTCCCCAGCATGCACTGAACCCGGACGATCGATCATCGGTAATTGGGGGTAACGTGCACGATCGGAGCAGGCGCCGTACCACGGAGGTCCTGCCACAGCCGTAGATCAGCGAAAGGGACGATGTGACCGACATCGAGCGCGTCGGAGTGGTGGGCTGCGGCCAGATGGGAGCGGGCATCGCGGAGGTGTGCGCCCGCGCCGGACTGGATGTGAAGGTCGCCGAGACCACCGGCGAAGCCCTGGAGATCGGCCGGACCCGCCTGTTCAACTCGCTGTCCAAGGCGGCCGAGCGCGGCAAGATCTCCGAGGAGGAGCGCCAGGCGACGCAGGAGCGCCTGCGCTTCACCACCGACCTCGGCGAGTTCGCGGACCGCGACCTGGTGATCGAGGCCGTCGTGGAGAACGAGCAGGTCAAGACGGAGATCTTCCAGGTCCTCGACCAGGTGGTGACTCGGCCGGACGCCATCCTCGCCTCCAACACCTCCTCCATCCCGCTGGTGAAGCTCGCGGTCGCCACCTCGCGGCCGGACCATGTGGTCGGTATCCACTTCTTCAACCCGGCCCCCGTGCAGAAGCTCGTCGAGCTGATCCCGGCGCTCACCACCTCCGAGGGCACCCTCAGCCGGGCCCAGCTGTTCGCCGAGAAGGCGCTCGGCAAGCACGCGATCCGCGCCCAGGACCGCTCGGGCTTCGTGGTCAACGCCCTGCTCGTGCCCTATCTGCTGTCCGCCGTCCGCATGTTCGAGTCGGGCATCGCGGGCCGCGAGGACATCGACAACGGCATGGAGCTGGGGTGCGCCCACCCGATGGGCCCGCTGAAGCTCGCCGACCTGATCGGCCTGGACACCATCGTCTCGATCGCCGAGTCGATGTACGAGGAGTACAAGGAGCCCCTGTACGCCGCTCCCCCGCTGCTGCAGCGCATGGTGGAGGCGGGCCGGCTCGGCCGGAAGTCGGGGTCGGGGTTCTACACCTATCAGTGACCTGCGTAGACGCCGTCCGCTGACGGAGCCGACGGGCACCACCAGCACGGCGTTGAGGGCCGCTATCCGTGATCCGGGGGGCGGCCCTCTGTGATCGTTGAGACTCTCAGGGAGTCCTGCGGTGAGGCGCTGGCCAGGCCACGCATGCCAGCAAGCGCCTTTCCCCAAGGGAACGCCTTCGGATTCCCCTGCTTCGGAGGGTGCGATGCGTAGCCGTCCGGTCCGTCGAGCACAAGGACGCCCTGCTCGCGCAACGCAGCGATCGACCGCGCCACCGCTGGCTGCGCGCCCTGCGCCTGGTTGAAGTACGGCATCGTCACGACGGGCACGCCCATGTGCACCGCCTCCGACGGAATGCCGATCGCCACGGTGTCCGAGATGCCTGCGCCCCACTTGTTCAGCGTGGTGCACGACATCGGCGCTACCAGCATCGCATCCGCCCTCGGCAAGACGTCCTTCTCCCAAGGCAGCTTGTAACGCGACCGCACCGGATACCCGGTCAACTCGACGAGCTCCTGCATGCGCGGCTCCCACCAGTTCGCCGCAGACGGGGTGAGGATCAGGCAGACGTCCCACCCGTCGGCTTGAGCGGCGCGCACGCCGTCGTCGATGTACTGGGTGGGCCCTGCAGCGCAAGCAATCAGGTACAGCACTGGAGTCGTCATGCGCGGAGTCCACAACGTTCAGCCAGCGCACGCAACTCGCCCCCGGGACTGGCCGTTACTCCGACGACGTCCTTGACCAGGTTCACTGTGTCAGGTCTGTCCCGTACCTCTTCGGGCGCCAGCTTGTCAGCCTCCAGGAGTTCTTTCGCCGCGTTGTCCTTGCGCCGTGTCAGGAGCGAAGCGCGTGCCATCGCGACGTGGTGACCAGCCTGCCGCTCCCGGGTCATCCCGGCGAGCGCTTGCTGACTCAACTCGTCGGCGGCTTCGAGCGCCGACCAGCCGTCCTCAAAGCGGATCAGCATGTTCACCCGGTGCAGCCCGACGTTGGTCGGGCCGAACATCGTCCAGTCCTCGTTGAGATCTCGTCCCTGCCGCTTGGCGACATCTGCGGCCTCGTCCACGAAGTCCGTGGCCGCCCGCACCCGCGCAGTGGTGCGTTCCTGCGATGACGCGGCGAAGGCAGCCGCCAAATACAGCATGCCGAGGGTGGACAGCCCGAGCGTCCCCTGCTCGACGAGTCCGTCTTCGAGTCGGCGCACAGCGGTGATGGCGAACTCCACGGCCGTCTCCGGCCGCTGCTGGTACACCAGGCTCTTCGTCACCCTCCGGGCAGCGGCCCCGATCTGGACCGGATCGCCGGACCGCTCCGCGGCGACGAGCGCGCGGTCTGCGGCGAGGGCGGCCTGGATCGCGGTCGCCTCCCCGTACTTGTGCAGGTACGACGTCACCAGTTGGTAGACGCGGGACAGTACTGCCTGGGCTTCGGACTGTGCGCCGATGGGGGCGCTGTGTGCTGTCTGCCCGACGCCGATGATCAGGGCGGGCAGCTCGCGGGCGAGCGTGGCGTAGTGGCAGGCCTGGAACGCCTGGCGACGTATCTCAAAGCCCTGTCGGACCCGAAGGTGTGCGCACTCCAGCACCGCCGTCCCGGCACTGCGGCACCGAAGAAGTCGCCCGCCGAGGAGAGTTCGGCGCCGCGCCCGCGCACCAGCCGGGTCCGCGCCAACTTCAAGCCGCACACGGGCAGCCCCGCCCCCGCGTCGACCGAGCCCGCACCAACGCTCGCGCCCCCGGACATCGCACCGAACCCGGCCACCCGGCCCGCTCCCCGGTCCTCCCGCGTACGCATCAACCTGGGCGACCGCGGCCGGGACCGCAACGCACCGTGAACCAGGAGTCGTACATGAACCCCGTCAACGACCAGTACCAGGGAAATCTGCAGTACGCCGTCGACATCGTGCTCTGCATCGATGCGACTGGCAGCATGTTCCCCGTCCTCGACAACGTGAAGTCGAGCGCGCTGCAGTTCCACGACCGGCTCAACGACGTGATGGCGAAGAAGGGCAAGGCGATCAGCCAACTGCGCCTGAAGACCATCGCGTTCCGGGACTTCGGTGACGATCCGGCAACGGCGATCGAGCAGACCGGCTTCCTGCGCCTGCCCGACCAGGCCAAGGACTTCGAACGGTTCGTTCGCGGCATTGACGCGGGCGGCGGCGGTGACATCCCGGAGTCGGGCCTCGAAGCGCTCGCCCTCGCCATCAACTCCCCCTGGGAGACGGGGCTGGACCGCAGGCGCCACGTCATCGTGATGTTCACGGACGCCCCTGCCCACCCGCTCGGCACCGTGGGCGCCTCCGAGCAGACGTACCCGACGAACATCCCGCGCAACATCGACGACCTCTTCGAACAGTGGGGGTACGCCCGCAGCCAGACCGCTGTCATGGAGCAGTCGGCCAAGCGGCTCGTGCTGTTCGCGCCGGACCAGGAGCCGTGGAAGGACCCGATCTCCGAGGAGTGGGACCTCACCTTGCACTTCGAGTCCAAGGCGGGCGAGGGCCTCGAGGAGTTCGAGATGGACGAGATCATCGAGACGATCGCGAACAGCCTGTGATCCTGCCACTGGAGTGGCCCGGATTCCAGCTCTCCTGCAACGAGGGGATCCTGGGGCTGCGCTGGCCCGGCGCTGCGGACTTGCACGTCAAGGCCGAACGCTGCGTCGAGGCCTCCCTGCGCCCCAAGTCGGGTGACGAATCGTGCCAGTTGGTGTTCCGGTTCAAGAGCGCACCGCCCGATGCGACCGACCTGATCGTGGTACGGGTCAGCGTCCCGGCCGCCCAGGTCCAGGGCGCCGAGCAGCTGATCCAGTGGCTGCGGCGCGAGCACGGCGTGCTGGACCAGCAGGCCGACGAGGACGAGAGAGCCGAACTCGTCCGGGTCCCGACGGGGTCGGACGGCTGGGTCCTGGCGCCCACGGGCACCGCCTCCGAGGAGCTCTTCGACGAAGTCATGGACCGGATCAAGAACGACGCCGACTGAGTCGGGGACTCCCGGCCCGCGTAACAAAGAAAGGCACTACAGGGGTGGCGGCAACGGCAAACTGGCGCTGCGCGGACTGCGACACCTTCAACAAGCCCGCGGAGAAGGCCTGCACGATCTGCGGCAGCACCCGGCGTGCCCCCGCCTCCGCTCCTGCCGCGCCCCGGCCCCGCAAGAGCGCTCCGCGACCGGCGGCCAAACGACCGTCACCGGCCAGGCCGGCCGCGGACTGGCGCTGCACCAAATGCGACACGAACAACCTTGAATCGGATGCATCCTGCTTTGTCTGCGGCACCGGCTGGAAGGCGGCGACAAAGCCCGCGGCCAGACCAGCGGCGAAGAAGCCGCCGGCCAAATCGGCAAAGCCCGCTTCGGGCGGCTCGGCGAAGCCGGGGCCCAAGAGACCGACCCCGAAGAAGACCACTCCCTCATCGGGCTCGTCGGGCTCGTCGGGCAAGAAGACCGCCCCGAAACGGCCGTCGCCCGCCAGCTCCACGGGCTCCACGCGCATGGCCTCCAGCCCTCGCCCCGAGAGTCTCTTCCACCCGCCGCCCACCGCCGCAACCGGCTACACCCCGACCGCCCCGCGCCCAGTCCCTCCGCCGCCCCCGGCTCCCGGACCGCGCTGGTCACCGCCACCGGCTCCGGCGAAGAAGAAGAGCAACGGCTGCGTGAGCTGCTTGGGCACCCTCGTCATGGGCATCGTGCTCCTCATGGCCGGCCGGAGCTGCATCAGTGCGCTTGACTCCGGCTCCAGCACGCCGGACGGCTCGGACACGAGCCCGAGCACTGCCGCACCCTGCCCAACGCGCATCGCCGACAAGCTGCCATCGGGTGACGGTGCGGAGCTGGTCGAGGCCTTCCGCACAAGGAACAATCAGATCACACTGTGCCGCACCGGTGGAGGCAAGCTGTACTACTTCGGCGAGTTCAGCGATCAACGCGAGCCGGGCATCGCGATGCCTGCCGAGCGGACCAGCGACGGTTATGAGGCGAGTAACCCTCCCTACCGCTACGACATCCACGACAGCGCCGTGTGGATCTACAAGTCGGACGTACGAATCGGCAAGGAAGAACTGACACCGGAGCCCTCCCCCAGGTGATCACCTTGTGCTCCTGCGCCTACATCTGGTTACGGACTGTCACTTTCGGGTCACTGCGAGCCCGGCACCGTCTCCGGTGCCGGGCTCGCTTCATTCACACACCGTGTGCGCGCCGGACTCGCATATGCCCCTTGCGCACTCTCCCCACGCGCCAACCAGGCGAGTTGACTCTCCATGCGCCCGCAAGGGATATGACGACTACGGAAAGGAACGGACTCGTGCCCGCCCACCCCGAGCATCCTGTCATCCATGGGGAACTCGCAGAGTTACGCCGCCGCCTCGATGTGGGGAACGCCCATGTCGAGGGAGGACTGGCTCTGCTCAGTCATCGTGCCGAAGAAACAGCCAAGGATCTGGACGATCTGAGTGTGCGGATCGTCGCCCTGGAACACACCCGCTGGCCGCTGCCCGCGGTCGCGGCCCTCACGTCCGTGGGCGCGCTCGCCGTGACCATATGGCAGGCCCTGGGGCACTAGCGTCCCAGGGCCTGTGCGGAACCCGAACTTCACACAGGCCCCAGGGCAGGGATCAGGGATGGATGTCCTGCCCGATCCTGAGGTGGTGCAACAGCAGCAGCGCGGCTGCCATGTTGGCGGCCGGGACCTCTCCGCGGGCGACCAGGTCGGGGACGAGCTTGAGGGAGACCCATTCCCGGCGATCCGACTCGAAGTCGTCCACGGGATGCCCGATGTACTCGCCCTCGTCGGCCCAGTAGACGTGGTGCCGGGCGTCGGTGAGCCCGTTGGACGGCTCGACACTCATGAGATGCCGTAGGGGCCCCGGCCGCCAGCCGGTCTCCTCCTCCAGTTCACGGGCCGCCGCGGCGGCGATGTCCTCGCCGTCCTCGACGACGCCCGCCGCCAGTTCCCACCCCCAGCTGTCGGTGATGAAGCGGTGCCGCCACAACAGCAGCACCTCGTTGGCCTCGTTCACGACCGTGGCCACCGCGACGGGCCGCAGCCGTATGAGGAAGTGGTCGAGATGCCGGCCGTCCGGCAACGCGACATCTGCGAGATTGACGCTGAACCAGCGATTTTCGTACACAGTCTGTTCGCTGTGTTTCGTCCACTGCACGGTAATGCCACCTTCCGCTGAGTGAGTGGCAATATCGCAGCAGGACCGCCCACTCAGGCAGCGGGAGCGTCGACTCAGAAGGCTCACGGCGGCGCGCAATCGGCGCAGGCACGGGCGCAGTCATCGCGCACCGATGGAGGCGCGCGGCTCTTTGGTAGTGGGTGAGGCGGTGGTTACCAGGTCTCTTGCAGAAGGCCCCGGTGTTCACGCCGGGGATGAACGCATCTCTGGATTGCTCTGATCCGCGGGTCACAGCGGACGTTGTTGTTGCTCGACGTATGTGCGGATGATGGACAACGGTGCTCCGCCGCAGGATGCGGAGAAGTACGAGGGCAACTGCAGGTGGCCGTGCATGATGGCGTGGTTGATGCGGGCGGTGAACTCTCCCCCAGCCTTCGGCCGGGAGGTGCCCCCAGCCGTATCCGGGCGGGCGGAGACGCTCTTGAGGCTGTTGACCAGCTTTGAGACGGCGGCCTTGGGCGGGTAGTTGATCAGGAGGTGGACGTGATCGCGTTCGCCGTTGAACTCCTTCAGTTCCGCTTCGAAGTCCTCGCACACCTTGCGCATGATCTCTTCGCAGCGTGTCAGCATCTCGTCGTTGAACACCCCGCGCGGGCACTTTGTCACGAAGACCAAGTGCACGTGCATCGCCGAAACGATACGCCTGTCACGCCTATAGTCGTTTATGTCACCCCATGAGGCCAATCGCAGTAGGTTCTTGAGTGTGCAGCTCCGCTACAACTACCGGGCCTACCCGGACGCCACCCAGCGCAGTGCGCTGGCGCGCGCGTTCGGGTGCGCCCGCGTGGTGTGGAACGACTGCCTGCGCGACCGCAAGGAAGCACACGCTGCGGGGTTGCCGTATGTGAAGTCGGCGGAGTTGTCCCGGCTTCGCATCACTCAGGCCAAGCACACCGAGGAACGGGCCTGGCTCGCCGACGTGTCAGCGGTCGTCCTGCAACAGTCTCTGCGGGACCTGGACACCGCCTACAAGAACTTCTTCGACTCGCTCACGGGCAAACGGCAGGGCCGCAAGGTCGGCCCTCCCCGCTACAAATCGAAGAAGGACACCCGGCAGTCGATCCGCCTCAACACCAACGCCTTCTCCCTGAAGGACAACGGCACGGTGTACGTGGCCAAGGTCGGCAACCTCAAGGTCAAGTGGTCCCGCCGGCTTCCGGCCGCGCCCACGTCCCTGACCGTCACCAAGGACAGCTGCGGCCGGTACTTCCTCAGCTTCGTCGTGGACACCGACCCGGACATCCTCCCCGAGCGAGAGGCCGACGCCGGTCTCGACCTCGGCCTGTCCGCCTTCGCCGTCCTGTCCGACGGCCGGAAAATCGACAGCCCCCGCTTCCTGCGCCGGGCCGAGAAGAAACTCAAGCGCCTTCAGCGGGAGCTGTCCCGCAAGGCCAAAGGGTCGAAGAACCGGGCCAAGGCCCGCATCAAGGTCGCACGCCAGCACGCCAAGGTGGCGGGCCGGCGCCGGGACTGGCACCACAAGGTATCCACACAGATCATTCGCGACAACCATGCGGTGTACGTGGAAGACCTCGCGGTGTCCGGCCTCGGCCGCACCCGGCTCGCCAAGTCCGTGCACGACGCGGGATGGTCCGCGTTCGTCGGCATGCTGGAGTACAAGGCCGTCAAGCACGGCCGCACCTTCGCCAAGGTGAACCGTGCCTTCCCGTCCTCTCAGGTCTGCTCGGCCTGCGGATTCAGGGACGGCCCCAAGCCCCTGCACGTCCGGGAGTGGACGTGCGGCGAGTGCGGCACCGTGCACGACCGCGACCACAACGCAGCACGCAACGTCCTGTTCGAAGGACGCCGTATCGTCGCCGCCGGACGGGCGGAGACGCTAAACGCCTCGTGGAGCGCCGGTAAGACCAGGACGAAAGTCCCGGCACAGCGCAGTGAAGCAGGAAGCCCCCGGACGGGTCAGCCGACCCAGGCCGGAATCCCCGGACTCTAGGCCAGGGAGCACGTCAAAGCGGTACGCGCAGTGCCCCGTCGATGAGTTCGGCCGCCTCCGCCGTGCCGGCACAGCCGCTGCGCACGAGGTGTTCGCGCACCGCCCGAAGTCTGTCGCGCAGCCGCATGGACTCCACCCCCCGCGCCCGCTCCGTCATCTCGACCGCGGTGGCCGCCGCCTTGTCGGCGTTGCCCTGGCGCAGTTCGATCTGGCTGAGTATGGCGAGCCGGTGCACCCGGCCGCGATCGTGCGCGGGCGTGTCGACGGCGGCCGCGGCGTGTTCCCCCGCGGCCACCAGGTCCCCGAGGCTGAGCAGCGCCTCCGCGACCTGGACGTTGACGAGTCCGGGCTGGACGTAGCCGGTCTCGTCCGGTTCGTGGCCGCGCCGGATACGCTCGGCGGCCGTCTCGGCCTGCCGGATGCAGGACAGTGCGCTCGTGGCATCACCGAGGTGCGCGTACGCCTTCGCCTGCATCGCGTACAGATCGGAGGCGAGCGCCGGGGTGGTGTGCCTGCCCGCGGTGCGCAGCGCGGCTTCGGCGAACGCGACGGCCTGCCGGTACTCCTTCATGAACAGCGACTGGTTGACCAGCAGGGCGATCACATACGCGCCAAGTCCCCGGTCTCCGCTGGCCTTTGCCAGACGCAGGGCCTGGTGGAAGTAGCGCTGGGCGAGGCCATGGGCGTCCGAGTCGTAGGCGCAGATGCCGACGACCGCCACCAGTCCGCCGGTGGCCCGGTGCAGTTGGCGGCCCAGGGCGTCGGTGTAGCAGCCGCGCAGCAGGGGCGCCGTCTCGGAGTTGAGGAAGCCGACGATACGGCTGCGGGTCGCGATGCCGCCTGCCTTGCGGTACATCTGCTCGTAGTGGGCTCGGGCGGCGCGCAGCATCTCTATGTCGGCTGGGGTGACGCGGTGCCGGCCACCACGGGAGACGTCCACGTCCTCGGGCGGGTTCTCCCACTCCCACACCGGCATGACGGCGGGCGTGCCGGTGACGGCCGGGGCGCCCAGGACATGCGGGCGTTGCTGTTCGTCGGAGCGCCACAGGGCGGTTGCCCGTTCGACGAAGCCGGACAGACTCGAGCCGTGCAAGCTGGCCGGTTCACCGGGGACGCCGAGACCGATGTCGTCGAGGGTCACCGGGCGGTGCAGCCGGGCGGCGAGCACCTCGCAGATCACGTCGGGCACCTGGCCGCGCGGGCGCTGACCCTTCAACCACCGTGCCACGGCGGTGTGTTCGTATCTCAGCGTGAGTCCGCGCGCTCGCCCCGCCTGGTTGACGTGTGCGGCGAGTCCCGCGTGGGAGATCCCGGCCTCGTCGAGAATCGCGTCGAGCAGTGTGTTGGGTTGCATGGGTGGCCCCCGGTGGCTCGTTGCGGACAGCGTAGTGCGTCCCGGTTCACACGGGGTGTGAACCGAATGCGCGAATCCGGGTGGTGCGTGCGCTGTCGCGGCGAGTTCGGGGCCGGTTGACTGAGAGGCCTCGCAAGAGGCCGACCGGGCCGTCGGCTCCCCCTCGTACAGTGCGGCGGCCCGCGTCCGCGCCGTCCGCCCGGCTGCCTGCCCGGCACTCCGTGGCGGGGCGGACGGCGTGTCGGCGACGGCGCTCCACCGGGGCGCCGGGTCGGTACAGGTGGTTCGTCGGGTGCGCCTGTCGCGCAGAACCCCGCGGCCCTGGCAAGGGGCGCGGGGTTCTGCGCGACACGTCAAGGAGCGGCGTCAGCTCCGCAGTTCGGCTCCCGTGCGCTCAGTGGCCAGCGCCACTGCCGCATCGCGGGCCGCGGAGGCCTCGTCGACGGTCAGCGTGCGGTCGGGAGCGCGGAAGCGCAGCGCGTACGCCAGCGACTTCCTCCCCTCGCCGAGCTGCTCGCTCTCGTAGACGTCGAACAGCCGGAGGGACTCCAGCAGTTCGCCGGCGCCCTCGCGCAGCGCGGCCTCGACGTCCGCGTGCGGCACCGTGTTGTCGACGACCAGCGCGACGTCCTGGGTGGCGACGGGGAAGGTGGAGATCCGCGGGCCCTTGACCAGGCCGGTGCCCGCCTGCTCCAGCGCGTCCAGGTCCAGCTCCATCGCGCAGGTGCGCGCGGGCAGGCCCAGGGTCTTCACGACGCCGGGGTGCAGCTCGCCCGCGTACCCGATGACCTGCTCGGTCCCGTCGATCGCCACGGCCAGCTCGGCGCAGCGGCCGGGGTGCCACGGACCGTACTGGCCCTTGCGGACGATGAGCTCGGCGCCCACCTCACGGGCGACGGTACGAGCGGCCTCGACGGCGTCGGCCCAGTCGGCCGGGCGGCCCTTGCCCCACCAGCCGGTCTGCTCGCGGGCGCCCGCGAGGACGACCGCGGCGTGCCGCGGCTGCTCCGGGAGCGCCGCCGTGAGGGACGCGATCTCCTCGTCGGTCGGGCGGCGGTCGACGGGCAGACGCGCGGCGGTGCGCTGCTCCTCGCGCGGCTGGAAGACCAGCCCGGTCTCGAAGAGCGCGAGGTCGTGCGAGCCTCGGCCGTCGTTGCGGCGCAGCGCGCCGAGCAGGCCTGGCAGCAGCGTCGTACGGAGAGCGGGCTCCTCGTCGGAGAGCGGGTTGACCAGCTTGACGACCTTGCGGTTCGGGTCGTCGTCGGCCAGGCCGAGCTGGTCGAAGATCTGCTCGCCGATGAACGGGTAGTTCAGCGCCTCGACATAGCCGGCGCCGGCCAGCGCACGCCCGATGCGGCGCTGCAGCCGCTGCCGGTCGGTCAGTCCGAGACCGGCCGGGGGCTTCGGCAGCGTGGAGGGCAGGTTCTCGTAGCCCTCCAGCCGGATGACCTCCTCGGCCAGGTCGTTCGGGTCGGTCAGGTCGGGCCGCCAGGACGGGACGGTGACGATCAGTTCGTCCTGCCCGTAGACGTCGCAGCCGACCTCCTGGAGCCTGCGTACGACGGTCTCGCGGCCGTACTCGACGCCCGCCACCTTGTCCGGGTGGTCGGCCGGGATGGTGATGGTGCGCGGCGCGGACGGCGCGATGACCTCGGTGACGCCCGCGTCGGCGGTGCCACCCGCGAGCAGCACCAGCAGGTCGACGGTGCGCTGGGCGGCGGCCGAGGCCGCCTGCGGGTCGACGCCGCGCTCGAAGCGGCGGGACGCCTCGGAGGACAGCTTGTGGCGACGGGCCGTGCGCGCGATGGAGACCGCGTTGAAGTGGGCGGCCTCGATCACGACGTCGGTGGTGGCACCGGCCTCGTGGTCGTCGTCCGCGATCTCCGTGTTGGCGCCGCCCATGACGCCCGCCAGCCCGATGGGGCCGCGGTCGTCGGTGATCACGAGGTCCTCGGCGTCCAGCTTGCGCGTGACGCCGTCGAGGGTGCCGAGCTGCTCGCCCTGCTGGGCCCGGCGCACGCCGATCGGTCCCTGGATACGGGACCGGTCGTACGCGTGCAGGGGCTGGCCCAGCTCCAGCATCACGTAGTTGGTGACGTCGACGGCGAGCGAGATCGGGCGCATGCCCGCCTTCTGCAGCCGGCGCTGCAGCCAGATCGGGGAGCGGGCCTCAGGGGCGAGGCCGGAGACCGTACGGGCGGTGAAGCGGTCGCAGCCGAGCGGTTCGGAGATCTTCACCGGGTAGCCGAAGGCGTTCGGAGCCGGGACGTCGAGCAGCGCCGGGTCGCGCAGCGGCAGGCCGTAGGCGATGGCGGCCTCGCGGGCGATGCCGCGCAGCGAGAGGCAGTAGCCGCGGTCGGGGGTGACCGCGATGTCGAGGACCTCGTCGACCAGCTCCAGCAGCTCGATCGCGTCGGTGCCGACCTCGTACTCCGGCGGCAGGACGATGATGCCCTTGCTGCCGTCGTCGCCCATGCCCAGCTCGTCGCTGGAGCAGATCATGCCGTGCGACTTCTTGCCGTACGTCTTGCGGGCGGAGATCGCGAAGCCGCCGGGCAGCACGGCGCCCGGCAGGACCACGACGACCTTGTCGCCGACGGAGAAGTTACGGGCGCCGCAGACGATCTCCTGGGGCTCGCCCGTGCCGTTGGCCTGGCCGACGTCGACCGTGCAGAAGCGGATCGGCTTCTTGAAGCCGTCCAGCTCCTCGATGGTGAGCACCTGGCCGACGGCCAGCGGACCCTTGAGGTCGGCGCCGAGCTGCTCGACCGTCTCGACCTCGAGACCAACCGAAATGAGCTTGGCCTGGACGTCGCGCCCGGTCTCCGTCGCCGGCAGGTCGACGTACTCCCGCAGCCAAGAAAGCGGGACCCGCATCAGATCTCCATCCCGAACGGCCGGGTGAACCGAACGTCACCCTCGACCATGTCTCGCATGTCTTCGACGTTGTGGCGGAACATCAGCATCCGCTCGATACCGAACCCGAAGGCGAATCCGCTGTACTTCTCCGGGTCCACACCGCAGGCGACCAGCACCCGCGGGTTGACCATGCCGCAGCCGCCCAGCTCGATCCAGCCCTCGCTGGAGCAGGTGCGGCAGGGCCGGTCGGGGTTGCCGACGGACTCGCCCTTGCAGACGTAGCAGAGCATGTCCATCTCGGCGGACGGCTCGGTGAAGGGGAAGTAGTTCGGCCGCAGCCGGGTCGTCATCTCCGGGCCGAAGAGCGACTGGACCATGTGGTCCAAGGTGCCCTTGAGGTTCGCCATGGTCAGGCCCTCGTCGATGGCGAGCAGCTCGATCTGGTGGAAGACCGGGGTGTGCGTGGCGTCCAGCTCGTCGGTGCGGTACACCCGGCCGGGGCAGACGACGTAGACGGGCGGCTCGCGGTCGAGCAGGGAGCGGGCCTGCACGGGCGAGGTGTGGGTGCGCAGCACCACACCGGACTCGCCGTGGTCGCCCTTGGGGCCCTCGACGAAGAAGGTGTCCTGCATCTGCCGGGCCGGGTGGTCGGGCGTGAAGTTCAGGGCGTCGAAGTTGAACCACTCCGCCTCGACCTCGGGGCCCTCGGCGATCTCGTACCCCATGGACACGAACACGTCCGCAACCCGCTCCATGAACGTGGTCAGCGGGTGCCGGGCTCCGGCGGGCACGCGGTCGAAGGGCAGGGTGACATCCACCGACTCCTCGACCAGCACGCGGGCGTCCCGCTCGGCCTCCAGCTCGGCCTGGCGGGCGGCGAGGGCCTTGTTCACGGCGCCGCGGGCCATGCCGACGCGCTTGCCGGCCTCGGCCTTGGCGTGCGGGGGCAGGGCGCCGATCTCGCGGTTGGCGAGGGCCAGCGGCGAGGCCGGGCCGGTGTGCGCGACCTTGGCCTCGTGAAGGGTTTCGAGAGAGTCCGCGGCGGCGAAGGCGGCGAGCGCCTCGTCCCGCATGCGCTCGATCTCTTCCGGTTTCAAGGCCTCGACCTCGACAGGGTCGTACGACTTATTCGGTGCCGACATCTCTTCCCGTGCTTCCGATTGGCTGGCTGAAGGTCCCCGTCACTCGTCCGATGACATATCGTCGCCGACTTCGGGACGCAAAGGTGCCAAAGGCCGAGTCTAACGGGGCTGAGCTAAGGGAACGCGCCCGTGGGTCCTCGACCGGCTCTTACTGCAGGTGCGCCGGGGTGCCCACGGGCAGGGTAAATCGGAACTCGGCGCCGCCGCCGCGGGCGCGTCCGACCGTGATGGTGCCGCCGTGGGCCTCGACGATGCCCTTGACGATATAGAGCCCGAGGCCCGTGCCGCCGCGTTTGCTGCCCCGCCAGAAGCGGGTGAAGACGCGGTTCATGGATTCCTCCGGGATGCCGGGACCCTCGTCGCTCACCGTGACCGACGTGGCGGTGTTCTCCTCGTGCCCCTCGTTCCCCCCGTCCGCCCCTTCGCGTGGGGAAGGCGAGGGCATGACGTCAATCGTGACGGTTCCCCCGCCGTGCCGCACGGCATTTTCGAGGAGGTTGCCGAGCACCTGGTCGATCTTGTCGGGATCGGCCCAGAGCGAGGGCAGGGGCTGTTCGATGCGCAGCAGGAACCGGTCGGCGGGCTGGCCCGCGGTGACGTGCGCGTGGATGTGCCGTCCGACGGCCGCGCCGATGTCGACGGGCTGGCGGCGCACCTCCAGCCGCCCGGAGTCGATCCGTGAGATGTCCAGCAGTTCGGCGATCAGCCGTGTGACCCGGTCGGCGTCGGCGTCGACGGTCTCCAGCATCAGCCGCTTCTGGTCGTCGGTGAAGCGCTCCCACTTGGCGAGCAGGGTGGCCGTGAAGCCCTTGACGGACGTGAGGGGCGAGCGCAGCTCATGGGCCACGGTGGCGATCAGCTCGGCGTGGCTGCGCTCGGTGCGGCGCCGCGCCTCGGTGTCGCGAAGACAGACGACGACGCGGCGGATGGGCCCGGTGGGCCAGGTGCGGAGGTATCGGGCCGAGACGAGGACCTCTCGCCCGCCGGGCAGCAGCAGATTGCGCTCGGGCTGCCGCACACGGATGGTGAGCCCGCCGTACGGATCGGTGAGCTGCCACCAGCGCCGCCCCTCCAGATCCTCCAACGGCAGGGCTTCCTCCAGCCACTGTCCGAGCGCGTCGGCTGCGCGCACGGCGGTGATGCGTTCGGCCTCGGCGTTGAAGCAGATCACCCGGCCGTGCTCATCGGCGATCACGAGTCCGTCGGGCAGTTCGTCCGGGTCGATGCCGGGTTCGGCGAGATCACCGCGCCGGAACGCGGGCGCGGGGCGCGCGTCCCGTGCTCCCGGTGCCCTGCTCGTGCCGACCCTCATCCCCGTACCCCACCTCTCGTCCGGCGTGGGTGCCTCCCTGCTCATGAGGGTCCCCCGCCGAAGCGGAGCCGAGAGGTGGGGGAAAGCTCTGAGCGTGGGAGGGCCCCCGAGCCCGCCACCCTACTAGCCGGGGGTGACGAAGCGGCACCCACCGGAGGCACGCTGTGCACGGGCGGACGCGTAGAGGCATACGGCGGCGGCGGTCGCGAGGTTCAGGCTCTCCGCCATCCCGTGGATGGGCACGCGTACGACGGCGTCGGCCAGCGCGCGCGTCTCCTCCGGCAGACCCCAGGCCTCGTTGCCGAACACCCAGGCCGTGGGCCCGCCCATGGTGCCCTTGTCGAGCTCGGCGTCGAGGTCGTGCTCGCCCGCGCCGTCGGCGGCCAGGATCCGGACGCCGGCGTCCTTGAGCCCGGCCACGGCACGCTCGACAGGGACGCCGACGGCGACGGGAAGGTGGAAGAGGGAGCCGACGGAGGCGCGGACGGCCTTGGGGTTGTAGAGGTCGACCGAGGCGTCGGTGAGGACGACTGCTTCGGCCCCGGCGGCGTCGGCACAGCGCAGCACGGTCCCGGCGTTCCCGGGGTCGCGGACGTGTGCGAGGACGGCGACGAGCTTGGGGCGTGCCGCGAGGATCTCGTCGAAGGGCGTGTCGAGGAACCGGCAGATTCCGACGAGGCCCTGCGGGGTGACGGTCGTGGAGATGTCGGCGATCACCTCCTCGGCCGCGAGGTGGAGGCGGGCGCCCGCGCTTCGTGCCTCGGCCACGATGTCGGCGTACCGCTCAGCGGCGTCGGGGGTGGCGAACAGCTCGACGAGGGTGGCCGTGCCGCCGGCCCGGTGCCCGGCGGCCTCCCGTACGGCCTGCGGCCCCTCCGCGAGGAACAGCCGCTCCTTCCCCCGGAAGTTCCGCTTGGCCAGCCGCCGCGCGGCCAGGACGCGGGGGGAGCGGGGGGAGATCAGCTCGGGGGTGGCG